>NZ_RAWM01000089.1 GCF_003668875.1 Corallococcus interemptor | reverse complement strand
GCAACGTGCTCGACTCTCTCACGGCGTCCCTCGAAGCCCATCTCCACGGCACTCCCGCGCCCTCGCTCCTGCCCGGCTCATAATCTCAGCTCACGCTCGCGGCCTTCAGCCCCCCGTGAACGCTTACTGCGCTTGTACCAGGGCCGTGGCAGCAACTCGTAATCGAAGGCGACGATGCGAGGCACCCCCAAGTTGCCGGGCGTAGGGCTGGGAGTTCCCCAGATCAGCCGGTTGTAAATCTGCTCGCTCGAGAGCCCCTCGTCCCAGGTGTACGAGGGATGCGAGATGACGCGATTGCGAAAGGCTTCGGAGTTCACCACACGTCCCAAGATGCCGAGCGCCGCCATGAGCTTCGCGCCACGCGCCGCATCAACGTTGACGGGCCTCTTGACTTGAAAAACCACCATGGGTCCCCCTCCCTGGCGTTTGAATCACCAGTGGAGGGAAATCCTAACACGGCCCGGGTGGCGAAATCCGCGCGAGCCCTCAGAGCAACTCGACTGGCACGCCAGCCGCGACTGCCTTTTCACGCAATCCAAGCATTTCCAACTGCATATCGGTCGGCTCGAGCGTTGGCGTCAAGGAAGCCACCGCCGGCTCCGCGAGGCTCTTCATCTTCTCAAGGCCCGCCACGTCGCCGAACTTGAGCGGAAAGACCGACGTATTGTTGATCTGGACGCCGGGCGCTGGCTTGCAATCCGTCCGAGCCGTGGTGCGCGTCAGGAGCGCACTCAAGTCATTGGCCGCGGCGACACGCTCTCCCATGTCCGGCGCGCCACCGCGTGGAACCAGGAAGCGGTTGATGATGGTCTTGAGCGTGGAGGTGTGGTCGAAGACCTGGTGGGACACGCTGCCGGACTCCACCCAGGGGGAGATGACCAGGGCTGGCACCCGGACCCCGTAGGAGGCGAACCTGGGGTCTCCGCCGGGTGCGGCGGCGGCAGGCGGCGGCACGTGGTCGTAGAAGCCACCGTGTTCGTCGTAGGTGACGACGAAGAGCGTCTCCGCCCACTTGTTGTACCGGGCCAGCAACAGCACGTTGTAGATGCGGGCAACAAGCTGCTGCCCCCGGCGGATGTCCGCCGGCGGGTGGTCGTCGTTCGAGTAGCCCCAGCCGAAGAGGGTCTCCTGTAGCGTGAAGTTCGGATCAATGAAGGAGACGGACGGCAGGGTGCCCTGACTCGCCTGCGTGTAGAAGTCCTGCACCTTGCGGATGTGCTGCAGGTCCCCCAGGTACTTCGTCGCCGTTCGCAGGAAGGCGACGTCGTGCGAGAAGTAGCGCCACGAGACGCCCTTCGCGGTCAGGTGGTCGAAGATGGTGGGCGCGCCAATGAAGTGACCGTTGCCCGTCTTGCCTTCCGAGTGGCCACACAGCGCGAAGTGCCGGTTGGGCCAGGTCGGGCCCGGAACCGGGGCGAACCACCGGTCGCACACCGCAAAGCGCCTGGCGAGGTAGTCGTAGGTCGGAACCTCCTTCTCGTTGTGGAAGCCCATGATGAGCCCGGGGTCCTTCCCCTTGGCCTGGGCTCGCGGCGCGAAGTTCTTGACGAACCCACTCATCGTCCCGCCGGCAATCTGTTCTTTCACGGCCTCGAAGCCGTGCTCCGGATCCACCTTGAACACCGGATTCGACAGGTGCTCGGGGCCGTAGGCCCTGTTGTTGAACACGTTGGTGTTCGCCTGCTCCTGGCCATCCAGCTCTGGAAGCCCAGAGTTCTTCAAATAGCCAAGCATGTGGTCGAACGACCGGTTCTCAAGCATCAACACGACAATGTGATTGATCTTTTCAAGCCCAGCCATGGAGCCCCCATTCCACGAACGCGTCACCACATCCAGCCGGCTCCAAACCCTAGCAGGCTCGAATCCGCACGACGAGACTCCCTCTTGCCGACCATCCAGCAATGGCGGACCGCGCCATTTGACAAAGCCGCCAGAATGGGATTTCCATTTTTATCATGAACTTCAGAAAGTCAGTGTTGTGCGCGGTGGTGCTGGCCTCCGTCGCCTGTGGCGGCGAGGCGTTCGAGGAGGACACGGTGTCCGCGGAGGACCTGGCCACCGCGCGGCAGGCGGCGTTCTCCGGCGTGAATGGGACGGTGTGCGAGGAGAGCCCGTACAACTGCAAGCTGCGGCCGTCCGGCGGCAACCGCGTGCAGACCAACGACCCGGACGACGATGACTCCTGGGGCATCACCACCGGCGTGCCCATCCGCGACGGCAACGGCACGGTGGTGGGCACGTCCACCCGGACGCGCTCGCTCTTCAACTACGGCCAGACGCGCACGTTCGCCGGTGAGCTGCACGCGTTCGCGACGTCGACGTCCAACGGCAGCGCCGGGTGGCTGCCCATGTCCGCCATCCTGGGCCGCACCTCCTTCGAGGAGAAGGTGGGCCACGTCTCCGCGCTGAGCTCCGGGCTGAGCAAGATGGCGTGCTACGCCGTGCGCAACTGGCATGACACCAGCATCGAGCTCAAGAAGGTCGTCTACGACAGCACCGCGACCCATGAGCGCGCGGGGGACTACCTGCCGCTGGTGCGAGCCAACGGCCTGCGCTCGGCGAACCTCACCTTCAACGTGCCGGGCTTCGGCCTGGGCGGCGTGGCGGTGGACCACTTCCCCGCGGGCACGAAGTTCCAGCGCCTGGACGTGCCCACGAACTCGGGCGCCCCCTCTATCGACATCCCGCTCTGGGTGCAGGACAGCGCGGGCCGCTACCGTCAGCAGTCCGGCACCATGAAGTTCATCTACGGCTACGTCATCGCCGCCACCGGCACCCGCCGCAACGGCTGGATGGCCTACGAC
The DNA here is from genome assembly GCF_003668875.1 of Corallococcus interemptor. GTDB lineage: Bacteria > Myxococcota > Myxococcia > Myxococcales > Myxococcaceae > Corallococcus > Corallococcus interemptor. Next base: position 34,443 of record NZ_RAWM01000089.1, on the reverse strand, counting down.
GCGCTCGAGGTCAGCTCCGGCTGCCCCTGAGCCACCCTCCTCTTCTCCCCCAGGCCCCCCCCTTGAAACTCTTCGCGTTGGCCGCGCTGGCCCTCCTGCCCCTCTCCGCTGGCGCCGCGCCCCTCTACGTGAGCCCCAGCGGCTCCGACTCGAACGCCGGCACCTCCTCCTCCGCGCCGCTGAAGACGATTCAGGCGGCCCTGGACAAGGCCACCGCGGGCACCGTCATCCACCTCGCGGCAGGCACCTACCGCGAGCGGCCCACCACGAAGCGCGCCGGCACCGCGACCGCGCCCATCACGCTCAAGGGGCCGGAGACCGGCAAGGCGCGCTCCGGACGCTACAAGGCGGTGCTGTTCGGCACGGGGCGCATCTTCAACATCGACCACAGCCACTACGTGCTGGAGGGCTTCACCATCGACGGCCAGGAGAAGCTGCTCAACGCTTCCTGGCCCACGGCGCTGTCCGGCGTGCGCGGCTTCAAGGACGCCAACCAGTCACTCGTCGCGGATGGACGGCTCATCTACATCGGCTCGGCGGAGACGTCCCGGGACATCACGGGCGTGGTGATTCGCGACATGTATCTCAACGGCGCGGGCGGCGAGTGCATCCGCATGCGCAACAACGCCCACCACAACGAAATCGCCAACTCGGTCATCCAGTGGTGCGGGATGTACGGCAAGGGCGACGACGTGGACGGCTACAAGTACCACAACGGCGAAGGCGTCTACATTGGCACCAGCCCCAAGTCGACCGACCAGCCGATGTATGCGAATGACACCAGCTCCTTCAACAGCATCCACGACAACACCGTCCACACGTTCGGGTCGGAGTGTCTCAACGTGAAGGAGAACGCACACGACAACACGTTCGCGCGCAACGACTGCCGCAACAACGACGAGCCGCTGGAGTTCCTGGGCAGCCTCATCGAGCTGCGTGGCCACCACAACATGCTGGACGCCAACATCATCGCGGGCAGCCGCAGCTACGCGCTCAAGATGAAGTCCGACTCGGGCGGCTATGACCTGGGCGGCAACTCCGCCACGAACAACACCTTCCAGCAGGCGGCGGGCGCGTTCATCCGCAACGACAACAGCGCGCCCCAGCAGACCTTCTGCGGCAACACGTTCGACTCCTCCGCGCCCGCCGTGACGGGCACCTCCGTGGGCACGCCCACCGCGCCGTGCGCGAGCACGGACACCACGCCGCCCACGGCGCCTACCGGGCTGACCGCGACCGCGGCCTCCAGCAGCGCGGTGGACCTCGCCTGGAACGCGAGCACGGACAACGTGGGCGTCACGTCCTACAAGGTGTTCCGGGGAAGCACGACGGTGTGCACGGTGTCCGCGCGCGCGTGCAGCGAGTCGGGCCTGAGCCCCGCCACCACGTACAGCTACACCGTGAGGGCCTACGACGCGGCTGGCAATGCCTCGACCGCGAGCAGCGCGGTGAGCGTCACGACGCCGCCGGACACCGGGACGGCGCTGCTGTCGGACACCTTCGAGTCGTACACGGCCTTCCCCGCGGGCGGCTGGACCAACGCGAGCGGCAACGGCTCCTGGGCCATCGTCACGGACGGCTCGAAGGCAGTCCGCCAGCAGTCCTCATCGTCCGCGACCTACATCGTCACGGCGGGTCAGGCCAGCTGGGCGAACTACTCCCATTCCGCCCGCGTGAAGACCGGCTCCACGTCCATCCGCAACGGCCTGGTGGCCCGCTACGTGGACGGCAACAACTTCTACTTCCTGGTCCTCCACAACGGGAACCTGGTGCTGAACAAGAAGGTCGCCGGTTCGACGACGACCCTTCAGTCCGTGCCGTTCGCCGCGAGCACGTCCACGTTCTACACGTTGACCCTCACCGTCAGCGGCACGTCCCTCCAGGGCTTCGTGGACGGGGTGCTCCGCGTGCAGGGAACGGACACGGCCCTGACCACGGGCAGGGTGGGCTTCTACGCGACGGGCGTGGCGACCTACGACGACGTGCGCGTCACCAGCCCGTAAGACGCCTCCAACCAGGCGACACCCCGGCGGACCAACCGGCGCGCGTCGAAGAGATGGGACGGCGCCAGGGCGACGCTTCCGGAGCGGCCAATCCCTTCCGCCAGGCACTGCTCGCCAATGCGCGTGAAGGGGTCCACGCTGGACGCGCGCAGGGCGTCCGCCACGGGCTCGCTGGTGTCGAACTCCTCGAAGTCCACCCAGCGCCGCTCGCCGTTGACGAAGAGGGGCCGCTGGTAGCGGACCACGCGCTTGCCGGGCAGGTCCGCCAGGTGCTCCGCGTGGTGCAGCACCGTGAGCGTCTCCAGGGGCGCCCCGAGCATCAGCACCTTGCCCTCCGCCTCCACCAGCCGGGCCAGCGGCGAGCCGGGCCCGTAGCCGTAATGAAAGGGATGGTCCGCGCAAAGCCACTCCGCGCGAGGGCCGATGGCGACCATGCCCGCGTCCGGGTGGTCGCTCCGGAGGGCCCCGGGCCAGGTCCTCAGCGTCTCCGCGAGGATGCCGTGGTCGCGCATGGCGCGCGCGGTGCGCTTGTCGAAGGTGGGGATCTCGTCGCGCAGGCGCGGGTCGTCGAAGTCCTCCGGCTCCACGCCCATCTCCCAGTCCACGTACGCCATGAGCGTGCCCCGGGGGCCCACCGCGTCGAGCAGCGCCTGCACCACGGTGTTCACCCCGCCCAGGACGGGCCCCAGGCTCCGCAGGCCGGCGTGGACCATCACGAGGTCGCCCTCCTCCACGCCCAAGCGCCGCAAGGCCTCCCGCAAGTCGGTCCGGGTGGCGGGTGCCCTCGTCATGGTGCTCCGTCCTTCCTGTCGCAGGGACTGGAAGGATAGCAACAGCCCAAACCCGTGGGGCGCTGTAGGTCTGTGCTTCTCCCCGCAGTCGCCTGCCACCGCCAGACGGACTGGGGCGCAAGGGCCGGTGTGAGCAGCCTCCCCGCTCGGGGGCGGACGGCCTCCTGTGAGGGGGGAAAGTCAGCATGCGACACATTCAAGGTGGAATCGTGACATGGCCCCTGGCCCTGCTGCTGCTCGCGGCCACCACCGCGAAGGCGGGCGCCCGGGAAGAGACCGAAGTCTTCGAGGCCCGTGCCGTCCGGTGCGGCGACGTCCTGTTCCGCAACACGCGGCTCACGCGCGACCTCACCTGCGCGGGCACGCCCATCCCCGCCCTGACGATCGCGGCTCCGGGCGTCGTGCTCGACCTGGGCGGCCACACGGTGCGCCGGGCCGGCAGCGGACCGGGCGACACGGTGGGCATCGATTCACAGCGCGACAGCACGGTGCGCAACGGCACCATCCAGGGGTTCAACCGGGGGTACACATACAACGCCACCGTGCACCTGCACCGGGTCGCGCTCGTCGGCAATGGCGTCGCCATCTTCCACACGCTCGGCGGTGGCGGGCTGCTGCTCACGGACTCGCGGGTGAGCGGAAGCTCGCTGGGCTTCGGCAGCGAGTTCGACGCGACGAGCGGCTCCATCGACATCCGGGGGACACAATTCACCCGGAACGGGTTGGCGCTGTATGTGGACTTCCACGACACGCGCATCTCCAGCTCGACCTTCATGTCGAACGAGATCGCCCTCTGGTGCTACTCCGGCGGCATCCACATCCGGTCGAGCATGTTCATGGAGAACGCTTCCGTGGCGGACCTGACGTGGAGCAACGGCCGCTTCGACAATTGCTACGAGCTGGTGTTCGAAAACTCCATCCTCGCGAACAACACCGCCTTCGGGACGCCCGAGGACCCCGAATGGCAGGCGTTCGACTTCCAGATGCGCAACACGTGGGTCATGAACAATGGCGAGGGCCTGCGCCTGGCGGCCCAGACGCTCGACGTCCGGGGCAACACCTGGCGGGACAACGGCGGCGGGCTGACGCTGAACAACCTGCCGGACTTCGAACCCGTTCCGCAGGAGGGCCCGGTCCGCGGCAACCGCTTCACGTCGAACGGCGGCGACGGCCTGCGCGTCCTCCCGGGCGCCACGCCCACCCTCTCCAACAACGTCTGCCAGAACAACACGGGCTGGGGCATCCACGCGCCCACGGCCATCGACGGAGGCGGCAACGTCGCGCGCGGCAACGGCGCCGGTGGCTGTGTGGGCGTCGTCTGCGCTCCATGAGCTGGCGCTCAGCTGGAGCGGTCATCGCGACCGCTCACCCTTGAAGTGAAGCCGCTCGGGGCCAGGAGATGCCCGCGCGCATCGCAAGGAACGTGGCCGCGAGCCTGGACAGGCGCGCGACCTGGTTCGAGGTGCGCCGCCTGCGAGGCAGCCATCACCGCATGGCTGCGCCAGCGGGACTCACGGTGAGGACTGCGCGGACACGCGGTCCTTCGACGCCACCAGCTCCTCGCGCCGCAACAACAGCCGCGAGTTCGTGTCCGGCAGGATGCGCACCTGGAAGCGCCGCTGGGCCATGTCCTCGGCGGTGAAGACGTTCCGGTCGCTCACGAGCAGCAGCGCGGTGGGCACCACGTCCCGCGCGGACCGCTTGCCGTAGTAGTGCACCACGACGTGGTACGGCCCCGGCGCCGCCTTGCGCGCGTGGTACAGCTCCGGCCCCAGGCCGTCCGTGATGTCCCAGTACAGCTGCCCGCCCAGCCTCGTCTCCTTGTGCTGGTAGAAGCACTTCTCCCCGTCCGGCTCGATGACCCACAGGTCGATGTCCGTGTTGTCCGAGTTCCAGTGCGTGGTGAGCTGGTAGTCGATGGGCGTGGCGTTCGCGAACACCTTCGCGCCCCTGAAGCCCTGAAGCCCGGCGCGCCGCTCCCGGAGCACGGAGGCCGCCTGCGCGAGCCGGGGCTGACGCTCCAGCCCCGCCAGCATCCGGGCGTAGTGGAAGCCCGCCACCGTGCGCAGCTCCTCGCCGTGCCGCTTCCAGGGACGCGCCAGGACGATCTCGTAGTCGCGTGCGGCCTCCGAATAGCGGCCCGCCGCATCCAGCGCGAGCGCCTCCTCCAGGAAGGCCTGCGCCTCGAAGGGGCGGTTGAGGCGCACGTGCTCGAAGAGCTCCGCCGCCGCCGGGTACTGCCCCAGCGCCAGCAGGCCATACCCCACCAGCCGCAGCGCCTCCGCGTCGCGAGGCCGCAGCTCCACGGGCGACGACAGCGCGCGCACGGCGCCCCACGTGTCCCCGGAGAAGGCCCGCCTGCGCGCCACGGCCTCGTAGATCATCACGTCGTCCCGGTTCTCCCGCCGCGCCTTGCGATAGGCCAGCTCCGCCTGGATGCGCTCGTCACCGCCCGCGTAGGGCGCGTCCCGCAGCGGTTGGCGGCGCAGGAGCGCGGGCATCCCCTTCTGTTCCGCGAGCCGGGCCACCACCGCGCGGCCTTCGGCGGGCACGCCGTCCAGCGCGATGCCCAGCAGCTTGTCGCGGCGCTGGTCCTCCTCCCGGCGCCGCAGCGACTCCAGGTTGTCCAGGTCCACCTGCTCGTCGCGCACGGCGTAGCGCGTGTAGTCGCCCTCGGACTCCAGCACGAGCATGGACGCGCGGGCGTTGGCCAGCCGGTAGTGCTGGCTGAGCGCCACGACCATCCGGTCCAGGCGTTCGTCATCCAGGGACACCAGCCGGGACACGAAGAGCTCCGCCCAGGCCCGGGGCGCGAACGCGCTGTCCACGTCCTTGGGCAGGGGGATGCGCAGCACGCGCTCGGGCCCGGTGCCCGCCTGGGTCACCACCTCCAGCGCCGCGTCGCCCTGCCCCGGCAGCCGGCCGGCGACCTGCAGCTCCTGGCCGGGGAAGACGAGCCGGGGCCGGCCCGCCACGACCAGGTCCTTCACGTCCGCGCCCACCACGGACACGCGGGACAGCACCACGGACGCCGCGCGGTGCGCCTTCGCCGCGGCGTCCACCTCCGCCGCGGACAGCACGCTCACCACGCGCCCACCGCTGGAGCGGGCCAGCGCGTCAAACAGCTCCGTGTTCACCGCCGCCTCGCCGAAGCGGTACGTCACCCAGCGCAGGGACTCCACGCACGGGTGCCGGGACAGGAGCGCGTCCACGCGGCTCTGCCCCCAGGTGATGTTGCCGTCGGAGAGCAGGAAGGCCGTCACGCGCTCCCCGGACGAGGACGGCTTGAGCCATTCCAGCCCGGCCCGGTCCAGTTCCTCCAACGCGCCGTCCACGTGGGACGCGCCCTCCAGATAGACGCGCTCCAGCTCCGCGAAGGTCGCCTGGCGGTGTGCCGCGTCGTTCGTTCGGAAGCCCGGCCCGTGCAGCCAGCGCGGGCGCACGTCGAAGAGGAGCACCGCGTACTCCTTCAGCGTCGCGTCCTTCTCCAGGAGCGCACGCAGCGTGGCCGCCTGGATGGCCCAGGCGTTGCCGTCCTCGGAGGACAGCGACGTGTCCACCACCAGCACCGCGCGCCCCGTGGGAGGCCCCTCCGCGCCGGAGGTCAGCCGTTCTGGCAATCGCACCCGCGCGTGGAAGGCACGGCCCGGGAGCCCCGCGCCGTCCGAGCCCACCAGCACGTCCGCGTCCTCGCCGCGAGGCTTCAGCGCCACGCCCAGCGCGCCGTCCCCCGTGAGCTTCGGAAAGTCATACACCTGCCAGGCGTCCACCTTGCGGCCCTTCGCGCCCGTCTCCGGCTGCACCGCGACCTCCAGTGCCTGACGGGGGTCGACGTGAACGCGAGCGGAGACACGCAATTCCTTTCCAGCGTCCTGGGGCAGCGGCCATGTGTAGCGCAGGCGCGTTCCGTCGAAGAGGAGCGTCTGCTCATACGCGATGACGACGCGCTTGAGCGAACGAGGCGGCAAGGGGAACACGCGGGCGCTGAAGGTGGACGCGCCCGACCATTCGAGCAGCGCGGGGTCCACGTTGCGGCGCACGACGTCCTCGTACACCTCCCGCGCGCGCTTCTGCTCCACGACGCGGGCCTCCTGGATGTCACCCCACGCGCGCTTCGAGCCCTTCGCCGCCGGAGGCGCGGAAGCGGAGAGCCGCTCCGGCTCCGCCGTGTCATCGCCCAGGGGAGGCAGCAGGTCCGAGGACTGGAACAGCGAGGGCGTGTCCACCGCCACCGCCCCCGAGTACAGCGCGAAGCCCGCCACCGTCGCCCCACCGGGGAGCGGGTAATAGAACGTGCCTTCGAGGTTGCGGCCGGAGTCGTTCTCGAACAGGTGGTCCACCACGGTCCGCGCGCGGGAGCCCTGGATGTACGTGACGACGCGCACGGCGCGGGCCTTGAGCGGCTGGTAGCGGCCGTCCTCGCCCATCACCAGCACCTTGGCGGCGCGAGGCGCGGCCTCCACGCGAGGCAGCACGGGCTTGGGGGCCTCCGGCTCCGGCTTGGAGGCCTGCTTCTTCGCGGGTGCGCCGGCGCGTCCCCCCAGGGCGATTCCGCCGCCACCACTGCCGCTGCCCCTGATGACCTGCATCATGGCATTGCGGTCCTGCGACATGGGACGAGGCGCGGCCGATGGGGGTGACTCCCCGAACATTCCGGCCACGACACCCCCAACGACTCCTCCCGCGACACCGCCCTCCACCTCGGCGTCCGCGTCCTCGGAAGGCGCTCGCGCGGAACGCGTTGCTTCAAGCTGCGCACGCTCCTCGCGAACATTCCTCTCGCGCCGCGCCATCTCCGCGCCCATCTGGGCGTCCAGGAGCTCCGCCTCTCCCAGTCCGGGGGCCTCGGTGGGACGCGGGCTCGGAGCGGCGGCCGCAGGAGGAGGCGGACTGGGGCGGGCGTCCTCACGAGAAAGCGCCGCCACCTCCGCTTCGGAGAGCACCTTCGGATCCGCCACGGAGTCGCGCAGCTCCGCGAGGTCCACCTCGCCCGTGTCCGGCAGTCCCGCGACGGTGACGGGCGCCGCCAGTCCCGCCTGGAGGAAGGGCGCCGGAAGCTCGATCGAAGCAGCGACCTTGGGAGGCGGAGTGTCCGCGTCCCGTTTGCATCCCGAGGCGAGGAACCCCATCAGCAACACGACAGCGGAAGCACGATAAAGGCGCATGAGTGAACGCTAACCGATTCGCGAAGGGCGGGAGCATGCCCGCAAGGACATGGACAACCCATGACACCGCCATGACGCGGTAGGTTCCCGAATAAAGAAAGGGGACGCCCATGGACTGGTCAGCGGCGCAGTACACGCGATTCGAAGACGAGCGGAACCGTCCCATCCGGGACCTGCTCGCGCGGATTCCCACGGCCGAAGTGAAACGCGCGGCGGACCTCGGCTGCGGCCCGGGCAACTCCACGGAGCTGCTGCGCGCACGCTTTCCGGCGGCCGCCGTCACCGGCATGGACAGCTCCCCGGACATGCTCACCGCGGCGCGCAAGCGGCTGCCGGACGTCCGGTTCGACGCGGGAGACATCGCGACGTGGAGCGACCCCGGCCCCTACGACGTCATCCTGGCCAATGCCGTCCTGCAATGGGTCCCGGACCACGCCACCCTCTTGCCGGCGCTGCTCCACAAGCTCACGCCAGGGGGAAGCCTCGCCGTGCAGATGCCGGACAACCTGGACGAGCCGTCGCACCGGCTGATGCGCGACACGGCCAGCGAGGGTCCCTGGGCGGACAAGCTGAAGGGGGCCGCGAACGCCCGGACCGAACGACAGGATGCCAGCTGGTATTACCGCGTGCTGCGCGAGGCCGGTGCCACGGTGGACCTCTGGCGCACGACGTACTTCCACCCGCTGACCGGCGGCGCTTCGGCGGTGGTGGAGTGGTTCAAGGGCTCGGGGCTCCGGCCCTTCCTCGAACCGCTCGACGCGGGCGAAAAGACAGACTTCCTCGCCCGCTATCAATCAGCGATCGCGCGCGCCTACCCTGCCCTGCCCGACGGCACGGTCCTGCTGCCCTTCCCCCGGCTGTTCCTCATCGCGACGCGCCGCGAAATCCGCTCCCCGCCTGTCTCAGGTGCACCGTGAGACAGAGTGCTGCATTCCCACTGCTCGCATAGGCTCCCCAGAAAACCCGGCTCACTCATCGAGGACACCCCATGCGCTTGAACCTCCTTCCCGTCATCGGACTGCTCTGCCTTTCTGCCTGTGACTCCAAGTCGGAACAGACGGAGGGCGCGGGGTCCTTGAAGGGAGACAAGGCCTTTCCGGTGAGCTGGTCCGGCGAACTCCTGCCGCGCAGCCCCGACGGCGGGACCTCTTTCACGATTGCCCTCCTGTCCGACAGCGACTTCTCCGGGCTCTGCACGACCCCCGCGGACGCCGGCTATGTCCTTCCGCCGTCCCGCTTCGTGATGGTCTCGGTCCTCGGCCCTCCCGCGGAAGGGACCTTCGAGGTCGGCAGCGAGACCGGCCCCGGGTTCGTCCAGGTCCAGCAGCGGCTCGCGGACGGAGAGACGGAGACACTCGCGGTGGCCACCAGCGGGAGCATCCAGCTGACGACCGCGACGACGGACCGGCTCGTGGGAAGCTTCGAGGTCCAGGTCCGGGGAAAGTCCGACGGGATGACGACGGAGTTGTCGGGGACCTTCGACGCCCCTTTCTGCGCGAACCGGAAGTGAGCCTGGGCTCCCGGCTCAAACGATAGCCAGGTGCTCACGGAGCGCGTCACCCAGGGCGTCAGGGGCTTCCAGCTGCGGGAAGTGCCCCACGTCCTCCAGCTCCAGCACGCGCGCCCGGGGCAGGGCCTGCTTCCAGCGGGACAGGTGCTCGGGCTTGACGACCTTGTCCGCCCTGCCCCAGACGACGAGCGACGGCACATCCGCAAGCCTGCCCAGGCCCTTCCCCTGCTCCTCCATCCACGGGCCTTCGTGGGAGATGGAGCGCGCGAAGCCCCAGGTGCCCATCCGTGACGCCCGGTCCGGGAACTGGGACATGAACGACTGGTGCAGCTCGCGCGTCAGCTTCGTGCGGCGTCCCCAGGACATCTTCACCAGCGTCCGCGCGGAGAAGTTCCAGGACAGGTACAGCCACCGCATCAGCGCGTTGTCGACGTTGGGGCCCTTCAGGTCCCACAGCCAGCTCTGCACCACGGTGAGGCTCAGCACCCGCTCCGGCGCCGCGATGGCGAGCGGCAGCGCGATGGGCCCGCCGAAGTCATGCACCACCAGGTGGAACGGCCCCAGCGACAGCTGGTCGAACCACGCGCGCAGGTTCTCCACGTGCCAGGGCAGTGAATAGGTGCGCCAGTCCGAGGGCCGCTCGCTGTCCCCGAAGCCCAGGTGGTCCGGAGCGAGCACGCGGTACGACGGCGTGAGCCGGCGGGCCACGTCGCGCCATTCGCGCGAGGACGACGGCGTCCCGTGCACCAGCACCACCGGGGTGCCCTGGCCTTCCTCGAACCACGCCATCTCACCGCCGGGAACCTTGAGCCGTTTCATCGCGTGTCTGCCTTTCGCTTGCGAGTCACCCCAGGCCACCGCCGGGCCACGGCCTGGATCACCGCCGCCGCGGGGTAATCCCCTTCGTGCTGCACGTACTGCTGGGAGACGCCTTCCACGGTGGCGAAGAGCACCCGCGCCTCGATGTCCGCGTCCGGCACACCGCGCTCCGCGAGCGCCTGCGTCAGCCGCTGGTGCGTGGCACCCAGAAATTGCTCCAGCGGCAGCTTCAAGCGCGCCAGGACTTCCGGCTGGTGACGCAGGCCCTGGCTCAGCCGCCAGAGGTCCCGGTGCGCGTCCAGCATCTCCACGGCGGACGTGAGCAGCACCGTGACGAAGCCGCGCGCGGTGGGTTCCCTGTCCGCGGCCTCCAGCGTCCGGGCGACGTCCAGCATCGACGACCGCATCAGCGCGGAGAGCACCGCCTCCTTCGAATCGAAGTGCGAATAGAGCAGCCCCACCGCGATGTCCGCCTCCTGCGCGAGCGCGCGGACACTCGTCCCATCGAAGCCGTGCCGGGAGAAGAGCCGCACCGCGGCCTGGAGCACGCGCTCCCGCGTCTTCTCCCGGAGGGCGGCGTTGGCGTCAGCGTTACGAGGCATGCCCCGCATGATTGAGTGAACGTTCGCTCAATGTAAAGGACGAGGCATTACGAAGCCACCCGCGACGACCTGGACCGGACAACCCTGCCCAAGCCGCATTGACCGCATATTCCCGGAAATATAGTTTCACGGCTTGTGCGAGGGCTTCCGTCCCGGAGCCCGCACGTTCTCGAGAGGCCGAATGAAACTGAAACTGACCCAGGCGGTGAGTGCCATCTCCCTGCTGGCCGCGGCGTGCGGCCCGATGCCGGAGGCGCAGGAGTCCGACGGCGAGCAGTTCGGTCACACGGCGCAGATGATCCGCCGCGAGCGGGCCATCCCCAACGAGTACATCGTCGTCCTGCGCGACTCCGCGCAGGAGGTCCGTCAGCAGGGCGCGGCGAACGTGGCCCGGGAGCTGACGTCCCTGGGCGGTGGCCGCGTGCTGCGCACCTTCGAGCACAGCATCCAGGGCTTCCTCGCGAACATGACCGAGGCCGAGGCCCAGCGCCTGCTGTCCGACCCCCGCGTGGCGTACGTGCAGGAGAACGGCCTCATCCACGTGTCCGCGACGCAGACCGGCGCGACCTGGGGCATTGACCGCATCGACCAGCGCGACCTGCCGCGCAACAGCTCGTACACCTACAACGTCGACGGCACCGGCGTGCACGCGTACGTCATCGACACCGGCATCCGTCAGACCCACACGGAGTTCACCGGCCGCATCGGCAACGGCTACGACTTCATCGACAACGACAGCGACCCGTCCGACTGCCACGGCCACGGCACGCACGTGTCCGGCACGGTGGGCGGCACGACCTGGGGCGTGGCGAAGAAGGTCACCCTGCACGGCGTGCGCGTGCTGGACTGCTCGGGCTACGGCAACGACGCGCAGGTCATTGGCGGCATTGACTGGGTGGCGGCCAACCACGTCAAGCCCGCCGTCGCCAACATGAGCCTGGGCGACGTGGGCATCCAGGCCATCGACGACGCGACCGAGCGGCTCATTGCCGCGGGCGTCACGACGGTGGTCGCCGCCGGCAACGACAGCGCCAACGCCTGCAACTACTCGCCGGCCCGCGCGCCCAACGCCATCACCGTGGGCTCCACCACCAGCTCGGATGCGCGCTCGTCGTTCTCCAACTACGGCACCTGCGTGGACATCTTCGCGCCGGGCTCCAGCATCACCTCCGCGTCCAACTCCGGCAACACGTCGAGCACGTCCATGAGCGGCACGTCCATGGCGTCCCCGCACGTGGCCGGCGCCGCGGCGCTCTACCTGAGCGCCAACCCCACCGCGACGCCCCAGCAGGTGCGCGACGCGCTGGTGAACAACGCCACGCCGAACAAGGTCACCAGTCCCGGGACGGGCTCGCCCAACCGGCTGCTGTACACGCTCTTCATCACCGGCGGCGGCGGCAGCGACACCACCCCGCCCACCACGTCCATCACCTCCCCCGCGGGCGGCGCCACGCTGAGCGGCACCGCGAGCCTGAGCGCCAGCGCCACCGACAACGTGGGCGTCTCTCGCGTGGAGTTCTACGCGGGCAGCACGCTGCTGGGCACGGCGACGGCCGCGCCGTACAGCATCTCCTGGAACACCACGTCGGTCGCCAACGGCGCCTACACGCTGACCACCAAGGCGTATGACGCGGCGAACAACGTGGGCACGTCCTCCACGGTGTCCGTGACGGTGAACAACGGCACGGGCAGCTGCTCCATCACCGAGCAGCTCCTGGCCAACGCGGGCTTCGAGAGCGGCAACACGGGCTGGACGACGTCGTCCGGCGTCATCGACGGCACGACGTCCGGCAGCGCGCCGCGCACGGGCACGTACAAGGCCTACCTGAACGGCTACGGCGCCACGCGCACCGAGTTCGCCTACCAGGACATCACCATCCCCGCCACGGCGTGCAGCGCCACGTTCACGTTCTGGGCGCGCATCACCACGTCGGAGACGACGACCTCCACGGCCTACGACAAGCTGGCCGTCCAGGTGCGCAACAGCGCGGGCACGGTGCTGGCGACGCTGGCCACGTACAGCAACCTGGACAAGGGCACGGCCTACGTGCAGCGGACGTTCGACCTGGCCGCGTACAAGGGCCAGACCATCCGCCTCTACTTCAACGGCACGGAGGACTCGTCGCTGCAGACGAGCTTCTTCATCGATGACACCGCGGTGACCGTCGTCCGGTAGTCCCCGGGAAGTCCCAGCGAAGCTCGCTGTTCAAGGCCCAGCAACCCCACCGGGTTGCTGGGCTTTCGTTTGGCCATGGATGGAGCGCTTCGATGCGGCTGCGCAAAGGCGGTAGGGGTGTTGATGCTGTGGGCCGCGCCCGCGCTGGCGGAGCCGCCGCCCGTCATCTCCCGGGAGCTGCTGTTCGGCAATCCCGTCCGGGACGACCCCACCCTGTCGCGTAGCGCTGCTCACGGCGCCACGAAGGCCTGGCCCCGGACCTTGTCCGGCGTGGTGCCCGTCATCCGCCGGAACATCGCGATGAAGGCGGAGGCGCTGCTGTAGCCCAGGTCCAGCGCGATGGCCTCCACCGCGTGTCCCTGCTCCAGCATCGCGAGCGCCTTGACGACGCGCAGCCGCTGGCGCCACTCGCTGAACGACAGCCCCAGGTGCTGCTGGCAGCGCCGCTCCAGCGTGCGCTCCGTGGTGTGCAGCTCGCGGGCCCACTCGGCCAGGGAGCGCTCGTCCTCGGGGTGCTGCTCCAGCGCCGTGAGGACCGGCTGGAGGAGCGGATCATCGGACATGGGCAGATAGCTCCCATGGGCGGGCGCCAGCGCCAGCTGGTCGATGAGCACCCGGAACAACCGGCGCTCGGCGCTGGTGCGTGGCTGCGCCAGCGCGTGCTCACGCAGGTGCTCCATCAGGGACTTCGTACTGCGGAGGAGCGAGGTAGTGGCTGCCCGCCAGCTTGAGCTCCATCACCCCGCTGAAGGCGTAGACGAACTCACCCCACGGGTGGCGGTGCCGGGGATAGGCGGCCGCCGCGGGCAGGTTCGCTGCCCGGAAATACACGGGGTGTGGAAGCTTTGAGGTGAAGGGAACTTGCAGCTGCTTCGCCATGGCGGCTTCTCGGGATGGGTTGTCGGAATCTCGCTATATCCATCCGCCCCGCCATGCGCAGGATGAAGTCATGAGTTCTCACCGGAAACCCGCGGACGGCTTCGCCTTCGCGACCATGGTCGTGCTGTGCGCCATCTGGGGCTTGCAGCAGGTGGCCGTCAAACTGGCCGCGCCCCATGTCCCGAACCTGATGCAGATGGCGCTGCGCTCGGGCGTGGCCGCGCTGCTGGTGGCGCTGCTGTGCTGGTTCCGGGGCGAGCGCGGGCTCTTGCGACACGGCCCGTGGCGTCCCGGCCTGCTCGTGGGCGTGCTCTTCGCGTTGGAGTTCCTCTTCGTGGGCGAGGGGCTGCGCCACACGCACGCCTCGCACATGGGCATCTTCCTCTACACGGCGCCCGTCTTCTCCGCGCTGGGCCTGCACTGGTGGGTGCCCTCGGAGCGGCTGAAGCGGACGCAGTGGCTGGGGATTGGCGTGGCCTTCGCGGGCATCGCGCTGGCCTTTGGCGGCGGCTGGCTCCAGGGAGGCCTCAGCCCGGAGGTGCTCCTGGGAGACGCGATGGGGCTGCTCGCGGGCCTGTCCTGGGGCACCACCACCGTGGCCATCCGCGTCTCGAAGCTGTCGGACGCGCCGCCCACGCAGACCCTGCTGTACCAGCTGGTGGGCGGCGTCGCGCTGCTCTTGCCCGTGGCCCTGCTCACGGGCCAGGCCGGCCCCATCTCGATGGCGCCGGTGGCCTGGGCGAGCCTGCTCTTCCAGGGCGTCATCGTCTGCTTCGCCAGCTACCTCACCTGGTTCTGGCTCCTGCGCCGCTACCTCGCGTCCAACCTGTCGGTCTTCTCCTTCATGACGCCGCTGTTCGGCGTCAGCGCGGGCATCTTCGTGCTCAACGAGCACGCGGACCTGTCCTTCGCCGTGGGCGCGGTGATGGTGCTCACCGGGATCCTCATCGTGAGCGGCGCGGGCCTGCTGCGCTCCGCGTCCGCGCTGAAGCCAGAGGAGTCACGCACATGACGTGGTGGATGTACGCGCTGGCCTCCGCGGGCTTCGCCGCGCTGACCGCCATTCTTGGGAAGGTGGGCGTGGAGGGAGTGCCGTCCACGCTCGCCACCGCCCTGCGCACCGTGGTGGTGCTCGTCTTCGCCTGGGCCATCGCGTTGGCCCGGGGAGAGGGAGCCGCGCTGCCCACGCTCAGCCGCCGCACGCTGCTCTTCCTCGCGCTCTCCGGCGTGGCCACGGGCCTGTCCTGGCTGGCCTACTTCCGGGCGCTCCAGCTGGCGCCCGCGTCGCGGGTGGCGCCCATCGACAAGCTCAGCCTGGCCCTCACGCTCGTGCTGGCGTGGGGTCTGCTGGGAGAGCCGCTGTCGTGGAAGCTCGTCGTGGGCGTGGGGATGATGGTCTGCGGCGCGCTGCTGACGCTGGGCTGACCGCTGCGCATCAGCCCAGGGGACAGTGCTGGGCCACGAGCCGCAGCAGCTTGTCGAGGTCCAGGGGCTTGTACAGAAGCCCCAGCGTCTCCGGTGGCGCACGGAAGCCGGAGTCGGCCGTCATCATCAGCACCGGCAGCTCCCGGTAGTTGGGATCGTCGCGCACGTGGAGCAGGAACTCGTACCCGTCCATCACCGGCATCATCTTGTCGAGCAGCACCATGCCCGGCATGGGAGCGGCCGCCAGCAGCTCCAGGGCCGCCAGGCCGTTGGCGGCTTGCACCACGCGATAGCCAGCCATCTCCAGGAGCTCGGCGAGGGTCTCCCTCAAGTCCCGCTCATCATCGACAACGAGGATGGTCTTTGAGCGATTCGGCACGACGTGAGGTCCCCGGGCGTTGAGTCCTACCGGAACGCTCCACCCCGGACAAGGTGCGCGCGTTCTCCATCCCAGCGGAATGAAACACCGGGTGTCCTCCCTTGACGCGTGAAGGCCATGGCCCGCTCACGCGTCTGTTGGATGCACTCCTCCATCAGCCGTCCCAGCTCCGCCTGGGGCAGCACACCGTTGCGCGCCAGGAAGGCCTCGTCGACGCCGGGGATGCTGGGGAGCGCGGGCGTGCGCTGCGTCTCCAGCGCCTCCAATGCCTCACGCAGCGCCTGCTTCGCCTTGCCGCCGCCCCGCTCCAGCGCGAAGGCAATCACGTCCCAGGCCAGCTCCGCGTGCCGTGCCTCGTCCTCGGCGATGACCGCCAGGGTTTCAGACACGACAGGGTCGCTGGCCCGCCGGGACGCCTCCTCCGCGACGCTGGCGGCCAGCCCTTCCCCCAGGCATCCATCCAGCAAGGACCCACGCACCAGCCGGGACCAGGCGTCCCCTTCGTCAGCGCTGGGAGGCGAGGGGCGCTCCTGCGCCAGCTCCGGAATCGCGCCCGCGCTCCAGGGCAGCCCCGAGTAGGCCCGGGCGAGCGCGAAGCACCGCCGGGCATGACGGACCTCGTCCAGGGCCGCCAGGTGACAGGCCTCCAGCAACTCCGAGGGGGCGCCCAGGGCGGAGAGCTTGAGCGACAGCTTCGCGAAGGCCGGCACCGACGCGTGCTCCATGCCCGCGGAGTACATCCAGGCCTCGCCCAGCACCGTCCGCTGCCAGGGCGTGAGCCCTTCGAGCGCCGGAGCGGCGTCGTCCGCCCAGCCGTCCCCCAGCGCCCGGCGGGCCACGCGGGCGCGCCCCTTGAGACGCAGCACGCGGCCCTTCGAGAAGTTCATGTTGCCGAGGACGTTGTAGGCCCAGAACACGAGCCCCATCGTCACGGCCCCCAGCAACGTCATCAGGCCACCGCGAGTGCTGTTGCGCTTGCTCATCGTGACGATGCCCGCCACGAAGAGGATGGGCCCCAGGAGGACGACAGCCGCCACCACCATCAAGACGATCTCAACCATGCACGGCCCTTCAGCAACCCATGTGCCAGCACATGCCGGCGGCGCCCGTGGAGAGAGGACCCTACGGGTGTGCAAGTGGCCACGCATCTGTGCAGCGCGCTGCACGGAATCCCGGTCCGCTGGGGGTTCGCTGTAGAACGGGGGGACTATGTCCCTTCGCCCGTTGCCCTTCGCCCTCCTCGCGCTGGTCACCTCCGTCAGCGCCTCCGCCCAGGCGCCCGCGTCCCCGTTGGGCCCCATCTCTCCCACCACCGGCCTGGTGCTCCGGGACGACGTGGTGCGCGCCCTCATCCAGGAGAGCTCGGGGGACCGCATCCATGACGGCGTGCAGCGGTTGTCCCTGCTCGCGCGGGACAGCGTGGACGGCTATTCGGAGGCGGCCGCGTGGACGAAGGCCGCCGCCGAGGCCGCGGGGCTCCAGGACGTCCAGATTGAAGCGATGAAGGACGGTCCCCAGTGGCGGGCCACGCACGGCGAGCTGTGGGTGACAGGTCCCCACCGCTACCGGGTGACGTCCTACGCGGACCTGCCCATGTCCCTGGCGTCGGGCAGCGGCAGCTTCGAGGGCAAGGACCTGGAGCTGGTCGACGTGGGCATGGGCACGCAGGACGCCGACTACGCGGGCAAGGACCTGAAGGGCAAGGTGGCGCTCAGCCACGGGCACCTCGGGGCCACGCTGCGCAACGCCGTGGTGAAGCACGGCGCCGTGGGCGTGGTGTCTTCGTATTCAACGCCGCCCTGGAACGCGCCCCACCGCATGGAAGGCGACTTTCCGGATCAGGTGGGCTGGGCCGCCGTGCCCCGGAGCCTCATCCCGCAGGGCATGCGCACGCCCTTCCTGTTCATGGTGTCGGACCGGCAGGGGCGTGAGCTGCGCACGCAGCTGCGGGAGGGCCCGGTGAAGGTGGACGTGAGCGTCGCCACGCAAGAGCCCACGGGACATCTCAGCATCGTCAGCGGCGTCATCCCCGGCACGCGCGCGGGCGAGGAGGTCGTCCTCACCGCGCACCTGGACCACTACAAGCCCGGGTCCGACGACAACGCCTCCGGATCCGCCACGCTGCTGGAGCTGGTGCGCACTTACACCACGCTCATCCGCCGGGGCGTGCTGCCGCCGCCGGTGCGGACCCTGCGCGTGCTGTGGCTGCCGGAGTTCGAGGGCACCCGCGAGTGGTTCTCCCACCACGGCGCGGATCCGGTGCGGCGGGTGGCGCAGTTCAACTTCGACATGCTCGGCGCCAGCCTGACGCGCGCCCACTCACGCTTCTCCGTCTCGTACACCCCGGACTGGAACGGCAGCTTCGTGAACGCAGTGTCCGAGTCCACGGTGGCCTTCATGAACCGCTTCAACAGCGTGGCCTACCCGACGCGGAAGGACTTCCGCATCGGCTCGGTCACCGGTTCGCGGGACCCGATGGATGCGCACATGGAGCGCTACAGCCGGGGCTCGGATCACCAGCTCTTCAACGACCACGGCATCCCCGGCGTGGCCTTCTCGACGTGGCCGGACGACGGCTACCACACCAGCGGTGACCGGCCGGAGAACGTGGACCCCACCCAGCTGCACCGCGCGGCCTTCGCGAGCCTGGCCTCCATCACCGTCGCCGCGTGGGCCGAAGGCCCGGGGGCCCTGGAGCTCTCGCGACTGGTGGCGGTGCACGGCGCGAGGCGCGTGGCGGAGGACGAGTTCCGGGCCCGCCGCGACCTGGCCGCCATGCCCGCCGCGCAGGTGCCCGGCTTCGCCCGGCTGGCCCGCGCCGGGGTGCGCGCTGGCTATCAGCGTGAACGCGACGCCCTGCGCTCCTGCCTGGCCCTGGGAGCGCCCGCCGAGCCGGTGAAGGCGATGGTGCGGACGCTGGAGACCGCCGAGTCCCAGGCCCTCAAGCGCCTGGAGGCGGACGGCAAGGCGCGCGGGGTGTCCTTGAAGGAGCCCTCGCCTGACGAAGCCGAGCGCCGTGCGAGGGCCTTCGTGCCGCGCCGGGTGAAGGGCCAGGAGCTCGCCTCGTTCGACGACCTGGAGCGCCGCGCGTCCCCCGAGTCCAAGGCCCGGGTGGACGCGGTGAACGCCGCGATGAACGCCGCGGCCTCGGCGCTGCGGGAGCAGGGAGAGAGCGAGCTGCGCTTCTACCAACTGGCGGATGCCGTCGCGAGCTACGCCGACGGCAAGCGCTCCGTGGCGGACATCCGCGATGCCGCCTACGCCGAATATGGCTACGTCTTCCCCGTGGGCGCGCTGGTGGAGCTGTTCACCCTGCTGGAGCAGGGCGGCGTCATGACGCGCGGACGCTGACAAGACGCTCCAATGTCGGAGCCTCATGATACTTCGGCGGGCCGTAGCGACGTCTACGGTTCCGCCGCGACTCCGGCACCCGCGCTCAAGGCGCAGCCGTTTCTCCCATCCTGGTCTCCAATATGATTCGTTCGCGATTCGCAGCCCTTGCCCTGCTCCCGCTCGCCGCCGCCTGTTCCAATCCTGAGTGCACCGAAACCGCGGATTGTGCGGCCCGGGGTCCCGATATCGTTTGCGTTGAGGAACGCTGTGTTCAGGCCGCGTCGCCGGACGCGGGGGTCGTGGACGCAGGCAGTGATTCAGGCGTGGACGCCGGGACCGCCGACGCGGGTTCTGACGACGCGGGCGTTCCGGATGCGGGTGGCCAGGATGCGGGCACCGTGGATGGTGGCGGTGGGGCGCCGCCGGAAGCCTCGCTGCGTATCACCGAGATCAACCCCGACGCCCCGCAGGACCTCATCGAACTGGTGGCCGTCTCCGGAGGGACACTGACGGGCATCTCCCTCCGGGAGCTCACCAACTCCGATTTCGCCTTCACCTTCCCCCAGGGCTACACGGTGGAGACGGGCGCCGTGCTGGTGCTGCACCTCGGAGGCGCCTGCACCGACGCGCCCGGCAATCCGGCTTCGTGTGGGCAGACGTCACCCTTCAGCGCCAGTGCCTGGGACTTCAGCATGCAGGGCACGCTGAGCTATTCCGGCAAGGTGTTTGAGTTGCTGTCGTCCAAGGGCGCGCCTGTCGATGGCGTTCCCTTCGTCCGGGCCTCCGGGGAGATGCCCTCCAACATCGTCGCCGCGGTCCAGCGGCTGCAGGCGGACCGCGTCTGGGATGCCACGCCCTGCATCCACGACCTGACCACGGGGTTCGCGAAAGACCGCTACTGCCGCAACATCGCCGTGAACTGGTCCGACCTCAACGAGGCCTCCAGCATCATGCGCATCAATGGCAGTACGCCGCTGGCGACTCCGGGCACCCAGTCACAGTGGAGCGGTCCGCTGCCTTCGCGCTGGGGCTCGTACTGAGCCGCATGGCGCTTGAACCCAGCAGGTCGCCCGTCCTTCGCCGGACCGCGAGCCTCGCCACCCTCCTCGCCATGGTGGGGTGTGGCTCGGCCACGGTCGGCGGGGGAGGAAGTCCTGCGCGAGCGATGTGGGTCAGCCCGATCGTCAAGACGCCGGACGGCGGGCAGGTCCGGACGACCATCTATTACGGGCCCTGGCAATGCAGCGCTGACTTCCTGTCTCGCTGCGAGGCGAAGTGCGCGGCCCAGGGCCATGCCCTCATGGGCTGCATGTGGCTGGCCGACATCAAGGGTGACTGGCAAGGCCGCTTCCTGCTCATGCCAGCGGAGGCCGGCGGTCGTCTCGCCATCACCCACTGCTGCTGCGACTACCCGACCGTGCCTGACAGCGAGGCACAACGAAAAATCTGGGAGCGTGGTCGCACGGCATTCCGGCGCGACTGGAGCAGTGAATATGGTGACTGGCCAAAGGCGGGCAGCACCAGTTGGCCCGGCCACCACATCTACGACTTGCTGCATGGAGGTCCGCCGCTCGCTCCTGGCAACGTCCTGCCCGTCCCGCCCGACGTACACCTTGAATTCAACAGCGCTTACCCCGCCTGCTATGCACCAGGGGGAAAGTGGCTGACGCCGGGCCCAGCGCGGCCCTACGTTGACTGAGGACGCCGCCATGTCCATGGAAAGACTCCTGGAGGAGTTCTCCCGCAGCCACTTCTCCCGCCCACCTGCGATGGCCGAGCAGATCGCCGACTTCGAGGCTCGCGTCGGCTGGAAGTTGGATGCGGACCTGCGCGCCTTCTACCTGCACTCCAATGGCGGCACGCTCTTCGAGCTAGAGCCCGACGCGAGCTACCGCATCCTCCCGCTGGCCGAGATACGCCGTGCCCGGCTGGCCATCATGGGGCGGGATGACGATACGCACGGAGCCCCATCGCAATACACGCTCGTGGACATGCAGGACACCAACTACGTCGTCCTGGACGTCTCGCAGCAGGAGTCCGGCCGGTATCCGTTGTTCGACGCGTGGCACGAGACATTCCCCAAGACGAAACGCATTGCGTCTTCGTTCTCGGAGTTCCTTGAACGCGCGATGCGAAGCGATGGTTTCTCATACTGGCTGGACAGATGAGCCCTGAGTCTTCCGCTCGCGCGGCATTCAAACAGGGTGACCAGGACACAAGGACCTCAGCAGTTGGCTTTCACCTGCGCGTCGCTCCCGCCCTACGCGCCGAGTGAAGCTGGGGCGTCCACGACTCACGGCAGAATCACCCATTGATACACGGAAATGCCGGAGATGTTTGAAGCAGCTGGAGTCCGCGAGTTACCCTTGGCTCGCCGTCAAAAAGGAGGCGGCCCCCCATGATGACCCCCGACATGATCATCCGCGCCTGGAAGGACCCGTCGTTCCGCGAGAGCCTCACCGCCGAGCAGCGCGCCCAGCTGCCCGCGAACCCCTCCGGTGCGACGCTGAACGAGCTGAACGAGACCGAGCTGATGGACGTCGTTGGCGGCCGGATCGACATCGGCTTCACCGCCACCAACTCCTGTGAGTACATCTGCACCAACCTGACGTTCTCCCTGTGCTGATGGACTGGGTGTGACGGGCGGCTCCCACCCGGAGTCGTCCTGTCGCATTCAAGGCGCGAGGGCTCCGGCTCTCGCGCCTGTCTTTTTCCACGTCCCGCCGGACGTGCAGGGCGCGCATGCAAGAGGGCTCGAAGATGGGTGCGTGGGAGCGGGCTGCCTTCCTCCATGAACGGGAGGCCACGGGAGCGGACCCTTCCACCGCGGCGCTCCAGCAGGCCGAGGCGCGCCTCCAGGCCTGGCGCCGCAGCACGCTGGGCGATGACGCGTCCTTCGATGAACGGCTTCAGGGCGTGGGGCTGGATACGGCGTCCTTCGTGCGTAGGCTCGCCGGAGGCACCGCGCGGCCAGAGGCCCTGGCGTGGCTGCCGCTCCTGGAAGAGGTGCTGGCGGACCGCGCCGCCGACGTCACCCTGCCCTCCCCCGTGGACTCGAGCCCGCGGATGCGCGTGCCGTCCCTGACCCGCCGCTTCCTCCAACTGGGACTGCGCCGGCTGCGAACCGGTGTATCGGCACTGACGGCATCCCCTGAGACGTTGCTGAGCGCGCAGGCCGAAGCCTTGCTGATGGACGCGCTGGAGCAGCGCCTGACGCAGACCGCGACCCGGTCACTGGTGCTGGAGCTCAACGTGGCCCGCCTGCGCGGCGAGCTGCAAGGCGCGACCCCCCAGGCGCGCTTCGAGGACTTCGCCCTGCGCCACTTCGAGGCCCCGGGCCGGCTCGCCGCGTTCCTGGAGGAATACCCGGTGCTGGCGCGGCTCCTGGTGACGTCCCTGGACCGGTGGATCCGCACGAGCCTGGAGCTGCTGACACACCTGGCGGAGGACCGCGAGGCCCTGGCAGCCCTGCTCGGTTCCGGAATGGATCCGGGGCCGCTCGTGGAGGCGCGCATCGGCGCGGGAGACCTGCATCGCGAGGGCCGCAGCGTGGCGCTGCTGACGTTCCGCTCCGGCCTGCGCGTCGTCTACAAGCCTCGGTCGCTGGAGGTCGAGGCTCGCTACCAGGACCTGCTGGAGCAGTTGGAGCGCTGGGGCCTGCGCCATCCCCACCGCCGGCTGAAGGTGCTGACGCGCGAGTCGCATGGCTGGGTGGAGCACGTCGACACCGGCGGATGCGACGACCGCGACGCCGTGGGGCGGTTCTACTGGCGGCAGGGCAGCCACCTGGCGCTGCTGTACCTGCTGCGCGGAGTGGACCTCCACTCCGGCAACCTCCTCGCGGCCGGGGAGTTCCCCGTCCTGGTGGACCTGGAGGGGCTCTTCCACCAGCTCCCCGCCCCACGCGCCGACGACACGGCGGCCTCGCGGGCCGCGCGCTTCCTGGAGCGGTCCGTGCTCAGCAGCGGCCTGCTGCCCATGCTCATGTTCGGCAAGGAGGGCCAGGCCGGAGTGGACCTGAGCGGCCTGGGCGGCGAGGCCGGCCAGCTCTTCCCCCACGCCGCGCCCACGCTGGAGGACCGCGCCCGGGACACCCTGCACGTCGTCCGCCGGCAGCCGGCCACCGCGGCGGCCCACAACCGCCCGCTGCTCCACGGACAGCCCGTGGACGCCACGGCGTTCGCGACGTGCATCGAGGAGGGCTTCCAGGAGACCTACGGGCTGCTGCTCCAGCATCGCGAGGAGGTGGTGCGCACGCTCGAGGGGTTCCGGGACGTGGAGGTGCGCCACATCGCCCGGGCGACGATGCGCTACGGCGTCCTCCTCCAGGAGAGCCTGCACCCGGACTTCCTGCGCGACGCGCTCGACCGGGACCAGCTGCTCGACAAGCTGTGGGCGGAGGTCCGCGTGCGCCCCGCGCTGGCGCGGCTGACGCCCTCCGAGCACGACGACCTCCGGCTGGGGGACGTGCCTGTCTTCAGCGCCCGGCCCGGCTCCCGCCATGTCTGGGACAGCCAGGGACGCTGCATCCCGGACCACCTGCCCCGCCCCGGCCTGGAGGGCTCACGCCAGCTGCTGGAGGCCCTGAGCCCCCAGGACTGCGCTGAACAGGTGGCGCTCATCCGCCAGTCCCT
Organism: Corallococcus interemptor; assembly: GCF_003668875.1. GTDB lineage: Bacteria > Myxococcota > Myxococcia > Myxococcales > Myxococcaceae > Corallococcus > Corallococcus interemptor. Next base: position 10,727 of record NZ_RAWM01000089.1, on the reverse strand, counting down.
GGTGACGCTGGAGCGGGAGAACGTGGCCCCCCGCGCGCAGGGACCGTCCGCCAGTGAAGCCCCGCCCCCTCCCGCCACGCCCGAGGCGTGCCTCGCTGGCGCGGTCCAGCTGGGGGAGCTGCTGGCGGCCAATGCCATCCATGGCGCCCATGACGCCGGCTGGATTGGCCTGGGCCTCCAGGACCTGGAGCGCCGCCGCTGGGGGCTCTCTCCCCTGCGCACGGACCTCTTCGACGGTGTGGCGGGCCTGGCGCTCTTCTTCGGCTACCTGGCGGCGGTGACGGGCCGCGAGGACTTCGCGACTCTGGCGCGCAGGGCGGCGGTGCCGGTGCGCGAGCAGTGGCGCGCGGCCGAGTCGCAAGACCCTCCCGGCGTGGGGGCGTTCTCCGGGCGCGCGTCGCACGTCTACGTGCTCAGCCACCTGGCCACGGCGCTGGGTGACCCGGCACTCCTGGACGAGGTCCACGCGGGCCTGGGTTCGCTGGAGGCAAGGATTGAATCAGACACGGCGCTGGACCTGATCGCCGGCGTCGCGGGAGCCGGGCTGGTGCTGACGCGGCTGCACCAGCAGACCGGCAGCACGGAAGCGCTCCGGCTGGCGCGCAAGTGCGGCGAGCGGATGCTCCAGACGGCGAGCGACTCCGAACAGGGGGGACGAGCCTGGGTGGTGCCGGCGGCCGGACGCGCACTCACGGGCCTGGCCCACGGCGCCGCGGGCTTCGTCTGGGCCCTGCTGGAATTGGCCACGCTCACCGGCGACGAGCGCTACCGGGAGGCCGCGCGACAGGGATTGGACTTCGAGCGGGCCCTGTTCGTCCCGGAGCGAGGCAACTGGAAGGATTTGCGCACGTCGAAGGACGGCGCGCCGATGGTCCCCGGCGGCTTCATGACCGCCTGGTGCAACGGGGCCGCGGGCGGCGTCCTGGCCCGGCTGCTGTCACTGCGGCATCTGGACGACGTGCGGCTGCGTGATGAAGTTCGCGCCGGGCTCGACACCGTGCAGCGGGAGGGCTTCGGCGGCAGCCACTGCCTGTGCCACGGAGACGTGGGCAACCTGGAGGTGCTGCACCTGGCGGGAGAGGTGCTGGGCGACGAGACCTGGAAGGAGGCCGCGCGCTCGCGGGCCGCGCGGGTGCTGGCGCAGGGCCAGGATGGAGGCTGGCGCTGCGGCCTGCCCCGGTTCACCGAGGCGCCAGGGCTGATGCTGGGCCTGTCTGGGATTGGAATGGGGCTTCTGCGTCTGGCCGCGCCCGGCTTCGTGCCGTCCGTGCTGGCATTGCAGCCGCCCCGGGTGGTGTAGGCTCACGCCTCGCCGCACTCCTTCTGGACGGTCCTCCTTGGAAATGATTCTTGCTCCCGCCCGGCGCATCGACCTGGGCAAGCGCGCCGGTGTCACGGGCGGGTTGTTGGGCGTGCTCTGCGTGATGGCGGAGTTCTGCTTCCTGTTCCCCCACGTGCTCGTGTCCAACGACGGCCGGGCCTTCTACGTGGAGCACCTGGAGGTCTTCCGGGGCATCCTCCAGGTGTCCATCGTCACCACCTTCCTGCTGGGCACCTTCAGCGTGATGACGCTGCGCTCCAAGGCGCACGGCGGCATCGCCATGGTGCTGGCGATGGTGGCGCTGCTCCTGGGCGGCAGCGAGGCGGAGCCCCTGACGCACACGCCGCGAGCGATGAGCGCGGGGCTGGACTTCTTCGCGCTGGACCTGCTGGTGCTCGGGCTGGTGTTCATCCCCATGGAGCGGCTGTGGGGACTGCACGAGCAGAAGATCTTCCGCACCGGCTGGCAGACCGACCTCAAGCACTTCTTCGTCAGCCACGTGGGCGTCCAGCTCATCTCCTTCGCGGTGCTCATCCCCGTGCAGGTGTTCCTGTCCTGGGCCGTGAAGCTGGAGTTCCAGGCGCACGTGGCCGCGCAGCCCATCTGGCTCCAGTTCTTCGAAATCCTGCTGGTCATCGACCTGGTGAGCTACTGGGTGCACCGGGCCTTCCACACCTTCGGGTGGATGTGGAACTTCCACGCCATCCACCACTCGCCGCTGCAGATGGACTGGCTGGCCAGCTCGCGCAGCCACCTGGTGGACACCCTGGTCAACCGCTTCGCGGGCTTCGTGCCGGTGTTCCTGCTGGGCTTCCACCCCTCCGCCATCTACGGCTACCTCGTCTTCGTGTCCTTCCACGCGGTGTACATCCACGCCAACGTCAACCACCGCTGGCCGTACCTGCGCTGGATCTTCGCGACGCCGGAGTTCCACCACTGGCACCACACGTCCGATGACGAAGGCATCGACAAGAACTTCGCCGTCTTCCTGTCGTTCATCGACGTCATCTTCGGCACCGCGTACATGCCGGCCCACTGGCCGTCGAAGTACGGGACCACGAAGTTCCAGCCGCCGGAGACCTACCTGGGCCAGCTGGCGTACCCGTTCCAGCGCCATCAGCAGACGCCCTACGGGTAGCTCCGTTTGAACCCTGTCTACATGAAATCCGTGGGGACCTGAAGTTCTAAATATATCAGGCGAATGGCAGACACCGCGGCGTCCGCCATCGTTACAGTCGCGCTCTCTTTGACGAGGGAGGTGCGGCGATGACTGCTTACGCGCTGGGTTTCCACGAGGTCGATCGGACCCGAATCGCGGAGGTCGGAGGGAAGGGCGCGAGCCTGGGGGAGCTCTCCAAGCTGGAAGGAATCCGCGTCCCGGAGGGCTTCTGCGTTTCCACCGCAGCCTTCAAGCGGGTCCTGGGCGAAGCGCCTGGGCTCGACCGCTTGTCACGGCTGAAGGCGGAGGACCGGGAGGGCATCCGGGAGCTCAGCGCGGAACTCCGTGCGCACATCGAAGGGCTCGCCATCCCTGACGACCTCCAGCAGGCCATCACCCGATTCCATTCCAGGCTTGGCGAACACGCGGCCTACGCCGTCAGGTCCAGCGCGACAGCGGAGGACCTTCCCACGGCGTCGTTCGCGGGCCAGCAGGACTCGTACCTGAACGTCATCGGGACACCGGCGCTCCTGACGCACGTCAGCCGGTGCTGGGCGTCACTCTTCACCGAACGGGCCGTCGCCTACCGGATCCAACACGGCTTCGACCATCGCAAGGTGCACATGGCGGTGGTGGTGCAGAAGATGGTCAACCCGCACGCGGCCGGAACCCTGTTCACGGCCGATCCCGTGACCTCGAACCGGAAGGTGTCCTCCATCGAGGCGATCTTCGGGCTCGGGGAGGCCCTGGTCTCCGGCGTGGTGAACGCGGATGGCTACCAGGTGCGAGACGGACGGATCACCCGGTCCGCGCCCACGCAGCAGGACCGACCGGTGCTGACGGAGGAGCAGGTCCTGCGGCTCGAGCGCCTGGGCAGGCAGATTGAAGCGCACTTCGGGTCTCCCCAGGACATCGAATGGTGCCTGCGCGACGACGCGTTCTTCTTCGTCCAGAGCCGGCCCATCACGACCCTGTATCCCGTCCCGGAGGTGGGTGACGGAGGCAACCACGTCTTCGTCTCCGTCGGACATCAACAGATGATGACCGACCCCATGAAGCCCCTGGGGCTGTCCCTGTGGCAGATGCGCGCGGCCCGTCCCATGTACGCGGCGGGTGGGCGGCTGTTCATCGATTGCACGAAGGAGCTGGCGTCACCTGCGAGCCGGGCGGGCGTCCTGGAGGCCCTGGGCCGCAATGATCCGCTCATCAAGGACGCCCTCCTGAGCATCATTGACCGGGGTGATTTCATCCCACCGCCGCCCGCCCCGGTCCCCGAGCAAGGCAAGCCGGCGATGACGGCCTGGGGCCCGCCTCCGCCTGTCGACGACGATCCAGCCATCGTCACGGAGCTGATCGCGCAAAGCCAGGCGTCGGTCGAAGCGCTGAAGCAGGCCATCCAGACAAAGTCCGGGGTGGAGCTGCTGGATTTCATCGTGGAAGACTTCCAGCAGTCGCGGAAAAGCCTGTTCGAGCCACGGGGCTTCGGCGCGCTCATGGCAGGCATCAACGCCGTGACCTGGCTCAACGACAAGATGTGGGAGTGGCTGGGCGAGAAGAACGCAGCGGACACGCTCTCGCAGTCCGTACCGAACAACATCACCTCGGAGATGGGGCTGGCGCTCCTGGAGGTCGCGGACGCCATCCGGCCGCATCCGGAGGTGATTGCGTACCTGCGAACCGCCAGGGACGAAGGCTTCCTGGAGGGCCTGCTGCGGGTGGAGGGCGGACGGGCGGCCCATGACGCCCTCTCCGCGTATCTCGGCCGGTTCGGCATCCGGTGCGCGGGCGAAATCGATGTGACGCGGACGCGCTGGAGCGAAAGCCCCACGACCCTCGTCCCGTTGATCCTCAGCAACATCCAGACCTTCGCGCCCGGCGCCAGCAGCCAGAAGTTCGAACAGGGGCGGCAGGCGGCCTTGAAGAAGGAACAGGAACTCCTGGCGCGGTTGAAGTCGCTGCCGGAGGGAGAGCAGAAAGCAGACGAAACCCAGCGGATGATCCGCCGGCTCCGGAACTTCATTGGCTACCGCGAGTACCCGAAGTACGGCATCGTCGCCCGGCACTTCGTCTACAGGCAGGCCTTGCTGAAGGAGGCCGAGCGGCTGGTGCAGGCCGGCGTGTTCCAGGAAAAGGAAGACATCTACTCCCTCTTCTTCGAGGAGCTTCGCGAGATCGTGCGCACGAACCAGTTGGATCGCCAGCTCATCCGCCAGCGCCAGGACGAGCACGAGCGCTTCCAGAAGCTGATGCCCCCGCGAGTCATCACCTCCGAGGGCGAAATCGTCGAGGGTGCGTACAAGCGGACCGACCTTCCCGCCGGAGCCCTGGTCGGCCTGGCGGTCTCATCGGGCGTGGTGGAGGGACGGGCCCGCGTCATCCTGGACATGGCTGACGCGAATCCAGCCCCGGGAGACATCCTGGTCACCCGCTTCACGGACCCCAGCTGGACCCCCTTGTTCGTGTCCATCCAGGGCCTGGTGACCGAAGTGGGAGGCCTGATGACCCACGGCGCGGTGATTGCCCGGGAGTACGGCCTGCCGGCGGTCGTCGGCGTGGAGCAGGCGACCCGGCGGATCCGGGACGGGCAGCGCATCCGCGTGCACGGGACAGAAGGCTACGTGGAGCTCCTGTCCTGACGGGCTGTCGCGCTCCGCCTACTTCGCGTACTCCCGCCACCGGGCCTGGCTGACGTAGTCCGAGAGCAGGTAGGTCTTCCGCATGAGCGGGATGTACTGACCAAACAGGCTCCAGTAGGTCTCCGTGTCGTTGAAGACCTCCTGGGCCTTCTGCTCCAGCTCCTGGGGGACGAACCACGCGGCGGTGCCCGGAGGGATGAGCACCTCACCGCTCTGGTACCGATCCAGCGAGCCTGAGTTGTACTTCAGGTTCGAGCGCAGGAAGACGATCTCGCAGGTCTTGCTCTCGCTCAGGGCGCGCGTGAGGTCCGCGAGGATGCGGTAGACGACGGTGTTGGGCATCTCTCCACTGAACCTGGTGAAGTCAGCCACCACCACCACCGGCTCGTCGCTCTTCAGTGGCAGCGACCCCAGGTACTGACGGAGTTTGTCCGCAATCAATGTCCCCACCTCCTGCATCTGCTTGCCCAACAGCTTGCTGTGGAGGCTTTCAGAGAGGTTGACCCACACCGCCCTGCGTCCCTCCGTGGGCTTGGAGGGGTTGAAGAGGAACGCAGAGTCCTGGACGTCGTTCTCCCTGGGCTCGTTGCCAGGAATATAGAACTCGAAGTAGGGCTTGAACGGGTTGAGCTCTGACTTGGCGAAGTTCTCCTTGAGGTGAGGACACTTCTTCTCCAGCAGGTGTTCCTGGAGGCCCAGGGCCGCGGCGGTCCCGGTGGGGAAGAACACCCTCGTGAAGGTGGGCGCCTCGCCCAGGTGGATGTCCTCGGTCAGGTTGGGCGTGGGGGCCACAGCCGGCGTGAGGCGGCGCTGTCTCACGAGCTCGATCAGATCGGCGATGGGGACGAAGGCAGCGCCCAGCAACATGAACTCCCACAGCGTGGATTCGAGGATCCAGACCTTGTCGAAGAGCTCGGTCACCTTCATGCCGTCCTCCGACAGCAGGCCCGAACCTTGTTGCAACACGAACGCGAGCTTTTCGCCCCGCTTCGCGATCTTCTCGGCGATCCGGCTGAAGAAAGGGCGGACGGAGCCATCCTGATGCTGCGCCCGCTCCACGACGGCGAGGGCGATCTCCTGGAGCACTTGAATCCACGCGAGGCTCAGCTCCAGGCCCGGCGGGAGTGGACCGCCCGTCTGCGAAGCGCCGAACCGCGATTTCAGATACTGCAGGTGCTTGGGCCGGGCGCCGCCGTAGTTCTTGTAGACGGACTTCCCCTCCTGGTGCGAGTAGGAGTGCTCCAGCCGCTTGGAGACCTCTTCCAGGTAGTCCGGGTTCAACGAATAGGCGCCCAGGGAGACCCGGGTGCCCGCATGTTCGCCGCCGCCAAAGCCTTCGGACCAGTGACCGAAGCTGGGCTCCGCGAAGCCGAAGGAGCCGAGCTCCTCATAGTGGCTTGCGAAATCCTTGCGCTCGGTGGCGGAGGCCAGGAACGAAGCCGTGAACCGGCTGGGAGGGTGATAGCGGGCGCTGTCTTTTGGGAGAGCGCTCGTGCTGTATTTGATTTCTCCCGGGACTGTATCCAGCACCGCCGGTGCGAGAATCGAGAGGCCCTTCGACAGCAGCGGCGACAGGAGGAAGGCCACGTAGGGAGGGAGGGCATCCACGAAGGGGCGCATGTACTCCCCTTCTCCGTTCGCACTGCGCGGCAGGGAGGTTGCCTTCCTCAACCGTCCGCCCTGGGCGGTCCTGTAGTTCACCAGGCACAGGTTGACGATGAATTGCAGTCCGTCGCTGGCGGTGAGGGATGCGAGCGTGTCGTAGACCTCCGCCAGCTTCTCTCGCAGCTTCAGGGGATCCAGTTCGTGATGGGCGTACAGGTTTCCGAGATACTTGAGAGCGGACTCCTTTGCCTTGCTCAGCGTCTCAATTTTTTTACCCAGCGGAAGAAAAGCACTCGGGTCTGAGTCGTACTCCGCATCCTGGGTTTCATAAGCCTTCAGGGCTTCTTCATGCTGCTCCTCGGCGGTGGAGCCCAGGGTCAACCAGGCATGGAGCAGCAATCTGACGAGCTCCCTGTCGCCCGTCTTCGTCTTCCCGTCCACGCCCTTCTTGAGCCAGGCCGGAGCATCCAGCGCGCCGGGAGAGGTTTCGTGAGTCGTACACTTGCCGAATTTGCAGAAGACACAGCCCATGACGGTTCCTCGAAGGTGTGCCCCAGTCTAGGAGCCTGCTCTTCCGGGATCGAGTGAAACCCGGGAAGACCGGTCCACGCGCAGAGCCGCACAGGGGACACCTGACGAAGCAAGCGCAAGAGAAAGGCCTGGCAACCCGCATTGGATTGCCAGGCCCCTAGCTGCCTTCGCGGCTAATTGCAGACGCCGTCGCGGTCCGCGCAGTAGGCGAAGCAGGACGACATATAGACACCCATGATGCTGGTGCCGTCGCAGCAGTAGCACATGACCCAGGAAGCGTTCTTTTCAGCCGCATCGGCGGAGGGACCGCACGTCGCCTCGCACTGAGCAACGGAACCGGTACACGTGGTGCCGTTCGCGCATGCAGCGACCACCTCTTCGTCGGACGTGCCACCACACCCCGCCAACAGCCCCACTGCCATCAAGCCCGCGATGATTGCCCTACGCATGTGTATGTCTCCCGGTTGAGTGCTGCCCGGCCACGATAGGCCAGGGTGTCTCCCCTCTGGGAATCCGGGTCGTGAGCACCTCATGCACTGACGGCGTGCGAGGCATGTCACGGCTCGACGATGAACGTGGTGGAGTCCACTCCGGTATTGCCGGTGACGGGGTCGTACGCACTCACAGTGACTTCGTATGCACCCGGCTGCTGGACGGAGAGCTCTGCCTCGAAGGTGCTCGTCTTGCCGGCGTACTTCAGGGGGAGCTGGGTGAGCGGCTTTCCATTGTGCTTCACCGTGGCCTGCAGCTCATACCGGCTGGAGTCCCAGAGCCCCTTGGGCTCCGTCGGACAGCCACACATGAGGGTGAGATTGGCGCGAAGAGGCAGGGTGAGCTTCCTGTCCTTCGTGAGCTTGACGAACTCGTGAGCGGATGGCGCCAGCACATCCACCGCGAAGCCAGGAAGCTCCAGGATGAGGCCGTCGCCCTCGATGTGTTTGCCGGGCAGCAGCCAGAGCTGGGTCGTGCTGGTCGCGAGCGCCTGCCGCTGCGCAAGAGGCCCGGACACCTCCACCGTCACCAGCCGCGGCTCGGCGATGTCCAGGGTGGCCGTGAACTTCGCGGAAGCCTCATCCGCGAGCGCCGCGCCCCGCGCCTGTGGCTGCTTCATCAGCGTCTGGGTGTTCCCAGTCGAGCCGGCGGTGACGCCGCTGGTCAGCACCTGGCCGGTCTGCCCATCCCGGAGCACCACCCGGACGCCCCCATGGACGTCCCGATGAACTTGCCGTCCCGTGCGCGGGCCCTCACGACCAGCCGTGTCTCCGCCGCGAGCGCGGTCGAGGAGAACAACACCAGACTCCAGAGAATGAGGCTTCGCATGACTCGCTCCGTCTTGAGGAAAGGGCTCAAGCGAAGCCATGTACCACGCCCAAGAAAAAGCCTGGCAACCCGTACTGGATTGCCAGGCCATCTCACTGTGAAGGCGGCGGGAATCGAAGCCTCGTGGGCGGATTTGGTCCCTGCTCGGACCACCGGCCGCCAATGCGGTTTTCGCTCTGAGGAAGGGGGCGGATTCCTGTCCGGGTGAGTCCAGGCCCGTCCATTGGATTTGGTTCTTTTTTGGTCCCTGCGGGCTACCAAACCGACCGGAGCGCAGCGCCGGATAGAGCAGAGCCCCCTGGCACCGCGCCGCCCTGGGGCTGTGGTGCCGTCTGACGCGCGATGGTAGCCAGCATTCAAGTCCCGCGCTACTCCGAACCAGGATGCCCACTTACGCCGAGTATCACCTCGGGACCATGGAGCTTGCCCGCGACGAGCACTGCCTGCGTAGCCGTGGTGCCCGTCCGGTACGTGGTGGCCGCCAGCGGCTGTGCCGAGTGTCAGGGGCCGGGTCAACGACCGCTTCCGGGTCGGCCAAATGGATCGCGATTCCTGATCGCGCAGGACTGGCTGCTTGCGGCCGGTTGCCCTTCGCCCGCGCGGAGGGAGAGTCAAGGGCACAGAACCGTTCCGGTTTCGACGGAGCTGACCCTTGACGCTCCCGAGCACGCGGGCTGGTCGGGACAGCGATCCGAGGAGGTGACCCACGCGCGATCCGACAGGGCGGCCTATGACGCTCGGGCGAGGATGCTTCGAGGTGCCCTACCGAAACAGATTCAGGGGAATTCCGGCATCCCTAGCTATCTGAGTCGTGCCGCCACCATCTACATCTACTTTCGGACTCGTGCCGCCGTCGCTTGCGCTAGGAGTCGACACCATTGTCGGCGGCATGACTGACGACGCGCCAGCACTGCTGATCGGATGCTGAGCGGCTACAGGTTGGGGAGTTCCTGGGGATGCCACTGTTGTCTGAGAACTAGCAGCAAGCCTGTGCTGCTGAATGAGGGCAACGATTGTCAAGCTAACCCCAATGGCAGCGAGCATTAGAAGGAAGACAAAAAACAGTCCTTGCCCTATCTTGATTCTCTTGGCTTTGGCCTCGTGGATGTCAAAGTGGGTTCGCGCGATCTGCCAAATATGCGCCGTCATGAACCGTCGATAATATGCCGTCCCTGATTTAGGATACGGCGGTGGAGCCTCCACGGGAGGCTGAGTTTCCGCTCCCGCTGATGCTGCCGTCGGCTCCACGGGCATTGTTGGTTCTGGCGATGATGATTCGGGGATGATGTCGCTTGATGGCTCTATAACGACGTTGTCGCTGTCTTGCTGTTCTGCCTGATTGAGAGGTGACGTTTTTGATTGGGCAGGCGCAGGAAGAGAGATGAAGTCCAATCTGTCTGAATCAATCAGCACACTAGGATTGAACACATCTTGCTCGGAAATCCCTACATAGTCGCCACGAATCAAAAGCGACCAGACAGCAATGGCACTGGCAGAAAGCCCTGCGAGAAGTGCCACCCCATAGAAGATTGGTACGATGTATGGCCAAAGTCCCCAAAGGGAACTGAGGTACTCAGGGTGTTGAATCAGCATTCCGCCGAACGTGAATGCAACCGTAAGCGAAAGGCCGCTTGCAGTGAGCAGCGACGTTGCTTTCGCGTTCAGATTGTTCTCGCGAGCGGTTTCGCTCGCGAGATATTCTTTACTTATCTTGTAGAGTTCTTCTGCCAGGTCAGGCGAGTTAAGCCTAAGGCGGTTGATAAGTTCATCGGCATCAAGCTGCCCGCCAGTCGTCTGAGCAGAGGATTTCATTGGCTGACGTGATTGTTACTTTTTGAAGTTGCCGTGGTGTTTTTTGCCGCCACCGGGGGTCGGTGTTGGGCTAGGCAGTAAGCCACCATTCTCATTGAGAGGTCTACCCGATGACGCAACTGGCGTAGGTCGCGGCTGGGGTGGCGGCTTCGGTTGGTGGCTTCCGGCTGCCGGCTTCCTCGTGCCGCTATCGCTGGCGTGAATGTTCATGTGCTCACCTATCCCCTTGATCATTTCGCACCTGCCCGCTGCTCGGTCTGGGAGTGGGCGGCGGGCGCAATGGAGCGGGGTTGGGCTCATGCTTCCTAAGGGGTTCTCCCGGGGACGGGGTCGGTGTTGGGGG
>NZ_RAWM01000088.1 GCF_003668875.1 Corallococcus interemptor | reverse complement strand
CCCCCCTCCCTGGCCCGTCCGGTGTCCACCAGTGCGCGCCTTCCCGGCGGGCGGGGTGGGACAGTGACGCCTTTCCGACCGCTGGAGACCCGCCGGGACTTGCCGCCGCTTCGCGCGGGGCGGGCCGCTCCCCACCCTTGTCCCCGGGTCCCGTGGCGGATGGGGCCCTCATGGGCGGCGGGAACGAGGCATGGGGCGGACGGGCGGATGGGCGGGATGGGTGTGCCTGCTGGTGCTGTGGGCGGCGTGCGGCCGGACCCTGCCGGAGGAGTCATCCTCGGGGCTGCTGGGCGCGGGCCCTCCGTCCTTCTGCATGCCCATGACGTGCGAGTCCCAGGGCCTGGACTGCGGCTACGCCATCGACGGGTGCGGCGGCACGCTGCACTGCGGTGAGTGCGCGGAAGGAGAGGCCTGCGGCGGGGGCGGCGTGCCCAACGTCTGCGGCCCCCTGCCCTGCGTCCCCACCACCTGCGCGGCGCGGGGCGCCACCTGCGGGCCGCTGCCGGACGGCTGCGGCGGCGTGCTGGACTGCGGCACCTGCGCGACGCCCGAGGTCTGCGGCGGCGCCGGGGTGCCCAATGCCTGCGGGCCCCCGGCCTGCGTCCCCACCACCTGCGAGGCGTCCGGGAAGAACTGCGGGCAGGTCGCGGACGGCTGCGGCCGCGTCCTGGAGTGTGGTGCGTGCGGGCCGGACGAGACGTGCGGCGGAGGCGGCACCGCCAACGTGTGCGGCCGCGCCCCGTGCGTCCCCACCACCTGCCAGGCGCTGGGCAAGGACTGCGGCCCCGTGTCCGACGGGTGCGGCGGCGTCCTGGAGTGCGGCGCGTGCGCCGAGGGGCAGACCTGCGGCGCGGGAGGCGTGGCCAACGTCTGCGCCGCCCCGCTGTGCCAGGCGGCCACCTGCGCCACGCTGGGCACCAACTGCGGCGAGGTGATGGACGGCTGCGGCGGCGTCCTGGAGTGCGGGGCGTGCGCCGCCGACGCGACGTGCGGCGGCGCCGGACAGGCCAACGTCTGCGGCGCCGGCACCTGCGTCCCCACGACCTGCGCGGCCCTGGGCGCGAACTGCGGCCGCGTGTCCGACGGCTGCGGCGCGGTGCTGGAGTGCGGCGGCTGCCTCGGGGCGGAGACGTGCGGCGGCGCGGGCGTGCCCAACGTCTGCGCGAAGTCCGTGTGCACGCCGGCCACCTGCGAGTCCCTGGGCAAGGACTGCGGCCAGGTCGCGGACGGCTGCGGCGGGGTCCTCCAATGTGGCGCGTGCGGAGAGGGCCAGGCCTGCGGCGCGGGCGGCGTGCCCAACGTCTGCGCGACGCCGGGATGCCGGCCGGCCACCTGCGGCTTCCTGGGCGCGACGTGCGGCGCGGTGGCGGATGGCTGCGGCGGCACGCTGGAGTGTGGCACCTGCGCCGCGCCGGAGACCTGCGGCGGCACGGGCGTGCCCAACGTCTGCGCGCCCCCGGAGCCCACGTGCGTGGACCGGGACCTGGGCAGCGCGCTGCCGGTGTCGCTGACGGGCTCCACCGTGGAGGCCCGGGACGACCACGCCGCGTCCTGCGGGGGCTCGGGCGCTCCGGACCGGGGCTACCTGTGGACGGCGCCGCGCTCCGGCACCTTCACCTTCGACACGGCACGCTCGGCGATCCGCTCCGTCCTCGCCGTGTACGCGGACGGCTGCGGCGGCCAGGAGCTCGCGTGCGCCGCGGACGGCATCAGCTACGGCGGCGGGGCCCGGGTGACGGTGACGCTGACGCAGGGCCAGCGCGTCCTGGTGACGGTGGACGCCGTGGCCGGCGGGTCCTTCACGGAGGGCTCCTTCCAGCTCCATATTGATGAGCTGCGCTCCACCGAGGCCGGCGCCTGCTTCGACAACATGGACAACGACGGGGACCGCTGGGTGGACTGCGCGGACACCGAGTGCCGCGACGACCCCCGCTGCAAGGGCCAGGGCTGCGCCCACCACGACCTGGGCAGCGCCCTGCCCCTCACCTTCCAGGGCGAGACGGCCCTCTCCGGCGACGGCTTCCAGGGCACCTGCGGCGCGCTGCTCCAGCAGGACCGCGCCCACCTGTGGACGGCGCCGAAGGACGGCACCTTCGTCTTCGACACCTCGCCCGCCGGAGACCCGGACGCGGGCGCCCATGCCCTGTACCTCCTCACCGGCTGCCGGGGCACGGAGCTGGGCTGCGCCGCGCACCCACATCCCACGACAAAGGACGCCCCCGCGCTGAAGCTCACCCTGGCCCAGGGGCAGTCCGTGCTGGTGGTGGTGGACGGCATGGCCCGGCCGGACCGGGACACCCCCATCCGCTACACCCTCCACGTCACCGAATGGCTCCCCTCCGAGGCCGGCCACTGCCACGACGGCGCGGACAACGACGCGGATGGCCGGGCCGACGACGCGGACCCCGACTGCCGCTGACGCGGTGTGCCAGGACCGGGGTCCGGGACCCACCTTCTCGGTTCATGTGAGGTGCTACGCAACTGATCGACGGCCGGTGCGATAATCCCGGCAAGACGTCAGCAGCCCCATCCATTTTCCTCGAACTCCGACGAGGGAGCCCCACATGAGCCTGATCGACCGCGCCCGCAGTGCCGTCTCCAACACCATCCGCCACGTCCAGCAGGACCCCATCAAGGCGGCGAAGGACATCGGGACGCAGGCGAAGAAGGGCTACGACACCTTCACGAAGGTGAAGACGGCCGTGAAGGACGGCTTCGACAACGTCAAGAGCCTGAAGACGGACGGCTTCAAGGCGACGTTGAAGGGCAACGTCGACAAGATGGTCTCCAAGGCCATGGACCCGAAGACCAAGCTCGACCTCAAGGGCAAGCTGGGCATCGCGGGCAAGGCCTTCGGCACCATCACCAGCGCCGCGAAGCTGGTGGGCCAGGCCGGCACGGCCATCTCCGACGTGCGCAACGCCGTGCGCTCCGGCTCCAGCGAGGACTGGAACAAGGCGCTGGGCTCCGTCGCCACCGCCGGCAAGGGCGTGGTCAGCACCGTCAAGGGCGGCCTGGAGATTGCCCGCGACGTGAACAAGTTCGGCAGCGCGTACAAGGCCGCCAGCGGCGCCTTCAAGGCCGCGGTCCCCGGCGCCGGCCCCAAGCTGGCCCGCGCCGCCGCCGGTGCCGCCGCCAAGGCCGCCTTCGAGGGTGGCGCTTCCTCCGCCATCAAGAGCGGCGTGCGCTCCGCCCTGAAGACCGCCGTCAGCGAGTCCGGCGTGGCCCTGAAGGCCGCCACGGGCACCGCGTCCCGCGCCGCCGCCCGCGCCGCGCTGTCCGAGGGTGGCAAGGCCGCCGCCAAGGCCGGTGCGACCGCCGCCGCCAAGGCCGCCGGGGGCACCCTGGCCAAGGCCGCCGGCCGCTTCGCCCCGGGCGCGAACATCGCCATCGCCGCCTTCGACACGGCGAACGCGGTCTCCACCCTGCGCGACCCGAACGCCAGCACCACCAAGAAGGTCACGGGCGTCATCACCGCCGTGGGCTCCATCGCCGCCGCCACCAACATCCCGGTGGTCAGCCAGGTGGGCGCCGCCGTCTCCGCCGTCTCCAGCTTCGTGGGCGGCCTGTTCGGGTAGTGCCGGACCGAAGTGATTCGAAGGGCCCCGGGTGACTCGACGCCCGGGGATGTCCCCAGGGGGGCCTTTTCTGGTAGGCACCGTGACCGTGTGAGACGCACTCGTTTCAATCCCCTCTGGGACCACGGTCGCTACCTGCCAGGAGGCCCTCCGGTGGCCACGAAGAAGAATCCCCCCGCGAAGTCGCCGGCTCCCGCCGCCAAGGCGTCCGGCCCGTCTTCCGCCCCGGCGAAGCCGGCGAAGTCCGCCGCCGCCAGCTCCAAGCCCCCGGCCAGCTCCAAGCCTCCGGAAGCGCCCGCTCCGGCGCCGGCGGCTCCCGTCCAGCAGCTGGTGCAGCGGCTGCCCGTGGCGCCCGGCCTGGGCCACCAGGCGGACCTGCCGGAGGTGAAGGCTCCCTCGCTGGAGAACCTCAACATCCGCGTGCCCCAGGGCGAGGACCTCACCGAAGAGGACCTGCTGGAGCGCTTCCACGAGCTGGCCCGCGCGAAGGCGGAGGTCCGGCAGCGCGCGGAAGGTGAAGCGCTGGCCATGGGCGACGACGTCCAGCTGGACATCCTGGGTTACGCCAACGGCCGCCTCATCCCGCTGAGCACCCGCATGGGCTTCTGGATGGAGCTGGCGCCCCAGGTGATGCTGCCCGGCTTCGCGGAGGTCATCGCGGAGGCCAGCGTGGGCGACAGCGTGGAGGTGGGGCTGGTGCTGCCGGACAACTACCCGGCGGAGCAGCTGCGCGGCATGCCCGCGCGCTTCCTGGTGGACGTGAAGGGCGCGCGCGAGGTGCGCATGCCGGACACGGAGTCGGACGCGTTCCTGAAGCTCCTGGGCCGCGGCTCCACGCACGAGGAGGTCATGAGCTCCATCGTGGAGGAGATGGAGGGCGAGATGGCCGACATGCTCTGGGTGGACGCGCGCAACCGCGTGCTGGACGAAATCGTCGCCCGCTCGGACGTCTCCGTGCCCAAGGCCCTGGTGGACGAGGAGATCCGCCGCCGCTGGCAGCAGGCCGAAGGCGAGGTGCTGGCGCAGAAGTTCTTCAGCCTGGAAGAGCAGCAGGAGGCGCTGGACGGCTGGATGCACCACCCGGGCATCCGCGACGACGTGGAGCGCCGCCTCAAGATTGCCCTGGTGCTGCGCGCCATCGCCCAGCGGGACAAGCTCCAGCTCACGCCGCAGTACGCGCTGGAGCTGCTCAAGGAGTCCTCGGAGCCCTTCGGCATCACCGAGGCGCAGCTGCGCGAGTCCCTGCTGGACCCGGCCGCCTCCGCCCAGATGATGGACGTCGCGTGGCACCTGCTCGCCGTGGAGCACGTGATGACCCAGGCGAAGGTCACCTTCGAGGGCGCCGAGGCGGCGCTCGCCTGAAGAGCGCCCCCTAAGCCCGGCGGCTACCCCGCCGGGTTCTTGGGCGCGGGCGGCTGCTGGCCCGGCGCGATGAAGGACCCCGTCGCGGGGTCTATCTGCCAGGCCGAGTACTGGTGCGTGAGCACATCGCGCACCTGCCCCTGCTCGTAGCAGACCGAGTACACGACGAAGACCTCGTTGATGAAGTTGGGCCGGCCGTAGCGGTAGCAGTCCCGGTCGCCCTGCTTCTGGAGCGTGAGCGGGTTGCCCAACAGGCCCCCCACCTCCTGGGTCGTCATCCCCGCGCGCAGCACCTTGATGCCGTGCGGCGTCACGACGGAGAAGGACGTGCCGTTTGCACGCCAAAGGGTGAAGAAGCCCAGGGCGAGCACCACCGGCACCGCGGCGGCCACGAACCAGGTGAAGGTGAAGAGGCTGGACTTCTTCCTGGACCCCTCGCGGAAGGCCGTGAACAGGGCGTCCGGGGAGGTGTCCGAGGGGGCACCGTCGGAGACTGCTGGAAGCGGGGCGTTGGGAGTGCTCACCCTCCTTGAATGCCGTCAGTCTCCGCCGGATTCAAGCGGTGGACTGCCGGGGAGTCCACAGCCCGTCCGCCTCGCCGGCCACTGCAGGGGTCGCCCAGGGTGGGATACGCCCGGATGTCCGGTTCCGGTCCAGGCGTGCGAGTTCACAATCGGCGTGGTGCGGGACTGCTAGAGGGCACACCCTGAGGCTCATCTTGGGAGGAGTCACACATCATGGCGAAGCGCGCGGCCGCCAAAGGCACCCAGCAGAAGGTCGTGGACCGGGACGTCGTTCCCCCGGGCACGGAGGTGCCGGACAGCGGCCTGTTCTTCAACCGGGAGCTGTCGTGGCTGGCCTTCAACGACCGGGTGCTGCAGCTGTCCGAGTCGCCGGAGGTGCCGCTGATGGAGCGGCTGAAGTTCATCTCCATCTACGCGCGCAACCTGGATGAGTTCTTCATGATCCGCGTGGCGCGGCTGCACGAGCAGATCGCCGCGCGCGTGGGCCGCCTGGTGCCGGACGGCGCGTCCCCCGGTGACACGCTGGACAAGCTGCACACGGGCATCCTGGAGCAGGGCCGCCGCCACGCGGACTGCTTCGAGAAGACCCTGCGCCCCGCGCTGGCGGAGAAGGGCCTGCGCATCCTGTCCATGAAGGAGCTGGACGCGGATCAACGCGCGCAGGTGGAGCAGCGCTTCCGCGAACAGATATTTCCCGTGCTCACGCCGCTGGCCATCGGGCTGGGGCGGCACTTCCCGTACATCTCCAACCTGTCCCTGAGCCTCGCGGTGCTGCTGCGAGACCCGGTGGCGGAGGAGGAGAGCGTGGCGCGGGTGAAGGTGCCCAAGGAGATATTGCCCCGCTTCGTGCCGCTCAAGGGGGGCGCGCTCTTCGTGCCGCTGGAGGAGATCATCGCGCAGCACCTGGGGGACCTGTTCCCCGGGATGGAGGTCCTCAACTGGAGCCTGTTCCGCGTCACGCGCGACGCGGACTACACCGTGTCCGAGGACGCCGAGGACCTGCTCAAGGCGGTGGAGACGGAGCTGAGCCAGCGCCGCTTCGGGGACGTCATCCGCCTGGAGATTCAAGCGGGCATGAGCGCGAAGCTGCTGGAGCCGCTGGTGGAGGCGCTGACGCTGGAGCCCCGGCAGGTGTACGAGGAGCACGGCCTGCTGGACCTGGCGGACGTGATGTCGCTGGCGATGACGCCCGGCTTCTCCGAGCAGCGCGACCCGCCCTGGACGCCGGTGACGCAGGCGCGGCTGCGCACGGACACCGATTCCCCGGACGGCGGGGGCACGGTGATGTCCGCGATGCGCAGGGGCGATCTGCTGGTGCACCACCCCTACGAGTCCTTCACCTCCTCCGTGGAGCGCTTCGTGAGCGAGGCGGTGGAGGACCCGGACGTGCTGGCGCTGAAGCAGACGGTGTACCGCACGTCGGACAGCTCACCGCTGGTGCCCGCGCTCATCCGCGCGACGGAGCACGGCAAGCAGGCGGTGTGCATGGTGGAGCTGAAGGCACGCTTCGACGAGCGCGCCAACATCCGCTGGGCGAACGCGCTGGAAGAGGCGGGCGTGCACGTCGTGTATGGGATTCCCAGCCTGAAGACGCACGCGAAGGCCATCCTCATCGTGCGGCGTGAGGGCGAGCGGGTGCGGCACTACGTGCACATCGGAACAGGTAACTACAACCCGAAGACGGCGCGGCTCTACACGGACCTGGGGTTGTTCACCACGGACCCGGACATTGGCGCGGACGTGGCGGACGTCTTCAACTTCCTCACCGGCTTTGGCCGGCCGCGCTCCTTCCGCAAGCTGCTGGTGGCGCCGCTGACCATGCGGGAGGGGCTGCTGGAGGAGATCAAGAAGACGCAGGCGGCGCACACGCCGGAGACGCCCGCGCGCATCATGATGAAGATGAACGCGCTGGTGGACCCGGGCATCATCCGCGCGCTCTACGACGCGTCCCGCGCGGGCGTGCGCGTGGACCTCAACGTGCGGGGCATCTGCTGCCTGAGGCCGGGGGTGCCGGGCGTGTCGGAGCACATCCGGGTGGTGTCCAATCTGGGCCGCTTCCTGGAGCACCCGCGCATCTACGCCTTCGAGCGGGGCGCGGCGTCGCGGTGCTACATCGGATCCGCGGACATGATGCCGCGCAACCTGGACCACCGCGTGGAGATATTGGCGCCGGTGGAGGACCCCGCCCTGGCCGCGCAGGTGAAGGACGTGGTGGAGCGCTGCATGGTGGACACCAGCGGCGCGTGGGAGCTGGGCGCGGACGGCACGTGGCGGCGGAGAGTCGCCGCCACGCCCAACGACAAGCGCTCCGCCCAGGGAGAGCTCATGGAGCGCGCCGTCCGCATGGTGCACATGCAGAGCGGGCGCCCCGTGGCCTGAATCAAATCTCGTGGTTCACCAGGCAGGTGCGGGTCCAGCGCGTCGAAGAAGAAGAGCTGGCCGGACATCGTGCTGAACGGCACGGTGCCCCGGTCCTGCCAGGGGTAATCGCTGGAGTCCTGCGACAGCGCGAACACGGACGCCGCCGCGTCCGATGCCACAGCCCCCTCCCCACCCTCAAGCGCCAACCTGTTCCATGCGCACGTGTCACCGCGCCGTGACACGTGCGGTTGGAAATCTTCAGCCCCGCTCGCCCAAAGCGCTGCGCGCGGCGTCCTCGCGGCGGTGGGCCTCCACCTCCGGGACCTCCTCCCAGCGGATCCACCCGGCGCGCGCGGCGTGCCTCGCCGCGGCCACCGTGTCGTCCACGACGACCAGCTCACTGCCCGCGTCGCGGATGTCCTTCGCGATGGCCGCCATCTCCTCGCCGCGCTTGGAGCTCCCCGGCACGTTGCGGATGTAGACGCAGCGGATGCGGCCCGGGTACTCGCGCACGATGGTGCGGTAGTGCTCCGCGTCCTCCTGGCCGCTGTCGCCAATCAACACGAACGGCAGGTGCGCCAGCGTCTCCAGCACGCCGCGAATCTTGTCCAGCTTGTGCCCGTGCCCCCCGCCCGGCGCGAAGCCGTGCCGTGACAGGCCCCAGTCGCGCAGGAGCAGCGGACCAATGGGGATGCGGTGGATGGAGAGGAACTCGTCCAGGTGCTCGTAGAGGTTCCACGGGCTGCTGGACACGTAGAAGATGGGGTTGTCCGCTGTGCCGCTCGCGCCCGCCTGGAGCGCCGCGTAGAACGCGTCCACGCCCGGGAAGGGCAGCCGCACCCGGTGCTCCGTGAGGAACAGCGCCCACGCGCGCTTGAGCGGATCCGTCACCCCCGTGGCGATGACCGTGTCGTCGATGTCGCTGATGACGCCCAGCTCCGCGCTCGTCCCCGCCACCCGCACCGGCGCGGACACGCGCGGCACGCCTTCGGCCTCCGGCGACAGCAGCTCCAGCTCCACCATGTGCCAGCCGGAGCGCACGCCCTCCGGAGGCGGCACCCAGAGTTCGAGGAAGCCCTCCTCGTCCGTCACGCCCTCCCAGCGCTTGTCCCCCCAGCGCACCGCCACGTGCGCGCTGGCGATTTCGCGCGTCATGTAGCGCTTGTAGGACGCCACGGCGCTGCTCCACAGCGTGTGGCGCTGGCGCTGGGGCGTCACCTTGCGCTCCTCCAGCACGCGCGCCTTGATGACCACGCGCTCCGGGGTGCCGTAGCCCCGGTACGGCAGGATGCGCAGCGGCGGGGCGATGCCCAGCCCCTTGCGCACGCGGCGGCTCAGCACGTCGTAGTGGGCATCCGCCTTGACGGCGAAACGGAACAGCAGCGGGTACAGGTCGGGCATGGCGGGTGTGCGCGAGTCTACCGTCCCCTCCGTCAATCGTGGCGGCCCAACGTCCGGTCCAGGTTGTACGCGGCGCTGATGAGCGACAGATGCGTGAGCGCCTGCGGGAAGTTGCCCATCGCCTCGCCGGACATGCCCGTCTGCTCCGCGTACAGCCCCAGGTGGTTCGCGTAGCCCTGCATCCGCTCGAAGATGAGCCGCGCCTCGTCCAGCAGGTCCGGCCGCACGGGGCTCGCGCGCGTCATCGCCTCCACCAGCCAGAAGCTGCACAGGTTGAAGGTGCCTTCGCTGCCCTCAATCCCATCCAGCTTCGTGTCCGTGTCGTAGCGGAACACCAGGCCGTCCGACGTCAGGCCCCCCTCGCGCGGCGGCTTGCGGAGGACGTCCAGCGTGGAGAGCATCCGCGGATCCACCGGTGACAGGAAGAACACCAGCGGCATCAGGAGGTTCGCCGCGTCCAGCGCGTCGTGCCCATAGGCCTGGATGAAGGCGCCCTTCTCCTTGCACCAGCCCTTGTCCATGATCTCCTCGAAGATGGTGTCGCGCGTCTTCAGCCACTTCGCGCGGTCCGCCGGCAGGCTGCGCTTGTCCGCCAGCCGGATGGCCCGGTCCACCGCCACCCAGCACATCAGCTTCGAATAGACGAAGTGCCGGCGAGACCCGCGGATCTCCCAGATGCCCTCGTCCTCCATCCGCCAGTGGTCGCACACCCAGTCCACCAGCCGCCGCAGGTGGCTCCAGAAGTCATACGAGATGGGCACCGCGTACTTGTTGGACAGGTACACGGAGTCCATCAGCTCCCCGTAGATGTCCAGCTGCAGCTGGTTCGCCGCCGCGTTGCCAATGCGCACCGGCCGCGCGCCGCCATAGCCGCGCAGGTGATGCAGCTGCTCCTCGTCCGGCACCCGGCTGCCGTCCAGGCGGAACATCAGGGGCAGCGGTCCGTCCCCGTTCTCCGCGCAGCGCTTCTCCACCCAGCGCATGAACGCCTCGGCCTCCTCGTTGAAGCCGATGCGCAGGAACGCGTAGACGGTGAACGCCGCGTCCCTCAGCCAGCAGAAGCGGTAGTCCCAGTTGCGCGTGCCGCCGGGGGACTCCGGCAGGCTGCACGTGGGCGCGGCGATGATGGCCCCGGACGGCTCGAAGGTCATCAGCTTCAGCGCCAGCGCCGAGCGCTGCACCATCTCCCGCCACCGCCCCGTGTACTTGCACCTGGACAGCCAGTGGCGCCAGTAGTCCACCGTGTCCCGGAAGAGCTTCTCCGCGGAGTCGTGCGTGTGCAGGTGGTGCTGGCAGCCCTCCTTGCCGCCCTCGCGCAGGGTGAAGACCGCGGACTGGCTCTCCTTCAGCGTGAAGTGCGCGACGACGCCGTTCTTGTCCTTCTTCAGGGGAATGGGCGTCACCAGCTGCATGCGCAGGCTCTTGGAGAGGAAGGCCGCGCCGCCGTCCACCACGTGCGTCTCGTGCTCGTCCCGCGCGTAGTTGAACGCGGGGAAGCACTCCATGCGGAAGGACATCACCCCGCGCACCACGCGGATGCGCCGCAGCACCTCGCGCCCCTCCGCCCTCGCCCCCTTGCCCAGGGGCATCAGGTCGATGAGCTCTCCCACGCCGTCCGGCGTGTAGAAGCGCGTCACCAGCACGTTGGTGTCCGGCCAGTAGAACTGCCGCTTCATCACCCCGTCGGGCTCCGGGGACACGCGCCAGTACCCGCCCCTCTCCGGGTCCAGCAGCGCCGCGAAGATGCTGGGGCTGTCGAAGTGCGGATAGCACAGCCAGTCGATGGTGCCCTCGTTGCCCACCAACGCCACCGTGCGCAGGTCGCCGATGATGCCGTGGTCTTCAATGGCGATGCCGCCCTTCAGGTCCTCGTGGTGGGGATTCACCGGGCATGCTCCTGGAACGAGATGACGTGCTTGATGCCGCCCTTCGCCTCCACCACCTTGGCGAACTCCGACGGCGGGTGGCGCTGGGTGATGAGCGCCTCCAGTCTCCCCGGCCACTTCGCGCGGAAGCGGGCCAGATCCTCCAGCGCCTCACGAAAGTCCCCGTCGGACGCGTTCACCGTGCCGAACATCACCCGGTTGCCCAGGACCAGCTGCCCCATCACCTGGTCACCCTGCAGCTCCAGCGGCTCCTCGCGTCCGGGCACGCCGGTGAAGATGAGCACGCCGTTCTCCCCCAGCACCTGGAGCGAGTCGAAGGCCACCTTCGACGCCCCCGTCGCCTCGTAGATGACGTCCACGCCGCCCAGTTGTTTCTTCAGGGCCTCCACCGTCACCTCCTTGGAGGAGATGTACGGCGCGCCCATCGCCTCCGCCGCGGCGGCCTTCTCATTGGGCTTGGGGCTGCGCGAGTACACCGTCACGTCGAAGCCCGCGCGCATCAGCGCCATGGCGCCCAGCTGCGCCACCGGCCCCGCGCCCAGCACCAGCGCCTTGCCCGGGCTCAGCTTCCACGGCAGGCGGGACTGGATGTGAGCGACCTCGCGCAGGCCCTTCTCCGCGATGGTGAGCGGCTCCGTGAGCACGGCCACGCCGCGCAGGGAGTCCTCCGCCTTGTGCAGGTAGGCCGCGTCCTCCACGAAGTGCTCCGAGCAGAAGCCGTGCGCGCCTTTGATGCCGCGCTCCGTGTAGTCCCCCGTCACGCAGAAGTCCGGGTGGCCATGGCGGCACGCGGGGCAGTGCGCGTGGGGACAGGGCCTGCGCACCCGGGGCACCACCAGGTCCCCCGGCTTCAGCCCCTGCACGTGCGCGCCCACCTCCATCACCTCGCCCAGGCACTCGTGGCCCAGGATGAGGTGGTCCTCGCCCCTGGGCGCCTCGCCGTGGTGGCCCTTGAGGATGTCCTGGTCGGTGCCGCAGACGCCCACCTCCAGCGTGCGCACCTTCACCTGGGTGGGTGAGTGCAGCTTCGGCTCGGGAACGTCGAGGACGCGCACCTCGCGCGAGGGGAACATGATGGCCACGGCCTTCATGGGTGGATGGCTCCTTCCGGGCGAAGTGCTGAATGTCCCAGGACAAGGGGTGCGGACTTGGGACCCATGTCGCAAGTGCCCGTCCGCCTGCCTGGAGGTCGACACCTCGAGGCGCACGGGTCTATAGACCCAGGCCGTGCGTGCGCCCCCCGCCTCCCGACGCAGCCGCGCCACCGCCATCGGTGCCACGGCCTTCCTGATGCTCGCCCTGCCCTTCCTGGTCCTGGGGGTGTTCTTCCTCAACCAGAAGGCGCGCATGGACCTGCGCTGTGAACCCCAGGGCCCGTGCGTCCTCATCCGCTCCAGCTGGCTGGGCCAGGAGGAGGTGGGCCGCTACGCGCCCGCGGACATCCAGGGCGTGGAGGTGGCCCGCAGCCGCAGCACCCGCAGGGGCGCGGCGCCCATCTTCCGGCCCCAGCTGCAGACGACCTTCGGCGTCCAGCCGCTCGCCTACCAGTGGACGGAGTCCCAGGAGGAGGCCCAGGCCTTCGCGGACACCGTGCGGCGCTACCTCGCGGGTCCCCGCACGGACGTGCTCGCGGTGTTCCAGGACGACCGCAAGGCCTCGCTGCGCGTGGGCGGCGCCTTCACCGTCGTGGGCCTGGCCGTGCTCGCCCTGAGCCTGTGGCTGCTGTCCCGCACGCTGGCGCACCGCAAGGCGGAGCGGGCCGCGGCCCCCTGACAGGCGCCCCTGACAGGCGACAGAAGACGTCGGAAAGCAGCCGGCCGGGCGCCTTTGACTTCACTCTCTGTCCTACAGTGAAAGGCGCCTGCCCGCTTCCAGCCCCCTCCTGTGCGACCGCGAGGCAGGTGAATAGGTTCTGGCGAATGTTTCGACGCCTCATCGAGCGGATGCGGGGCCTGCGCCGGGTGGCGCCCTCATTCCTGCGGCCAGCGAAGGTGGACGCGGAGCGGGCGAAGATCTCCATCGCCCAGCTGGACCACCACTACGCCAACAAGGTCGTGGCGCTGAAGGACGTGAACCTCAACGTCCGCTCGGGTGAGTTCGTCTGCCTGCTCGGCCCTTCCGGCTGCGGCAAGTCCACGCTGCTCTACGCGCTGGCCGGCCACGTGGTGCCCACCGGCGGCCGCGTGGCCATTGACGGCAAGCACATCCACGGGCCCGGTCCGGACCGGCTCCTGATGTTCCAGGAGGCCGCGCTGTTCCCGTGGCTCACCGTGCGCGGCAACATCACCTTCGCGCTGGGCGCCCGGGGCGTGCCCCGCGCCGAGCGCCGCGCGCGGGCGGACGCCTTCATCCAGCGCGTGCGCCTGGAGGGCTTCGAGGACACGCTGCCCCACCAGCTCTCCGGCGGCATGAAGATGCGCGCCAGCCTCGCCCGGGCGCTCGCGGTGGACCCCACCGTGCTCCTGATGGACGAACCCTTTGGCGCGCTGGACGCACAGACGCGCGTGCACATGCAGGAGCTGTTGCAATCCATCTGGATGCGCTCCGGCAAGACCGTGGTGTTCGTCACCCACGACGTGCAGGAGGCGCTGATGCTGGGCACCCGCGTGGTGCTGATGGCGCCCCGGCCGGGCCGCGTGGTGGAGGACCTGGAGATCCACCTGCCCATGCCGCGCTCGCTGGAGGACCCGTCCCTGGACGCCATGGCGCGCGACATCCGCCACCGCCTGCGCGCCTCGGAAGGGGCCACCGAGGAGACTCCGCCCACGGAGCCCGTGCAGCGCCGCACGCGCACGCCGTCCAGCCTGCCTCGCCCAAGCATCGTGAGCGGCCGTTAGAGGGAACACCACCATGCTGAAGTGGGCGCAGAAGCTGGGGATGATTGTTCTGCTCTTCGCGCTCTGGGAGGGGCTGTCGCGCTCGGGCGTGTGGAACAAGCACCTGTTCCCCGGGCCGCTGGAGGTGGTCCGGACGCTCGTCGCCATGGCCCGCGATGGTCAGCTGGGTGGCGCCACGCTGCGCTCCCTGGGCCGGCTGACGCACGCCTATGTCATGTCCGTGGGGATCGGTGTCCCGCTGGGGCTGTGCATCGCCCGGCTGGCCTTCTTCCGCAACGCGGTGAAGCCGGTGGTGATGGGCCTGCAGGCGCTGCCCTCCATCTGCTGGCTGCCGTTGGCCCTGCTGTGGTTCGGCCTCAACGACAGCGCCATCCTCTTCGTGGTGGTGATGGGCAGCGTGCTGGGCATCGCCATCGCCACCGAGGACGCGGTCAACGGCCTGGACCCGCAGCTGTCCCGCGTGGCCAGCACCCTGGGCGTGCGGGGCCTGCGCTTCTACTTCGGCGTGCTCCTGCCCGGCGCGCTGCCCGGCATCGTCACCGGCCTGAAGCTGGGGTGGAGCTTCGCGTGGCGCGCGCTGCTCGCGGGCGAGCTGCTCTTCGTCTCCGGCGGCCTGGGCCAGCTGCTCACCATGGGCCGCGAGCTGATGGACGTGTCGCAGGTGATGGCGGTGATGCTGGCCATCATCCTCATTGGCATCACGGTGGACCGCGTCCTCTTCCAGACGGTGGAGACGCGCCTGAGGCGCAGGTGGGGACTGACGGCGTCCGTGTGAGCCTCACGACGCTTGAGCACTCACGGGCATTGATAACAGGCGGGGAATCTCCTTTAGCGTGACGCCCCATGTCTTCCGCGCGTCCGCTGTCCCTGCTCCTCGGTGTCTGCGCCGTCCTCCTGACCACCGTCACGTCCTGCAAGAAGGACATGCCCTCCGGCGCCAACGCGCCCTTGCGCGTGGCCTTCTTCCCCAACATCACGCATGCGCAGGCGCTGGTGGCGAACTCCGAAGGGCTCTTCGGCTCGCAGCCCGGCATGGGCCACGTGGAGGTGAAGCAGTTCAACGCGGGCCCGGCGGCCATGGAGGCGCTGGTGGCGGGCTCCGTGGACGTGGCCTACGTGGGCCCGGGCCCCGCCATCAACACGTACCTCAAGGCCGGCAAGGAGCTGCGCATCATCGCGGGCGCGGTGAACGGCGGCGCGGTGCTGGTGGTGAAGAACGTGAAGACGGCCGCGGAGCTCAAGGGCAAGAAGCTGGCGAGCCCACAACTTGGCAACACCCAGGACATCGCCCTGCGCACCTGGCTCAAGGCCCAGAAGCTGAACATCACCGCGGACGCGGGCGGCGACGTGCAGGTGATTCCCATCAGCAACCCGGACATCCTGGCCCAGTACCTCCAGGGCGCCATCGAGGGCGCGTGGGTGCCCGAGCCCTGGGGCGCGCGCATGCTCGCCGAAGGGGGTGGCCACATCCTGGTGGACGAGCGCGACCTGTGGCCGGACAAGCGCTTCCCCACCACGGTGGTGGTGACGACGAAGAAGGTGCTGGAGACGCAGCGCCCGCGCATCGCGGCGCTGCTGCGCATCCACACGCAGCTGACCGAGCGCTGGCGCGCGGACCCGGCGGCCTTCGCCACGTCGGTGAACGCCGCCTTCGGCCAGCTCACGCGCAAGCCCCTGCCGGCGCCCGTGCTCCAGGACGCGTTCTCCCGCCTGGAGCCGAGCCTGGACCCGGTGCCCGCCGCGCTGAAGACCTCCGCCGAGCACGCGAAGTCACTGGGCTTCATCCCCGGTGACGACATCGCGGGCCTGGTGGACCTGAGCGTCCTGGACGAGGTGCGCGGCGGCGCGAAGCCGAACTAGTCCTGCTTCTCCCCCTGGAGGGACAGGGCCACGTTGTCTGTCTTGTCCACCTGGTAGAGGGCCTGGATCTGCTGGCCCTTCTCCGGCTGCTTGAGGATGCGCAGGGCGCTCATGTCCAGCGGCACCACCGGCCCGGTCACGTCGTGCACGTACAGCATCATCCCGGAGCGCTTCACCACCGGCCCGTTGACCTGGCGCACCTTGTCCGGGTCCGGCGTGATTTGACGCACGGCCTGGTTGGGAGAGATGAGCTCCGGCGACGTGGTGGGCACCGTGCTCACGGCGTTGGAGGGGCTCTCGCTCGAAAGCTCGGTGTAGTTCGACTGGTTGCCAGGACCGGCGGCGCTTTCGCCAATCTGGGGCTCGCGCGCCAGGGCGGGCCCCGCGCACAACAAGAGGCCGAGCGTCGGTGCGGCCCACGCCATGGTTCGCCAATTCCGGGGGAATCCGTGCATCATGCTGACACCTCCGTGTCACGGGGGCGCTGCCCCCGGGGTCACTTCCCAACGTAGGGTGGACAGCACTGAATGTTCAGGGCGGAACACGGACCGTGCGCGCGGCAGCGTCCCCACAGTAGGGTGGAGCGCACGCGAGCCAAGGACCGCTCGCACACGAATACGAGGCACCTTTGGCTGGACGCACCGACGAGCAGCACCGCATCGCCCTCTTCATCGACTTCGAGAACCTGGTGACCAACACGGGCATCAGCGCCAACAACTTCGACCTGCAGCCCGCCCTGGACCAGCTCCTGGAGCAGGGCAAGGTCGTCTTCCGCCGCGCCTACTGCAACTGGTCGCGCTTCGAGGACGCGAAGCAGCGCCTGCACGACGTGGGCGTGGAGCTGGTGGACGTGCCCCCCTCCACCCGCGCCGGCAAGAACAGCGCGGACATGCGCCTGGTCATCGACGCGCTGGAGCTGTGCTACGCGCGCGAGCAGATTGACACCTTCGTCATCGCCTCCGGCGACAGCGACTTCTGCCCCCTGGCGTACAAGCTGCGTGAGAACGGCCGCACCGTCATTGGCCTGGCCGTGCGCGAGGCCAGCTCCCAGATGTTCGTGCGGGCGTGCGACCAGTTCATCTACATGAAGCCCAAGCACAAGGGCGAGTCCTCGCACAAGGACAAGGACCACGGCGGCCGGGGCTCCAAGTCAGACGAGGGCAAGGGCGGCAAGCGGGGCGGGAAGGGCCACGACAAGGGCCACGAGGGCAAGGGCGCCAAGGAAGGCGCCGAGTCCAAGGGCGGCAAGGCCAAGGCGGAGGTCCCCGCCGTCGCGCGCGAGGTGGTGCAGAGCCTGCTGCGCCGCGCGACCGGGCCGCTCAACCCGTCGCTCGTCAAGGAGACCATCGTCCGCAAGGAGCCCGACTTCGACGAGCGCGACCACGGCTTCTCCACCTTCGCGCGGCTCCTGGAGGCGCTGGAGCAGGAGGGGTTGCTGCGCCGCATCCAGCAGGGGCGCCAGGGCTACATCGTGGGCCCGGACTCGGACTTCGGCGCTCCGGCGCGCGAGAGCAAGGGCGGCAAGGGGCGCCACGCCAAGGCGCCCACCCCGGTGGAGGAGGAGGAAGAAGAGCTGGAGTCCTATCCGGACCCCGAGGACGAGGGGCTGTAGTCCACCCCCCGGGCCCGCGAGTCCACTACACCGCGCGCGGCGTGGTGGACTCGCACAGGTGCTCCAGGAACTCCGGCAGCAGGCGGGCGGACATCACCCACAGCTTGCCCTCGCCCAGGTCCGCCAGGGACACGCGCTCCGCGTACTCCACGCAGGTGGCCTCCACGTAGTGGACGAACACCTTGCGGTCGCGCGCGCGGTACCACTCCGCCGCGTGGCACAGGAGCGCCACGAACGCGTCCTGCACCTCCGGGCTCGCGTCGTCCGTGAGCGGCACCAGGCGCACGCCGTCCAGCACGTTGAAGAGGTTCAGGCCCGGCTGCGCGGACTCGAACACCGCGAAGGCCACGGCGCGGCCCTCGTGACGGGCCACCACCATCTCGCGCTCGCGCGACAGGCCCGCGTCACCCCAGCCGGTGCGCGTGGTCTCCAGGTCGAAGCGCTCGGGCACCAGGTCCAGCGCCTCTCTGTAGGCCTCCGGGTGGGTGCTGGCCACGCGCTCGAAGAAGCGGGCGCGCTCCTCCCCGGTGGGCGCGCCCACCTTCACGTGGGCGGGCTTCGTCCAGACGCTGTCCACCTCGCCCTCCATGAGGCGGAAGGGCACGAGGCACGTCTGGCCGGTGTGCGCGTACCAGGTCGCGAAGTCGAACTTCGTGTAGCGCACCCAGCGCACGTTCGCCTCGCAGTAGGCGAAGAACCACTTCACCTCCGGGTCGGACTGGGTGGGCTCGTAGCCGCGCAGGTAGATGTCGCGCAGGGCCTCGCGCGCGGTGGAGCGGCTGCCCGGGGGCTGGTGCCGCGCCAGCTGGTGCGCCATCCAGCTGCCCGCGTAGGGCTTGAGCACGGACAGCGTGGCCTCCATGCCGTCCTCCGCGGGGCGCACCACGCGGTAGCCCAGCAGCGGCGCCTCCTGGAGCTTGTTCTGCGCGCGGTCGAACTGGTCGCGCAGGCTGGTGAACTTCTCCGGCTCCTTGCCCGGCAGGCGGAAGTAGCCGGAGCGCTCGAAGAGCTTCCAGGTGGAGTCGTTCCAGTCGCCCTCCACCTTGGTGGTGGGGTGGGCCTGGGCCTCCACCAGCGCGCGCCACGCGCGGGCCCCTTCCGCGTCCAGGGGCCGCACGCTCACGCCGCAGCGGCGGCCGTGGGGCGTGCTGGAGATGTTGCGCACCTCCGCGCGCAGGCGCACCGGCGCGTGGCCCTCCAGCGCGACCTGCATCACCGGCAGGCGCAGGCCCGGGTACATCAGGTCCTCGCCGGGCTGGGTGAGGAAGGACAGGCCTTCATAGGAGACATCCAGCAGGCCGCGGTGCACGTGCACCTGGGGCCAGAGCGGGTGGTCGAACTCCACCGTGCAGGACGCGTCGGCCTGCGTACGGCGCAGCCAGCGGTGGCGGAAGCGCACCAGCGACGTGGGCACCGGCATCAGGAGCAGGCCGCCCTCCACGCGCGCGACCTCCGCCTGGAAGTGCACCACGCTGGAGTAGCCGAACGCCTCCAGGGTGAGCGGCCCCGGGGGGAGCGCGCCGTTCAGGTTCCAGCCGAACACGTCCTGGAGCGGCTCGAAGAAGGCGCAGGTGACCTCCGCCACGGCCTGGCCGTCGCGCGAGCGCAGCACGCCGCGGGCCTGGCGGGACGCGAGCGCTTCACAGATGCGCGCGACGCGGTCCGCGCGGTCAATCTGCTCGCGCCACACGGGGCGCGTCTCCGGCGTGAGGAGCTGGCCGTTGTCACGCAGCGACTCCAGCAGCCCCACGATGCGGCGGCCCGCGTCCAGCGGCGGCGCGACGAAGCGCAGGCTCACCTCCGGACGGATGGCATTGACGCCAATCACCTCCGCGTCCAGCGCGGTGGCCCAGCGCTCACCCTCCCCCACCACCACGGACGCGGCCTGGCCCTTGCGCGGCACCGCGCGCGACTCCAGGTGGAGCGTCAGGTGCTCCAGCGACAGCTGCACCAGACGACCGGAAGAGAAGTCCGCGCCGAAGGAGGCCGCCGCGCTGAGCTCCGTCCCCACCCGGTATCCGAGGAGGGCTTCGCGTCCGGCCGGCGCGTCGTGAGTTTCGCTGTGCATGGGGGCTCCCTG
Organism: Corallococcus interemptor; assembly: GCF_003668875.1. Lineage (GTDB taxonomy): Bacteria > Myxococcota > Myxococcia > Myxococcales > Myxococcaceae > Corallococcus > Corallococcus interemptor. Next base: position 18,110 of record NZ_RAWM01000088.1, on the reverse strand, counting down.
ATGTACGACGGGGCGTGATTCTACGACGTCCGAAGAAACCGTGGTGTCCCCAAGTTGCAGGTGACCCGGGGAACTCGGATTCCCACAGAGTGGAGATCATTCACCCCTTCTGCACTGAGACCTTCGGGCTGGAAGGGCGGCCACGCATTGGACTGTCGCGAATTGGTTTCTCACGGGCCGGGGATTTCCTCCACCGACAGACGCATGGCCTTCCGAGACAGGTTCAGTCCTGTCCCTCCCCTCGGGTCGTGCGGGCCCCAGAAACACAGGGTGATTCCGACACATGGAACACCAGGGATTGTCGCATGTTGACTGGTGAGACCTGGCTTGCCTTGGAGGGACGGAGGCCGGGGCGACACACGTCGGGGATGACTCGCCTCCCGGGGAGGCGTTATCCCTCGGGCACGCCATGACCTCCCCCCTCTCCACCCTCTGTCTGCACTGCGGGATGTGCTGTGACGGCACCCTCTTCACCCAGGTGCCGCTCCAGCCCGCCGAGGCGGAAGCCCTGCGCCAGAAGGGCCTTTCCCTATTAGTGAAGGAGGACGGCGCCGTGGCTCTTCCCCAGCGCTGTGCTGCCCTGGAGGGCCTGTGCTGCACGGTCTACGAGGAACGCCCGGACGCCTGCCGCCGCTACCGCTGCCAGCTGTTCAACGCGCTGGCGGAGGGAGAGGTGTCCCTGGAGGAGGCGAAGGGCGTGGTGGACACGGCGCACGCGAAGGTGGACGCCGTGGGTTCCGCTGAGAGCGGAAGGGGTTCCGCGATGCGTCAGGCCCGGGTGGCCGCGGCCTCGCTGACCTTGCCTCCCGAGACCCGAGAAGCCCTGGCGCACGCGGAGGTGTACCTGGACAAGCACTTCCGGGGGCGCTTCCGCCGCTCGGGCGGCTAGCGTAGCGCCGTCCTGCTCTCCGACCGAGGTCCTGCTTCCGTGAAGACCCCCCTGCTGGCCGTGCTGTCCTCCGCCGTGCTGCTGACCGGTGTGCCCGCGTGGGCACAGAAGAACGACGAGCCCGTGAAGTCCGCGCAGGTGGACCTGGACGGGGACGGCAAGCCGGACACGGTGTCGCTCACGGCGGGAGAGGGAGGGAAGTTCACGCTGAAGGCGGGGAGCGCCACGTTGCAGGGCAACGCGTCCGGCAACGAGGTGCGCGGCTTCACGGTGGTGGACCTGGACACGGGCGACAAGTGGAAGGAGCTCCTGGTCCACACGCTGGGGGACATGGACGACGACCACCGCTTCTTCCTCTATGGCTACGACGGCAAGGCGGTGAAGCCGCTGGGGGACGTGCGCGCGCTGACGGAGGCGAAGGGCAACGGCATCGTCCTGGTCGATACGTGGATGGGGTTCTGGCAGAGGCGCGACAAGTACACGCTGGACCGCAAGGCGTGGAAGCTGGTGCACGTGCCGCAGGAGTTCTACGCGGTGGGCGTGGAGGCCACGGTGAAGAAGTCCTTCCCGCTGACGCAGAGCCGCACAGGCTCCGCGGTGTTGGCCACGACGGCACAGGGCTCCAAGGTGCAGGTGCTGGCCGCGAGCGTCCCCACGAAGGGGGAGGTCCAGTACCTGGTGAGGTCATCCACCGGGCTGCTGGGCTGGGTGCCCGGCAACGTCCTGGTGGAGTCCACGGACGGCCTGCCGCTGGCGGGGTGATCCGCTTCGCGGCAGCCGCTATTTCGACATGAGGTCAGCGGTCCGGCGCGCCCAATCCACCTTCTCCCTGACGAGGAACGCCGCGAAGTCGGAAACACTTCGTTCCTGGAGGAGACGATCGGCGGTTTGTTCAATGAGCTTGCCCAGGTCATTGGATTCATTGACATACCTGATGCCGAGCGCCGGATAGGCACCTTGATACTCCACCCGGATGATGGAGATTTCCACGCCCCTCAGTTGTTCCTTCAGCTCGGCTTGCAATCCCTGGACAAGCCACTGAAGCATCGCGACAGCGAACGCATGTTTGTCTGGTTGCGCCGTAAGCATTCCAAGACTTGATGGTTCGATGATCTGGTAACCCTTGCTCTCGACGGACTCTGCTTGCATCTGGAACCTCCAGGGAATGTGTGATCCGGTCCGCATGAACGTGGACGCCCATCATCCCTCCACGCCGCCCTCCTGGGAACCGGTGGCGAGGTCGACTTCGAACGTCTGCATCGCCTCCGTCCGCATGTCCCAGTACTCACCGATGATGGAGCGTTCCGTCACCTGGACGATCTTCAAGCCATCCCACGACACAAAGCTTCTCTGGGTCCGGCATGGCGAAGACGCCGCGGGTTCCCTTCCCCAGCTTCCCGAACGCGAACATCCCCAGCCAGGACGAACCGCCTGCTGGCGTGACACGCACCAGCAGGCCGTCCTGTCGCCCGGCGATGTTCCCAGGGAAGAAATGCCGTGGGGAGGTCTGCGCGCTGGGCTTTCATCCAGGACTTCAGCAGTCAGCGCCATCAGGCCTCTTCACTTCCAGAACCTGTCTGCGTAACCAAGGATCACCCGGGTCAGGCTGTCCTCGAGCGACTGTGTATCCGCCCTGATGGATTCCCCAGCCAGAGGCGCTCCCAAGACAGATACCGAGTATGGCCCACTGTCCCCTGGTGACTTCCGTTCCCCATCCAGCTTGATGACGACAACGGCGCCGTCCTCACGGATTCGTTCCAGGATGGAAAGAACCGGATCAATCCCCACCCAATCTGGATGAGGTGGCTCCATACCCAATTTCTCGAAGACCTTCGCCAACAACTTCTTACGGGTTTGCATGCCCATCAGAACCCCTGCAATGCCTTGGCGATATCGGGCACTTCTCTCAACTCACCGTTGGCGATTTTCGTAATGATGTCTTTCACTTCCGCCCTTGTGACACCGTTCACGATACCATTCCTCTCCATGAGCAGGTCATACACTGCATTGGCCGTCCTCTTGGCCCCATTGTCATACATCTGATCAGCAATCTCCCTGATCATCGCCGCAGCTTTCTTGTAGAATCCATTATAACGCAAAGCATTGGCGACAGCGGAACTCGGATCACGTCCCTGCCTCAAGGCCGTTCCCCCAAAGGTCCTGTTGATAGCGGAGATTTCTTCCGCTGTAACACCGTAGGCAAAGCCTCCACCTTCAGGTGCGCCACGGGCCAATACCCTGGCGCTCGCTTTCGCGGTGGATGACATTGACGTCGTCGTAGAGGTTGCTTCTGTTGAAGCTGCTCCCGTCGTGCCTGCCTTGCGCAAGCCCGCAGCGATCCGGCCTTCCATTGAAAGCTCCGCGCTCATCGCCGCGGAGGCCTGCCCCATTCGTGCGACCGTAAAGGCAAACAACGTCCGGATCGATCCGTCCAGCGCCTTGTCGTAGTTCCCCTCCCAGAATCCGGAGGTCGCGATGTAGGTCCCGTTGCCGACGTCGATCACCCCCTGGGCCACGAACGCCGACACCACGATTGCGCCGTTGCCCACGCTCAGGACGCCCGCGATTGTCGCTGTGCCGTAGCTGCCGTCCCTCCACGCCTCCGTCATCAACTGCTCGATGGCGACACCCTGCGCCAGTGGCTGCGCCATGCAGTCGATACCCTTCTCCAGGCTGGCCGCGCACCTGCCACTCGGGTCCGTGAACCCCGTCGGGTTGCCACGTGCGTACGAGTACAGGTTGCACTCGCCCGGGCTCCCCAGGCACATCTCCGGCGACTCCAGGAACAGGCCGTCCGGTGTGAGGAATTGCCCCAACGTGGCGTCGTAATCACGGACGCCCATGCGGATGACGCCCAGGTCCGCGTCGTAGCCCTTCTGCACGTACTCGATCGCGGCGGAGACATCCGGGTGCGAAGCGCGGTTGCCGTATGGCGACGCCACGAACGGCGCACCCGTCGTGTCCGTCAGCAGCGTTCCCCGCGTGTCCGCCGCCAGCGGGCGGAACACGCCCTGCTGGATGACGCCCACGAGCTGACCGGCGAAGTGGACCGGCAGCGTGAGGCCCGTCGCGTCCAGGTACTCCCCCGCCTCCAGGTACGCGGCCACCGGCACCGTGCCCTCGCGCTTGAGGATGCGCTGGCCCGTCTCGTCGTAGAGGAAATTCCACTGCGTCGTGCCACGCGTCGCCGTGGCCACGTGCCCGTTGGCCCCGTACGTGAGCGCCAGGTCCCCCTTCGTCACCGCCCGGCCCAGCGCATCGAACGTGTACGTGACGTTGCCCGCGGTGAGCGTGTTGCCCGTGCGCGTCACCGCGCGCGACGTGCCGTTCTCCTCGATGGACGTGGGCAATCCCTCGGGCGCGTAGCCATACGCGTAGCTGTCGTGCGCGTCCTGCGCCTGCGTGAGGAAGCCCTGCGCGGAATACGCGTAGTCGCGCTGCCAGACCTGCGCGCCCACCGTGAAGTCCTCGGACTCCACCAGGCCGCGGGTGTTGAACCGCTGCGCCGTCGCGGCGCTCCACGTGGCCGTGGACTGCGTCTGCGTCACCCGGCGCCGGGTGAAGGCGTCGTAGCCGAAGCCCACGTGCGTCCCGCCGGTGAAGTCCACCGACGACACCCGTCCCTCGCCGTCATACGCGAGCAAGGCCCACGGCGCCGGCGCCGTGGCACCCGTCCCCAGCCAGGCCTCGTGCAGCCGCCCGTACGCGTCCAGCTTGTACGCCTGCGTGTCGGACGACAGCACCGCGCCATTCGCATGCTTCACCACGGTGGTGGTGCTGGAGACATCCCCCGCGTCGTTGTACGCGAGCTGCGTCTGCACCGTGCGCCAGCCCGTCAGCTCCAGCGTCCGCGACGTCAGCTTGCCGTCCTCCCGGTACGTGAAGGTCTTCACGTAGCCGTCACCCGACACGGCCGTCAGCATCCCCTTCTGGTCCAGCTTCGGCCCGCTCGAGGGCGAGGACCCGTCGTGGAAGTAGCGGTACACCTGCGCTCCAACGCCCGAAGCGCTGTGCGTCTCCTTGGAGGCCCGGCCCAGCGAGTCGTATTCGAACGACACCTGGCGCTGCGCCACTCCCGCCGGAGACAGGAAGCGCTTCTGGGTGAGCTGCCCCGTCGTCGCGTCGTAGGCGTATTCGACGGTGGCGACGCCATGGCGCACCAGCCGGCTCACGCGGCCATGTCCGTCGAACTCCACGCGGTGGGTCGCGCCGTCCGGCATGATCACCTCCCGCAGGCGCCCGGACGCGTCGTAGTGGTAGCCGTAGCGGGTGTGGGCCTCGTCCTCCTGGAAGAGCACGCGCTTCGCCGCGTCCATCGTGCGGCTGGCGGTGAAGGTCCCGTTCTCCACGGCCGTCTGGGTCAGCGCTCCGGCCTCGAAGCCGAGGCTCGTCGCCACCTGCTTCTCCACGCCCTCGTGGAAGGCGGTGCGGGTCGCCACGTCATGGCCGAAGGCGGACGCGCTCTGGAAGGCCACCTGCCGGCTTCCCTGAAGCAGCGCCGTGTAGTCCATGCCCTGCATGTCCACGGACGGCCCCATCGCCGGCCGCAGCAGCATGCGGAGCTCCGCGTGCGCTCCATCCCGGCGGCTCAGCCCGCCGAAGGTCCAGCCCTCCGGAATCCGGTTCGCCGTGGTGAGCGAATCACCCGAGGCCGTGACGTACTCGATGGACTCCCGCACCGCCCCCTGCGAACCATCCACCAGCATGGACAGTTGGAAGGATCCAGGCTTCGTCGCCGTGGCGTACTGATAGCCATAGGTCTGCTTGGGATTGAGCTCGGAGCCATTCAGGCTGTCCCATTCGCTGCTCAGCCGCTCCTGCCCGTCGTAACGGAAGTAGCGCTGGTAGGGCGTCCCGCCCCGATTCACCTCCAACGTCAGCACCGCGTCCGTCAGCGGAGCGCGGTCCACCACCCGCGTCACGAATCCATCCGGGGCCTCCGTACGCTGGAGCTGCCGCCGGACCGCGTCGTGGTGGAAATACGCCGTCCCCTTGCCCGGCACGGAGATGGACGCCAGCGACGCGTCCGGGTTGTAAGCCACCTCCTGCAGCGTCAGCGTCTGGCCGCCCGCCACGCTGCGCACGGCAGTGACGAGCCCGCGCGAGTCGCGCTCCACGACGCCCTCATGGCGGAAGTCCATCCAGGGCTGCTGCGCATGCTGCCCCGTCAGCACCGTCCCGCTCTCCAGGCAGTGCAGCGCCGAGCCCAGACCGGGCACCGACGCCCGCGTCCGCTCCGTGGTCAGCGTTCCCTGCGCGGTCGTCGTCACCACCCGCGATGGGCAGACGTCCGCCGTGTAGGCCTCGTACCCGGTGGACTCCGAGACCCGCTGGTTGTCCTCCGTGGAGCGCCAGCCCTGCTCCTGCGCCCGGGGCCGCTTCCAGGACACACCCGCGAGCGACGCATCCTCGTACTGGAGCACGGAGAACGTCTCCACCCGGGGCGCCTTGTCATCGTGCACGCGCGAGGACACCAGCAGGCCCGCGTTGTCGTCCTCGTTGAGGAAGGACATCTCCTCCACGACGTGCGCGCCCTCACGCGTCACCTGGCCGTAGCCCAGCAGGAACCGCCCCACCGAGTGCATCACCGGCTGCTCATAGGTGTACTGGTAGCTCCTCGCCTCCTCCCCGCTGGCCCGCACCGTCAGGGTGTCCAGCACCGGCTGGCGAGCGCCCTGACGCAGGGCCACGGGGCTGCGGGCGTAGGTGAGCTCCAGCCGCGTTCCCTTGCCGTCATCCGCGGACTTCAGGAGCCCCGTGCCCGGGCGGTTCAGCGCCACGGATCGGGCAAAGCCATTCTCCACGAAGAACAGCTCCGTGTTGCCCGTGCCCTCCAGGTCCTGCGCCACCGGGAAGCTGGAGTTCCAGGTCAGCAGCTCCAGCGCCGGGACGGGCACCTGCACCAGCCGCGTCCCGTCGTTCACCAGCAGCAGCGCCCCGTAGTAGCTGCCCGCGATGACGTCCTTCAGGCCGTCGTTGTTGACGTCCGTGAAGCTCAGCTCGAAGCCCGCGAGCGACACCTGCATGCCGTCCGGGAAGCGCGCTTCGTAGATGCGCGGCTCCGGCTCGAACTGGAACTGGCCCTTGCCCTCGTAGACGAAGAGGTCGTTGCCGTAGCGCACCACCAGGTCCGCGACGCTGTCTCCGTTGAAGTCGTGCACCCAGGTGGCCTGGGGATAGACCTGCAGGTTCAGCGTGCCTGTCACCGGGACGTCCGCGAACGCGTAGCTCGTGGCCGTGCTCTGGTTGGGCAATACGCGGTAGCCACCCGGGAACACGTCCAGCAGGTCCGGCCGCTCATCGCGGTTCAGGTCCACCACGCGCGTGTTCGGGCCGGGAACCCAGTAGTCGTCGATCCAGCCCTGGTGCACCGGGTGCCCGTCCCGCTCGCACACCAGCAGTTCCGTCTTCGCCAGGTACGCGTTCCAGGCGAGCGACACCACCTGGTGGTTGTCCTCCTGGGGCCGCATCTTCGCGAGCAGCCGGGGCAGGTTGTACGCCGAGGCATCCGGCCGGCACTCGAAGCGCGCATCCGGCGCGAGCGCGGGCAGCGGCTCGAAGGTGTAGCCCCCTGGCCCCTGACGGATGAGGCTGAAGTCCGCGCGGTGCTCCAGGTCCACCAGCCCGTCCTCGCCGTCGTCCAGCGGCGTGGATTCCGAGGGCAGGGCCACCCCTTCGGAGTACGCCAGCATCACGCCGTCGAACTTGGGGATGGAGCGCGCGGCCGCGGCCGGAAGGAAGTCCGCGGCGTTCTCATAGACATACGTCACCACCGGCGTGGACTGGCCCGACGCGTACGTCTGCTGCACGGACTCCAGATGGAAAGCAGGCCCCAGCGAGTCCTGGCGGTAGCCCAGCGCGTGGCTCCAGCGCAGCGAGAACTGCCCCGTCACCGCGTCCTTGGTGCGCACGTCCACGCGCGACACGCGCCGGTCCAGCCGCAGCGCCTGGCCGGAGCGCCAGTCCACGAAGGGCGTCACCACCGGCTCATGGATGAAGTCCACGCGCTGCTGGAAGTCGTCCCCCAGGCCTCCGTAATGGGCCGCCGTCAGGAACAGGCGCCCGGAGTCATTGGCGGTCCACGTGAGCTGCGTCTTGTGCCCGGTGACGTCCGCCACCTGCGTGAGGTGCCATGCGTAGGTGCCGCGCGCCGTCGACACGCGGGCACTGCCGCCAAAGGTCCAGCGGCTGCCGTCCGGGAGCACGGCCACCAGCGTGTCGCCCTGCTCCTGCATGCGCACGTGGCCCTTGAGGCCCACGGGGTACCACCACCCGTCCGTGCCCTTCACCATGCGGCCCCAGGGCCCGGTGAGGTCATCGGTCGCGTAATCCAACTCACCCAGGACCCGCGTGCGCGTCACCGCCAGCGACACGCCCCAGCCCTGGCCCCATTCCCCGATGCCTCCCTCCGGTGAGTAGGTGGGAAAGACTCCGGCCTGGAGGACGCCGCGCTCCGAGGGAGCGGCGAACGTGGAGGCCAGACTGAAGCCGCCCCGGCTCACGTCCGCGGGCCCCAGGTCCGTGGCCGCGTACTGCCCCGCCAGGCTCCCGCGCGTGGGCGCGCCCAACTGCGGCGCCTGCACCAACGCATCATTGAAGGGCTGGGCGAACGCCTGCCCACACCACAGCCCGGCCATCAAAGCCAACATGCTTCGCATGACGAAATCCCATGAAGGAAGGAAAGACAGACACTGAAAGAAAGGCCCCGCCCGGGCTGCACCCACCGGACGGGGCCATGGACCGCTGTGACTGCGTTTCAGACGCTGACTACTGGCAGCGCGCCACACCCGGCGGCTTGATGCTGGAGGCTTCCTGCTTCGTCTCCACCCGGAAGACCACCAGCAGCTCGTTTATCTTGGCCAACGGGCTGTTCGTGTTGATGGTGGTGGGAGTAGGCGGCACGTACATCTCCCGGAACGCGTCCAGATTCACCTGGTAGGTGGTGAAGGGCGACAGGCCTTGCGCCACCACCGACGCATTCAGGTAGTTCTCCAGCTTGGCGGCTGCTTGCGACATCGGATCCGTGAGGTTTCCGAACATCATCTGCACGGCAGGCGTCAGGTAGGACGCCGTGTTGAAATCGTACTGATACAGGGAGGATGCCGTCGGGAAGCGCATCGCCGGCGTCATGCCCACGGGAAGCGTGTACGGCTCGTACGGCGTCCCGCTTGGCAGGACCCCATAGAGCATCATGGTCCGGATGATGGGCGTCAGCTGGTTGCACGGCAGCAGCTTCTGTCCACCCGACAGGCTGTAGACGTGTTCCGGCGTGAGGGTCAGCGTCGGGTTGCGGTTCGCCAGGATGTCGTCCCAGACCGACTTCGCCAGCGCGGGGTCCACCTTCCGGTAGATCGTGGAAGGCGTCACGCCCGGCTTCGGGATGCTGATGATGACGTCCAGCACCTGGCTCGACGGACCGATGATCCGCGTCGCCGCCAGACGCGTCTCCACCGCCCTCGCCGCGTCCTTCGCCGCCTGCGCCAGCAGGCTGATGTCCGTGTTCGTCGAGGTCGGATCGATCCCCGTGAGCGCCTCCAGCAGGTTCCTTTCCGAGGACGTGAAGTTCGTCAGCGTCTCCGGATGCATCAGCCGGATGGTGGGAGCCAGCCACTGACCCATGACCTCGTCCAGGGCCTCCAGCTGCGCCCGCATGAACGTGCCATCCAGGTTCCGCAGGGCCCAAACCGGGACCAGCGCGAGGAGCCGGGACTGGCCCTCCGTGTTCTCCCGCTCGGTCACCAGCGCGTGATTTTCCAGCGCCGCCTGGCGCAGCTGCCGCTCGATGTTGATCAGCTCCACCTCACGCTCCACGTCGGTGAGCGCCTTCTCCACCCACGTTCCGAAGAGCGTGCGGAGGTTTTCCGGATAGCTGTTCAGGCTGGTGCAGTTGCAGCGCTGGTACACCTCGTTGAAGGCCTGGGTGCGCAGGCTGTTGATCTGGTTCGGCAGCAACCGGCCCTGGGCCGCGTAGGACCGGCCCACCTGCTTCACCTGGTCCAACCCGGCGACCATCGCGGTGGTGACGAGCGTGGCTTCGTTCGTGAGCGGGCTCAGCTGCGCGATGCGGACGTCCAGCTGGGAGTCACCCACCCAGGAAGCACACTGCGCGGTCTCCCCGGTGGCCTCGATGGCGGCGTCGTTGACGACCACGTAGAAGTCCGACTCCGCGGTCACCAGCACGGCCTTGGACGGCGACTGGAGCACCCGCACCGACCGGACGTTGGGACGGTCCGTCTGCCCCCGCACCATCTCCACCAGCAGCAGGCTGCCCACGGGCTCGTCCGGGAACGGCGCCTTGGGAGACCTCAGGCCACGTGCCACGGAGAAGGTCGAGGTCTTGTTGCTACCGCTGGAGTCCGTCTGGTTCCAGGTCCGGTTCCACGTGGTCCCGGTCTCGCTCGACATGCAGCTGTTCACGCCCCCGAGGCCAATGCCATAAATGGAGAGATTGAAGCCGCCACAGGCCGACTCCGTGTTCGTCGCGTTGGAGAAGTTGCCCTGCGAGTTCACGGTCTCCACCGACTTCGCGGTGTAGGTGCCCGCGGCTTCCACCACGCTGAAGCCTTCCGGCCCCGTCATGATGGGCAACTGCCCGCTCTTCACCTTGACCAGGCTGCCATTGGGACCCGCCGTCAAACCCAGCGCGCAGGTCGGAGACCACGCTCCACCCACCTGGATGACGAGCTGGCTTCCCACGGAGGGCGAAACCTTGAAGACACCGGCCTGCCCGTTCGGATTCCGTTCCGCCAGACCAATGACATCCGCGGCATCCGCGCCCTTGCGGCCCTTGTTGTGGACGGCCAGGGAGTACTCGGCCTTCAGCAGGGTCTGTCCTTGCTCCGCGATGGCCGGGAAGAGGGCCTCGAAGCCATCCATGAAGTCACCCATGCGGGCCTCCTCCACGGCCTGGCTCGTGCGCAGACCGTTGAGGTCGCGGTTGAGGGTCTTCACCTGCTCGCCCAGGATGAGGAGCTTGTTGTCCAGGCTGGCCTGGCCGTTCTGGCTCTGCATCTGTCCCAGCAGCCCCTGGACCGCCGTCAGCCGGCCCGTGTTGTACGCCGTCACGCTGCCGTCGAGCTGCTGGAGGGTGGCGTTGAGCTGCGCGAGGATGTCCTCCTGCTTCTGCCGGTTGAGGCCCACCTTGAGGGTGTGGTCGTCCTGCGCGGTGAAGAGGCCATTGGCCGCGTAGCCGGTGCTGCGGGCCTTCGCGTCCCGGAGCATGGCCGTCAGGCCCATGGCGGAACCGGAGACCGGGTGGGTGTAGAGGGCATTGGCGGTGTAGGCGCCGGCCTGCAGTCCCAGTGCGTCCTCCACGGCGGTCCGGAAGGCCGCGTGCCCCCAGTCCATCTGCTGGAAGACCCGCTTCCAGTCCGCCGAGACGTTCGCCGCCAGGGACAGGTTCTGGTGGAAGGCCTGCCCATCATCCAGGTTCGCCAGCAGGCTCCACAGCTGGCTCGTGGCCGTCGAGCGGGTGGTGCAGGTCATGAACCGGCACCCCATGTCATGCAGCCGGCTCACCTCCAGCAGCCGCTCGTTCAGGCCCCGGAGCGAGTCGTCCAGGAGGTACAGCAGGGGCGCTCCCGTGAGCGGAGGGAGGCCGCCTTCGCCGAAGGCCGCGAGCAGCACCTGGCGATCCGCCGTGAAAGCGTCCAGGAGGATCTTCGCGCGCGCCGTCTGGGCATCCTCATCCGTGGCCGCCGTGAGCCCCAGGTCGTCCTTGATCCACACGCCCATCCAGAACGCCTTCATCACCTGGCTGGCCTGGGCCATGAGCTCCGCCGGGGGCGGGCTGTTCGACGGGAAGGCGGCGCGCGCCCCCGAGTACCACCGCTGGATGGCGGCGAGCTTCTCGCGCAGCTCCCCGATGCGGGCCTCGCTGCCCAGCGTCGTCGTCATCTGGGGCAGGCCCTTGATCAGCAGCCGGGAGTTGATGTCCTGGAAGGCAGCCCGATACGCCGGGATGTCACAGCGGGAGGCATCCAGCTGGGAGAGCGCCGAAGCGGCGGAGGTGCAGGTCTGGAGGAAAGCCGTGGCCGCGGTATTGGAGACCTCCGGGTCCAACATCCGCTGGCAGAGGGTCAGGGTGGCGAGCACGTCCTTGGCCTCGGCGCAGGTGGCCTGGGGCTCCGGGAGGTTCGTGCCGCACGCATCGGAGGTGAAGTCGTAATTGTCGAAGAACTCACCCAGCAAGCCATTGCCCTGCTCGTCTGGCGTGAAGAGCCTGTTGGTGGGAATGGCCACGGCGGCCGTCGCACCCGGAGGCTGCCACTTCAGGTGGACACCCGCACTCCCCTCGAAGTTGTAGTACTCCACCTTCAGCGCGTGACGTCCCGCTGTCAGGTTGACGGATCCGCTGTACCAATGCGTTTCAGAGCTGCCCCACCAGCCGCCCACGGACTGGCCATCCACATACACCCTGGCATAGCCTTGTACATTGGCATGGAAGGCATATGTCCCCGTCTGAGGAGCCTCCACGAACCCCGTCCAGCGCACCGAGAAGGTGTCGGGTTCCATGGACGTCGAGGGCCCACCTTGCCCCCAGGAGAAGTCGATGGAGGGATCCACGCGGAAGAAGTGGTTCATCTCCGGGTAGTTCGCGAAGAGCGACATCATGCGGTCCCGGCGCGTCGCGAAGCCTCCCGCCTGCTCCGTCCGGTCGAAGGCAGGGTCGTCGGCGTGCAGTTCGAAGAGCAGCTTGAGGGCGCTGATGAGCTGGAACTTCAGGGCCGGTCCATCCACGTACTGGGGGACGGGCGCATCCAGCTGGGTCGCCAGCCGGGTGTACTTGGCCTCCACCGCCGAGTAGGACGTGTCCTCCGCCGTCATGCAGCGGGGACGGTTCGGGTAGGAGCCCAGGCGGATGTCCGCCTGCGGATCGATGTCGTTCTGCAGCGAGTACAGCGACTGACCCGGAGGCGAATACATCACGCCCTGGCCCCCCTGCGAATCACAGGTGGCCGGGTCGTCCTCCATGCCGTGCTCGGGAGCACGGCAGTATTCGTATTTCGGACGGGTGGGGTCCGGGCAAACCACGTTCTGACTGCCGCACTCCGAATGCTGCCCATACTTCCACTCTTTCACCACGTTCCCGATGGTGATGGTGCAGGCCTGCGTCCAGGGTGTCGACGTGACGGTGGTGTTCCAGCCGTCGCCACGGGTGCGGGTGACGTTGGGAGTTCCCAGGACCCGGGAGCCCGTCGCTGTGGCGGACACGATGTACAACTTGTATTTAATGTCTTCCTTTCCCGCGGCCCTGAGGCTGGCCATCAGCTGATTGGCTCTGTCCGTACAGGTCGTGAGTTCAGTGGTGTGGTTGAAGGTCGTGCAGGGGGGGGTATCCGAGTAGTTGCAGTTCTCGTTCTTGTCGTTGATCCCCGTGGCCTTCAGGCCGGTATCGGTGATCTGCTCCCGGAGGCTGTAGTTACAGGTCAGGTCGACCTGGCAGACCTTTTCGTAATAGCCGTCCGGGGGACACGCGGAGGTGTTGCTCAGCTTGAAGCATTCGTCGCGGTACTCCCAGGGCCCTGAGCAGTACATGTCCTGACCCGCCGGGGCGCCAGGCTGTCTGTCGGGGATCACCTTCGGCCTGCAGCTCTCGCCGTTCAGGGCCTGTTCCACCGTCGCGGGAGCCGCCTGGGGCGCCGCTTCCTCCTCGGAAGGACTTCCACACGCGGCCAGGAGTGCTGAGATTCCCAGCACCCAGGCTCCCGCGAATCTTCTTCTCATTGGATTGTCTTCGCGTGGTGACACGCTTGCCGTAAACACAGTTGTACTCCCCCTCAGACAAGACACATGGCCTGCCCTGGACAGGGCAAAGCCTCATCAACACCCTGCATGTGAAGCCATGGACGCGGAGCCCTGGGCTCACGTCGATCCATTCGGGCCGCACCCGGCCGGCGGCCCTCACGTCCCGTTGTTCAGTTTCCCCAAGTTCCTGAGCAAGAGGGGTGCCAGCCTGCCTCCGGCTCCAGGGGACGGCATGGACCGTCCCCGAGCCTGGATGGGCGTCCGAAGTGGCGGACGCCCCTTGTCTCTCCCCTGGATGGGGGCCCTGCCGCTACTCGACCAGGGCGAACTCGACCCGGCCCAGCTGCTCATCCGTGGAGACGACCTTCACGGTGATGGGCATGCCCACGGTGAAGGTCCGCGTCTTGCCCACCATGGACAGCTCTCGCGTGTCCGGACGGTAGGGGCCTCCGGCGAGGCCTTCCGCCGGCACCATGCCCTCCACCCACATGCCGTCCAGCTGCGCGACCAGGCCGAAGGGCTTCACGCGCACGATGCGCGCGGGGAACTGCTGCCCGATGCGCGTGGACATGAAGCGCGCCTCCAGCTCGTGGTGACGGTCCACCTCCGCCCGGTTGGCGGAGCGGGCTCGCACGTTGATGTGCTGGGAGAGCGCTTCAATCTCCGGGTCCTCGTGCACGAAGTCACGCCGGCCGTGGAGGTACGCCTTGATGAGCCGATGCACGGCCAGGTCCGCGTACCGGCGGATGGGCGACGTGAAGTGCAGGTACAGGGGCGCGGCCAGCCCGAAGTGCGGGCCCGGCTTCACGGTGTAGCGGGACGGGCCCAGGGAGCGGCGCAGCACGGAGCGCAGCGCGGGCTCCGCCTTCGTTCCGGAGATCTGCCGGTCGAACGCGGCCAATGCCAGCGGGGTGATTTGCGCGCCGAAGCCCGCCGCGAACCCCGAGTGCAACGCGAACGCATTCACGTCCGCCACGCGCTGCGGGTCCGGCTGTTCGTGCACGCGAAACACGGTGGGCACGCCACGGGTCATCAGCCAGGTGGCGATGGCCTCGTTGGCCGCGACCATGAAGCGCTCGATCATGTTGTGCGCGGACGTGTCCTTCTCCCCGGCGAGCCCGGACACGGCGCCCGTGGCCGTGTCGAAGGTGAAGCGCGCCTCGTCGCGGGACATCACCATGCCGCCCCGGGCCGCGCGGGACACGGCGAGCCGCGCGGACGCCAGCCGGAACCAGGGCATGGCTTCACGCACCGGCTCCATGGCGGCGGACACGGTGCCCTCGTCGAGGAAGTCCGCGACCTCGTCGTAGTTCAGCCGCGCCCAGGAACGGATGAGGCTTTCATAGACATCCGCGGCGGTGACGCGGCCGTCGGGGTCGATGCGCAATTCGACGGTGAGACAGTGCCGCTCCTCGTTGGGCACCAGGCTGAGCCAGTGCGCGGACAGCTCCTCCGGGAGCATGGGGAGCACGCGGCCCGCCAGGTAGACGCTGGTGGCCCGGGCGCGGGCCTCCAGGTCCAGCGGGCTGCCCTCCTTCACGGACTCGCCCACGTCCGCGATGGACACGAGCAGGCGCACGGCGCCGTCAGGGCCCGCGGGCAGCACGGAGATGGCGTCGTCGATGTCCCGGGTGGACGGCGCGTCCACGGTGACGGTGGGGATGGAGCGCAGGTCGCGCCGGGCGCCGCCCAGGGCGTGGGGCGTCTCCTTCGCGCGGAGGGCTTCCTGGATGACCTCCGGGGGGAAGTCTCGGTGGAGGCCGTGGCGGGCGATGACGCGCTCCAGGGAGCGGTCCGCGCCGGGCTCCAGGCGGTAGAGCAGGACGACCTTGCCGTCCGCGATGCGGGCGACGACGGCGTCATTGTGCTGGACGGCGGTGGTGCCCGGGTCCAGGGGCCAGTCGGTGTTGGAGACCTCCCGGTCGATGCGCAGGAAGAAGGCGCCCTTGCGCGACACGACCTCGCCGTAGACGACGGCGCGGGTGCGCTCCACGAGCGTCAGGCCGGACGCGGTCCACCGGTCCTCGCCGGAGGCCGTCACGGTGGCGGAGACGACGTCGCCCGCGAAGAAGGGGTTCAGCTCCGGAGGCGGGATGAAGGCGGACAGCACCTCCGGGGTGCCCGGCTTCTGCACGGTGAGGAAGCCAAAGCCACGGGGATGCACGTCGACGCGGCCGGTGACGGCGCGCGGGGAAGCGGAGGTGTCCATGTCGGCACCGTCGTAGCCCACCTCACGGGTGGACGGGCAGATCCTGGGATATGCCTCGGGAGGTTACGGTTACGACGTTTACGAGGTAACCACACCAATCAGAATTAAGGGTGCCGGGGTAAATCAGCTTGCACTTGGGTCGAATATCTCTATGTTGACAGGTCACTGCAAACTGTAAACCCGAGGTCGACCATGTCCACGCCCGACACTCTCCCCTCTACCTCGCGTACTCCGGAACCAGTTACCGCTAGCGAGGTAACCGTAGGACAGGTGCGAAAGCTCGCTCAGCTCATTACCCAGGAGCTAAGCGACAAAAGCGGGCATCCGCTCTTCTCCTTGCTTGGTCCCAACCATGAGTCGATTCCTCTGCCCACTGACGTCCTTGCCCTGATGCAGCAAGTACTTGCCATCCTTGCGTCCGGGGACGCTGTCACTGTGGTTCCCGTCCATAAGGAGCTCACGACCCAACAAGCCGCAAACCTGCTCAACGTCTCGCGGCAGTACTTGGTGCAGCTCCTCGATGAGGGACGGATTCCCTTCCACCGCACAGGCACTCATCGGCGTGTCTACAGTAAGGACGTCCTAGAATATCGTGCGCGGCAGAAATCCGAGCGACGTGCTCAGCTCGACGCGATGATGCGAGAGAGTCAGGACGCCGGGGGCTATCCTGAACTCGACTGACGACTGAGAGGACCACCCGTTCCGTGATTCATGCCGCATTTCCGGTCGTCCTCGATGCGAACGTCCTGATTCCGCTCACTGTCTGCGACACGTTGTTGAGCGCGGCGCATGAAGGGCTCATCCAGATTCACTGGACGGAACTCATCCTCGAGGAGACGCGCCGCAACCTGGTCAAGGCCATGGGGCTGTCAGAAGAGAAGGCTGCGCGGCGCGTGGCCGCCATGAAGGCGGCCTTTCCCGAAGCCATGGTGACGGGCCACGAGGGGCTCATCCCCTCCATGACCAACCCTGAGAAGGACCGGCACGTCCTCGCCGCCGCGGTCCATGTGGGCGCCCAGACAATCGTTACGAGCAATCTGCGGGACTTCGGCAAGAAACACCTGCCCGCATCACTCCAGGCCCAGGACCCCGACACCTTCCTCCAGCACCTGCTCAGCCAGGCACCCGACGTCGTGCTGGAGATGCTCCGGGCACAGGCCGAGGCCCTGCGAAATCCCCCCATCTCCCTCATGAAGCTCCTGGAGGGATTGGCGCGCAGCGTGCCGGATTTCGCTCGTGAGGTCCGTGAACTGCTCCCCCCTTCCCTCATCAAATGATTTTCACTGGAAGCCCGGGGGCCTTCCGCTGTCTGTCTTCAACCGCGCGCCCGGGTTCAGCTCGAAGACGAGCCCGAACTGCCAGAGGCTGATGCGCTCCAGGAAGAGGATGTTGTAGTAGTCCTGCCCCCGCACATACCTCGCGAACACGCCGAAGCCCGATCCCCAGCGGGGGTTCGCCGCAGCCTCCACGCTCAGCGTTCCCCGCTGCGCCGGCGTCTCCCCGAAGGGATGCGAGTACGCTCCCTCCAGCCGGAAGCGGTTCCCGTTCACCGCCCGCTCCCCCAGGAGTCCCACCCCCCAGTGCCCATTCCCATACACGCGGCGCTGCGCGGGGCTCATCCCTCCGGGTCCAATCGCTGAGTTCAATTCGAAGAAGACATTCGCCCCCAGGAGCCAGGCGCTCAGTCGGTGCGGATCCACCGCGAACCCCAGCCGGCCGTGCAGCTCGAAGCGCAGCAGGTTCGTGGAGAAGCTCCCCGTGATTTCGTTGAGCGGCGGCGTCCCCTCCTGGGGCTCGCAGTTCGGGTCGGTTCCCGTCTGGTTCGCGAAGAAGCACCCGTCCTCGCCGTTGGAGTAGTGCCCCGCGATGACGTTCAACCCCAGCGCCAGCACCCGGGGCGCGCTGTCCCTGTCCGGGCCGTGCAGGAGGCGCAGGTGCGCCGCCTGGAGCGTCAACTTCATCAGGTACGACGGCGGCAGGATGGGGTTGCTGTCCGTGTTCGCCATCCGCAGCCGGATGTTGGGCGTGAACACCGCCGAGAACAGCGTCTCCCGCCCGTCCTGCTTGAAGTCGTCCAGCTTCAACTGCGGCAGGAAGAGGTTGGGCGCGAACTGGCCCTCGAAGACCAGCGGCAGCGGCGAGTGCGGGTCCCCCTGCCGGTGGATGCGGTTGGGTGACACGAACAGGTACGTGCGGTCCAGGAACAGCGGCGTCTGCAGGTCGTACTCCACCTGGAGCCCCTTCGCCTCCGCCCCACCCCACCCC
>NZ_RAWM01000087.1 GCF_003668875.1 Corallococcus interemptor | reverse complement strand
GCGGGGGGCTGCGGCCGGTGGTGCCGGGAGCCCGGGCCTGCCCAGGCCGGCGCGCCCCACGAGTTCGCCCACGCGTGGGCCCACTGGTTGGCGTGGCGCTCGGCGCGGCGCTGCCAGCGCTCCGCCTGACGCTGCCAGCGCAGCGAGTCCTCCTCCCAGGCCTCCGCGTCCTCGCCGTGTGAACGGTTCGACTCGCGGATGCGCACCGAGCCCAGCTCCGTCTCCATCAGGAGGGTCGTGGCCGCCTGGGGATTGGACGGGTAGCGCGTCTGCGTGGAGCCCAGCGACGTATGGGCGGAGATGTTCACGTCCAGCCCGGACACCAGGCGCAGCTCCACCGCGCCCACCTGCGTCCCGATGCGGTGCTCGCCCACGTCCAGCGCGTCCACGTCCAGCTTCACCGCGCCCGCGGCGGCATGGACGTGGAATGTCCCTCCCACGCGCTCGCCGATGATGCGCCCCGCGCCCGTGCGCAGGGTCAGTTTTCCGTGCACGTCGCGCAGGCTCGCCGTGCCCGCGTCGGTGGACAGCTCCAGCTCGCAGTCCTTCAGGCCCGCGATGCGCACGGCGCCCGCGTCCAGCAGGAGCTTCGCGCGCACGTCGGGCGGCACGAAGAGTTCCGCCTGCCCGCCGTGGCGCCAGAACAGCGACAGGAAGCCCGCCTCGCGCGGCACCAGCTCCACCTGGGTCACCCGGCCGCGCTCCTGGATGCGCGCCTCCACCCGGCCGTGCGTCACCAGGTAGGGCTTCTCTCCCTCCGGCAGCGGCGACACCACGAGCGTGGCGGCGGGCGCGTGCAGCACCAGCTCCGCGTGCTGCCCCCACGGAAGCGCGTGGCGCTGGGTGCCGTCACGCGAGGAAGACGAGGCGTCGGAGGACGGCGGGACTTCGGGGTCCATCATGGGCTTACTCCCGGGTCTTCTTGAGACGTTGAGCGGCCTCGTCCGCGTCGATGAGCCCGGCCGCGAGGTCATCGAGAATCTGCGCCCGGCGCGGCGAACCGCGCTCCCGGGGCGAAGGCGGCGCGGGAGGAGGCGGTGGCCCTCCGGGCGCGTGGCCCAGGGCCTCCACCACGTCGTCCAGCCGCGCCACCACCGTCGGATAGGAGAGGCCCAGCGCCTGCTCCACGTCCTTGATCTTCCCCCGGCACGCCATGAACACGCGCACGAACGCGAGCTGCTCCGGGGACAGCTGCTGCACCCAGCCCGTCGTGAAGCGCCCCTCCACCGCGGACGCGCACCCGTCGCAGCGCACCCGTTCGATGACGGTGCCGCCTCCACAGACGGGGCAGCGGGTGGGCAGGGGCCAGGTGGACTTGGAGGTCGTCATAGGTGGTTATTCAGAAAATCAATTTCTGGTTTGAGGATATTGATTTCTACGGGGTCCGCAAGGGCTGGAGTTCATTTCCAGGAAAGACGGCCACTTCCGAGCCGGTGGCGATGAAGGCGGAGTGGGGCGTGCCCCGGAGGCATTCGGAGAAGGCGGGGCCGTAGAAGCGGGCCACGTCGCAGTCGAAGGCGGTCTCCTGGGCGCGCCAGACGGTCCAGCGCGGGTGCTCCACGCGGTACTCGGCGCAGCCGCCGTCGCGCTGGGCGGTGTAGCCCCAGTAGTGCTCGGTGATGAACTCCTCCTGGGAGCCGGGGGCGCTCTCGGCTGGCGTGCCGAGCGTCCGGGCCGACAGCTGGTGCCAGCGGCCGTGGGACTTCCAGGCGTACTCGACGTGGCCGGGCGCGCCGGAGTCCGCGCCGTCCATGCTCACGGCGTGGCGCATGGGCAGCGCGACGTAGGGCTCGTTGTAGAGGACGCGCGCCACGGTGGCGATGGCCCACCGGGGGACGATTTCGCGCACGAAGACCACGCCGCGCCGCCAGCCTTCCGGGCCCAGGCGGCGCACGTAGAAGCGCAGGTTCACCTCATCGAAGTCCCGGTGGAGCGGCACCGCGAGTCCCCGCACGCGCGTGTCGAGGAAGCGGAAGCCGACCATGCTCGCGAACGTGCGGCCCTGCCACGCGTCGAGCTCCGTGCTACGGGGGACGAGGGGCCGCAGCACCGCCGGATCCACCTCGTAGTTGAGCATCAGCAGGTACCGCCACGTCGCCGTCAGGAAGGGGCGCATGCCGCGAGGTCTAGCGCGCACGCGCCGCCCGGGCCCAGGGTCACCCCCTTGCGTGGCTTCTGTCGCGCAGAAGCGCGCGCGGGACTTCAGGTGACGGCGGGCCGGGGCTCGGGCTTCCTCGGCACGAGCCCGCGCTCCAGTCGCTCGCGCCACTTCAGCGCGGGGCGCTCCACGCCATGGTGCAGCGCGAGCGACGCGAGCAGCACCGCCACGGCGCCGCCCAGCACCGTGATGACATGGAACGCGTCCATGCCATGCGGCTCCAGCGCGTCGCGCACCCCGTGCTGCACGGCCTTGTGCACGAGGTAGACGGTGAAGCTCAGGACCGCGAAGGTCTTCACGCCCGGGATGCGGGCACAGACGCGCGAGGCCGTGGGGCCCGCCAGCGACATCAGCAGCGCCGCGAAGCCTATCGAGGCCAAGGGGAAGGACAGCAGGACATAGGGGAGGTAGCGGTAGTGCTCCTCGTTGATGAAGAGCACGCCGCCCAGGCACGCGAGCCCCACGGCCGCCAGCCCCCGTGCACGGCCGCCGCGCGTCCAGCGCTCCCAGGCCGCGGGCCGGAAGACGCGCAGGGCCGCGAGCATCACGCCGCAGGTCAGCCCATCGAGCCGCGCGTACGTCGGGTAGTAGAGGAGCATGTCGAAGTCGCGCCATCCTGGCTCGCCAGGCCCGAGCGCGGAGAAATACCGCAGCCACAACCCGCCGCGCAGGAGCATGCCGCCGAGCATCAGGCCTCCCGCGAGCGCGATGAGGGAAGGTGCGCGAAGGCGTCCGCGCAGCGCGAGCACGGTGAGCGGAAGCACCAGGTAGAAGTGTTCCTCCACGCAAAGAGACCACGCGTGGGAGAAGCCGTTGATGCGCAGGCCGAAGTTCTGCGTGAAGGTGAGGAAGCGCCACGCGGGCGTCACCACGGGCCGTTCGGCCCAGGCCGGCAGGAAGAGGTACAGGGCCAGCACGACGAGGAACGAAGGCAGGATGCGCAGCGCCCGCCGCAGGTAGAAGCGCCGGAGCGAAGGCGTCTCACCGCGCGACACCGGCTCCAGCAGCTGCGAGCCGATGAGGAAGCCGCTGAGCACGAAGAACAGCTCCACGCCCGTCCACCCGAAATTGGCGAACGCCTGGTAGGCCTCGTGACCTTCGGGACGGGGGTAGTGGTAGACGACGACGACGAGGATGGCCAGGCACCGGAGCAGGTCCAGGCCGGCCATGTGGCGCGGTTCGGTGGCGTTCAGCGGAGTCAGCTTTCAGCGGGGGGATGCGCCCGATGCTAGCAGGACACCTCCGAGCCGCCAGAGACACGCCGCCAGGCATCCAAGCGGATGCGCTCCGTGCGAGCGACAGCCGTGTCCATCGAGATGAGAAGGTAAGAACCCAAGGGAAACGCCCCGTCGGCGGCGCACCGAAAAAACCTGTCCGACAGTCAGACCGGCGCAAGAGCCGAGGTTGGAAGGCCGCCCCCGCCGCCCGAGCAGCGAAAACCTGTCCGACAGTCGGACCAGTTCCGAGAACCGGGCGAAGAGCCCCCCCTTCCGCCCGAGCAGCGAAAACCCGTCGGACAGCCGGACAGGTTCTGAGGATCACCGCGGAGACGGCGCGCGCCCCCATCCGCCAGGAGCAAAACCGGTCCGACAGTCGGACAGGTTCTGAGAACCACTGCGGAGACGGGGCGGGCCCCCATCCGCCAGGAAGCAAAACCGGTCCGACAGTCGGACCGGTTCTAAGAACCAAGGCGGCAAGAGCCCCCTGCCGCCATTCGGCGAGAACCTGTCGGACAGTCGGGCAGGTTCGAGAGCCGAGGCGAGGGGCGCCCCTTCCACCCGAGTGGCGAAAAACCGGTCGGACAGTTGGACTGGCTCTGAGTACCGGGACGGGGGAGGCGCCGCTGTCACGCGGTCCGCGAGAACTTGTCGGACTGTCGGACCGGCCTTGAGAGCCGAGGCGAGGGGAGCCCCTGCCATCCGAGCGGCAATCCCCTGTCGGACTGTCGGGCCGCTTCTGCGGACCGGGGCGGGTGATTCGTCCCGCTTCCTCCCGGCCGCTGGAACCTGTCGGACAGTCGGACCGGTTTGGAGAACCGCGATGGATGCTCACTTCGCCCAGGCCTCGTGGAGCCTGTCGGACAGTCGGACAGGTTTTGAGCGCTGCGGCTCGGGGCGGCGGCCTCTTTGCCTGGACCGGCGGAAACCTGTCGGACAGTCGGACAGGTTTTGGACCGTGCCGGGCGGGAGGCGGACCTTGGGGATGGCTGGGTCGGTGCTTGCCTTCGCTCCGCTAGCGAACCCGTCGTTCAAGGTGGTTGTGCATCCAGGTCCTTCAGTCGCGCCGGCACTCTTGCCAGGACCCGGAACTCCAGGGCCATGGGCCCTCCGGACGTGTCCGTGCCGTTCATCGCGGTCGTGCACCAGGCGTGCAGCTCGCGCAGCGCTCCGGTGAGGAACGCCTCCCTCGTGGCCCTCCGCCTCACCTTGCCGCTGGAGGTCTTCGGCAGGCTCCCGGGCTCGATGAGCACCACCGCGTGGGGCCGCACCTCGTTCACTGTCGCCAGCCTCCCCCGGATGGCTCCCAGCACCGGTGCCGCTTCGCCGTCCCAGCGGCGGGGATCCACCTCCTGCACCACGACGAGGCGCTCCTCTCCCTGCACCTCCACTCCGAACGCCACGCCGCATCCAGGTCTGAGCGCGGGGTGGCTCTCCTCCATCACCGCCTCCAGGTCCTGCGGGTACAGGTTCCGGCCTCGCACGATGATCAGGTCCTTCTCCCGACCCGTGACGTACAGCTCTCCGGCGTCCAGGAAGCCCAGGTCCCCTGTCCTCAAGTACGGCCCGTCTCCGTCCAGGGTCCTCGCCTGGAACACCCGCGCGGACTCCTCCTCGCGCCTCCAGTAGCCTCTCGCCACGCTGGGGCCCTTCACCCAGACCTCGCCCACCGCTCCCGGTGGCAGGACGCGGCCTGTGTCCGGAGCCACGATGCACAGGGATTGATCCGGCAGCGTCACTCCGCTTCCCACCAGCGTCCGGACCGTGCCCGCGGGCGACAGCGCGATGCCTGCCTCCAGCGCGGACGCGTCCACGTCGCGCAGGATGGGCGCGGACTCCTTCGCGCCTCCCGTGACGATGAGCGTCCCTTCCGCCAGGCCGTAGCAGGGATAGAAGGCCTCGCGCCGGAAGCCGTGGGGCACGAAGGCCCTCGTGAAGCGCTCCAGCGTGTCCGGCCGGATGGGCTCCGCGCCGCAGAACGCCACCTCCCAGCGGCTCAGGTCCAGCCCCTCGCGCTCCGCGGGCGGGATGCGCCGCACGCACAGGTCGAACGCGAAGTTGGGGCCGCCGCTGATGGTGCCTCCGAAGCGGGTCAGCGCCTCCAACCACGCGCGTGGCCTGCGGAGGAATGTCAGCGGCGACATCAGCGCCGTGTGGAAGCCCTGCGCCAGCGGCACCAGCACGCCTCCAATGAGCCCCATGTCGTGGTACGGCGGCAGCCAGATGACGCCCACGCTGCCGTCATGCGTCTGGCAGGCGCGGCGGATGGCCCCCAGGTTGTGCAGCAGGTTGCCGTGGCTGAGCATCACACCTCGGGGCGTCCCGGTGCTTCCTGACGTGTACTGGAGGAACGCCAGCGTGCCGGCTGTCACGTCCGGCCGCTTCCACGCCGCGCCGTCCGCCTCCAGCGCGTCCGTCGCCACCCACTCCAACGCGCGCAGCTCCGGCGCGTCCGCGAAGAGGAACTCCGCCATGGACAGGATGAAGGACGTGGTGAGCACCACCGTGGCTCCGGAGTCCGCGATGAGCGCGCGCAGGCGGGGCAGGGTGCGCTCCAGCCTGGAGGGGGCCGGCGGATACGCCGGCACCGCCACCAGCCCCGAGCACACGCACCCGAAGAACCCGCGCAGGTAGTCCGCGCCCGGGGGATAGAGCAGGACCGCGCGCTCGCCCCGGGCCGCGAGCGACTGGAGCGCGGCGGCGATGCGGTGGGCGCTCGACGCCAGCTCGCCCCGGGTGAGCGTCACCTCCGCGTCGTCCTCCAGGAAGGTGTAGAGGCGCGGCTCCCCGGCACAGCGGCTTCGCTCGTCGAGCAGGTCGACCCACGTGGCGGACATGCGCACCTCAATAGCTGCCGCCAATCATCAGCAGGCCCGAGTAGCGGCCGTCCCCCGCGCCGGGGTTCAACGTGGACGCGAAGTCCTGGCTGAAGAGGAAGCTGTAGCTGCCCCGCACCTCGGCCGTGAGCTGGGGGTTGATCTTGAAACGCACCCCCGCGCCCACGGGCGCGTAGCCTCCGGTGTCGTCGAAGAACCGGAAGAAGTTGCCCTCGCGGATCGAGTAGCGCTCGACGCCGACGCCTCCAAGCACGTAGGGCTGCAGCCGGGTGTGCGTGAAGCCAATGGTGACCGCCGCCTGCCCGCCATTGCGGACGATGTCCGGCGTGCCGAAGGTCGCGGAGCTGTTCGCGACGGACAGGCCGTTCACGCCGCCGCTGTAGCCCAGCTCCAGGCCCAGGTAGTCATTGGCGCGGTAGCCCACGACGACGCCGTACGACGGCCCCGGATCCACGTTGGGCGCGAGCTTGCCCGTGTAGCCCTCCACGCCCAGCCCCAGGAGGAAGTAGGGCCCCTGCCAATCCACCCGGCCCATCCGCGTGGGTGCGTCCGGCGGTGGATCCTGGGCCCTGGCGGCGCCACCCGTCAGTCCCACCAGGCAGAGCCCCAGCGCGATGCCTCGCTTCATGACCGCTCCCTCCATGTGTCGCGTGCGCAGCCAGAAGGTGGCCTTGGGGGGAGGGGCGAACAACGAACGGACAGGCGGTGCCTCGAAGGCCCACGGTGCCCCGGAGGGCGGGGCGGATGGCGCACGAGGCCGGGCCCCTGTCTCCCTCCCTGGCGGAAGCCCCCTGTGAAGCTCCGCGCGCGGCTTCCACCTTGAGCGGTACCCGGACACTCCGATTCTCCCCCTCGCGTCCGGGACGGGAGCACACCGCCATGAACGACGCCGCCGTGACAACCCCCTCCACTCCTTCAGGTCTCAAGGCCCGCGCCCGGCGCGTCCTCGCGCAGCTGGACTCTGTATTGCCAGACGTGGACGCGCTCTACGGAGACCTGCACGAACACCCGGAGCTGTCCGGCCAGGAAGCGCGCACGGCCGCCCAGGTGGCGCGGCGGCTGGAGGCGGAGGGCTACGAGGTGACCCGGAACGTCGGCGGCCACGGCGTGGTGGGCCTGCTGCGCAACGGCGACGGGCCCACGGTGCTCTTGCGCGGGGACATGGACGCGCTGCCCGTGGAGGAGAAGACGGGGCTGTCCTACGCGAGCCGCGTGCGGACGGAAGCCGGCGAGCCGGTGATGCACGCGTGCGGTCATGACGTCCACACCGCGTGCCTGGTGGGCACGGCGGCGGTGCTGGCGCGCTCGCGCGACGCGTGGCGCGGCACGGTGATGGTGGTGGGGCAGCCGGCGGAGGAGACCCTCACGGGCGCGAAGGCGATGCTGGACGCGGGCCTCTACGCGCGCTTCGGCACGCCGGACGCCGTGCTGGGCCAGCACACCGCGCCGCTGCCGGTGGGCACCTTCATGCACCGCGACGGCGTGGCGATGATGGGCGCCACGCAGGTGCGCGTGCGCCTCTTCGGCCGGGGCGCGCACGGGGCGCAGCCGGAGCTGTCCGTGGATCCGGTGGTGCTGGGGGCCAGCGTGGTGCTGCGCCTGCAGACCATCGTGTCGCGCGAGCTGTCTCCGCTGGAGGCGGCGGTGGTGACGGTGGGCCACTTCCAGGCGGGCTCGCGCGCCAACGTGATTCCGGACGAGGCGCTGCTGGAGGTGACGGTGCGGACGGAGGACGACGGGGTGCGCTCGCGCGTGCTCGCCGCCATCGAGCGCATCGCGAAGGGAGAGGCCGCGGCGGCGGGCGCGCCGAAGCCTCCCCTGGTGGAGGTGCTGAACCAGGGGCCGGTGAACCGCAACGACCCTGCGCTCATGGGCCGCGTCCGGGACGCGCACGCGGAGTGGTTCGGACGCGAGGCGCTGGTGCCGGGCGTGCTCGGCACCGCGAGCGAGGACTTCCCCTACTTCGCGCGGGGGCCGGAGCACCCGGTGCCCACGGCGTACTGGTTCGTGGGCATCACGCCCCGGAAGACCTGGGACGCGGCGCGGGGCGCGACGCCCATGGAGAAGGTGGCGCATGTGCCGGGGCCACACTCCGGCTTCTATGCCCCGGACAGGGCGGGCTCGCTGCGCATGGGATGCGAGTCGCTCACCGTGGCGGCGCTGGCCTGCCTGCATGGGGGCGGGGGCCCGGGGGACCACTGAGGCAAGGGCCGCGGCCTGGAACGGGGTCGCTGGCCCGGCGGCTTCCTCGTCGCTTGCCCCGGACGCAAGTGCCTCCACCTTGAGTGACGGACGACACTTCCGGAGGACACGCTGATGAAGCTTCCGCTCATGGCCTCGATGACCGCGCTCCTGCTGGGCGGCTGTGCCACGCAGACCACCTCCGTGCCGCAGGAGTCACCGGCCAAGGCGTTCGCCAGTGACGAGATGTCCTGGGACTCGGAGGAGTCCCCGCGCACGCAGGAGATGCTGCGCGCCCATGGCATGAACTTCTACGGCGACGTCGGCGCCGAGGCCCAGGCC
The DNA here is from genome assembly GCF_003668875.1 of Corallococcus interemptor. Lineage (GTDB taxonomy): Bacteria > Myxococcota > Myxococcia > Myxococcales > Myxococcaceae > Corallococcus > Corallococcus interemptor. The sequence continues at coordinate 29,671 of NZ_RAWM01000087.1, read as the reverse complement.
AACGCGGAGGCCACCGGCGGCACGGGCATCGAGCGGTCCTCGAATCGCGAGGACTTCGAATGCGTGGACATCAACGAGGTGGGCACCGGCGGCTCGGGCAGCATCGACATGCGGGACGTGGACACGCTGGCTCCGGAGGCCGCGCCGTCGCAGAACCCGGGCGCGCGCCTGGACATCACGCCGGAGGCCTGGAACCGCAACAAGGGCATCGGCACGAGCCCCGTGTCGCCGTCCACGGGCACGCCTCCCGCGGAGGGCAGCGGCGGCGCCGGTCACTAGGCAGGGGCCACCTCAGCCCTGCTGCTTCACCAGCCGGGTCAGCTCCCGGTCCAGCGTCGCGGCGAACTGCTGGCGGTCCTGCGGTGAGAAGCCGCCGGGGCCGCCCGTGTTCACGCCGCTGTCGCGCAGCTCCTGCATGAAGTTCCGCATCGACAGGCGCTCGTCGATGGTCTCCGGCGTGAAGAGCTCTCCGCGCGGGTCCATCACCACGACGCCCTTGGGGACGAGCAGCGCGGCCAGCGGGATGTCCTGCGTGACGGCGAGGTCGCCCTCTTGCGCGGACGTGGCGATGTGGCGGTCCGCCACGTCCAGCCCCGCGCCCACCTGCACGGTGGACACGTACGCCAGACGCGGCAGCGACAGGGGTTTGTTCGCCACGAAGACGATGGGCACCTTCACGCGCTGCACGGCGCGCAGCAGGATGTCCCGCACGGGCCCCGGACACGCATCGGCATCGACCCAGATTTTCATGCGGCCATCCTCGCTGATTTTGCCCTCCGCGTGACGTGGGCCGCGCGGATTCGCTAGAAGCGGCTCCGTGCTTCCGGAGCCATCACCGTCCCGCCGCGACCTCGCGGCTTCGTCCCTCGCGGCCTGGCTGCTGTGCCTGGGGTTGTTCGCGGTCTACACCGCGAGCCAGGTGCAGATGCAGACGGACTCGCTGTGGTCCATTCCCTCCGCGGCCAGCATCCTCCACGAGGGCAACGCCGACCTGGACGAGTACGCGCCCTCGTTCAACCAGGCGACCGCGTACGCCCGGGCCGTCTATGGCGGCCGCACGTATTACGAGTATCCGCCCGGGGTGATGGTCTCCGCGCTCCCGCTCCTCGCGCTCGCGGAAGGGGTGTTCTCGCTGGGCCGGCCGCTGCTCGCGCACCTGGGCGCCCCCGGCGCGGCGGCGCTGGCGTGGCTGGAGCTGTTCCAGAGCACCGGGAAGGTGGACCTGGGCTCCTTCCACCGCACCGAACAGCTCATCGCGTCGTTCTACGTGTGCGCCGCGGCGGGCGTGCTGCTCGTCGTGCTGCGAAAGCGCGTGTCCGCCCGCGCGGCGCTCGTCACGGTGCTGCTCTTCGCGCTGGGGACGACGGCGTACTCCACCGCCAGCCGCGTCCTCTGGCAGCACGGGCCTGGACTGCTCGCCATCGCCTGCGTCGTGTGGATGCTGGCGCGGCCCGCGCAGACGGCGCGCACGGCGTCCTTCGCGGGGCTCGCGGTGGCGCTCGCGTACGTGTGCCGGCCCACGCACTCCATCACCGTGGTCGTCGTCACCGCGTACTTCCTCCTGCGCTTCCGCCGGCTGCTGCCCGCCTACTTCGCGGGCGCGGTGCTCGTGGCGGTGCCCTTCTGCGGGTACAACCTCCACCTCTACGGCTCGCTCCTGTCGCCGTACTACACGCATCCGCTGGATGCCTCGGCGTCGAGCTTCTTCATGGCGCTGGCCGCGAACCTGGTGTGCCCGTCGCGCGGGCTGCTCGTCTATTCGCCGTTCCTGGTGCTCGCGGGCGTGGGGTTCGTCCAGCGGTGGCGCGGCAAGCAGCTGGAGCCGTATGAGAAGGCCTTCGCCGTCATCGTGCTCCTGCATTGGGTGGCCATCTCCGCGTTCCCCATCTGGTGGGCGGGGCACTCCGTGGGGCCCCGCTTCTTCACGGACGTGCTGCCCTACCTCGTCCTCTTCCTCGCGTTCCCCGTGCAGCACGTCGTGGAGGCGCCGCGCCAGCATCGCGTGCTGGCGGGCGTGCTCGCCGTGACGGCCGCGTTCAGCGTCTTCTTCCACTGGCGCGCGTCCACGTCCTACGACGTGCACATGTGGAACTCCTTCCCGGTGAATGTGGACAGCGCGCCGGAGCGCTGCTGGGACTGGAAGGATCCGCAGTTCCTGCGCGCCATCCCGGCCCGCTTCCGCGGCAACCCCCGGTAGGGCAGGGGCTCTGCCGGCTGCCTGCCTTCCAGGATGCGTCAGGGGCCAGCCCGCCGAGGGTCTTGGCGCGCGCCCGGGACGCCTCCAGCTTTCCTCCGGACCTTTCTGCTTCCCGAGGAGGCGGTGTCATGGCGAAGAAGGTGAAGAGCAAGCTGCCGCGCGCGCTGGGCTGGTTCAGCGTGGGCCTGGGCGTCACCGAGTTGCTGGGAGCGTGGAACCTGCTCCGGTTCTTCGGCATCTCGCGCGGAGACAAGCTGGTGCGCGGCTACGGCGCGCGGGAGCTGGCCGCGGGCGTGGCCCTCTTGAGCCCCGCGAAGAAGCGCCCGTGGCTGTGGGCGCGCGTGGCCGGTGACGCGCTGGACCTGGCCACCATGGGCAAGGGCCTGCGTGAGCCGGGCGTGCGCAAGGGCCGCCTGCTCGCCGCCACCGGCGCCGTCGCGGGCATCACGCTGCTGGACATCTACGCCGCGGCGAACGCGTAGGCCCGGGCGGGACGTGCGATAGGCTTGCGCCCCCTTTGAAGGAGGCAAGCCCGTGCGTCCCGTTCTCCTGTCCCTGCTGCTCCTTCCCGCGCTCGCGGGTGCCGCCGCCCCGAAGCCGCAGGACCCCTTCGTCTTCCAGGGCGTGGAGCGCATCGTCGCCGTGGCGGACGTGCACGGCGACGTGGACGCGCTGAAGGAGGTGCTGCGGCTGGCGGGCCTCATCGACGCGAAGGACCGCTGGATTGGCGGCAAGGCGCACCTGGTGCAGACCGGGGACCTGCCCGACCGTGGCGACCACACCCGCGACGCCTTCGAACTGCTCATGCGCCTGGAGACCGAGGCGCGCAAGGCCGGCGGCCGCGTGCACCCGCTCCTGGGCAACCACGAGCTGATGAACATGCGCGGGGACCTGCGCTACGTCACGCCCGGCGAGTTCGCCTCCTTCGCGGATCAGTCCCCGACGCCGGACGGCCCGGGAGAGCCCAAGGGCCTGCGCGGCCACGCCGCCGCCTACGCCGCGGACGGGCGCTATGGGAAGTGGCTGCGCTCGCATCCGGCTGTCATCCGCATCAACGACACGCTCTTCCTGCACGGGGGCCTGGCGCCCACCGTCCCCGGCACCACGCTGGAGGAGGTGAACCGTTGGGTGTGGCAGGACCTGACGCCGGGACAGGCGCCGGGCGGCGGCGTGGATCCGCAGGGCCCGTTGTGGTTCCGCGGCTACGCGCTCGACGACGAGGCGAAGTGGGACGCGGGCCTCACCCAGGTGCTGGAGCGCTTCGGCGCCCGCCGCATGGTGATGGGCCACACGCCGTCGAAGGACGGCCGGCTCACCCTCCGCTTCGGGGGCCGCGTCATCGTCATCGACACGGGGTTGAGCACCCACTACGGCCGCCACCTGGCCGCGCTGGAGCTTCGCGGCGACCGCCTCACCGCCATCTATCCGGAAGGCCGCGTGCCCCTGCTCACCACGCCCAAGGCCGCCGCGCCGGCCCCGCGCCCCGAGGCGAAGACGGGCACGAAGTAGCGCCTCCTCACCGAAACACCGACCTCGCGGAAGGACGGGGTGCCCGTCACATCCGGGCCACCCGCTCCCGCGTCGCGCGCCGGGGACGCGCCAGGGCCGGCTCCGGCCGCAGGTAGCCAATCGCCAGGGCGGCGATCTCCTCCACGAACGCGTCGTCCTCCACGTACTCCGGCCGGTCCGTCAGCGCCGTGTGGCACAGCGCCTCCACCGCGTTCACCAGGATGAAGACCGCCATGTCCAGGTTCCGGGGGCGCAGGTCCTCGAAGCGCGGCGCGAGGAACGCCCGCACCATCCGGTGCAGCCGCTGCGAGTACACATCCGACAGCCCCCACTGCCGCATCCGTGGCATCAGCTCATGCAGCACCTGGTTCAGGCGCGGGTTCTCCCGCTTCACCGCGAGCACCTGCCGGATGAGCGCGCGCATCGCCACCGGCAGGGGCTGCCCGGCCAGCGACGTCAGCCCGGCCTCGAAGTCCGCCAGCGAGCGCGCACGGTGCTGCTCCATCAGCGCCGTCACCAGCCCCTCCTTGCTGGGAAAGTACTGGTACAGCGAGCCCACGCTCACCCCCGCCTCCTGGGCGATGCGGTTGGTGCTCGCGGCCTCGTAGCCGTCCCTGAGCAGAACGCGAGCGGTCGCGGTGAGGATGGCGTCAACCGTGGCCTGCGCCCGCTCCTGACGGGGCGCCCTGCGACGGGACGGCGGGGGACGGCGGGGCATGGGGCCTCCTCGAGGAAATGTGAGCACCACGCGAGTTGAGAACGTGAGCGCTCGCTCACATTCTAACCCCATGCAAACGACCTCGTCTCCCTCTCCTGTTTCCCGCTCCCTTCCCCGGGGCAAGGGCTTCCCCTACGCGGGCCACCGCGCGCTCGTGACGGGCGCGTCCTCCGGCCTGGGCGTGGTGTTCGCCCGCGAGCTGGCGGCACGCGGCATGGACCTCATCCTGGTGGCCCGCTCCGAGGACCGGATGCGCGCGCTCGCCGAGGAGTTGAAGAACGCCCACGGCATCCAGGCGGACGTCATCGCGCTGGACCTGGGCCGCGAGGGCGCGGGCCGCGAGCTGCACGCGCGCTGCCAGGAGAAGGGGCTGCGCGTGGACCTGCTGGTGAACAACGCGGGCTTCGGCACGCACGGGGCCTTCGACGCGGCGCCGTTCGCGCGGCAGCACGAACAGGTGATGCTCAACGTCACGTCGCTGGTGGACACCAGCCACCTGTTCCTGCCGGACATGCTCGCGCGCGGCGTGGGCGGCATCCTCAACGTGGCGTCCATCGCGGGCTTCCAGCCGGTGCCGTACATGGCCATCTACGCGGCCAGCAAGGCGTTCGTGCTGTCCTTCACGGAGGCGCTGTCGGAGGAGACGCGCGAGCGCGGCGTGCGCGTGCTCGCCCTGTGCCCGGGGCCCGTACAGACGGCGTTCTTCGACGTCGTGGGGACCGAACAGGCGGCGGTCGGTCCCAAGGCGACGGCGGAGGAGGTGGTGCTGCACGCCCTCAAGGCCCTGGACCAGGGGCGGGCGTCGGTGGTGCCGGGATGGCGCAACTGGCTGCAGGCCAACCTGACGCGCTTCACGCCGCGCTGGCTGGGCCTGCGCGTGGCGGCCGGGATGATGCGTCCTCCCTCAGTGACGCCCGCCGTGACCGCGGGCGTCTAGCGGCTCAGGGGACGGCCTTCGTGGAGGCGGTGGGCGCGAAGGCCTCCCTCAGCACCTTCGCCTCCAGGGAGCGGTAGATGTTCGCGTGGCGCAGGTCGGGATGGGGTTCGTACTTCCACTTCAGCCCCTTGGGCGCGTTCGCGCGGAGCGCTTCGGCCAGGCGTCCGGCTTCCGCCGCGACGTCATCACCGGCGGAGGCGACGTAGAGCGTGGCCTTCAGGCCCGGCTTCGCCTTGAGCTGTTTGCCGGCCTTGCGCACCCACTCCTCGTCGTTCCACCAGAGGCTGGGGCTCAGCGCGATGGAGGTGCCGAACAGCCCGGGCTGGAGGAAGAACGTCTCCACGATGAACAGCCCCGCGAGCGATTCACCGATGATGGCCGTCTCGCCGGTGACGCGGTACTGGCGGCGGACGTGGGGCATCAGCTCGTCTCGCAGGAAGGCGCGGAACGCGGCGGAGCCTCCGACTCGCGGGGCAATCTCCTTGTCCTTCTCGACCTGCGTGGGGCCGGTCATGTCCCGGCGCCGCTCGGTGTTCTCGATGCCGACGAGGATGACGGGCCGCATCTCGCCGGCCCGGATGGCGGTGTCCACGGTGGTGGCGACGTGCGGGAAGTCCTCCTGTTCGCCTCCGTCCGGCATGTAGAGCACGGGATAGCGCGTGCCCTTCGCCGTGTCATAGCCGGGCGGCGTGTAGACGTTGAGGCGGCGCGTCTCCCCCAGCGCCTTGGATGGCAGCGTGAACGTCGCGTGCGGAGGCATGGGCTCCGCCTCCGCGGCATGGCCCACGCCGCTGACGAGGACGACGGCGAGCAGGAACGGACGGATGCAACGCATGGGCTGCCACCTCCTGAAAGGGATTCAGCGCCGTGACGGCGGCCGCGACGATGACTGGGACTTCGCCTTGGGCACGCGCCGGGCGACGAAGAGGGTGTGCCGCGTCCCCTTGGTGCCGTGCGCTGTCGGGTGGCGGATCTTCACGGAGAAGCCCACCTCTTCCAGCAGCTTCACGTACGCGGGCGAGGGCCCGGCGCTCCACACCACCAGCGTCCCGTTGGAGCGCAGGGAGTTGAAGGCGTGCGACACGCCGGTGAGGTCGTAGAGGCTGTCGTTGTCCGGGTGGGTCATGGCCTTCGGGCCGTTGTCCACGTCGAGCAGGATGGCGTCGAAGGCGCCCTGCTGCCTGCGCATCACCTTGCCCACGTCACCCTCCACCACGGTGACGCGCGGGTCCTCCAGCGGAGACTTCGCCAGCGGCGCGAGCACGCCCCGGTTCCACTCGATGACGGGGGACATCAGCTCCGCGACGACGACGCGGGCGCCCGGCCCCAGCCGGTCGAGCACCGCGCGGACCGTGAAGCCGAAGCCCAGTCCGCCCACGAGCACCCGGACGGGGGTATCCGCCGCCAGGTCCTCGCAGCCGGCCTCGGCCATGGCCATCTCCGAGCCATGCTGGCGGCTGGACATCAACGTCTGGCCGCGCACGCGCAGCACATACTCCTCGTCACGCCGGGCGAGCACGACCTCTCCCACGTCCGGCACCTGCGCTCGCTCCACTGTTTCCCAGGGCTTCATGCCAGCGCTCATTGCGCGACCGGGCTCCCGGGTCAAGTCGTCGCCTTGACACCCCGGGACGTGCCTGCGAAATCCCGGGCGACCGCCCCCTCCCCATGGAACGCAACGGACGACAGGCCTGGCCCCCGGAGCTGTCCGAACCCTTGCGCGAGGTGGACCGCCTGCGCCGGGGAGGCCGCTACACGTCGGCGCTCGCGCTGGCCCGCTCGCTGGCGGAGGCGCATCCGGCGCAGGTGCGGGTGCTGGTGGAGGTGGGGCTGACGCTGGGCGTGTGGGGAGGCCAGCCGGCGGAGGCGCTGTCCTGGTACGACCGCGTGCTGGAGCTGGCGCCGGGCCACGTGGCCACGCGCTACCACCGGGCCCTCACGCTCGCCCGGCTGGGGCGGCACGCGGAGGCGGTGGAGGAGTTCGCGCGGGTGGAGGCGGCGGGGTTCCGCAAGGCGCTGGTGCTGCACATGAAGCGCGCGGAGTCGCTGGAGGTGCTGGGCCGGCTGACGGAGGCGGAGGCCGACTGGACGGCGGCCCTGGCGGAGGACCGGGGCAACCCGTGGCTGCTCCAGCAGCGGGCCCGGTGCAGGGCCCGCGCGGGGCGGAAGGACGCCGCGGAGGCGGACCTCACCGAAGCGCTCGCGTCCCAGCAGGGCGAAGCCGTGGACCCCGAGCTGCTTCACGAACGCGGCGTGCTCCGGCTCCAGCGCGGTGACGTCGCGGGCGCACGCGCGGACTTCGACGCGGGGCTCCAGGCCTTCCGCGTGGGTGACCCTCCGTCGTTGCTGGACGCCCTCCGGCGAGGGCTCCAGGACGCCGGTTGACTACGCGTGCCCGGCTCGCACCGGGGCGGGGCGGGGCGCGCCACGGTTCGCGACGGCGAAGAGGGCGGCTCCGACGAGCGTCATCGCCACGGCGGCCCAGGCCGGCGCGAGGTAGCCATACCCGGCGGCGATGACCACGCCGCCCACCCAGGCTCCCGCGGCGTTGGCGATGTTCAGGGCGGAGTGCGACATGGACGCGGCCAGGGACGGCGCGCCGGGCGAGGCCTCCATCAGCCGCACCTGCACCGCGGGCGCGAGGAACTGCGCCGCGACGCCAATGAGGAACACCAGCGGCACCGCCGCCCAGGGGGATTGCGCCGTGAGCGCGAACAGGGTCATCACCACCGTCGTCGCCGCGAACCCCACCCACATCGCGACCGTCACCGAGTGGTCCGTGAGTCGTCCTCCCAGGAACGCCCCCACTGTCATGCCCACGCCGAACAGGGCGAGCACCCACGGCAGCGCGGACTCGGACATGCCCGACGCGAACGTCAGCGTCGGCGCGATGTAGCTGTAGACCGCGAACAGCCCTCCGAAGCCCACCGCGCCCACCAGCGACGTCCACCACACCTGCGGCTGCTTCAGCGCGGACAGCTCCTGACGGATGCTGCTGCCACCCAGCGACGCCACGTGCGGCACCCACAGCCAGAGGGCCAGCAGCGTCACCAGTCCAATGACTCCCACCAGCAGGAACGTGCTCCGCCAACCCAGCTGCTGCCCCAGGAACGTCGCCAGCGGGACGCCGATGATGTTGGCCACCGTGAGCCCGGCCATGATCAGCGCCACCGCGCGTCCCTTGCGCCCGGCCCCCAACAGCTCCGCACCCACGACGGAGGCCACCCCGAAGTAGGCGCCGTGCGGCAGGCCCGCCATGAACCGCGCCACGATGAGCGTGTCGAGCGTGGGCGCCAGCGCCGAGGCCGTGTTGCCCAGCGTGAAGGCCACCATCAAGAGCAGCAGCAGCGCCCGCCGCGACATCCGCGCGGTCACGATGGCGACCAGCGGCGCGCCCACCACCACGCCCAGCGCATACGCGGCGATGACGTGGCCACTCAGCGGAATCGTCGTCCCGAGCCCGCTCGCGATTTGAGGAAGGATGCCCATGGTGGCGAACTCGGTCGTTCCGATACCGAAGCCACCCAGCGACAGCGCCAGGAGCGCACGCCCTACGTGTTGCGTCTTCACGGTGTCCCCGTATCAGGTCGGCGGACACCTGTCGCTTCCCGCCTCAGCCCTCGCGGGGGATGGGCTCGAACTCGATCGTCTTGCCGTGGGGGCGCACGTAATAGAGGTGGATGCGCAGGTGCGGGTACGCCGTCTGCAGCTCCTTCGCGCCGAAGTGCAGGTCCTTCAGCTGCTGCTCCACGGCGATGTCCGGGCCCAGCGCGCCGTGCTTCGCGTGGTAGTAGCCGCACCCCGCGTGCGCCAGCAGCAGCACGTCCTCGATGTGATGGCCTTCGATGAGGAAGCTCGCGGCCTTCGTGAAGCCAGCGCTCTCCAGGTAGTCCGACGCCCAGCGGTTGAGCAGCGCGGGGCCTCCAGGGAGGGTGAGCGTGTCGATGCGTGAGTGGCCCAGGTGGCGGGCCAGGTCCTCCACGGCCTCGGTGAAGCGCCCGTCCGAGCAGTACACGGCCAGGGTCTTCGGGTGGACCGGCTCGAAGGCGACGCGGGAGACGTAGGGTGCGCTCATGCGCCCCAGGTTAATGGCTTCCGGTCCCCACGAAAGCGCGTTCCGTGGGAACCGGTGATGCGCCCCGTGTCAGTTGTGTTCCGGGAACGCGGCGGGCTGCCCCGTGCCGCCGTTGCCCTCGGGCTTCGGGCCGGCGTGCCGGTCCGCCTCTGACTCACGGTCCGGGCCCTTGTGGCGCAGGTTCTCGTCCTGGCTCTGGCCCTGGCGCTGGACCTGCTTCTCGTCTGGCTTCTTGGTCTCCATCTCGAGCCTCCGGTCGTTGGTTGAAGGAAGTCGTCCAAAGATGGGGGCGCCCGCGAAAATTGCCACGCGCTTTGCCTGCCCGCCCGGCTGCTCAGCGTGACGCGCCGAAGCCCTCCTGGAGCGCGGCCAGCACGGCGGGCTCCTGAGGGTTGTTGAAGTGGCGCCCGCCGGGGACGAGGCGCACCTCCGCGCCCAGGCGCTCCTCGAAGAGGCGCGTGTTGCGGCGGTGGTCGGACGTGAACGGATCCGAGTCCGACAGCACCACCACGCAGCGGCGGAGCGCGGCGCGGATCCGCTCGAAGTCCATGGGCGTGTCCAGCCAGGGCCGCAGCGTGTCCCAGGGCTGGTCGACCTCGAACCAGCCCGCGACGAACACGGCGCCCTCCACGGTGTGGCCCGGCGGCAGCGCGGACAGGTAGCGCATCACGGCCTGACAGCCGACGCTGTGGCCCAGCAGCACGGTGGAGGGAGGCGGCACCGGGCCCACCTCCGCGGCGAGCGTGGACACCCAGCCGTCAATGGTGGGCGCGCCCGGCGTGGGCATGGCCAGCGTGCGGACGGAGTCGAAGAGGGGCGGCGGCGTGCGCAGCTTTTCCGTCAGCCACGGATAGAAGTCCGTGTCGGGGCTTCCGGCCCAGCGGGGGACCATGACGAGGGAGCGGGTCATGGCGCGGAAGTGTGCCACGGCCTCAGCCCTCGCGAACGGCCCGGGCCTCCAGCGCCGCGCGGGCCCGCTCCGCGAGCTTCAGGCTGTCCGGGAGCTCGCGGCCCAGGAGCTTCGGGACGCCCACCGCCAGCGCCACCGCGTTGCTGTAGAAGCACGCCTGCGCGCGCGACAGGTCCTGGAGCGGCAGCACACGCTCCACCACCGGGAGCCCGTCCACGGAGGCCATGGCCAGCAGCACCGCGCGCGCGATGCCCGGCAGGCACGGCGCGGACAGGGGCGGGGTGACGAGCGCGCCGTCGATTTGCACGAAGAGGTTGGCGGTGGGCAGCTCGCAGACCTCCGACGCTTCGTTGGTGAGCACGGGCAGCCGTGGAATCAGCGCGTGCTGCCGGAAGTACGCCAGGCCCTTGTGGTTCACCGTGCGCTCCGCGCGCCGGTACGCCCCGGGCTCCACGCCGTCCAGCTCGCGCCCCTGCGGGTGCAGGGCTTCCAGCTCCGGGGGAAACGGCCGGAAGGTGCACAGCACGTGGCCGTCGCTGACCGCGAGCTTGCCCACGCCGGTGAAGCGCGGGCCCATCTCCGCGTCCGCCGCCAGACAGCGCCGCAGGGCTTCCCGCACGGCGTCCTCGTGGAGGAGCGCGGGCGGTGGGGCGCGCACGGCGACGGGGAACGCTTCGAGGCTTCCGCGCAGGCGCGACAGGTGCCTCGCGAGGAAGCGGGGCTGCCCGGCGTCGATGCGCAACGTGGTGAAGAAGCCCGCGCCGAAGAAGAAGCCCTGCGCGAAGTCGTGCAGGCGCAGCTCTTCCCAGCGCTGGACGACGCCATCGACGGAGACGGTGGGGAACATGATCAGCCCTGGAGCGCGGCGGGAAGGGAGCCTTCTCGCCTCATTCTAGACTCGCGGACGCGCCGCCGCCCTGTGACAGGCTCGCGGAGGCCTCCGGGAGGGCGGGCAGCGTGAAGGAGAACGTGGCGCCGTGGCCCGGCGGGCTCTCCACCCAGACGCGGCCCCCGTGCGCCTCCACCAGCCCCTTGACGATGGCGAGCCCCAGGCCCGCGCCGGCCTTGCGCGCGTGGATGGCCTGCCAGAAGCGGTCGAACACGTGGGGCAGCGCCCTCGCGTCGATGCCCGGCCCCGTGTCCTCCACGCGGAAGCACACCTGGTCCCCCTGCCGCTCCGCCTTCAGCCGGATGCAGCCCCCGGGTGGGGTGAAGTGGATGGCGTTGCCCACCAGGTTCTGGAAGATGCGCACCAGCCGCGCCCGGTCCGCGCGCACGCGGGGCAGGTCTGGCTCGCACGTCACCTCCAGCCGCAGCGCCTTGTCCGCGGCCAGGAGCTCGTTCAGGGCCTGCACCTGGGAGAGCAGCCGCGGCACGTCCACCGGCTCCATGTCCAGCTGCGCGCGCCCGGACTCCACCCGCGCCACCTCCAGCAGGTCGTCGATGAGCCGCTCCATGCTGCCCACCACCAGGCGCACCTTGCGCAGCGCCTCCGCGGCTTCCGCCCCTTCGTGCGTGCGCAGCAAGCGCCGCTCCGCGGAGCGGGCCAGGAGGGTGATGGTGTTCAGCGGCGCGCGCAGGTCATGCGAGACGATGCCCAGCGTCTCGTCGCGCGCGGCGACGGCCTGCTTCTCCGTGCGGTACAGCCGCGCGTTCTCCAGCGCCAGCGCGGTCCGCCGCGCCAGCTCCGCCACCAGCGGCAGGCTCTCCGCGCCGTAGAGCAGGCCCGCGCGCGTGGACACCAGCAGGAGCACGCCCAGGGAGCGGTCCTGGAGGGCCAGCGGCACGGCCACGGCGGACTTGACGCCGGGGTTGTCCGGGCCGGCCTCCTTCAGGAGGAAGCCGGATCCGCTGTGCCGCGCCTGCTCCACGATTTCTCCCAGCTCGCCCTCCGCTCCGGGGACGCACGCCCTGCGCAGCGTGTCCCCCAGGGCGGGCGTCACGGCGGCGACCTCGGTGGCGGGCCCCTCCTCCAGGCAGCCTCCCCGCGTGGCGATGGCGCAGCCATCCGCGAGCGTGGGCACCGCGAGCGTCACCACGGTGCGGACGACGTTGCCGCAGTCCAGCGAGCGCGTGCTGGCGGTGCCCATGTCGGAGAGGAAGCGGCTCCACAGCTCGACGCGCCGCTTTTCGGTGATGTCCCGGAAGTAGACGGAGAGTCCTTCCGGGGACGGGTAGGCCACCACTCGCAACCAGCGGTGGTCCACGACCGAGGGTTGTTCCTCCTCCACGGGGACCTGCGCCGCCGTCGCCCGGCGCAGCAGGGACGTCATGGCCGCGGCTGGCGGGCCGGAGAAGACCTCTCCCAGCCGCCGGCCCAGCAGCGCCTCGCGCTTGAGGCCGAACTGGGTCTCCGCGGGCCGGTTCACGTAGGTGAAGCGCTCGTACCTGTCGAACGCGGCGAAGCCGTCGGTGATGCGCTCGAGCACCGCGTTCATCCGCTCGCGCGAGGCCTCCGCCTCCTCCCGGGCGACCTCCTCCCGCACCAGCCGCTGACGGGTCTCGTCGGCTTCGTGGCGGCCGGTGATGTCCTCGTGGGCCATCACGATGCGCAGCGGGCCGGCGCCGATGAAGCGCGTGGCGCGCAGGAGGAACCAGCGCCGCCTGCCGTTGCCGGGCTCGTGGCACGGGTAGTCCACGACGAAGGACTCGCTGCGGCCGGCGAGGATGGCGCGGATGCCCTGCGCCACCGCGGGCGCCTCCTCCGCGTTATCGCCCTGGGCGTCCTCCGCCACCTCCAGGTAGTTCGCGCCCACGCCGCAGCGGAGGTCCGTGTCCGAGCAGCCGTTGTCGCGCGCGAAGCGCTTCCAGGCGGCGTTGACGGCGAGGATGGTGCCCCGGCCATCCAGGATGGCGATGTGCGTGGACAGCGAGTCGAGGGTGGAGCGAAGGAACTGCTCCGACTCATGCAGCGCCTGCTCCGCGCGCTTGCGGGGGCTGACGTCCCGGAAGCTGACAGTGAGGCCTTCCGAGGAGGGGTACGCCTGCACGTCGAGCCAGGCGTCGAGGGGTACGTAGTAGGACTCGAAGTTGACGTTGACCTGGTCCTTGAGCGCCCGCTGGTACTCCTGCTCGAACAGGGAGCCGCGCGCGTCTGGGAACTCGTCCCAGACAAGGCGCCCGAGCAACTCCTCGCGCGGGCGTCGCAGCAGCCACTCGCAGCGCGTGTTGAGGTAGGTGAAGCGCCAGGAGCGGTCGAGCGCGAAGACGGCATCCGAGATGCGCTCCAGGGCGTCGAGGGCCCGGATGGTCGAGCCACCGTCGGGCGCGGTCCGTTCCTGGCCCTGTCGCACGGCCATTCCTTCTTGCTCCTCATGAGAGAGACCCGAAGGAAGTATGGGAGCCGTGGCCGCGCGAAGCCGCACGAGCCCGGCTCTCTGCTCGTGGGCCGGTTCCACCCGCGGGAGAGGAGCGCCCCCCTGCCCGCGGGCTTCGTTGCCGGAGGGTTACCGGGCCGCGGGCGCGAGCTGCCCGGGGCATTCCTCACTGAATCCCGTCTGCGCGTACGGGGTCATCCGGCCCGTTCGCAAGGGCGTGCTGCCGCAGAAGCACCGATCCGAGGTCACGGTGGACTCAGCTCGCATTGCGGATGCCGTGCTCACCGGAGCGGTGGGCCAGCTGGAGGATCTCCTCCTCGGACAGTTGCTCGGTCTTGATGATGTTCCGGTCCGCCTTGAGCTGTTCCACCTGGCCGTCTCTCAGGAGGTGGAACTGGCCCATCTTCTGCGCGGGGAGACGCGTGGCGGGATCGACGCGCGCATCCGAGAACATGGGCCGAAGCTTGCCGAGCGCCCGGTCTTCCCTCACGCGGCCAATGAACCAGCTGCGCACGTTCTCCCTGCACTTGTAGTCGAAGTCGCCCGGGCTCTGGGTCGCGAGCATCACGCCGATGCCCGCCGAGCGCGCGCGCTTGAGCAGGTTCTCCATGGGCTGCTTCGTCGCGGGGATGCCCACGGCCGGCAGGTACATGTCGGCCTCGTCGAACATCAGGACCGCCTGGAGCTTGGAGGAGGGGTGCTGACTGGCCCAGCGATTGGCCTCCACGAGCAGCTGCGATACCCAGAAGAGCGAGCCCTGCGTGCCACCGAGGAACTTGGTGCTGATGACGCTCAGCCGCGTCTTGCCCGGCACCTTCGCGCTCCCCAGCCCGAGCAGTTCCTCCATGTTCAACTTCTCGCCCTGGGATGCCAGGAGGCTTCGCGCATTGAGCCGGAGCGTCGCCAGATCCTGGGCAAGCTTCGGGAAGACCCGGAGGTCGATGCCGTTCGTCTCCTGGACCAGGGTGACGTCCTCGGAGGCGATGAACTTCTGGACCAGGTCCAGGGTCAGCTCCTGCCCGATGGGCCGCTCCACCAGCAGCCGCAAGGCCTGGGCGAGCAGCGCCTTCGCGGCCCTGTCCCTGGCGCTGTTGCGATACTCCAGCATGGTCGAGATGGCGTCCGCGGCCTGTTGTACGCTCTGCTCACGCTCCTCTGGAGGCAGTGACTCCAGCCCCCGGGGAACCACCGGGATCGCGAGCGCGCGTCCATCGGTGCGGCCCGGTGTGTAGAGGGCTACGTCCACACGTTCTCGTAGGAGGCGACGACGTTCCTCCATCACGGGGTCCTTCAGCTCCTCCTGCCAGGCCTCGTCGCGCGCATACGCGGCAAGGTCGCCCTTTCGGTCCACCAGCAGCGCGGGAATGCCCTGCAGGAGCAACTGCTCGATGAGGTTCAACGCGAGCGTCGTCTTGCCACTGCCGGAGCCGCCGAGAAACGCGCTGTGCTTCGTCAGCTCCTCCGCCTGCACGAAGACCGGATGGGTGAAGATGCCTTCGGAGTCGCCAACCCGCAGCGCAGCTGGTTTCGGGTCACTCACGAGCTTCTGCTGCGGCACTTCCTTGGGCGTCAGGCTTCTGCCCGCGGTCTTGCTCACCAGCGGTTCGCTGATGGACTGGATGCGCCGTCCCTCCAGCTCGATTTCTTCCTGGGGTTCTCGTACGCCGGACGAGGGTTTCTCGGTGGGCGTGTCCGAGCGTCGCGCACTCTCAAGCTGCGCGGTGCGGCGCTCGCCCTGGGTGTGCTTCTGGAGGGCCGGCGCGGACGCCTTCTTGGGGGCGTCAGGGGGCGGAGGCGGGAGCTTCTCGAGCGCGAGCACATCCGAAACCAACTTCAACCGGGTGAGGGGGCGGGCCGACCGGCTCCATTCGCGGAAAGCGGTCTCCGGGTGTTCCTTCCGGAAGGACTGCAGGGCCACCACTTCGCGCAGGTCGCTGTTGCTCACCACCGCGCGTCTGCCACCCCTGCGCAGGAGCGCGCCCACCTGCTCCGCGACGAGCCCGTTCGGATTGCTCGGGAACTCCGCGGTGCGGAGGATGACCGGCAGCTTGCGAGCGGCGGACCTGAGGGCTTCGGCCATCTGCCGGCCGAGTCCGCCACCCCGAGGCGAACGATTGCAGAGGGCCACGAACAAGCCCTGGGGGCTGGCAGGAAGCGCGATGTCGATGGACGCCTCCGTTCGTGACTTGACCTTGAATTGATCCGTGGCCCCCAGTTCGTCGCCACCCGCTTCAATGGCCCAGGCCAGCAGGGAGACGATCTCCGCATCTTCCTCCGGGACGGTGCCGTTGAACTTCGCCCGGAAGTCGGTCCACTTCTGGTCCATGGTGGCCTGCTGGACCTGCTTGCGCTCCTCGTCGCCCTGCTTCTTCTCCTCTCCGGGGAGGGGGAGGCACCTGGGCAGTTGGCCATCCTGGCAGGCCTGCTCCTGGAAGCGACGGCAGGCATTGAGTGCATCCCGGACACGCAAGCCGCTGAACCGCTCGAGCTCGGAGCGGGGAATCGGGTACGTCGGATCCGCGGGGTCCACTTCGAGGCCGTGATGGCTGAGGAGCACGCGCATCCGCTGGGCGACCATGTCCTGTGCGGTCTGCTCCGTGAGCAGATGGTCCAGGGTGACAGGCGCGGGGTCGTTCTCGATGCGGTCGATCATGGACTGCGTGAGTTGCTTGCGCATCGCCGCCCAGAAGTCGGACAGGCAGCAGACAACGACCACCGCCGTGGGCACGTTTCCCGCGAACGACGCCAGGCTGTTGATCGCACGCCGGAATGACGGCTCCATGCCGGGGTTCTTCTCGAAGTCGCTGATGTCCTCGACCTGGTCCACGCAGAGGACCAGCGCCTGCTCCATCGCGCCCATGAGCCTCCCCAGATGGGTGAGCATGCGCATGGGATCGTTGTCCGCGGTCCGGGGAACGATGTCGCCGAGGACCTGCCGGTCGGCGGGGACCATGTCTTCGCAACGAAGCCACTGCAGGACGCGGTGGTGGTACCTGGCTTCCCGGCGCTGCAGGTAGATGAGGGCGCGCAGGAGCTGGACGTCGACGTGGCGGAAGAGCGGGTTTTCGTGAAGCTCGTCCGCCAGTGAGCGGATCATGTCGTGAAGCTCGTGCTCCTCCAGGATGCCTTCGTCGTGGATGAGCGGCTCGAACGCGCTCTTGCAATACTTCATGAGCGCGTTGGACAGGCGGGTCAGCCCCGTGTCGTCCTCATTCGAGGTCACGTCGTAGGTGCGGTCCAGCGTGTCGAGGAGGTTCGACAGGATGTAGCGGTCGTAGCTCGCGGCATCCACGGTCATGGGGAGGTAGCCGACGTAGCCCAGTCCCCGGGAGTGCACGCTGTGGCGGAAGGCCCGGACCAGGTGGGTCTTGCCGCTGCCGGATTCGCCTCGGAGGAGGAACAGCTTGCCGGAGTCGGGGTTCCGAGTGGCGCGCTTCACCAGCCGCTCGAAGGTCCGGCGGGCGGGGACGTTGATGGTCGCGACGTCGAAGGGATCCGGCTTCCAGAACGACTGGGCCTGCTGGACGCTGGCGAAGACCTCTGGGCCATCAGCCAGGAATGCTTCAAGACGGGCGTCGGTGGGCATGGAGGCTCTCTCGGAGGCGGGCTAGACGACGACGAAATGGAAGGTGGCGCCGTAGAAGCGGATCTCGGACTCCGCCACGTCAGCCGGGTTCATCATCGACACGAGATCCGCGCGAGTCAGCGTCAGGTGGCGCTTGCGGTTGGCTTCAAGCAGCGCGGAGTCGAAGGCTTCCCGGCTGCTCCAACCGGGCTGCATGGCCTTCCAGACGTGCGAGATGAAGACCTTGTCGTCCCCGAATCGCCCGGTGGGGAGGGTCTTCGCCACGCGCAGCACGTTCTTCGCGAAGGACGCCGGATCCGGTGGCGCGATCTCTGCCGGGGCATCAACGGGCGCCGTCCGCGCGGGCTCCGGCAGCACCCACTTTCGCAGCGTCGCCAGCCGCAGGGCCTCCGCATCCGCTCGGGACGCGCCGACCGCACGTGCCGTCAGTTGCTCCACGCCGCGCTTCGGGTCGCTGACCTCCTGCTCCAGCAGCTTGCCAATCACGTGGGCCTGGATGGCGCGCAGGGTGAACTTCTCGTTCGTCTCCACTCCCAGCTTCCGCCACATGAGCTGGTCCCGGACCTGGGCCAGCGTAGGGAACTCAGGCCCATCGAGCTGATGCGCACGCTTGAGAATCAGGGCCCGCATGCCGTCCGCGTTCGATAACCGCCCCAATGCCGCCTTGGACGTCGGCAGGCCCAGGTCCTTCGCGAGCAGGTACTGCTGCCGTACCCGCTTCCAGGTGAGCCCCTTGGGCGAGTCCACCCGCAGGAACTTCAATGCCTGCTGGCGCCCACCCGTCGTCAGCGCCAGCGCGGCGCGGGAGCGCTTCTGCACGAGCCCCGCGTCCAGGAGCCGCTCCACCAGCGCATCGAACCTTTCGGTCCACTCGCCCCGGCTCCAGCGGTGCTCCACGAAGGCATGCAGCGTCTTCGCCAGCTCGTTGCGGGTTCCCGGCTTCTTGTCCGTGCGCGTCGCCAGCCATGCGAGGGCCAGGCCCTGGAGCCGTGTGTCGGGGGTATCGGTATCCATGTCAGGACTCCCGCCCGGCAAGCTCGCGCCTGCGGGCATCAATCAGGGTGTTGAGCGTCTGGAGGATTTCTTCGAGGCGGGGGACCAGGTCCTCCGCGTGGATGCGGTAGACCCAGTAGCCAGCGCGTTGCAGGTCCAGGTCCTTGCGCCGGTCGCGCCTGAACCGGTCCCGGTCGCTGAAGTGGTAATAGCCGTCGATCTCCACCGCGAGCCGCAGCTCCCGGCTGAGGAAGTCCACCTCCCAGGGCCGCGAGCCGCCTGTGTCGACAGAGGCATTGAGCTTGAACACGCCCGCCGTGGTGGGGTGCTCCGCGAGCCGGTCGCGGAGATAGGCCTCATAGGTGCTCCGGACCCTGTCCTCGGTCAGGAGCCTCGCGCTGGTATGTGCCGCCAGCGCCACCTCGGCGGCCTGGGCGCGTCGCGCATCAGAGGCTCCTGCCCGCTCCATCGCCTCGAGCGCTGCCACGGCCCTCTCCGCGCTCGATGCGGCTTCCGGCACCTCCAGCACGCCCTCGCGCACCAGCGCCTTCAGCCGCGTCTCCCCGCCCGCCAGGAACGCTCCCAGTGCCTCGCTGGACACCACGCACGCCACCGCGAGCGCCGGCACCGCGCTGCTCAGCGCCTCCGCCACCCGCAGCCCCCGGTACGATGGCGCCTCCCCCACCGCCACTCGCACCACCGGCGCCTTCCCGGGCGGCACCAGCGCGTGCAACGCACGCAGCCCCGCGCCCAGGTTCTTCGCGAACGCCGTGCGTACGGCCTCCGGGAGCGCTCCTGGCCCCACCGCCTCCCGTCCCAACACCAGCTCCCGGCACAGCGCCCACGTGGCTTCCGGAAGGCTCGCGGGCGGCGGCAGCGCCTCCAGCAGCACCTTGCGCTCGTGCGCTGTCTTCCCCCGGAACACCGGCGCGTGTCTGGGATTGGCCGCCGTCAGGCTGAACGTCGCCAGCGCCTCCGCGTCCTCCCTTAAATCCCGTGTCGCCGCCAGCGCCCGGGCCCACGTCAGCGCCGCCTCCCGCGCGTCCTCTCCGGACACCTCCACCACCGTCAGCCCGTGCCGCGCCGCCCACCGGTCCCAGAGGGGCGCCCCCAGGGCCTCCGGTCCCTCCAGCACGCTCAGCGTCGCGATGCCCTCCGCCCGGCGCCGGGCCTGGCGGTCCAACGCATCCAGCAGCGCGACGTCACCCGCCAATGGCAAGCACTACCCCCCGGGAGTGATGGCTTCACCGCCCCCTTGTGAGCAAAAGCCTGCTCCCACGGGTCGGGTGAAGACAAGCCCCCCAAAGGAGGTATGGCGTTCCGGGAAGGAAGGGACCCGGGTGGGTCTGAAAGGCTTTAGCCCCCCGCGTCGTCGCGGGTTTCCCGACGGAGAAGCAGGCCCAACCCCGCCGCCGCGAGCGCTGAAACCATGCCCGTCAGGAAGGGGGCCTGGGTGCTCCACGACGCATACATCCAGCCGCTCGCCACCGGCCCCACCGTGCGGGCCAGTCCGCCGCAGGACTGCGCCAGACCCAGCACGGCGCCCTGCTGCGACGGCGGGGCGACCTGGGAGGCCTGGCTTGAAATCAACGGCTGCAGGAAGCCCGTGCCCACGCCCACCAGCACCACGGAGACCATCATCGGAATCGCCTGCCACGAGACGGCGAGCCCCGCCATGCCGCACGCCAGGAGCAGCGCCCCGCAGATGAGCAGCTTGAACTCACCCGCCGCGCGCGACAGCGGACCAATCAGCCCGCCCTGGATGACCATGCCCAGGCCGCCCACCACCGCGAAGGTGTAGCCGACTTCCTTGGAACCCCAGCCCAGCCGCGCCTGCACCAGCAGCGCGAACGCCACCTGGAGCGTGGTCATGGACAGGAAGACAGCGAAGAACAACCCCAGCACCATCCCCAACGCCTTGCGCCGGGGCGAGTCCTGCAACGCGGACCAGCGCGTCTGGGATTGCGCCGTCACGCGCTTCTCCACCGGGTGCGTCTCCGGCATCGCGAACAGCGCGCCCACGAAGCCCACCAGCGCCAGGCCTCCGGCGAGCAGCGGCGGCACCCACGGGCCCAGCCCGGAGAACAGGCCGCCCAGCGTGGGTCCCAGCACCATGCCCAGGCCAATGCCCGCGCCAATGCGCCCCATGGCCCGGGCGCGCGTCTCCTTCGTCGTCACGTCCGCGAGCGCCGCCTGACACGCGGCGATGTTCCCGGACGTGGCCCCCGCCAGGATGCGGGAGGCGAACAGCAGCGGCAGCAATTGCTGGTAGCTGGCCAGCGCGAACAGCGCCATGGCCGCCGCGTTCGCCAGGAGGCTCAGGAGGATGACCGCCCGCCGCCCGTGCCGGTCCGAGTAGCGCCCGAGCAGCGGCGTGGCGAGCAGCTGCGTGAAGCTGAAGCACCCCAGGAGGATGCCCACCGTGCGCGCCGAGCCGCCCATGGACTGCACGTAGAAGGGCAGCATCGGGATGACGATGCCGAAGCCCACCAGGTCCAGGAACACGGTGAGGAACACCACCGCCTCCACCCGGCGCAAGAGGCCGGGCGTGGCGGCGGCGGACGCGCCCACGCTGTCAGCCACCATGTCCCGTCCGGTCCACCGGCAGCGCGTCCGCGTAGGCGCGCAGGATGCGGCCCTCGTCGTAGGCGTACTGGAAGCCCGTGGCCTCCAGGAAGCGCTTGTTGTCCACCACGATGGGGTAGCGCAGGTGGTCCGTGGCCCCCACGGACAGCCGGGGGAAGCCCGCCCGGCCCAGGAGCAGCGACAGCACCGGCGACGGCAGCGGCACCGGCGTGCGGCCCGTGCCCTTGATGATGACCGACAGCGGGATGGGCGCGGGGCCCGCGACGTTGAAGATGCCGCGCACCTTCTTCTCCAGCGCCAGCTGCAGCGCCGTCACCACGTCCTCCTCCTGGAGGACATGGAAGAGCGGGTCGTAGCCCAGCACCATGGGCACGCGCTTGCCGCGAATCAGGTTCGCGAGCGTGCCCGTGCCCGGCGTGCCCAGCGTGTAGACCAGGCGCAGCACGGCCGTGGTGACCTCCGGCAGGCGCCACAGCGCCGTGGCCGCGTACAGGTCCGCGGCCACCAGGTCCGCCAGCTCCGGGATGGCCTCCAGCGCGCGCGGGGGCTCGTCCTCGGAGTGGTACAGCGGCGAGTCCGGCGCCGCGCCATAGAACGTGTGCCGGCCCACGAAGAGCACCTGCTTCACGCCGTGCGCCGCGCAGTGGTCGAACAGCGCCTTGGTGCCGTCCAGGTTGATGCGGCCGCGCTCCTGGCCCTGCACGGTGAACGCCGTCACCGTGGCCATGTGAATCACCGCCTCCGGCTTCCAGCGGCGGAAGAGGTCCTCGGCGGCGCGCTTGCGGATGTCCACCCGGTGGACCTCCACGCCCTTGGGCGCGTCCCGCCACGGGCGCACGTCGATGCCCGCGACCTCGTGGCCGCTGTCCTTCAGCTTCAGCGCCAGCCTGCGCGCGATGCCGCCGGAGATGCCCGCAATCAACACCCTCATGGCAACAGCCTCCGGGCCCGGCGCAGGTTGCGCTCGGCGCGGTTGTCTTCGATGAGCCGCTGGATGCTCGCCTTCACCTGGTCCACGTAGCCCTGGATGACGTGGTCCTCTTCGTCCCCCGTGCCCTCGAAGACGAGCGGTTCGCCGTAATGGATTTCCAGCCCCACCGGCAGGGGCAGCGGCAACAGGTACGGCGTCAGCGGGATGTACGGCACGCCCAAGAGCTTGCCCAGCGCGTACGCGTTGGTGACCGTGGGGATGGCCGCGCCGCCGCCCAAAAAGGCGAACGGGATGATGGGCGAGCGCGTCTGGAGCGCCAGCCGGATGAACCCCGTGCCGAAGTCCACCAGCGAGTAGCGGTCCGGGTAGAGCTTCGCGGTGCCTCGCGCGCCCTCCGGGAAGATCATCAGCAGCCGGTCGTCCTCCAAAAGGCGCACGGCGTGCTCGGGCAGGCCGGTGAACTGGCCGGTGCGGCTGGCCCACAGCGAGGCCACGGGGAACTTGTGGATGAAGCGCTCCACCATGCCCTGCGCGAGCCGGGGCGGATCCATCTCCAGCATGGTGGAGGTCAGCACCATCATCCCGTCCACCGCGACGCCGCCGGAGTGGTTGCCCACCAGCATGCCCCGGCCCTTCTGGGGGATGTGCTGCACGCCGGTGCACCGCACCCGGAAGTAGTTCCGGTAGAGGAAGGCGAAGAACTCCAGCGCCAGCTTCAGGTGCTTCTTGGAGATGCCGTAGGGGTCGACACCGTATTCGTTGAAGGGCAGCTCCAACCGCTCCACCCGCTCTGACAGGGACTCGCTCTGGGGCACGGGGCGCACCGTAGCACCGCGCGTACGCTTTGCACCGGGGGCCCGCGTCCCCCATTGTGCATCCGACGCAAGGGGCCCTTCGCTCAGGCCCCTGGAGGGAGTGACGCGCGATGGCGGGGCAGCCGTGGACGGGAATGCTGGACGGGGTGCTCGCGTGGGCCAAGGCCTTGCCCGCGGGGCTGTCCAACCAGGTGGCGGTGGACGTGGCCGGCCGGCGGGTGCGCCTGTCGCACGCGCGGGTGGAGGCCCTGTCGCGAGGTGTGCTGGGCCGCGTGAAGGGGCTCACCCTGCGCGGCTGGGACACCACCCCGGCCGTGTACGACCTGCGGCTGGACGTGCGCGGCTGGAAGCTGCGGGTGGAGACGACCCCCCAGCGCGTGGAGCTGGCCGGGGGGCGCTACACGCTGTGGCTGGCCACGCCGGGCCGGGTGGAGCTGGAGGAGTCCCCCGGTGCGTCCTCGCTGCTGATGGGCGCGCTGCGCACGGGGGCGGGGAGGGCCGCGCTCCAGGCCCTGGCGCGCAAGCTGCTGCCGCCGGGGCTCGCCTGGGATGGACAGCTGCTGCGGGTGGAGGGGGCGCTTCCCAGGGAGGGCGCGCTGGCGGCCCGCCTCTTCGAGTCCTCCTCCCTGCGGATGACCGCGGAGCACGCCCCGGAGGGGCTGTGGCTGTCCGCGGAGGAGTGGCCGGGGCTGCTGGACCTGCTCCAGGCCGCGCTGGGGCCAGCGTAGGCGGTCAGCGGCCCTCGCCGTCCCACACGTTGGCGCGGCCCTCCAGGGGGCCTCGCTGCGGGCGGACGATGCAGAAGCGCTGACCGGTGGGGGCCTCCATCACCCACCAGCGCTTCACGTAGGCGATGCGCTTCGCTCCCAGGGCCTCCAGGCGCTCCAGCTCCGCGTCCAGGTCGTCCGACTCGATGTCCAGGTGGATGCGGCTCTCGTGGCTCACCTGCTGGAGGAGCAGCGAGGGCTCCGCGTCCGCCGCCTCCAGCTCCCGGTACGAGGGCGAGTCCGGGTCCGCCGGCTTCACCTTCCGCCCCAGCGCCGCGCTCCAGAACCGCGCGGCGGCGTCGATGTCGTCGACCTTGCAGTCGAGGACGAACGTGCTGAGACGGCTGTGGTGCATGGCTTCGCTCCTGATGGGCCGGGCAGGGGGGAGCCCGTGGGGGGAGCCAGGGATACACCGAAAAGCGGGGGGACGGTATGGCCGAGTGAGGAGGCGGATGTGTGGCGTGCGCCACTCCGCGCCGCTGGAGCATCCAGCAGCGGACTTTCCTGCCCCGGAAGGCACTGGAAGGCCTGACGCGTGGGGGCCTGGCGCCTACCTCCAGCGCCGGAGGTCCAAGGTCCAAGACGGTCCCGGCATGAACGAGTCCGAGTCGAAGTACGTCCGCTACCGCGCGCGGACGACCTTCCCTGATCCGTCCGCGCGGGGGCGCGAAGCCCTACTGCCCGCTCATGCCCGGACCCGGCTTCCACACCTTCACGTAGTCGATGGACGCGGTCCATGCCGCAGAGCCCGTGGCGTTCGCGTCGCCGTACCAGAACGCGGATCCGCTGCCGGTGAGGGCCCAGGTGGAGGCGACGAAGTTCGCCATGCCCACCAGCATCCGCTTGTAATCCGGGTTGTTGGAGAACGCGGCCGGCAGCGGAACCTCGCGGATGGCGTTGGTCGCCGGGTCGCCAATCCACATCCGGAGGTCATTGCCCACGCGGCGCGCGGTGTAGACCCACTGCTTGCCATTGCGGCGGTCCACGGCGGGGCGGACCTCCGACTGCTTGTTGTCCGGGTCCCAGTGCCAGGTCGTCATCACGTTGGTGCCGTCGTTGTAGGGCAGCTCCACGATGTCCAGCTCTGGCGGCCACGGCGTGCCGCCCCAGCTCTCCGCGATGGGCCACATCAGGAAGTACATGCCCGTGCCCAGGCCCGGCGGCAGGTCCGCCTTGAACGACACCTGGTAGTCCGCGTAGCCGGGATGGGCGGGCCGCCAGTTCTGCTCGTCCCACCAGGTGCCCTGGTCCAGGTAGCAGCCATCCCAGATGCCCGAGCCGTCATTGCGCTTGCGCGCGCGCATCTCCAGCTGGCCATTGACCGTCACGCACTGGCTCTGCGTGTTCATCACCATGACCGTGTGGTTGAGCGGCAAGTTCGTCTGCCATTGCTTCCACTTGTTCCAGTCCAGCGAGTTGAAGTCGTCCTGGAGGTCCAGCACCCAGCCGGTGGGCGGGTTGGGGACGCCGCCCACGCCGGGCGTGCTCTGCAGCGTCCAGCCCACCTGGGCGGACGCGTCGCCCGCGGCCTCGTAGTACTCCACCTTCACGCGGTGCGTGCCGGCGGTGAGCGTGACGTCGCCGGTCCGCGTCGTCGCGCCGTGGTCGCTCCAGTGGTCCACCACCAGCGCCCCGTCGACGTAGATGCGGCTGCCGTCGTCGGACGTGGTGGAGAACCGGTACGTGCCCGCGCTGGCGAAGCTCCAGTCGCCCTCCCAGCGCACGCTGAAGTCATCCACGCCCACGCCCGTGCCGGGGCTGTCCGTCCCCCAGGAGAACTGGATGGCGGCGTCCTGCCGCTGGAAGGCCCGGGTCGTCAGGTTCCGGTCGCTGAAGTAGGTGCCCCGGAAGGCGCCCGAGGGAATGGGCAGCTCGCCAGTACCCGCGGCGTCCCCCAGGAGGTTCACCTCCTGCACCCAGGAGCCGGTCGTGTTCGTGCGGTAGCGCACGTAGACGAAGCGCGCGTTCGTGTCCGGGATGTCGCAGCCCTGCCACTGGACGACGCTGCCGTCGACGTCGCAGTCGTACCAGCCCGTCTGGGACCAGTTGGCGTCGAAGAGCTGGACGTGGAAGCGGTACGCCTGGTCGCCCAGGCTCCACACCTCCCGCACCTGCTTCACCGTCCCCAGGTCATAGCCGGCATAGGTGAGCTCGCCCGCGCCCCACGCGCCCGAGTTGTCGTCGCCGTCGTTCAGCTGCCAGGGGTAGTTGAAGCCGCTGTCGTCGATGAGCGTCGCGGCCAGCTCACCGGTGACGGCACCGCGAGCGACGGCGACGCGCGCGTCGGGCAGGGGCTCGCGGACGTCACAGGCCGCGAGCGGGCAGAGGGGAAGCACCAGGCACGCCCGGACGAGCGCGCGGGAAAGGGAACGGGGGGATGAGAGCAGCTGCCGCCTCCAGCAAGGATGGGGGGCGACGAGATGTCCTTGGGGCTCAGGCTTTCAATGCTGATTTCTTGGAAAGAAAATTAGTCTGTTTGGTCCCGTTCACAGCGCCCGCCCGACCGGGCGTCGGGCGGGGCGTGGGCCGTGGGTCAGTTCAGCTCGCAGACCTGACAGACCGGCCCGATGAGCTTCCAGGTCGTACAGGTGCCGTTCGAGCAGCAGCGCTTGTACTTGGTGCCGGGCAATCCGTAGCCGCCGTAGGTGGTGTTCGGCTCATCGTACCCGGCGCTGTTCGAGCAGGACGTGCGGCACTGGGTCTGCCAGGTGATCATCGACTGCATCTGGGAGATGGGACAGTTGGGGTCGGTGCCGATCTCCTGCTCCACCTGGGCCTCGCCGCTGGGGAGTCTGGCTTCGTCAGCCCCCGTGGCGGGGCCACAGGCGGTGAGGACGCCCAGGGTGAGGCTCATCACGAACAACGCCTTCATCATGCTTCGCATCCGCAACGCTCCGGCCGGTGCAAGGCGGCAATGCCTTGCACCGGCGGATTGCGGCACGGTGGCGTTCGCATGACAAGCGGCGGCGCCGGATGACGTATGGGAAACCCACGACGCCGTGCCTGCTGACTACTTGCGCTTCTTCGACATCGAGCGGACGAAGATGGAGTCGATGCCGTGGATGCGCATGGAGATGAAGTCCTGGGCGGTGGCGTTCTCATAGCCCGCTTCGCGCATCTCCTTCACGAACGCGGGCGTGACGCCGTGGATGCGCATGGCCACGAGGTCGTCCGCGCTCAGGTCCTTGAAGCCCAGGCCGCGCATCTCGCGGACGAAGTCCGGCGTCACGCCGTGGATGCTCATGGCCTGCAGCGAATCCACGGGCAATCCCTTGAACCCCAGCGCCGCATAGCCCTGGATGCGCTCCGGCGTGACCTGGTGGATGCGGCAGGCCACCAGCTGCTCGATGGTCAGCTTCGGGTAGCCCGCGGAGGCCATCGCCCGGACGTAGTCCGGGGTGACCTGGAAGATGCCCACCTGGACCAGCTCCTCCACGGTGGTCACCTTCTGGCCCGTGGCCGCGAGCGCCTGCACGCGCTGGGGCCCGACGTTCACGCTGGCCAGGAGCATGTGCTCATCCGCGTCCGGCTTGGGGATGCCCAGCTCCGCCAGCTTCTTCGTGAAGCTGGCGTCCGGGCTGAAGCGCCAGGTGCCCACGCCCTGGCCGTCCTTGAAGCGGCCCTCGAAGTCGAACGTGCCCGCCTCGCGCACCAGCTTGAACGGGGCGCTGCTGCCGTCCGCCGTGGACAGCCCCTGGAAGTCGGCGAGCGGCGCGGAGAAGCCGTGGTGCGAGTCCGGCTTGTCCTTCGGATGCAACGACAGCTGCAGCTGCTGCTCCCTCACATGGGCGCCCCAGGTGCCGGTGCGCTGCGCATCGGCGGCGAGGACGGGGAGGGCGAGGAGCATCACGACCAGGGTGAGCCACGGAGACAGGCGCGACGTCATGACGGCGACTCCTTTTTCGGGTTTCAGGCAAGGCGCGGCCCGTCCGCGCGCCCGGGAAGGCGCGCGCGGTGGGGACCGCGTGGGAGAGGAAGGGAGGGGTTACTTCCGGGGCTTCTGCATGCGGCGGATGAAGTCTTCATCCACGCCGCTGGCGCGCAGGCGCACCAGCTCATCCACGGTAGCGGGCTTCACGCCCGCGGCGTCCAGCTCGCGCAGGTACTTCGCGTCCACGGACATCGCGCGCAGCTGCAGGGCCTCATCCAGCGTCAGGTTCGCGAAGCCCGCGGCCTTCAGCTCGTTGAGCCACGCGGCGTTGATGTTCATCGCCTTCGCGGCCAGCAGGTCGTCGGAGTCCTCCTTCCCGTAGCCCAGGGCCGCCATCTGGCCCAGCCACTCCGGCGTGACGCCCATGTGCTTCATGGCCACCAGCTGGCCGGCGGGGATGGAGCGGCCGAAGCGGTCCGTCATGGACTTCGCGTAGTCCGGCGTGACGCCCGCGTGCTGGAAGCCCACCAGCGTCTCCACGGTGGGCTCGTAGCCCATGGCGGAGATGCGCTCGACGACCTCCGGCGTGACGCCCGCGATCTTCAGGGCGACGAGCTGATCCACGCTCAGCGGATCCACGCCCACGCGGGTCTTCTCGTCGGCATCCTCGGCGTCCTTCCGCGCCGCGCGGGCCTTCTCCTTCGGGGAGGGCGCGGGGTTCGGAGCCGGAGCGGGATTCGGTGCCGGCGCGACGACCGGAGCCGGCGCGGGCGGCGGAGCCGGGGGCGCGGCGAGGACCGCGAGCGGCGCGGGCGCCGGGACCGCCGCGGACGCGGTGCCGTGGGGCTTGGGCATGGCGCTCGCGGCAGGTGCCGCCGGGGCCTTCGACTCCGGCGCCTTCGCGGGCTGCTGCACGGCGAGCGCGGTCAGCGGCGCGGCCAGCGCCAGGCTGCTGGCCAGCGTGACGATGGACACCCCCGCCGCCCAGCGCGACGAGCACCGCGACGCGGGCGCCACCACCAGCCGCCGCACGCGGTCCTTCAATGAACCGCCCAGCGCGGACAGCGCGGGACCTCCGGCCTCCATGCCCTGCAGCCGCAGCGCCTCCAGGGCGGTGAGCGCGCGGGCGTAGGGCAGGGCGCCGGGGCCCTGCCGCACGGCGAGGTCGTCACAGCAGTTCTCCCGCTCCACGCGGATGACCTGGGACATCCACCACACGGCCGGGTGGTAGAAGAGGAGCGTCTCCACCAGCGTCTGCACCACGTTCACCGCGAAGTCGTGACGGCGGATGTGGGCCAGCTCATGGGCCAGCACCAGCTCCAGCTCCCGCACGGCCAGCCCGGTGAGCGTGGCGGTGGGGACCAGCACCACGGGCTTCAGCCAGCCCAGCGTGGACGGCACGTCCAGCTTCGACGACACCAGCAGGCGCACCGGACGCGTGAGGTTCAGCCGCCGCGCCAGCACCTCCAGCCGCTGCTGCCATTCCCAGGACGCGTGCACCGCCTCGTCCACCTGGCGCCGCAGCCCCATCCAGCCCTTGAGCAGCCGCAGCGACGACGCCGCCACGCCCAGGCCCCACGCCAGCACCAGCCAGGGCAGGTGCTCGCCCACCTGCTGGAGCAGACCGTCCAGCCGGGGCAGCGGCGCGGCCTTCGCCAGGTGCCGGGGCGCCGGAAGGTCCATCAAGGCAGGGGGCATCACCGGAGCCGTCACGGGCGCCACGGCGGTCCGGGCGACGGACACCGTGCGCGCCGGACGGGGCTCCACCGCGCGCGAGGCATGCCGCCACGCCGTGGCCACCGGCAGCGCCAGCATGATGCCCAGCGCGCCGCACGCCAGCGCGTAGCGCAGGTTCGCCGAGCGCCGCCCCACCCACCGGAGCGCCAGCGCCAGGGCCACCGCCACGAGCGCGCCCTGCCACACCAGGTGCACGAGCGCCCAACCCACCGCTTCCAGGACGAGACCGTTCATGACTCCGACTCCTTCTCGAGCGAATCCAGCAGCTGGCGCAGCTCCGCCAGCTCCTCGGGCGACGTCTTCTTCGTGGACAGGGCCTGCAGGGCGAGCCGCCCCGGGGACCCGCCGAACACGCGGTCCATCAGGTCGGTGACCAGCTGCTGCTGGGTGCTCTCCCGGGGGAGCCGGGCGCTGTAGACGTGCGCGCGCTGGGACTCATCGCGTGTCACCAGCGCCTTCTCCGTCATGATCTGCATCGTCTTCAGGACGGTGGTGTAGCCGCTCCCATCCTGGAGCGTCTCGTGGACCTCGCGCACCGTGCGCGGGCCCCCGTCCCACAGCACCCGCAGGATGGCCAGCTCGGCATCCGTGGGTCGCGGCGGCTTTCCTCGGCTCATGGCTTCCTCTCTCCTCACGACTTCCTACGGATAGTTATACGAACGATTTCGTAGGTGTCAACGAAGCCTTTCGTACTTCATGGGCAAGGGGCCCTGGAGGGAGGG
>NZ_RAWM01000086.1 GCF_003668875.1 Corallococcus interemptor | reverse complement strand
GGCGGCATCCGGGGGCGAGGCGGCGTTGAGGGCGGCCTCCAGGCCCGCGGCGGTGAGCGTCTCCAGCTCCGTGGCGGTGGGGCTGTCCGTCTGGCCGGACTCGAGGACGCGGTGGGCGCGGGCCCACTTGTCATAGCGGGTGCCGCAGCGGGCGCAGGCGTGGGCGTGGCGCAGGAGCCGCGAGGATTCGGGGGCGGACAGCTCCCCCAGGGACCAGCGCGTCAGTCCCGCGTCCACATGTCGTTCGTACCACTTCATGGGAGGCTCCCGAATGGGATGGCGCACAGCAGGGCCAGGGTGGCCAGCAGGGCGCCCAGCTGCAGGCGGCCCGGGATGACGTCGCTGTCCAACCAGCCCGAGTCCTTCAGGTGTTCCGTGAACTGCAGCCGCAGGCGGCGCTCGCGCACGCGCACCTCGCCGCGGGTGAGCTTCAGCTGGTCCGCGGCGGACTCCTGCGACAGGCCGTCCATGAAGCGCAGCTGCGCGAGCGCGCGCCCCTCGGCGGGCAGCCCCTCCAGGAAGCGGCGCACGATGGAGCGGACCTCGGCGCCCAGGGCCTCTTCCTCCGGGCTCTTGCTCTCGGTGGGGGCGTGGGTGAGCTCGGGCGCGTCATCCAGGGGGATGGCCTCCCGGGCCACGCGGCCGGAGGCGCGCATCAAGTCAATGGCGGTGGAGCGGGCGACGGTGAGCAGGAAGCCCAGGTAGGGGCGCACGCCGTCGTAGGCCTGGCGCATGTGGGGGCGGAAGGCCCGCACGAAGGTCTCCTGGTGGGCGGCGTCCAGGTCCAGGGGCGTGAGCGCGACGGAGCGCGTGCCGGTCTCCGAGTGCACGGAGAAGCGCCGGGACAGGTAGCGCAGCACCTCTGGCGAATACGTGCGGTAGACCTGGGTGAGCACCGCGGTGTCACCCCGGCGGAAGGCCTCCAAGACTGACCGCTCTGTTCCTGGCAGCACGTGGAGGGCTCCGTGTTTCAAGAAGGCGGCGCCGGCCGGGCCCCTTCTGGAAATGAGATACGAAATGACCCCGAAAATCGGGTCGTCCCTACACGCACGGCGCGTTTTTTATTGAGCCCGGACGTCGGCCTCCGGAGCCAGAGGCCTCGGGTTCGAATCCTGCATCGAGCGTGGGGGAGGTTCGCGGGGGCGGGGGCGGCTGACCGGTTGCCCCATCCGCGGACAAAAAAATGGAGGCAGAGACCCACGGGGAAGAACGACTCCCAGATGGGGACGGCCTCCGAATAGAGGGCGGTCAAGCGACCTGCCTGAAAAGTAAGGCGCTCGGTGCTTGAAATCAAGGACAGCTCACAACGGGTGGCGGCGCGTCTTTTGGAGTTCTTCTCGGCTCGAACGGCCTGGTTTCGAGGACTGTGGGAGGTGGGGACAGTGCTCAGTCTCCGAGAGCTGCTGGAGGCGGTGGAGGCCGTCCCGGCGGGCGTCCTCTCCGACAAGGCCGTCGAGTGGCTGGCGAATGAACTCTCCCGGACCCTAGGCCCGGACGAAGGCATCGCGCCTCATTCCCGAAGTCTGCTGCAGCGTCTGCTGGGCTCACCGTTGAGGCCCCGCTCCGGCGAACTGCCCGCGGTGCACCGTCTCACCGAGGAGATGGATGCGTCGTATTTGTCCCGCTGGGCGGGACAGATCGCGCTGGGCATCCAGGTAAAGCCCGAGCGGGTGGCTCGTGCCGTCGCGTCGCATCTACTGGATTCGGGATTCAGCCCGGACTTCCTCCATCGCTGGCTGACATACCGGCTCGTCCATTCCACGCAGACCTATCTTCTGCCGGAGCTGCTGGAGGAAGCGCACGCCCTGGCCCGTACGCAGCCCTCGCGCTTCCAGGTCCTCCTGACCGTGCAGAACGCTCTGGGGCTTCAGGGTCCTCCACCAAATGAATGGTGTGGTGCGCCCACGGTTTCGAAGTGGCTCCTCACGAATGGATTCGATGCCACCCGTGTCCGGCAGAGCGGGGGCTGGTTGCTGACAGTGCAAGCTCGCGACGCCTTCTCCGCGGTGGAACGGGCATCGGAGACGGTGGAGAAACTGGCCGCCCGGCTTCTCATCGGAGTGGGCCATCGGATGAGGCATGGCGAGCACGCGTACGTCGAAGGCATCCGACAACCGCTGCCGCTCCGTCGGCATCGGCGAGTCGAGGTCCGCAGCTTGGAGCGTCAGGACCAGCTCTTCGCGTCCGGGCCGCCCAGCCGTGTTGACGCGGCCTTCGAGTTGCTGGGGCAGTTGGATGCGCCCGCCGTGGTCGCGGTGGCGGCCGGGTGGGCCGCCATTGAAGCGTTGCTCGTCGCTCCGGAGGACGGTCAGAAGTCGCCCGCGGGTGACCGGTTGGCTGCCCTGGTTGCGTGTTCGTTTCCCCGGGCAGAACTGACGTTGCTGGCATCCCTCCAAGGAAAGAACAACGCCAGCCCCCTGCAGGAGCAGGTCCTGAAGTGCACGAGCAATCACGAACGCTCATCACTGATGTTGGAGGCCATCCGGCAAGCCCAGCCACTCCCCTGGGAGGGACCTGTCTGGAGTCACCAGGCGGCGGTCGCGCGCATGGAGGGACTGCTCAAGGACCCTCGCAAGAAGCTGAAGGACGTGGAGGGCTATGCGGTGCGTGCATTCCGCCGGCTCTACCGCCAGCGCAACCTGGTGCTGCACGGGGGACAGACGAACGCGGTGGCCCTGCGCGCCAGTCTGCGGACAGCGGCACCGTTGATTGGCGCGGGCATTGACCGCATCGCGCATGCCTGGTTCCGCCATGGTGTCCAGCCGCTGGAGCTGGCCGTGAAGGCCCGGCATCGGCTGGATCTGCTGGAGTCCAAGGAGCCCCTGGCGATGCTGGACCTGTTGGAATAGCGAGGCGCAGGCCCTTCACGCCTGACCGCTGTTCGCGCCGCTCGCGGTCTTCCGCGGCGCGAGGGGGCTCCGGGAAGCGAAGCCCCCTGTGGGCAGTGCCATGCTGGAGCTCTACATCACCCTGACGAGGCTCCTGCGCGACCTGCCACCGTGAGGCCCGTTACGGGAACGCGTCCACCACGGTGTAGCCCGCGGTCCGAGGAACGAGCGCGGCGCCGGGCTTGGAGCCCGACTCCAGCGGCCAGAAGCCATCGCTGTTCCCGAGGACGAAGCAGACCGGGTAGGTGCGGCCGTCAGGCGTCTCCGCTCGCGTGTAGCGGCCCATGACCCGCTCGCCTCCTGTCCACAGCCGTCCGTAGAGCAGGGAGCCCTTCGGAAGTCCGCCGTGTTTCTCCTCCAGGACGCTGACAACGTCGCCGTCATGCACGGCGAGCATGTCGGCATCGGGACGGTAGGGATAGCGGATGTCGACCGTGATGGCTGCCTTTGCATCCCGCCGCAGCTTCAACGTCTTCATCGCCTCCAGCGCTTCCGTGGGACAGCGCTGGGGCCTGGGTACCACCTGCGCACCCGAGCAAGCCATCAGGGTTGTCGCCGCACCGACAGCCAAAGTGCAGCCGCGTGACAGCGAACGTCCGCGGGCGGGTGGGTCCTGCTTCAAGGAATGGCTCATGGCGTCCTTCTCCAGCGGAAGCGGCGCAGGGGAAGGAGGGGCCGCTCCGGACGCGGCAGCTTGGACGGGCGCTGCTTCTCGCGCCACGGGAGGCCTGACCGAGGGCACTGGCGCGTCGATGCCAGACCTTGAGAAGAGTCCCAGGCTCCAACAGAACCAGACCATGAACAGCACGCCTGCGAACCCCACCGCCCCCTGACGCCATCGGGTCCGCAGCGTCTGTCCGCGGCGCACCGTGTTCGCGGCGAGGATGTCGCGGGCCCCCATCCGGGCGACATGTCGTGGAAACCGGCGGCGCAGCGCGCGTGCATCGCGAAGGCGTTGAATCCGGTCCAGGCGTTGAAGGCGTGCGTGCTGGAGCGGCACCTCCTGACCCGGCGCCACCGGCCCCGCCATTTCGGGCGCTTCCTGCGTCGTGCGTGAGGACTCAGAGGGAGGTGTGGCCCAGTCGAACAGGGGCAGGTCCCAGGATGCATCCGCATGGACCAGGACCTGATGCAGTTCGGAGGCCAGTGAGGAGGCGCTGGGAGGACGTGCTTCAGGCGCGAACGCGAGCAGGCGGATGACGAGCGAGGCCAGCGCCTCTGGCACCAATGGGTTGGGCCATGCGCGTGCGGTGCCTTCGCCTTCCACAGGGAGCGCTGGATAGGTGTCGGTCAGCAACCGATGAAAGGTGACGCCCAGGGCATAGAGCTCATCCGCCACGCCATAGCGAGGACACTCCTGTGACGGCACCGCCATCCGCCAGCGGTGGAGCTGGGGGCTCAAGTAGTGCGCCGTACCAGGAGGAAGCTGGCCCGTTCCGGTCAGGGGCTTCGCTTCAGGATGCCAGCCCGCCCCCCAATCCAGCAGGGTGAGCCGTCCACCGGGCTGGACGCGGAGGTTGTCGCCCTTGATGTCGCGGTGCAGGACACCGCGCCCGTGCGCGAAGGCCAGGACCTCCACGGCCTGGAGGAGCAGTGCGCCCACCTCGCGGGTCGTGGGATTGCGAGCGTGCGCCCACTCATAGAGTGATTCCCCGTTCACATGCTCCATCACCAGGAACGGATGGTTCCCGGAGCCCGGTTGCCATGCCCCTGCCTGCACGAAGCGGGGCACTCCCGGATGCCGCAGGCGGGACAGCACCTCCGCTTCGCGTGAGAACCAGGGGCTGTCGGCCTGACGCGCCAGCTTCAGTGCGTACCGTTTGCCGCGAGGACGGTGCTTCGCATGAACGACATAGACCGTGCCGTACCCGCCTGAAGCCACTCTGCGGAGGACGCGCCAGGGACCGATGAGGGTGCCCGGAGGAAGTGCATCCACCATGAGCAAGGAAGCTCGGGCGGGGTTGAAAGCCCTCTGGGCGGGCTTCGTGGGGCTGACCTCGTGCGGACTCATGGCTCCACCTCTTCCCAGCGGACACCGCGTTCACCCTTCGCATCCAGCAGCTCCAGGGTGACGCGCGTGCCAGCGGGCAGGTCGGGAAGTGCGTGCCACTCCACCACCACGGTGGCGTGTTCCCCAGGCGCCAACTGCTTCACCTGCATGAGCAGAGGGAACTCAAGGATCGGCGGTGCGTTGGGACCGCGTGGTGTCATCCGAGCGAAGCCCGGTATCCAAGGGGCGCCCCCTGCGGAGTTGATCAGCGAGGTCGACAGGGCACGGGTGTTCTCCGTGCGATAGAGCACATGGGGGCTCTGGGCGGCCATGCCCTGGCTTGAGGACGGCTTCGGGAGGTAATCCACTGCGACACCTTCCCTGGTGATCACCCCCGCCAACACCGCGCCACCCAGCCCACTGAGCGCGCACCGTGCCCGCAGGTCCGCGAGCTCCCTGCCCGAATCCTGGCGCAGGACCTCCACCTGCGAATCCACCTCCGTCTCCACGGTCGTGAGCACGAACCCCACCTGCGCGGGAGCCCCGGATCCCGCGAAGCGCACGGTGAGCACGGGCGCCTTGCCCACGGGGATGTCCACGGACGCCTTGAGCACGAGCACGTCCTCATGCACCGCCACGCGGGAGAAGAAGGGTGCGAGCACGCTTCGGTCCACGGACTCCGGAACGATGGGCGCGTCGAAAGTGACGGTGGTCACTTCATGGACCGCGACATGCAGCGGATGCAGCACCGGAGGCTCCTCCGCGCGCAGCGTGAGCTGCCGGGCCTTTCGCTCCCGGGACATGGGAGTGCGGGACTGCGCGACCGCCGTGGTGCCCAGCAGGATGGTCAGCACCAGGGGAATGACCGAAGTGGACAGCGACATCACGGGTCACCTCCATCCTTCAAACCTAACAGATAGGGGTGACACGCAACGAAGACCACGGCCCGGGGAAAGGAAAACCCAGACTACCTCAAGAGTCGTTGGTGGAAAGTCCTACCTACGACCGCCGGCCCGTCTTCCGCGCGAAGAACTCGCGGTTGAACGTCGCCACGCCCCACATGCGCGGGTCGTCCGGGAAGTCCTCCTTCGCCAGGGACTCATCACTCTGTTCCGCCAGCCAGCGCGTGAACTCATCCCGCGACGCGAAGGTCCGCTTCGCCCGCGAGTCCCCCTGGACGTGCCGGAAGCCCTGCGCGTACGTGCCATCCCCGGAGCGCCACAGCGCGCGGGACACGCCTTCGCGAGGGTCGGTGGTGATGGACAGGTCCGCCCCCGCGTCCAGCAGCTCCGCCACCCGCTGCGCCAGCGCGCGCCCGTAGTGCCGCGAATCGAAGTGGGCCTCCGCGCGGGCCTCGCGCTCAGCGCGCAGCCAGCGGACGATTTCGGAGTCTTCGGTGAGGACGGAGGTCATGGCTCGGGCCGGGACTCTCGCACGACCGAATCGAAAGACTGACATTCCTGTCGCGCTTCCGGGCCATTCCCATGTCCTGCCATCCCTGCCGCACAGGGCGCCCGCATCAGGGAGGCCCTGGCCGTGGGCTTGCAATGCGTGGCGGCGTCAATCCCAACGCCGTCGGATGACGGCCCTCACTCCCTGGACGACATGACTGCTCGACACCTCATCGCATCGCTGGCGCTGACCACCTGCCTGGGAGCCCTGCCGGCCGCGGCGCAGGAGCCCAAGACTTCCGGGCTCGCGCTGGGCGTGCGCGGCGCCTATGGCATTCCGGTGGGCGACTCCGGCACGAACCTCTCGCTGAAGGACACGTTCGGCAGCACCCTGGCGCCGCAGGTGGACGTCTCCTACTTCTTCAACCGGCAGCTCTCGCTGGGCGCCTACTTCCAGTACGGCATCGGCTCCGGTCCCGGTGACGAGTGCGCGGACGGCGCGGACTGCAAGAGCAGGGTCCTGCGCTTCGGCATCGACCTGGACTACCACTTCCGGCCGGACGGCGTCGTCTCGCCGTGGGTGGGCGTGGGCGTGGGCTATGAGATTGGCTCGCTGGAAGTGGGCGAAGGGGCGGGGAACTCCTGGTTCAAGCTCGAGGGCTATGACCTGGGCCATGCCCACTTCGGCGTGGACCTCCAGCTCACCCGCTCCATCGCGGTGGGGCCCTACATCTCCGCGTCCGTGGGGCAGTACAACAAGGGCGCGATCCGCGTGGGCGATGCCGCGGAAATCAGCAACGACCTCTCCGACGGCGAGAAGCAGATCCACATGTGGATCCAGCCGGGCGTGCGCGTGCAGTTCCGGCTGTAGTCCCCGCCATCCAAGCCCTCACGTCTCCGGCGACGGAGGCGTGGGGGCGGCCCGCGGAAACCCGTTTAGAACGGGGATCCGTCCGTCCGGGTGCGCGGGGTCGGGTTGGTGTAGCTCCAATTCCCGGTGGCGCTCAGGTCCGGGCTGCGGTTGAACGAATAGCCCTGGTACACGTCCACGCCCGGTACCTGGTACGAGTGGCTGTCCTGCACCGTGCCGTCCGCGCGCACCAGGTACACCGCGTCGCCCGCGCCACCCTGGTTGATGCCCCGGTCGAGGCGCAGCCCGTAGCCGTTGTTGTTGGCGTACGTCGCGTACTGCGCCCCCGCCGGCACCGCCGACGCGCCGGAATACACCACGTACCCCTTGCCCGCCGGCAACACCGTGCCGGGCACGAACGTGTGCCGCGCCGCCTCCAGGCCCGAGTACGTC
This sequence comes from Corallococcus interemptor, assembly GCF_003668875.1. Classification (GTDB taxonomy): domain Bacteria; phylum Myxococcota; class Myxococcia; order Myxococcales; family Myxococcaceae; genus Corallococcus; species Corallococcus interemptor. The sequence goes on along the minus strand of NZ_RAWM01000086.1, from coordinate 31,236 downwards.
TTCGCGTCGTGGATCGTCCAGTCGCTCAGGTCCACCGACGTCGGCCCGGCGTTGTAGATCTCCACGAACTGCTGGTCGTAGTCCGGCGTCGTCCCGCCCGGGACCGCAGGGTTGGGCTGCGGCAGGTACTCGTTGATGAACACCTGCGGCACCGGCCGCGTCAGCGTGAACACCCCGTCGCTCACGTCCGACACGTCCGTGCGCGACGAATCCGCCACGCGCACCTTCGCGGACGTCGAGGACTCACTCGGCACCGTCCACGTGTAGCGCCCGCTGGACGCCGCCAGGCCCGACGCCAGGGAACGCCACACCGTCCCGTCCAGCGTGTACGTCAGGTCCACCTGCGCCACGTTGCTGGACGTCCAGGTGATGCTGAACGTCTTGCCCGCCTGCAGCGTCTCGCCGCCGTTGGGCGCGGTCAGCCTCACGCTGCGCGTCTGCGCGGCCGAGCCGAAGTTGAACCTGCTGAAGATGGGGTAGTGGTCCGACGTGGTGGCCTTGTAGCTGACGATGCTCGGCTTGATGACCTCCGTGGGCGGCACGTAGTACGCCGCCAGCTCGTTCGTCGCCAGCTGATGGTCGATGAACTGGCTGTTGCTCACCGTCGAGCGCGCCCCGGACTCCGACAGCGCCTGGGTGAGGAACTTGTAGCGCGCGGGGTCCTGCACGAAGTCCACGTAGGGGGACGCGTAGGGCGTGTAGATGGACGCGTCCACGTCGTCGTTCCAGTCGCCCAGCACCATCACGTTCTGCGTCGGCAGGGACGTGTCCAGGTAGTTCTTGAGGCAATACGCCGCCGCCTGGCGCCGCGCGTACGAATCCGGATCCGCGTACGCCTTCATGTGCAGCACCATCACCGTCAGGTCCACCGCCGTCGCGGTGTTGAGCACCTTCAGGTTCACGCGCAGGGGCGGCCGGTAGGCGAAGTCCTGCGCGCACTCGGTCAGCACGACGCTCGAGCTCACCAGTTGCACCGAGTCCGTCTTGTAGAGCACGCCCACCTTCTGGTCCGTCAGACCGTAGGGCCAGCCGCTGGCGAGCACGCCGTCGTAGCCAGACAGCCCGTTCTTCAGCGAGTTGAACGCCTCCTCGCTGACGATCTCCGCTACGCCCATCACTTCCGGCCCCGCGTCCGCGATGACCGCCTTCGCGTTGGCCAGCTGCAGCGCCTCGTCCGTGGGGCCCTCGGTCGTGGAGCCGAACCACTCGATGTTCCAGTTGCCCACCTTGAAGGTCGCCGTCGGCTGCGTCCCGCCGTCCGTCTGCGTCCCGCCGTCCGTCACCGGGCCGCCGTCGGGCAGCTCACCGGACGACGTCTGCACGGGCAGCTGGAGGACCGCCTCCGCGAGCGCCCCGTTCGCGTCCTTCACCCGCACGGTGAACTCATACAGCGCCGGGCCCCGCGGCGTGCCGGTGAGCACCCCGTCCTCCGTCAACGTCAGGCCGTTCGGAATCGCCCCGCCCGCCTGCGACCAGGTCAGGGGCTGCGCGCCGCCCGTGGCGCCGAAGGTGAAGGTGTAGGCGCTGCCCTCCTTCACGGCCGGCAGCGGCGACATCGTGGTGATGACCGGCGTGGACCACACGCGCAGCGCATAGCCCCGGGAGCTCTGGAGCCCCTTCGCGTCGCGCACGGACACCGTCAGCGTCCACTCGCCGGCCGTCGTGGCGGGGCCCACCAGCCGTCCGGTGTCTCCATAGAAGGAGAAGCCCGGCGGGACCTGGTCCACCGTGTACGTGAGCGGCGGCGTGCCGCCCGTCGCCGTGAGCACCTTCTCATAGGCCGCCCCCACCGTGGCCGCCGGCAGCGTCACCTGGGGCAGCACCGGCCCCGTGGACCCCGGCTCCCCGGAACCACAGGCGGCCAACGTGACGACGGAGGTGACGAGGACGAGCGACGCGAGCGCTCGCAAGGACCGGGACGCCATAAAGGGACACTCCAGCACCGGGCCCGCCCCAACGCGGCTTTCCCGGAAGAGGGCACGCACCTTAACGTGTCTTGCATCAGACTGTCGCGAGTCCCCCCGCTTGCACCCCGGCGGAGCCCCTGACGCACTGCCACAAGGCAATCGTTGGCGCGCTCCGCCGTCCTACCTGGACAGCGCGGGAGGCTTTGCGCGCGGTCCATACGTGCGGTTGGATGGCTTCGAGCAGACGGAGGAGACGCGTCATGGCCGAGAAGTGGGACAGGCAGTTGATGGACTTCCTCAAGCGCACCGGTGACGAGCTCAAGCGCACCACGGACGACCTCCGGGGCGAGGCCGAGCGCCTCCTCAAGGAGGTGAAGGACCCGGACAAGCAGGCCAAGGTCAAGGAAGGCCTGGCGCAGCTGCGCACCTGGGCCACCGCCACCACCAAGACGGCCGCGGAGAAGATTGAGACCGCCGTGCGCCGCGTGGAGACCTCCGTCGAGGAGGCCTTCAAGCCCGGCTCCGGCTCCGGCGCCACCCCCCCTCCGCCCGCCGCGGAGGACAAGGCCCCCAGGGCCTCCAAGGCCGCCCCGGAGGCGGAGGCCGCCCCCAGCCGCCCGGCCCGCGCGAAGTCCGCCAGCCCGGCCAAGGGCGGAAACAAGTCCATTGGCCGCAAGAAGACCGCCGGCGCCCCCGCCGCCGCCAAGGGCGCCCGGGCCCCGAAGAAACCAGCTTCCAAGAAAACGTTGGGCCGCAAGAAACCCGCGCCCGGGGCGTGAAGTTCCGTTCCCCATGAAGCCCGCGCCTGCCCGCACGCCGGGCACGCGCGGCCGCCCGGGTCCTGTTGGATCGCTCCGCGTCGCGTGAGATAGTGCGCGCCGTGTCGGGTACCAAGGACAATGACAAGGGCAGCATCCAGACGGACATCGGGCAGGACGTGATCGACGATGCGGTTCGCAGCGTCGAGCGTCGGATGGACGAGGACGCGGACAGCGCGGGCACGGAGGTGGAGCTGGACGTCTCCGCTGCTGCCGCCGGGGACGCGGACGCCTCCACCCCCGAAGTCGCTCCCCCCACCGAGGACGCGGCCGCGCTCCGCCAGGAGGTGGAGTCGCTGCGCGCGCAGCTGGACTTCAGCCAGACCAAGGCGCGCGAGACGCTGGAGCGCCTGAAGGAGGCGCACGAGCGCGCCAAGGACTTCCAGGACCGGGCCATCCGCTCCGCCGCGGACCTGGAGAACTACAGGAAGCGCGCGCAGAAGGAGAAGGAGGACGTCCAGAAGTTCGGCGTGGAGAAGCTCCTCAAGGACCTGCTCCCCGTGGTGGACAACATGGACCGCGCGCTCGACGCCGCCAGCAAGTCCTCCGACTTCGACAGCTTCCAGAAGGGCGTGGCCATGACGCGCAAGTCCTTCGAGGACTCGCTCGCCCGCCACGGCGTGAAGGGCTTCTCCGCCAAGGGCCAGCCCTTCGACCCGCGCGTGCACGAAGCCATCCAGCAGGTGGAGTCCGCGGACGTCCCGGCGGGCCACGTGCTCTTCGAGGTGACGCGCGGCTTCTATCTCAACGACCGCCTGGTGCGTCCCGCCATGGTCGTCGTCGCCCGCGCGCCGGAAGCGGCCGCGCCCGCGGCCAGCACTGAAGCACCCAAGGCTTCTGAAGAAGGCAGCGGCGCGGAGCCCCAGACTTCCGCGCCGTCCGGCAGTTCCTCCGGGGGGGAGCAGTAGTCATGGCGAAGGTGATTGGAATCGACCTGGGCACCACCAACTCGTGCGTCGCCGTGATGGAAGGCGGCGAGCCGGTGGTCATCCCCAACAGCGAAGGCAGCCGCACCACACCCTCCATGGTGGGCTTCACCGACTCCGGTGAACGCCTGGTGGGCCAGATTGCCAAGCGGCAGGCCATCACCAACCCGGAGAACACGGTCTTCGCGGCCAAGCGCCTCATCGGCCGCAAGTACGACTCGCCGGAGGCGAGGAAGGCCATTGGCGTCTCCTCCTTCAAGGTGGCCCCCAGCCCGAATGGTGATGCGTGGGTGGAGATCCGGGGCAAGGGCTACAGCCCGCCGGAAGTCTCCGCCATCGTGCTGATGAAGATGAAGCAGACGGCGGAGGACTACCTCGGCGAGCCCGTCACCGAGGCGGTCATCACCGTCCCCGCGTACTTCAACGACAGCCAGCGCCAGGCCACCAAGGACGCGGGCCGCATCGCGGGCCTCAACGTGCTGCGCATCATCAACGAGCCCACGGCCGCCGCGCTCGCGTACGGCCTGGACAAGGTGAAGGACGCCACCACGGAGCGCGTGGCCGTCTACGACCTGGGCGGCGGCACGTTCGATATCTCCATCCTGGAGCTCACCGCCGGCGTGTTCGAAGTGAAGAGCACCAACGGCGACACGTTCCTGGGCGGCGAGGACTTCGACCAGCGCCTCATCGACTACCTGGCCAAGCGCTTCGCGGAACAGAACAACGGCCTGGACCTGCGCAAGGACCGCATGGCGCTCCAGCGCCTGAAGGAAGCGGCGGAGCGCGCCAAGCACGAGCTGTCCAGCGCGCCGGAGACGGAGGTCAACCTCCCGTTCATCACCGCGGACGCGTCCGGCCCCAAGCACCTCACGGAGACCGTGGACCGGTCCACCTTCGAGGCCCTGGTCGCGGACCTCATCGACCGCTCCATCGAGCCGTGCCGCATCGCGCTCAAGGACGCGGGCATCACCGCGCAGGCCATCAACCAGGTCCTCCTGGTGGGCGGCATGACGCGCATGCCGCGCGTGCAGCAGAAGGTGAAGGAGTTCTTCGGCAAGGAGCCCCACAAGGGCATCAACCCGGACGAGGTCGTCGCCGTGGGCGCGGCCATCCAGGGCGGCGTGCTCAAGGGCGAGGTGAAGGACGTCCTCCTGCTGGACGTCACGCCGCTGTCGCTGGGCGTGGAGACCGCGGGCGGCGTCTTCACGAAGATCATCGACAAGAACACCACCATCCCCTGCAAGAAGGGCCAGGTGTTCTCCACGGCGGTGGACAACCAGCCGCTCGTGTCCGTGCACGTCCTGCAGGGCGAGCGCGAGATGGCCGCGGACAACAAGACGCTGGCGCGCTTCGAGCTCGTCGGCATCCCGCCCGCGCCGCGCGGTGTGCCGCAGATTGAGGTGTCCTTCGACATCGACGCGAACGGCATCGTGCACGTGAGCGCGCGCGACCTGGGCACCGGCAAGCAGCAGCAGGTGCGCGTGGTGGGCAACTCCGGCCTCACCGAGGCCGAAATCCAGGCGATGATCACCGACGCCCAGTCGCACTCCGCGGACGACAAGAAGAAGAAGGAGCTGGCGGAGCTGCGCAACAACGCGGACGGGCTCATCTACACCACGGAGAAGAGCCTGGAGGAGTACGCCAACCTCCTGTCGGAGAAGGACCGCGGCGAAATCCAGGCGGACCTGGAGCGCCTGCGCTCCGTGCTCAACACCTCCGACGCGGGCGCCCTCAAGGAGGCCTTCCAGCGCCTGGAGGGCAGCGCCTACCGCATCGCGGACGCCATCTACACGGACCAGGCCAAGTCCGGCTGAGGCCTCGCGGGCCGGGTGCAATCACCCGGCCCCCCGTTCGTAGTCCCGGGCGTCCGCCTCTTTTCCCGGAGCCTCCCTCATGGAACTGACTGAAGCCGTGATGATCATCATGGTCACCGGCATGACCGTCGGCGTACCCCTGTTCGGCCTCACGCTGCGCTTCGCACTCAAGCCCGTGATGGAGACGTGGCTGCGCGTGCGCGAGGTCCAGGCCCGGCCCGCCGGGGAGCTGGAGGGGCTGCGCGCGCGCGTGGCGCACCTGGAGCACATGCTGGACCGGCACGGCATGCTGGAGCACCCGGTGACCCGCGCGTCGGCCGAGCGCCCGGAACTCCCCGAGCGCCTGGCGCCGGTGGTCCGCGTGGACCGCGAGCGCGTCTGACGTCCCACCCGGTGGGCGCTCCATCCCCGCCGGGTTTTCGGGTATTGATGGGCGCGTGGCGTTCCAATCCCCGGAAGAAGAGCTGGCCTTCCTGCGCGGCCTGATGGCCGTGAACCGGATGGCCGACGACATCCTCGAGGACTGCCTGGAGCGGGGGCTGGACCTCGACACCGGCCTGGACGTGTTCCTCACGCAGTGCGCCCGCATGGTGCACGCGAAGGCGGGCTTCGTGTCGCTGCGGGGCACGCGCGGCCCGGTGCTGACGCGCGTGCTGGGCGAACTGGGCGTGGACGTCTTCGAGGCGGCCCACTGGAGCGGCCCCCGGAAGCTGCGCGAAGGCCGGATGCTCTTTTGCCAGCAGCTCACCCTGGGGCGGCTGAACCTGGGCGGACTGGGCCTGGTGGTGGACGGGGACTTCGCGGACGGCGGCCAGCGGGTGATGGGGCTGGTGGCGGCGATTGGCGAACAGCTGGACTCGGCGGTGCTGTCCTTCCTCGCCCTGACGGACGGGCGCGGCCCCCTGGAGCGGCTGGACGAGCTGGACGTGGAGGGCACGCCCGTCAACCGCGGGCGCATTGGCCGCTATGAGGTCGTGAAGCCCCTGGGCACGGGCGGCATGGCGCAGGTGCTGATTGCGCGCACGCGCGGGCCGGAGGGGCTGGGGCGGCTGGTGGCGCTCAAGCGCATCCTGCCCCACCTGACGGCGCAGCCGGAGATGGTGCAGCAGTTCCTGGACGAGGCGCGCATCGGCCTGCGGCTGTCGCACCCCAACCTGGTGCACGTCTACGACTTCGGCGAGGCGCAGGGCGCGTACTACATCGCCATGGAGCTGGTGAACGGCATCGACCTGGACCGGCTCCTGCGCGCGAACAAGGGCCCGCTGGAGCCGCCGGTGGCGTCCGCCATCGTGTCGCAGGCCTTGATGGGGCTCAACGCCGCGCACGCGCTCAAGGGCGAGGACGGCGCGCCCCTGGAGCTGGTGCACCGCGACCTGTCGCCGCACAACCTGATGATTGCCTTCGATGGCCAGGTGAAGGTGCTGGACTTCGGCGTGGCCAAGGTGCGCGCGCAGCGCACGGTGACGCTGCCGGGCATCGTGAAGGGCAAGCCGCTCTACATGTCCCCGGAGCAGGCGCTGGGCCACAAGCTGGATGCGCGCAGCGACCTGTTCGCCATGGGGCTCGTCCTCTACCAGGCCCTCACGGGCCGCCGCGCCTTCGAGCGCGACGACGAGTTGGACACCATGAAGGCCATCTGCCAGGAGAAGCTGACGAAGCCCCCGGAGGTGCCCGCGCCCGTGTGGAACGTGCTGTCGGTGGCGCTGTCCAAGGACCCCTCGGCCCGCTTCCCCACCGCGCACGCCATGGCGGACCGGCTGGTGGCCGCGAGCCCCCCCGCGCGCGATACGGCCCTGGCGGCGCTGGCGGGCCGGCTCTTCCCGGAGCGGCTGCGCGACTCGCAGCGGCTGGAGACCGCCGTGGACCGCCAGCGGGAGGCGCCCACCCGCGCGACGCCGGCCACCCGCGCGCCGCGCACGTGAGGCGAGGACGCTACGAGCGCTTGAGCGGATCGATGTCCGGGTTCGCGACGTAGCCGGTGCGGCGCGTCTCCTCGTTGATGTCCGGCTCGGTGCGCACCACCGTCGGCTCCACCAGCTCCTCGTGGCGGACGCGGCCCTCCATGGTGCGGCGCTCCTCGATGGGGCGCTTGTGGATGGTGATCTCCTCGTCCGTGTAGGCGCGCTTGGTCAGCTCCGCCTCCTCCGCGCTCAGGGGGATGCGGATGGTCTCCTCCTGGAAGGTCGCCACGTCGCCGGGAATGGTGTCCTTGCCCTTCACCGCGCGGCGCACCACCTCCACCTCCTCGTGGCGCAGGGGCACCTCCACCGTCTTCATCTCCTCCACGACGATTTTACGGACCTGCGCCTCGCCCGCGGAGCGCTGGTGCTTGGTGACGCCCAGCTCTTCATGGTGCGTGCGCAGCGTGACGTCCTCGCTCGCGATGCGCTCCTTGGCTCGCAGCTCCCGGTCCTTGAGGCCGACCTTGTCCGCGATGCCGGCCTTCTCCGTGCCGGTGCGGTTGACGTCCGTCTTCGCGGTGCCCGTCTTCAGCCCCGCGCCGATTCCGCCCATGGTGGCGCCGGTGGCCGTGGCCGCTGTCGCGCCCACCGCGCCGGGACCCACGCCCGCGCCGCCACCCCGGCCCGCCATCACACCCGCGTTCGTGGTGTCCGACAGCCCCCGCAGCGCCTCGCGGCCGTGGTTGAGGTAGATCTCCCCGTTGCGGATGTCGCTCACCTCCGCGTAGCGGACCAGGTAGTCCTTCGGGAAGAACATTCCCTTCTCGATGTGGAACTCGCCCTCACTCACGGCGAACACCTTGCCCAGCTTCTCGCCGTCGCTGCTGCGGACCGTCATCCCTTCCTTGATGTCATTGCGCTTGATCATCATTGCCTTGGCTCCTTGTGCGCCTTCACCTCGGGCATCACTTGCAAAGTGGGTTCAATGACGCCCAAGGAAACCCCTGGTGCTGGATGGTCCAGGGGCTCGGCATGCCGCACGCCACGGGCAACGCCGCGCGGGCGCCTCCCCGCTTCCTGTCCGGAGGGCAGCCGTGCAGGAGCAGCACCCCGGGCTTCCCGCTGGCCGCGCGCGTCCCCACACCTCACTGTGAGGGCGTGAGTCCGGACGGTCCGGTCCGCGCGAGGAGGCGTCTGCGATGCGAGCCACGAGGCCAGGCCGGGGACTCGGGTGGATGGCCGGCGCGGTGGGACTGCTGGTGGCGGGCCGGTTCCTGCGCCGCCGCGCCGCCGTGGACCTCCCGGTGTCCATGCCAGAGGGGACGCGCGCGCTGGAGCCCGTCTCCTGGGCGCCCGCCGTGCTGCCGGACGCGGAGGACCCTCCTGAAGCCGGATGGGCGCTGACGCATGAGGACATGACGCCCTGGGATGACGGCGACGCGGAAGCGCCCGCGCCGAGGATCCGCCGGGGACCGTCGGGCCGGGAGCACTTCTGGCTGGAGCCCTGAGCGGCGCCAGGTGCACACCCGCCGTGGGGGCAGGGACTCGCGACAGCGATGTTCCGGGGTGTTGCCGGGACCCAGGAGCCAAGCTGTGCGCTTGACCCATGGGGAGGGCTCCCCTAGAAAACCGGGGCTTTGCCCGTCATCTCCCCCGGAGGAAGCCCCCGCATGCGACGACTTGCCCCGATGCTCCTCGCAGCGCTCGCCGTCCTGGCGGCCGCCTGCGAGAAGAAGACGCAGCCCACGGGAGAGGCGGGAGGCGCCCCCTCGGCGCAGGCCCCGGCCACCGCGCAGGGGGGCGGTGCTCCCCCCGCCGGTGACGACGTCATCGTGCTGGGTGAAGTGGGCGCGCTGACGGGCGGCCAGGCGACGTTCGGCATCTCCACCCGCAACGGCATCGCGCTGGCGGTGAAGGAGGCCAACGCGGCCGGCGGCGTGAAGGGCAAGAAGCTGGTCGTGCGCGTGTACGACGACCAGAGCAAGCCGGAGGAGGCCGCGCAGGCCGTCACCCGCCTCATCACCCAGGACAAGGTGGTGCTCATCCTGGGCGAGGTGGCCTCGTCCAGCTCCCTGGCCATGGCGGAGAAGGCCCAGGCGGCCGGCGTGCCCATGATCACCCCGTCGTCCACCAACCCCTCCGTGACGGAGAAGGGCGAGAACATCTTCCGCGTCTGCTTCATCGACCCGTTCCAGGGCTTCGTGATGGCGAAGTTCGCGCGGGAGAACCTCAAGCTCAACAAGGTCGCGGTGCTCCAGGACAACAAGAGCGCCTACTCCATTGGCCTCACGGAGGTCTTCCGCCAGAAGTTCGCGGAGCTGGGCGGGAAGATCACCGCCACGGAGAGCTACAGCCAGGGCGACACGGACTATCGCGCGCAGCTGACCGCCATCAAGAAGACGCAGCCGGAGGGCATCTACGTGCCGGGCTACTACAGCGAGGTGGGCATCATCGCCCGCCAGGCGCGCGAGCTGGGCCTGAAGGTCCCGCTGATGGGCGGCGACGGCTGGGACTCCGAGAAGCTCTTCGAGCTGGGCGGCAGCGCCATTGAAGGCAGCTACTTCTCCAACCACTACTCGCCGGACAACCCGGACGAGCGCGTGAAGAAGTTCATCGCGGACTACAAGGCGGACAACAACGGCGCGGTGCCGGACGCGCTCGCGGCGCTGGGCTACGACGCCGCGCGCGTCGCCATTGAAGCGCTGAAGAAGGCTCCGGACACCAGCGGCCCCGCGGTTCGCGCGGCCATCGCGCAGACGAAGGACTTCCCCGGCGTGGCGGGCAACATCACGCTGGATGCGAAGCGCAACGCGGTGAAGTCCGCCGTGGTGCTGAAGGTCCAGGACGGCAAGTCCACCTACGTCACCACCATCTCGCCTTAACCCCAGGGTCCTCCCCGGCACATGTCGCAGCTCCTCCAGCACCTCATCAACGGTCTGGCCGCCGGCACCATCTACGCCCTGGTCGCCCTGGGCTACACGATGGTGTACGGCGTCCTCAAGCTCATCAACTTCGCCCACGGCGACGTGATGATGGTCGGCGTCTACATGGGCTACGCGACCGCCTTCGCCCTCGGGCGCCAGGCGCAGCGTTCCCTGTGGGGCGTGGTCGTCATCTTCGCGGTGGCCATGGTGGGGTGCGCGCTGCTCGGCTTCCTCATCGAGCGCTTCGCCTACCGTCCTCTGCGTGAGAAGCCGCGCCTCACCGCGCTCATCACCGCCATCGGCATCTCGTTCGCGCTGTCGTACGGCTTCCAGCTGGACGTCGGCTTCCTGCCGGGCGCGTCCCCCCGGGCCTTCCCGGAGGTCATCGTCCCCAGCGAGTGGTTCATCGTGGGGGACCGCGACGTGGTGGTGTGGAACTGGCAGGTCATCAGCTTCCTCATCGCCGTGGGGCTGATGGCCGCGCTCCAGTTCCTCGTGTACCGCACGCGCTTTGGCAAGGCGATGCGCGCGGTGTCCTTCGACCACCGCACCGCGGCGCTGATGGGCATCCCCACCGACCGCATCATCGCGCTGACGTTCATGCTCTCCAGCGCGCTGGCGGCGGGCGCGGGCCTGCTCTACGCCATCAAGGACACGTCCGTGAGCCCGCTCATGGGCCTGTACGTGGGCCTCAAGGCCTTCGTGGCGGCGGTCATCGGCGGCATCGGCAACGTGCCGGGCGCCGTGGTGGGCGCGCTGCTGTTGGGCCTGGTGGAGGAGTTCGTGGTGGGCTACGCGGCCAGCACCTGGCGTGACGCGGTGGCCTTCGGCTTCCTCATCCTGGTGCTGCTGGTGAAGCCGGGCGGTCTGTTCGGCCGCGTCGCGGCGGAGAAGGTCTGATGGCCGTCCCTGGCGCTACGACGTTGTCCGATGAAACCGCGGGCCGCGTGCCCCCGGCCCTGCGCGGCATCCTGCCCGTGCTCATCGCGGTGCCGGTGGTGGTCCTGGCGGATGTCCTGCTGAACACCTCGCCCTTCGCCACGTACCTCTTGTCCGTGGTGGGGGTGAACATCATCCTCGCGGTGAGCCTCAACATCGTGAACGGCATGACGGGCCAGTTCTCCATTGGCCATGCCGGCTTCATGGCCGTGGGCGCGTACATCGCGGGCGTCACGTCGCTGGAGCTGAAGGAGGTGGCGCTGTCCTTCCTGCCGGTGGCCGCCAGCGACCAGGTGCTCTTCACCGTGGCGCTGCTGGCGGGTGGCGTGGCCGCCGCGCTGTGCGGCTTCCTGGTGGGCCTGCCGTCCCTGCGGCTTCGCGGGGACTACCTGGCCATCGTGACGCTGGGCTTCGGTGAGATCATCCGCGTGGTGGTGCAGAACACGGAGGCCTTCGGCCGCGCGCTGGGCCTGTCCGGCATCCCGCAGTACTCCAGCGTGGCCATGGTCTACTTCTGGGTCTTCCTGGTGGTGCTGGTGGCCCGGCGCATCGCGGGCTCCAGCCACGGCCGCAGCCTGTGGGCCATCCGCGAGGACGAAGTGGCCGCGGAGGCCATGGGCGTGGACACCACCGGCTACAAGGTCCGCGCGTTCGTCATCTCGTCGTTCTTCGCGGGCATCGCGGGCGGCCTGTTCGCGCACTTCGTGCCCATCATCAACCCGGGCTCGTTCACCTTCGTGAAGTCCATGGAGATCGTCGTCATGGTGGTGCTGGGCGGGCTGGGCTCCAGCACGGGCGCCATCGTCGCGGCCATCTTCCTCACGCTGCTGCCGGAAGGCTTGCGCTCGCTGTTCGGCGCGCTGGGCGCGGGGGGCAGCCTGGCGCAGAAGGTGGATCAGATCCGCATGCCCGTGTACGGCATCCTGCTGGTGGTGCTGATGCTGGCGCGGCCGCAGGGCCTGTTCGGCACGAAGGAGCTCTGGGACGTGCTGCCCCGGTGGCTCCCCCGGAAGAAGAAGGGGATGTCATGAGCGCCGCCGTGACTCCGGCTCCTCCCGGCTCCGGTGGAGCCCTGCTCGAGGCGTCCGGCGTGAGCATCCGCTTCGGGGGCCTCAAGGCCCTCACGGACTTCAACCTCAGCGTGCGCCAGGGCGACCTGTTGGGCCTCATCGGCCCCAACGGCGCGGGCAAGTCCACCGCGTTCAACGTGCTCACCGGCGTGTACCAGCCCACCGAGGGCGAGGTGCGCGTGGCCGGGCAGCGGGTGAACGGCTGGGTGCCGCATCAGATCAACCACCTGGGCCTGGCGCGCACGTTCCAGAACATCCGCCTGTTCCGCGCGCTCACCGCGCTGGACAACGTGAAGGTGGCCTGCCGCGCGCAAGGGGCGCTGCACCCGGTGGTGATGGGCCCGCTGGCGAAGGCCGGCACGGCGATGCGCAACTACCGCGACTGGTGGCGCGCGCTGCTGCTCACCCCCGGCTTCCAGGCCGAGGAGCGCGAATTGACGCGCCAGGCGGAGCGCCTGCTGGAGGTCATGGGCCTGTCGCACCGCCGCGACGAGGAGGCGAAGAACCTCCCGTACGGCGAGCAGCGCCGGCTGGAGATCGCCCGCGCGCTGGGCACGCGCCCCAAGGTGCTGCTGTTGGACGAGCCCGCGGCGGGCATGAACACGCGTGAGAAGGCGGACCTGATGGTGCTCATCCGCCGGCTGCGCGACGAGTTCTCGCTGGGGGTGCTGGTCATCGAGCACGACATGAAGCTGGTGATGGGCATCTGCGAGCGCATCACCGTGCTGGACCACGGCGAGACGATTGCCCGCGGTGCTCCGGCGGAGGTGCGCAGCGACCGCAAGGTCATCGAGGCGTACCTGGGCGACAGCTACCTGGAGTCCCACGGAGGCGCGGCGTGAGCGAGCCGGTGAAGGTGCTGGGCGAGCGGCGCGCGTTCGAGCCGCTGCTGTCGGTGGAGGGCATCCAGGTCCGCTACGGCGCCATCCAGGCGCTGCGGGGCGTGTCCCTGACGGTGGGTAGGGGCGAGATGGTGGCCCTCATCGGCGCCAACGGGGCGGGCAAGACGAGCACCCTGCGCGCGGTGAGCGGCATGCTCAAGCCGTCCGCGGGCCGCATCACGCTGGCGGGGCAGGACATCACCGGCCTCAAGGCGCACCAGCTGGTGCCTCGCGGGATGGCGCACGCGCCGGAGGGGCGGGGCATCTTCCCCAACCTCACCGTGTTCGAGAACCTGGAGCTGGGCGCGTACCTGCGCAAGGACACCGCCCAGGTGCGCCAGGACATGGACAAGGGCTTCGGCCTGTTCCCGGTGCTGCGCGAGCGTCAGAAGCAGCTGGCGGGCACGCTGTCCGGCGGTGAGCAGCAGATGCTGGCCATTGCCCGGGCGCTGCTCTCCAAGCCGCAGCTGCTCCTCCTGGACGAGCCGTCCCTGGGCCTGGCGCCGCAGGTGACGGAGACCATCTTCCGCACCCTGCGCGAGGTGAACGCCACCGGCGTCAGCGTGCTCCTGGTGGAGCAGAACGCGCACCTGGCCCTCAACGCCGCCCACTACGGCTACGTGCTGGAGACGGGCGAGGTGGTGATGGCCGGCCCGGGCAAGGCGCTGCTGGACAGCGCCGAGGTGCGGCGCGCGTACCTGGGCGAATAGCTTCCCGGGCCGATTTTCCGGCCCCGTTGCGCGTTGTCCGCCCCCGGACGGTTCCGGGGGCGCCGTTGGGGCAAGTTGCTCGCGCCGTGTCGAAACTCGGGTAGTCAGCGGCGGAGCACTTCGTCTACCGTCCGAACAGACAGTCTGTTTCCTTCCACTTCCCTCTCAGGAAGCGTGCCCATGCGCCCGTTGTCCCGCCTCCTTCTTGCCTCGCTCACCACCCTCGCGCTCATCGCCGGCGCGTGCGCCAACCAGCAGAAGACCGATGGTTCCTCGTCCGGTGGCGCTCAGGCGACCTCCACCATCGAGGACGTGCCCAATGAGGCCCCCGTGGCCCCCCCGGCGCCGGCCTTCAAGCCCTACGAGGCCACGGAAGGCTTTGTCATTGGCATGCCGGCGGAGCCCCAGGTGGAGCGCAAGCAGGTCCCGCTGGGCGCCAACACGGTGAACACCGCGGCCTTCTCCTCGCGCACCGAGGACGGCACCATCTACTCCATCAGCACCGCGGACTACCCGGAGCGCCTGGTGGCGAGCCGTCCTCCGGAGGCCCTGCTGAACGAGGGCAAGGACGGCCTGGTGAAGCAGGTCCAGGGCACCATCAAGGAAGAGGCGGACGTCACGCTGGATGGCTACCCCGGCAAGTCCTACACGGTCAGCTCGCCGGTGGTCGGTGAGGTGAAGGCCCGCAACTTCCTCGTGGGCCCGCGCCTGTACACGCTGCTGGTCATCTACAACCCCAACCACCCCAACACCACGGCGGATGAGTTCCTCACCTCGCTGAAGCTGGTGAACCCGCCCCCCGCCGTCACCACGGCCACGCCGGACGCCGGCACGGGCATGGACGCCGGCACGGTGGAGGGCATGGACGCGGGCACGGGCATGGACGCGGGCACCGCCGCTCCTCGCCGCCGCAAGAAGTAGTCGTCAGGACCCCAGCGCGGCGCTCCCAACACTCCCGGGGGCGTCGCGCGGTGGGCTGTGTTCACCTGTCCGCGCGGAGATGACCGGGCCCTTCACGTCCGCCTCCGCCGCAATTGCTCCCGGGTCCTGCGTCCCTACCTTTCGGGCGGGGATACGACAGGGGGCGCAAACACATGATGTCCTGGGTGGGAGCCCTGCTGACCACGGTGGTGGCGGCGGGTGGGGTGCCCATGGTGCCGGCCGGCGGGGGCAATGCCCTGACGCTGCCAGCGCACCGGCACTCGGTGCGGATTGAGACGGGCAACGGGCCTGCGCCCACGTGGCTTCTGGCCATCCAGCAGCAGGGGGCGGAAGGTCAGGGGCTGAACCTGTTCCGTTCCGAGGACGGGTTCCAGAGCTTCTCCAAGCTGGCGGAAATCCAGCCGGATGCGTCGCACCACGACCGGGCGGAGCTGGTCGCGGTGGGGCGGGACGTGGCGATGGTCTACGCGTACGAAGCCCCCTCGCTGGCGGCGTCGTCGCGGCACGACGTGTACTTCCAGTGGTGGCGCTACGACGAGGCGCAGGACACCTGGACGCCGGAGCCGGCGGTGCGGGTGTTCAACGCGGACAGTGCGACGGCGTACTCGCGGGCGCTGTTGGCGCGGGACTCGAAGGGGCGGCTGTGGGTGCAGGCGTTCCGGCTGGAGCCGGACGGTGGCGCCACGGCGGTGATGGCGGTGTCCACGGACGGCGGCGCGAGCTTCCAGAGGCAGCCGGACCTGGGGCGGACGAAGAAGCGGGGCGGGGGACGGCTCTTGAGCGTGGGGTCGAAGCTCGTCTTCTTCTGGGCCATGCACGACGGCTTCGAGCCCACGCGGATGCGGGTGCGTGACGCGGCGGATCCGCTGGACACGTGGGGGCCGCAGCGGGACGCGTTCTCCGACGGCATCTACCATGGCGCGGCGCTGAGCGCGGTGGAGGACGGGAAGGGCGGCATCCACCTGGTCTACAAGGATGAGACGGAGCGGCTGTATTACCGGCGCTTCGACGGGACGTCGTTCGGCTCACGCATCCTGGTGGAGGGGACGCCGGACTGGGCGTTGCAGCCCGCGGTGACGCGCATCGGGGATGCGCTGTATGTCTTCTACAATCACTTCCAGACGGCGACGGATTACGAGATCCGGGTGCGGGTGCTGCGCGACGGCGTGTTCAGCGACCCGGTGACGCTGGATTCGCGCACGAGCTTCAAGGGCTACCTGAGCACGCTGGACGTGCTGCCGGACAGCGTCACGGAGGTGCCGTGCTTCTACGGGGACGCGGCGGACGCGAACTCCAGCGGCCGGGTGATGCGCGTGGCGCTGGCGCGCCAGCCGGAAGGAGGCGGCGGCTCCTCGGGGCAGGACGGTGGTGTTCCGGATGGCGGCGGCGGTGTTCCGGATGGCGGCGTGGACGCGGGGACGCCGGACGCGGGTTCGGGGACTTCGGATGGCGGCGTGGACGCGGGGACGCCGGACGCGGGTTCGGGGACTTCGGATGGTGGCGTGGACGCGGGGACTCCGCCGGTGGATGGCGGGGTGCAGGGGCCGGTGACGCTGGAGCCGGTGTTCACGAACACGACGCACGAGGTGCTGGCGGTGGACGGCGCGGGCACGGTGTACGCGCTGGCGCTGGACGGGAGCCGGTCGAAGCTGCTCGCGAGCACGGATGGTGGGCGCACGTTCAGCGCGAGAGGGCAGGGCGTGGGCGGCGCGTCGTTCTGGGTGATGGCGGCGTTGAATGACGGGACGCTGCTGGCGCAGATGAGCCGCAGTGGCAGCTATCACCTGGAGCGCTCGACGGACGGCGGGCGCACGTGGGCGGACGTGGCGGCGCTGGGGAACTACCGGGCGATGTCGCCCGCGAGCTTCGCGGAGCTGGGCAGCACGGTGTTCTTCCTGGAGTACCAGACGTTCACCTCCGCGAACACGCCGCTGCGCCTGTGGGCGAGCACGGACGGTGGCGCGACGTGGACGGCGCGGGCGACGTTCCAGGACCACCGGCACGGCACGGCGCTGTACGCGGACACGACGCGCAGCGCGCTGTGGGCCACGTTCGGCAGCAGCAGCACGCAGGCGGCGGTGGTGCGCTCGACGGACGGCGGCCGCACGTGGACGAAGGTGATGGGCGGCTACGCGGCGAACGCGGTGACGGGGACCGTGTTGTCGGGAGGCGAGCTGCTCTTGGGGCAGTCCACGCTGTATGAGCCGGAGCACCCGAAGCTCCTGCGCGTGTACGCGAGCGGACGGGTGGACGCGCTGCTGACGTTGCCAGGGCCGGCGTACTCGCTGGATGCGCTGGGAGGCGGCGGCTTCGTGCTGGGCACGGCGAGAGCGGACGTGGGGGACGTGCAGCCCGCGTCGGATGTCTACGCGCGGCTCTTCACGAGCACGGATGCGGTGACATGGGTGGAGGCCCGGAAATACGAGCGGGCCACGACTGGCGTCCTGGCCCGCGCGGAGGTCTGGGGCGAACTGCCCAACGGAGACCTGGTGGTGCGGGCGGACAACCTGAAGGGCTTCGGAACCGGAGGAAAGGGGTTCCAGGTCCTGCGGGTGAAGCGCTGAGACACGGCGTCACGGTGGGGCGCGCAGCCCCACCGTGAGCTAGTTCATCACGGAGGCGGGGGCGCGGCAGGCCAGGACGGATAGTGGAAGGCCAGGCCGCGGACGCCGATGACCCAGAGGTCCCCGGGGTTGGTCCCGTTGATGCCATACAGCGAGGCACCCAGGTCATACGTCTGCCAATTTCCGTTCTCGTAACGGTAGACCTTGCCAGCTTCCGACGTGACGTAGACGGAATTACTGCCAAAGGCGATGACGCCTGTCAGTCGTTCAGCAGCGGGGCCGGGCGAAGTGGCCCACACGGAGCCGTCCCACTTCAGGAATGCACCCGCATTGCCCACCGCGTAGGCGAGCTTGGAATTGACGACCCAGACAGCATTGAGCCCCTTGGTGTTGGGTGGCTCAACCGGCGTGCCCCAGGATGAAGTCACCGGGTCATAGCGGAAGATTTGCCCTCTAGCGCCTCCGGCCTCGGGGTTCTTGAACGAACCCACGGCGAACATCACCTCGGGAGAGATTCCATGGATGCCCTGGAAGGTGCTGTTGGACGCAGCGATGATCGGCACGCCCACCACTGCTCCATTCCACTGGAAGGTCGCGCCTTTATCGTCATCAGAGGCAACGCCGTACAGTTGCACATCATCGGGGTCCGACGGATTGGCGAAGCCGAAAAGGTCCGTGGTGGCGATGGTGCCTGACCCTGCATCCAGATTGGGAGGGCGCCTCGGCGTACAATCGGTGCTTCCGGGCTCCTGGATCAGGAGAAGTCCTTCCGATCCGCCAATGAACGCCTTGCCCTCGGAATTGGACCAGACACCAAAGAGGGTGCGGGTGTTGCTGGTGCCCGTGCATGCACCTGGGCGCACCGAGAAGGCCGTTTCACTGGGTTGTTTTACCGCGCGCCCACCGTCGCTGCCCACAATCCAGACGCCACCATCCCCATACACGGAGAGGCCGTACCACGTCCGGTCGGCTTCCTCACCCACCTGCTGGCCGGCCCAGGTCGGTGCGCAGTTCAGACCGTCATCCACAGTCCCGTTGCAGTTGTTGTCCTGGCCATCACACAGCTCCCGGGCATCTCCATGGATGAAGGGGTTGCCGTCGTCGCAGTCCCTGCCTTCGGTGATGTAGCCCGCGTCAGGCTTGGGGCAGCGGACAATGCCTGCGTCCATCTTCCCATGCTGATCTTCATCCTGATCGGGATACCAGGTCGGGACGGTTCCCGTCGGCTTGCACACAACACCGTCTTGCGTGGCATTGCACTGCTGGATGCCATCGCACTGGACACCGGTTTCAAAGCAGGTGGCGCCCACGCCAAACCCTTCATCCGTGTCGCCGTCGCAATCGTCGTCGACGGTGTTGCACTTCTCCGTCGCCTGAGGATGGATGCTGGCTTCCGAATCGTTGCAGTCATCGTGAGGCGAGGTGAGCGGCAGGCGGTCCGGCGGAAGCGTCGCGCTGCAGACCACCACCTGACCCTGATTCTTGTCGCCGTGCTGATCCCTGTCCGCATCTACCCATGCGTACTGCACGTTGGTGGCGATACAGGCGAATGTCGTAGGGTCACTGGTGTTGCAGGTGCGAACGCTCGGGCAACCTTCGGGGCTGATGCATTCAGACCCGATGGCGAAGTCCTCATCCTTGTTGCCGTCGCAGTTGTCGTCCTGGCCGTTGCACAGCTCGGTGGCGCCGGGATTGATCCCCGCTCCAACTCCCGCCTTGTCATCGCAGTCCGAGCCGCCAGCCGTGTTGCTGACGTACCCGTCGCCGTCCTCGTCCCTGGCGTCCGCCAGCAGGGTCAGCTCCGCGGGCTTGCCGTCCTTCGTGCTGCCCTTCGGAACGGAGAGGCCCTTCCGCTGGTTCGTCACGGCGTTGCCGACGCATGCATCGTCCTTGGGCAGCGCCTCGTAACCGTTCGCCTCCACCGTGATGGCCGTGCCCCACTTCTCCGGCAGCAGCAAGCCCACCACGATCTGACTGTTGGGCTCGGGCTTCTTCCCCCGGACCGCGACGTCCGTGGTGCGCGTGTCCCCACTGGCGTCGTCCGTGGCGGTCACCCGCACGCAGCCCGGGACGAACTGGCCATACGAGATCACGACCTTCACCCCGTCCTGGGGATCCTTACAGCCCGCGAGGGCCACCAACGGCAGCAGCAGAAAAAGGCGTTTCATGGACGCCCATCCTACCGGTCCTTCTCCCCGCGTGTGAGTCCTCGGCTGCCCTCTTGAATCCTCAAGGGATGACGCGGCCTCAACGCTCCGTGGGGAAATCCGAATACACCACCGCCAGCCGGCCATCCGCCGCCAGGCTCGCCGGCGTCACCAGCTCCAGGTCCACCGGCACCGGCCCCCTGTAGCGCTCGGCAATCTCCTGTTTCAGTCCCGCCACATCCAGGTCGCCCAGCCGCTCCATCCTCCCGTACTCCACCCCCGCTCCCGCCGCGTACGCCTTGCGCACCAGCTCCGAGCAATACATCGCCTCGTCCCCCCACCCGAAGAGCGCGTCGTACGGCTTGCCCAGGTGCCGCTTCGCCTCCGCCACCGCCCGCGCCTTCGCCGCGTCATCCACCCCCTGCGGCCGCATCACCAGCAGCCGCCCCTTCACCCCGCGCGCCTTCCACTGCTGGAACGGCGTGCGCTTCACCGGCTGCACGGCCTCCACCACGAACACCCCCTCCGGCGTCACCTCCACCAGCCCCACGTGCGACAGCGGGCTGTGCGTGGCCACCTGGATGGCCTTCGACTGGCGTGAGCCCGACGTCTGGAACACCACGTCCCCCGTCCGCACCTTCGCCGCCAACCCCTCCACCCCGCGCGGCGCCGCCTGCGTCCCGCGGCCCACCAGCCACGCCGCCCCCATCACGACGAGGGCCACCAGCCACATTCCCCTCACGATCCAGCGCATCCGTCCGTCCCTTCAGTGGGTTGCATCCGTCCACCCACCCTCAGTGCAGCCCCGGTGCCATCCACTTCCGAGCAGGCTTCACCCACGGTACGTGGAAGTCGCTCACGACCCTGGGTCCGAGCATGGTAAACCTGGGGAATCTACTTATTGCAGTGACTCCAGAATAATGTGGCAATTCCGGAAAGTTTCGGGTAGACAGGCAGGACTCGCGAGCCGGCTGTCCGGGTGCGCGCAAGAGGGGGCCCATCGGAGGAATTCGTCGTGACCGCATCGAGCTCGCCCATCCGTTGTCTGCTGTATCCGTCCCTGGGCGAGGTGCGGGAGCACGTGCGCGTGGAGCTGTTCGCGCGGGCGCTGTCGGAGCGGATGGGCCGCCCGGTCGTCATGTCCATGGCGCCCACCTACGAGTTCCTGGAGGCGGAGCTCGCCGCGGGCCGGGTGGAGATGGCCTGGGGCACCGCCGAGCAGTGCAACGCCTTCGAGCCGCAGGCGCGCGCGGTGCTTCGCGCGGTGCGCTCTGGAAGCTGGCACTACCACTCCGCCTTCATCTGCCGCGCGGACGAGCCGCTGACGCTGGAGACGCTCCAGGGCAAGCGCGTGGCGTGGGTGGCGCCGCGCTCCACGGGCGGGCACCTGCTGCCGGTGCGCCACCTGGAGTCGCTGGGCCTGCGCCCGGACACGCTCTTCTCCGAGCAGCGCTTCCTGGGCACCTACCGCAAGGCGCTGGACGCCGTGCTGCGCGGCGAGTCGGACCTGTGCGCGCTCTTCTGCAACCACACGGACGCGCACGCGATGCGCGCCACGCTGACGACGTACCTGGGCGCGGACGCTCCGCGGCTCATGCCGTTTCTCTTCACCATCCCCACGCTCGCCGACGGCCTCATCCTCACCAGGCGGATGCCGGAAGCGGACGCGCAGGCGCTCATCTCCGTCCTCACGCGGATGAACACCGACGGCGCGGGCCTGGAGATGCTCATGGGGCCCTTCCGCGTGGAGGGCTTCGTGCGCTCGCCCGGCGTGGATGCGCCCGCGTCCAGCCCGCGCCCCTCGGCGACCGCGGAGTACCTGGCCGGGGAGCTGGACGCGGAGGGGCGCTGCCTCAGGCTGTGGTCCCCGTCCGGCCGCGCCTTCGGCCTGGACATGCGCGGCGCGGAGGGGCGCAAGCTGGAGGACGTCCTGGGCTCCGCCGCGAGCAAGCCCCTCATCTCCCTGCTCCAGGCCGTCCTCCGGGGCGGCTCCGACGGCCGGCTGGAGTACCGGCTCACCGTGAACGGCGACGAGCGCATCTACGCGGCGGAGATCACCCCGTGCGTGCCCTCGCCCGGAGGCACGGGCGTGAAGCTGGGCCTGCTGGTGCGCGACGTCAGCGGCCTGCGCTCGCTGGAAGACCCGCTCTATCGCTTGGCGTCGTTCCCGCTGCTGCACCCGGAGCCGCTGCTGGAGCTGGGCATGGACGGGGAGCTGCGGTACGCGAACCCCGCCACCCACGCGGCGTTCCAGGACCTGGTGGAGAAGGGCGCCACGCACCCGCTGGTGCACGCGGCGCTCACCTGGGCCTGGCGCGGCGCGCCTCCGGGAGAGCCCGCGCCCACGGTGCACCTGGACGGCCGCTACTGGGAGCTCACCGTCGCGCAGCTGTGGGACCCGCCGGGCCTGCGCGTCTTCGCTCGCGACGTGACGCTGCGCAAGCAGCTGGAGGCGCGGCTGTTCCAGGCGGACCGGCTGTCCGCGCTGGGTTCGCTCGCGGCGGCGGTGGGCCATGAGATGAACAACCCGCTGGCCTTCGTGCTGGCCAACCTCTCGTACATCCGCGAGGAGATGGACCGCCTGAAGCAGCCGCTGCTCGCCGGCACGCCGGTGCCGCGCGCGGACCTGGAGGACATGCTGTCCGCGCTGAGCGAGACGGTGGAGGGTGCCACCCGGCTCAAGCACATCGTGCAGGACCTGCGCACGCTGTCGCGCAAGCCGCCGGAGCACCGCGCCCGCGTGGCCGTGCAGCCGGTGCTGGAGAACGCCCTCAAGCTCTTACGAGGCGAGTTGCAGCACCGCGCCCGGCTGGAGCGGGACTTCCACGAGATGCCCACGGTGGACGCGGACGAGGCGCGCCTCACCCAGCTCTTCCTCAACCTGCTGCTCAATGCCCTGCAGCAGATGGACACCCAGGACGCCGCGCACAACGTGCTGCGCGTGGCGGCCTACACCAGCGAGGACGGCGAGGTGGTGGTGGAGGTGCAGGACTCCGGCAAGGGGCTGTCCCCGGACGCGCTCGCGCACATCTTCGAGCCCTTCGCCACCTCGCGCCCCAACAGCACCGGCCTGGGCCTGTCCGTGAGCCACACCATCGCCACCGGCCTGGGCGGCACGCTGCGCGCGGAGAGCCGCGAGGGCCGGGGCACGCTGCTCACCGTCACGCTGCCGGCCGCCGTGCCCGTGGCGGAAGGCCTGCGCGCCTGCTAGCCGCGCTCCAGCATCACCTCCAGCCGGGGCACGTAGTGGCCGCGCGTGCTCTCGAAGAGCACCAGCCGGTCCACGCGCCCCTCGCCCCATGACGCGCCCTGCAGCTCGCGCGCGCACGCCGCCAGCGCCGGGTCTCCGCGCATCGGACGCGCGCGGGCCAGCGTGAGGTGCGCGACGTACTCGCCGTGCTCGGACGTGAAGCCCAGGGGCTCCAGCGCGCGCGCCACGTCCGCCTGGAGCGCCTTCAGCGCCGCGGTGTCCCCGCGCACGTCCGCCCAGAGCACGCGCGGGTGTGAGGGCGGACCGAACGTCCCGCCGCCACCGACCGACAGCACGAAGGGCGCGTGGTACAGCCCCACCGGCTCCAGCGCGTCGCGCAGCTCCGGCAGGCGGCTGTCGTCCACGTCCCCCAGGAAGAGCAGCGTCAGGTGCACGCCCTCCGGCCGCACCCACTTCGCGTCCGGAGCGAGCGTGCGCAGGCGCTCGATGCCCCGCCCGGTCTCGGCGGTGAGGGCGTCCCCCAGGGTCACGGCGGTGAACAGGCGCATCGCGAAGCCCTCCTTCAGGGAACCTGGACGCTGCCCACCGCTCGCGCCTTCCGGGGCCAGAGGGCATAGAGCCAGGCGGGCAGGAACACGAGGAACTCCACGACGCTCACGTACAGCCCGCGCGCGGACAGCATGCCCGCGCCAATGGGCGCCACCGGCAGCGGCCGCACCGGGGCGAAGACGCGCGCGTTGGAGAAGGGCCAGAAGAGGGCCGCGCCCAGCCCGCCGTCCGTGAGCGTGTCCAGGATGCCGTGGCTGGCCAGCGCCGCGAACGCCAGCAGGCCCCAGCGCGTGCCGGGCTCCCCCTTCCACCGGGCGAGCGACCCCACCGCGAGCGCCACCGCCGCCGCGAACACGAACGAGTGCGACGCACCCCGGTGCCCCCACGTCGCCGCGTAGGGGATGCGCAGCGCGAAGGCCACCACGTCCGCGTCCGGCAGCAGGGCGAGCAGCGACAGGAACGCCATCACCGCCACCCGCCGCCGCCAGGGCGCGCCCGCCCCCGTCTCGAAGCGCCCCAGCGCCATGCCCACCGCTACGTGCCCGATGCTCGCCATGGGGCCGGACCCTAACGCACACGGGGCCCCGCCTGGAGGGCGCCCGTCGCGTGGGGTAGCCTCGGTGCTACATGCGGTTCCTGTTCTCACGCGCCCGTGTCGAAGCCACCCTGCAACGCCGTCTGGAGGAGTGGCGGGCCGACGTCGGCTCCTGGCTCAACATGACGCGCGTCGGAGCCACCACCGCGTGGCTCCTCCTGGCCGTGCTGGACGACTGGAGCGTGTCGCGCGGCGTGCTGGCGGCCTACATCGCGCTCTCCGCGGTGCTGTGGGCGGCGGCGCGCCGGGTGCCGGACCTGCTGCGGCGGCCCGCGCTGGGCGTGGCGCTGCTGGACATGCCGCTCATCTACTTCCTCCAGGCGCAGGCCATCCCCACCACCGCCAACGGCGTGCCCACCGCGCTGCTCACCCTGGGCGTGTACCTGGTGCTGGTGGTCATCGTGTCCATGGTGACGCTGTCGCGGCTCATCGTCGCGGCGGCCACGGCGCTGGGCATCGTCGCGGTGGCCCTGCTGTGCTTGAGCGCGGGCCTGACGCCCTCCCAGTTCCTGCCCGGCCTGGTGCTGGTGATGGTGCTCGCCTCGTCGGTGGCCCTCTTCATCAGCCGCACGGTGATGGGGCTCGTCACGGACGTGGTGCGCGAGGAGATGCAGCGCGAGCGGCTGGGCCGCTTCTTCTCCCCGGAGGTCGCCCGGCGCATCTCCGAGCGCGGCACCGACGGCGAGGCCGGCGAGCACCGCGAGGTGACGCTCTTGTTCTCCGACATCCGGGGCTTCACCACGCTGTCGGACCGGATGGAGAGCCCCCAGGTGGTGGCGCTGCTCAACGAGTACCTGTCGCGCATGGTGGAGGTGGTGTTCCGCCACGGCGGCACCCTGGACAAGTTCATCGGCGACGGCATCCTCGCGTACTTCGGCGCGCCCCTGGACCAGCCGGACCACCCGGAGGCCGCCGTCGCGTGCGGCCTGGCCATGCTGGAGGCGCTGGAGACGCTCAACCAGGAGCGCAAGGCGCGGGGCGAGTTCACGCTCGACATCGGCGTGGGCATCCACACCGGCCGCGTGGTGGTGGGCGCCGTCGGCAGCGAGCAGCGCCGCGAGTACACCGTCATTGGCGACGCGGTGAACCTGGCCAGCCGCATCGAGGGCCTGACGAAGAAGGTCGGCGCCCCGGTGCTCGTCTCCCACGCCACGCGCGAGCGCTGCCAGGACACCTTCGACTTCGAGGCCGCCGCCCCGCTGCCCGTCGCCGGCAAGCCGGAGCCCGTGGCCACCTTCCTGCCCCGGACGCGGGCGGCTGAAAAGACGACGGGGCCGGGAGTCGCCTCCCAGCCCCGCGAGTCACGGCGAACAGAGCGCGTGCGCTAGTACGCCTTGGAGAACACGATGCGGCCGGGCGACGGGTTGCCCGTCATCACGCACTTGCCCGGCTCCTGCTTGACGCTGAAGGGGCGGCAGCGCGTGGTGAGGCCCGTCTCCTCCTTGATGCGCGCCTCCGTCTTGGGGTCCAGGTCCCAGTGCGCCAGCAGGAAGCCGTCCTCCGCCTTCGCCTTCAGCTCCTCGTAGGAGTTGACCTCGAAGGTGTGCGAGTCGCGGAAGTCCCTGGCCTTCTGGAACAGGTCCTTCTGCATCTGGTCCAGCATGGCCTGGGCCTTGGTGGCGGCCTCTTCCAGCGACACGAACTCCTTCTGGCGCAGGTCGCGGCGCACCATCACGCAGGAGTTCTTCGCCAGGTCCTTGGGCCCCAGCTCGATGCGCAGACACGTGCCAATGAGCTCGTGCTCGTTGTACTTGAAGCCCGGCGACTTGGTGTCGTCGTCGTCCACCACCACGCCCAGGCCCGCCTTGCGCAGGTCCGCGGCCAGCGCGTGCGAGCGCTCCAGCACCGCGGTCTTCTCCGCGTCCGTCGCCTTGCCAGCGATGGGGATGATGACCACGTGCGTGGCGGCGATCTTCGGCGGCACCACGAGGCCCGTGTCATCCGAGTGCGTGAGGATGAGCCCGCCGATGAGGCGCGTGGAGGAGCCCCACGACGTCTGCCACACGTGGTGCTGCTGTCCGTCGCGGCCCTGGAACGTGGTGTCGAAGGCCTTGGCGAAGTTCTGGCCCAGGTTGTGGCTGGTGCCCGCCTGCAGCGCCTTCTTGTCCTGCATCATCGCTTCAATGCTGTACGTGCGCAGCGCGCCGGCGAACTTCTCCGACTCCGACTTGCGCCCCGGCAGCACCGGCATGGCCAGGTAGTCCTCCGCGAACGCGCGGTAGACCTCCAGCATCTGCAGCGTGCGCTCCTCCGCGTCGGCTTCCGTCTCATGGCAGGTGTGGCCCTCCTGCCAGAGGAACTCCGTGGTGCGCAGGAACAGGCGCGTGCGCATCTCCCAGCGCATCACGTTGGCCCACTGGTTCACCAGGAGGGGCAGGTCGCGGTAGCTCTGGATCCACTTGGAGAAGCTGCGGTTGATGATGGTCTCGGAGGTGGGCCGGATGACGTACGGCTCCTCCAGCTTGGAGCCACCCGCGTGCGTGACGATGGCCAGCTGCGGGTTGAAGCCCTCCACGTGCTCGGCTTCCTTCTTGAGGTAGCTCTCCGGGATGAGCAGCGGGAAGTAGGCGTTCTTCACGCCCGTGTCCTTGAACATCCGGTCCATCGTCCGCTGGATGTTCTCCCACAGCGCGTAGCCGTTGGGGCGGATGACCATGCAGCCCTTCACGTCCGAGTAGTCGGCGAGCTTCGCCTTCTGGACCAGGTCGACGTACCACTCGGAAAAGCCCTTCTCGCGGGGCGTGAGCTTCTCGGCCATGTGCTTGGGAACCTTGCTAGGGGATGGAAAGTGAGGGGTTGCCTACGCCGGGATGTTCCGGAAATCAACGCCCGACCGAGGCCGGACTCGTCCCCTGAACGCCGTCCGTGCTTGGAAAACGACCCGCCATGCCCACGCCCCCTGACGCCGCTCCCCGCAAGCTCGCCGACGACGTGCACGTGTTCGACGCCCCCTTCCTCCTCTTCGGCATCCCCGTGGGGGGCCGCATGACGGTCCTCCGCCTGCCGGACGGCGGGCTGTGGGTGCACTCGCCTGTCGCCTTCACGCCGGAGCGGCGCGACGCCGTGGCGGCCCTGGGGCCGGTGCGCTTCCTCGTCGCCCCCAACCTCTTCCACCACCTGCACCTGCCGGACTGGTCCGCGGCCTTCCCGGACGCCCGCGTGGTGGCGCCCGCGGGGCTGCGCGCGAAGAAGCCGGCGCTGCGCATCGACCTGGAGCTGGAGGACACCCCCGACCCGGCCTGGGCCCCCGTGATTGAGCAGATGCACGTGCGCGGCATGCCCCAGCTCAACGAGTTCCTCTTCTTCCACCGCCCGTCCCGCACCGCCATCGTCACCGACCTGGCCTTCCACTACCGGCACGCGGAGGGGCTGAAGCTGCGCGCGTACCTGTGGGCGGACGGCGTCCTGGGGAAGTTCGCCGCCCCGCGCTTCCTGCGCCTCTTCGCCAAGGACCGGGAGGCCGCGCGCGCCGCCGCTCAGCGTGCGATGAAGTGGGAGGTGGAGCGCGTCATCGTCTGCCACGGCCAGGTGCTGGAGCACGGCGGCCAGAAGGCGCTCCACGACGCCTTCTCCTGGCTGTAGGGCGCGCTTCGCCCCGGAGTCACAGGTGAGTGTCGCCTGCTGCACTCCTCGCCGCGCTGCGCTACAAGGGAGCCTCCTCGTCTTTCCTGATTTTCCCCCCAGGAGGTTCCTCTCATGCGGTCCATTCTCTCGTCCGTGGGCGCGGTCGCGGTGTGCCTCGTCGCGGGCTCCGCGTTCGCCAACTCCACCGGCATCACCGGGCGCAGCGGCAAGCAGAACGGCCTGTCCTGCACGGCGTCCGGCTGCCACGGCGGCGGCTCCAGCACCCCCACCGTGACGCTGGAGGGGCCCACGGCCCTGAGCGCGGGCCAGACGGGCCAGTACTCGTTGATCATCACCGGCGGCCCTGGCGTGAAGGCCGGCATGAACGTGGCCGTGGACGGCGCGACGCTGACCGCGGGCTCGGGCTCCAAGGTGGTGGCCGGTGAGCTGACGCACTCCTTGCCCAAGGGCTTCACGGACGGCTCGGCGCGCTTCGACTTCTCGCTGGTGGCCCCGGCCACCAACGGCACCTACAAGGTGTTCGCCGCTGGCAACTCCGTGAACGACAACAAGCTCGAGACTGGCGACGCGCACGCCAACGCCACGCTGGAGGTCGTCGTCACGGGCGGCAGCGACCCGGCGCCCATCAAGGAGGACGACGAGGGCGGCTGCTCCGCGGCCACCAGCGGCGCTCCGGCGGTGCTCATCGCCGTGTTCGCGGCGCTGGCCTCGCGCCGCCGCCGTCAGTCCCGCCAGGGCTGAAGCGGAGCCTGACGCCCGCCTGCCCTCCGGCCGTGCCCCGGGGGGCGGGACGACAGCGCGAGGGCGGGCGGCCTACCATCGCCCCCCCTGATGCGAACGATGCGAACGAGCCCCCTTCTGACCGCCCTGTTCGTCGCGGGATCGCTGGCCTGTGCCTCCGGTTCCGCGGTGCGTCCGACCCTGTCCTCGGGCACCACCCCCGTCGCGGTGGCCCCGAAGCGCGACGCGGGCGCCCTGCGGGTGATGACCTTCAACATCCAGTCCGGCTTGAAGGGCCTGGACCGGGTGGCGGAGGTCATCCGTCAGGAGGGCCCGGACGTCGTCGCGCTGCAGGAGGTGGACGTGGGCTCCACGCGCGCGCGCGGCGAGGACCAGGTGGAGCGGCTGTCCGCGCTCACCGGCCTGAAGTACCGCGCGCACTTCGGCACCACGCGGCTGTATGGCGGCGCGTACGGCATCGCGCTCCTGTCGCGCTATCCGCTCCAGTCGCTGGCGCAGTACCCGCTGCCCACGCCCAAGGGCGCGGAGCCGCGCACGCTGGCGCACGCGGTGCTGGACGTGGACGGGCGCGAGGTGAGCGTCTACGCCACGCACCTCATCCGCCGGCCGTTCAACGGCGCGGCGCGCGTGCGCCAGAGCGTCTTCATCTCCCAGCTGCTGGCGAAGGACCCCCGGCCGCGGCTGCTGATGGGGGATTTGAACGACGACCCGGACTCGCGCCCGGTGCGCCTGCTCAGCCGCCAGCTGCGGGACGTGGCGCGCGTCACCCGCTCCGACGGGACGGGCACCTACCCCATGCCGCTGTTCCTGAAGTCGCTGCGCATCGACTACGTGATGGCGTGCGGCGCCTTCACGCCGGTGTCCACGCGCGTGCTGCGCGTGGGCGCGTCCGACCATTACCCGGTGGTGGCGGACCTGCGGCTCGAGCCCGCCCAGGCTCCGGTCGTCGTCGCTCCGGCCGCCAGGGCCCCCAATGGCCCGGCCACGGCGGCGGCGGAGCGCTGAAGGCTTTTCAGCCCGGGGTGGGCAGGGTGAAGCGGTAGAGGACCTCCATGTCCCCCCTGCTGAAGCCCTTCACCACCTCGTGGTGGATCTCCTTGCGGCCGCTCAGGTACGCGAGGCCTCCGGCGGCGAAGCCCATCACCGCGAGCTCGAAGTAGACGTGCGGCCGGGGCACGCCGGTGATGCGCAGCTCCACGGAGTCGCCCTGCAGCTGCGCGGTCAGCTCGCCCTCGGTGAAGTAGCCCTTCCAGATGCCGGGGGTGAAGAGGGCGAAGCGGCGGAAGTCGTCCTTGCCGAACATCGTCTTGAGCTGGCCCTGGCTCAGCGCGTACTCGGCGGACTTGATGCCGTATTGCCAGTAGGCCTTGCTGTCGCCGCCATAGAACCGCTGGGTCATGGCCTCGTTGAAGCGCAGGAAGGCCTCCGCCGGGATGCGCGACACGGGCATGATGAGCTGTCCGAAGATGGGGTCCCGCTTCGCCTGCTCCGCGACGAAGGCCTTCCATGCCGGTTCGCCGAAGGCCTGCACCATCATGGTCTGCCGAGCCAGGAATGCGACGCCTTTGACATCCATCCGTATGCCTCCCACCGGCCGCTCCGGGTTCGACGCGGACCCCGGCCGGGCGTGGCTCACATTGTGTCTCCGAGCCCCCCTCCCGGGCGATACGCATCGTGACAATTCGCCGGGCCGTCCGTTGGGCCCAACACGGTGAAACCTGTCTTCATGGACACACTGCTTCACTCAAGGCGTATCCGGAGCCGCGGGATGTCCGGTGCAGGACTAGGTTCCCGGCGGTGCGGCCTCTTGCCCTTCTTCCCAGACCCGGACGTGCGCGACGGGCGGTGCTCCTGTGCGCGGGCGTGCTCACGGGCGGCGTCTTCGGGTTGGCCTTCTGGGTGGACCGCTTCGGCCGGCGCGAGCGCGTGACGGACGCGGACGCGCTGGTGGTGCTGGGCGCGCGGGTGCTGCCGGGCGGTGTGCCCTCCGGCGCGCTGGTGGCGCGCGTGGAGCAGGCGGCGGCGCTCTATCACCGGGGCGTGGCGCCGTGGCTGCTGCTGTCCGGGGGCGTGGGGGCCCATCCGCCGTCCGAGGCGCGCGTGATGCTCCAATTGGCGGTGGCGGCGGGCGTGCCCGCGTCCGCGTGCGTGCTGGAGGAGGACAGCCACTCCACGGAAGACAACGCGCGGTTCAGCGCGCGGCTGTTGCGCGAGCGTGGGGCGCGCCGGGTGGTGGTGGTCTCCGACCCGTATCACCTGCTGCGCGCGCGGCAGGGCTTCCGGCGGCAGGGCCTGGAGGTGGCCACGAGCCCGGCCTCCATCGCCGGGCGGATGCGCGCGGTGGACCGGGCGTACTGGACCGTGCGCGAGGCGTTCGCGCTGCTGCTGCACCCGCGCCTGTTGTGGGCGCGGGCACCGGGAGGGCGCTGAAGGCCTCAGGTCCCCGAAGCGGGGGTGTCCGGAGTACCGGCGTCCATCTTGGTGAGCACCTTCTCCAGGACGCGGAAGAGGGCCTGGCGGTCGTCCGGGTCGAGCATGCCCAGCACCACGCCCATCGCGCGGTGCATGGAGCGGTCGAGCTTGCCGAAGGTCTGCTTGCCCTTGTCGGTGAGCCGGCAGCGCACGATGCGCCGGTCGTTCTCACCGCGCTCCCGGACGATGTGGCCTTCGCGCTCCAGGCGGTCCATGACGCCGGTGACGGTCTTTTCGGTGACCCCCAGCCGCCGGGCCAGCTCGCCCATGGTGAGCGAGCCGTCCAGGCCCAGCCACAGCAGTGCGTGCACCTGGGGCGGCGTGAACTGGTGCTGCTCGCAGGTGCTGGCGATGGGGTCACGGAGTGAACGGCGACGGCCCAACGAGAACATCAACTCCTGCATCCGGTCGATGTCCTTCGAGAGCGCTTCATCCTCTTTATGGATATTCCGTGACACAGAGTATTCATTAGCGGCGGGGGGAGAGCGGGTCAACTTGTAGGCCTGGCTCTTATACACATCTCCGAGCCCACGAGACGCC
>NZ_RAWM01000085.1 GCF_003668875.1 Corallococcus interemptor | reverse complement strand
GGCCTGAAGCTGAGCAGGACGCGAACGAGGCGAGGGCCCGGCAGAGGGCGCTCGTGGGGCCCAGGGGTCTCGCGATGGAGGGGCGGCTCGATGAGCCCTCCACGACGGGGGACCTGCCGCATCCACCGGGCTTCTACTTCGCGGTCATCTCCAACGGCTTCGGCGTGATGCCCGCATACGGCCCACAGCTCACGCCCCAGGAACGCTGGGCCGTGGTTGCGTACCTGCGAGCGTTGAGCCGCAGCCAGCGAGCACCCCTCACCGCCGCACCGGCCGAAGTACAGGCAAGGCTGCGCCAGGAGGTCGGAGCCCCATGACGCCCTCCAAGCCCCACCGCCTCGAACCGACTGTACGAGAGTCGGACCCGTTCACGCGGCCCAGGTGGAACATCCGCCCCCGGGACCGGGAGCGGCAAAACCTGTCCGACAGTCGGACAGGTTTTCGCGGCCCGAGCTGGGAGACAGCCTCCGTCCGGCCCAAGGCCGCGAACCTGTCGGACAGTCGGACAGGTTTTCGCGGTGCCCCGCCGCAGGGGCGTCCCGGCCGGGTTCCCACTTTCTCAGCCACGAGGACAGCCCGCGTGTGTGCGGGCCCGGCGGCTCTGTCCGACAGGCCGACACGTTCTCGCGGCATACGGCCGATGGGGAGTTCTGGTTGGGAGGCCACTTGCTCCTCCGTAGGCGCGGGCCCTGCCCACCACGAGGGGGCGAACCTGTCCGACAGTCGGACAGGTTTTCGCGGTGCGCCGCCGACGGGGAGCCTCTGTTGCGGGCCCGTCTCCCTTGAGAGCCTGACGCTCCGGCCTGCTGTATGCGCTCGGGGCCTGGCGCGGTCCGGCCAGATGGAGGTCCGCGCGCGATGACGCCTCCCGTGCTCCCACGCTTCGAGGGCGGACAGCGCGCGCTGATCATCAGTGCGGCGCTGGGTGTCGTGGGCCTCGCGGCCACCGTGCTCGGTGCCTTCATCGACGTGCGTCAGGCCCTGGCCGGCTACCTCTTCGGCTTCGCCTACTGGCTGAGCCTGTGCCTGGGCGCGCTGCTGCTGCTCGCCTCCTTCCATGCGTCGAAGGCGCGCTGGCCCGTGGTGCTGCGTCGCGCGCTGGAGGTCTCTGCCGCCACCGCGCCGCTGTTCCTCGTGCTGTTCGTGCCGGTCGCGCTGGGCATGCGGCACCTGTATCCGTGGGCCGCGCCGTCAGCGGACCTGGGTGAGCACACGCTGCAGGTGCTCGAACACCGGCGGCTCTACAACAACGTGCCCTTCTTCCTGGTGCGCGCGGCGCTGTACTTCGTCACCTGGGGACTCGTGGGCCACCTGCTGCACCGCTGGTCCGTGCGCCAGGACGCGACCGGCGACCTGCGCTGGACACTGTGGCAGCGGCGGCTGGGCGGAGGCTCGCTGCCCGCGCTGGGCCTCACGTTCTCCTTCATGACGCTGGACTGGATGATGTCGCTGGAGGCGACGTGGCAGTCCACCGTCTACGCCGTCCACGTCTTCTCCGGCGCGTTCGTGGGCGCGCTGGCCTTGTTGATTGTCGCGGGCGCGGCCACTCGCGGCACCCAGCACTTCGGCAGCCTGATGTCCCCCGGCCACTACCACCGGCTGGGCACGCTGCTGTTCGCCTTCATCTGCTTCTGGGCCTACATCGCCTATTCGCAGTTCATGCTCATGTGGGTCGCCGCCCTGCCTGAAGAGGTGAGCTGGTATCGCGTCCGCATCGAGGACGGCTGGGGCACCGTCTCCCTGCTTCTCGTGCTGGGCCACTTCGTCATTCCCTTCGCGCTGCTCCTGTCGCGCGAGCTCAAGGCGCGGCCCCGGGTGCTGGGGGCCGTGTCGCTGTGGATGCTCGCGATGCACGCAGTGGACGTGGCGTGGCTGCTGTTCCCCTCGCTCTTCCCGGAGCACGTCGTCATCCCCTGGACGGCGCTCACCGCGTGGGTGGGCGTGGGCGGCCTGTCCGTGGCGGCGGCCCTCTGGCGCTCGCGTGGCACCTACCCCGTGCCCGTGGCGGATCCGTATCTCGTCCACTCGCTCCAGGTGCGCCCGCCATGAGCGAAGCCCGTCCACCGCCTCCGGAGCTGGAGAAGCTGCCCACCGCGTGGCTGCTGCGTGTGGGCGCCGTGGCGCTGGCACTGCTCGCGGCGGCCAGTGTCGCGGCGTGGGCCCTGTGGGTCCTCTGGCGCCCCGCGACCGAGCGCCCCCTCCCCGTGCCCCCGAGCACCACGCAGATCGGCATGATTGATCAGCCCCCCTTCTCGCTGGACCGCAGAGCGGACGCGCTGAAGGCTCGGCAGCGCGAGCGGCTGGACGGCTACGGCTGGGTGGACGTGGACGCGGGCGTCATCCACCAGCCCATCGACGCGGCCATGCGGCAGCTGCTCTCCGAAGGTGAAGGGGGCGCGCGATGAACGAGCTGCTGCGCCGCCTCTTCTTCCTTCCCGAGCAGGGCTCCACCTTCGCCGTGAAGGTGGACCACCTGCACTACGTCCTGCTGCTCACCACGTTCGCGGTGGCGGTGGGCATTGGCGCCGTCGGCATCTTCTTCCTCGTGCGCTACCGCCGGCGCACGGCGTCGGACCCCACGCCGCGCGTGGTGGCGCCCGTGTGGCTGGAGGCGCTGTTCATCGGCGTGCCGCTGTCGCTGTTCCTGCTCTGGTTCGTCCTGGGCTTCAAACAGTTCGTCTGGGTGATGAGCCCGCCCCAGGACGCGCTGGACGTGTACGTCACCGGCAAGCAGTGGATGTGGAAGTTCACCTATCCCGGAGGGCCCAGCGCCATCGACACGCTGGTGGTGCCCGCGGGCAGGCCCGTGCGGCTGCTGCTCACCTCGCGGGACGTCATCCATTCCTTCTACGTGCCGGACTTCCGCATGAAGCGCGACGCGGTGCCCGGCCGCTACACGGACCTCTGGTTCGAAGCGCCGAAGCCCGGCCGGCACCCGGTGCTGTGCGCGGAGTACTGCGGGCTGGACCACTCGGTGATGCGCGGCGAGGTGGTGGTGCTGCCGCCCGCGGACTTCGACGCATGGCAGGACGCGCAGCGCCGCAACCTCCCCGTGGCCCGCACCCCGGAGTCCATGGCCGTCCGGGGCGAGCGCGTCGCCGCCGCGCAGGGCTGCCTGCAATGCCACACGGTGACGGGCGCGCCGCACATCGGGCCCACGTGGCTGGGGTTGTACGGCCGGAAGGAACCGCTGGAGGGCGGCGGCGCCGTGCTCGCGGACGAGGCGTACCTCACCGAGTCCATGATGGACCCCCTGGCGAAGGTGGTGGCCGGCTACGCGCCCGTGATGCCCGGCTATCACAGCCGGCTGAGCGCGGAGGACACCGGCGCGCTCGTGGAGTTCATCAAGTCCCTGCGACCCCTGCGCCCGGGTGTCACCGCGGCCGAGGAGCCTGTCTATGTTCCCACCGGCCGCTGAGTCCTACCTGACGGACGGGCGCACCGTGTGGTCGTGGCTCACGACGCACGACCACAAGCGCATCGGGGTGATGTTCCTGGGGCTGACGCTCTTCTTCTTCCTCGTGGGCGGCCTGTTCGCGCTGGCGCTGCGCATCGAGTTGCTCACTCCGGGCCGCACCATCATGGGGCACCTGGCGTACAACCGGATGTTCACGCTCCATGGCGTCACCATGGTGTGGCTGTTCATGATTCCGGCCATCCCGTCCGCCTTCGGCAACTTCCTGGTGCCGCTGATGATTGGCGCCCGGGACGTGGCCTTCCCCCGGCTCAACCTGGCGTCCGTGTACCTCTACGTGCTGGGGGCCAGCGTCACGCTGTGGGGCATGTTCGAGGGCGGCGCGGACACGGGCTGGACGTTCTACACGCCCTACAGCACGACCACGGGCACGGCGGTGCTGCCGGTGCTGGTGGGCGTGTTCATCATCGGGTTCTCCACCATCCTCACCGGGCTCAACTTCATCGCCACGGTGCACACGCTGCGCGCGCCGGGCCTGACGTGGATGAAGCTGCCGCTGTTCGTCTGGGCCATCTACGGCACGTCCATCATCCAGGTGCTGGCCACGCCGGTGCTGGGCATGGTGCTGCTGCTGGTGGCGCTGGAGCGGGTGGTGGGCGCGGGCATCTTCGACCCCGCGCGCGGTGGAGACCCGCTCCTCTTCCAGCACCTGTTCTGGTTCTACAGCCACCCGGCCGTCTACATCATGGTGCTGCCGTCCATGGGCGTCATCAGCGAGGCCGTGTGTGCCTTCAGCCGCAAGAACGCCTTCAGCTACCGGATGATTGTCTATTCCACGCTGGGCATCGCGTTCGTGGGGTTCTTCACCTGGGGCCACCACATGTTCACGTCCGGCCAGTCCACCTTCGGCGCGGGCGCGTTCGGCGCCATGTCCATGCTGGTGGCCATCTTCACGGCGATCAAAATCTTCTCCTGGCTGGGCACGCTCTACCGGGGCTCCATCGCCATCGAGTCGCCACTGCTCTACACGCTGGGGTTCATGTTCTTCCTCTTCTTCGGAGGGATGATTGGCGTGGCGTACGCGACCACGTCGTTGAACCTGCACTGGCACGACACGTACTCGGTGGTGGCGCACTTCCACTTCATCATGGTGGGGGCGACGGTGATGGCGTTCCTGGGGGCGCTGCACTACTGGTTCCCGAAGATGTCCGGGAGGCGCGCGCCCGCGAAGCTGGCCAACGGCGCGGCGGTGCTGATCATCTTCGGCTTCATCGCCACGTTCGTGCCGCAGTTCCTGCTGGGGAACCTGGGCATGCCCAGGCGGTACGCGGACTATCCGCCGCACTTCCAGTCGCTGCACGTGGCGTCCACGGCGGGAGCGTCCCTGCTGGCGTTCGGGTTCCTGATCATCGCCGGATACCTGGCGTGGAGCCTGCGCTACGGCGAGGTCGCGGGGGACAACCCCTGGGGCAGTGAGGGCTTCGAGTGGCGGAGCGCGTCCCCGCCGCCCACGCACAACTTCACCACGACGCCCGAGTACCCCACGGGTCCGCACGAGTACGCGCGGGAGGAGGTGCCGCATGCCGCCTGAGGCCGTGACGGAGCACTGGGGTTCCGAGGACGCGCGCAAGCAGGCGGCGTACCTGGGCATGTGGGTCTTCATCGCGACGGAGGTGTTGCTGTTCGCGGGGCTGTTCACGGCCTATGGGGTGTATCGCTCGGTGTACCCGGAGGCGTTCCGCGCCGCGCAGCTCACGATGGAGGTGGGGCTGGGCACGCTGAACACGTTCCTGCTGGTGACGAGCAGCATCGTGGTGGCGCTCGCGGTGCATGCGGTGCGGGGCAACAGGCCAGGGCTGGGCGGGGCGTTGTTG
This sequence comes from Corallococcus interemptor, assembly GCF_003668875.1. Classification (GTDB taxonomy): domain Bacteria; phylum Myxococcota; class Myxococcia; order Myxococcales; family Myxococcaceae; genus Corallococcus; species Corallococcus interemptor. The sequence goes on along the minus strand of NZ_RAWM01000085.1, from coordinate 33,840 downwards.
CTGCTGGCGGCGCTCCTGGGCGTGGTGTTCCTGGTGGTGAAGGGCGTGGAGTACGCGCACCACGTGAAGGACGGCGGGCTGCCAGGGGACGCGTACCGGTTCACGGAGGTGCCGCGCGTGGGGGCGAGCCTCTTCTTCACGCTGTACTACCTGCTGACGGGCTTCCACGCGCTGCACGTGACGGTGGGCGTGAGCGTGTTGACGGTGCTGGGGGTGCGCTCCGCGTCGGGGACGTTCGGGCCGGCGTACGCGACGCCGGTGGAGCTGGGCGGCATGTACTGGCACCTGGTGGATGTCATCTGGTTGTTCGTCTATCCCATCCTGTACCTGTCATGAGGAGCGGGCCCGTGACCGACGACGCGGTGGAGAAGCCGGAGCGTCAGTTGAGCGTGGCCGGGGTGCTGGTCGTGGGGGTGGTGCTGCTCGCGTTGACGGCGCTGACGTACGGGCTGCACAGGCTGCCGCACGGAGCCTGGTCGCTGCCGGTGGCGCTGCTCATCGCGGCGGCGAAGGGGCTGCTGATCGCCCTCTTCTACATGCACCTGCGAGAGCAGCGCGCGAGCAACGGGTTGGTGTTGATTACATCGGTGGTGTTCGTGGCGGTGCTGCTGGCGATCTGCGTGCTGGAGACCCGCACGCGCTTCCGGCCCACGATTCCGCCGGGCCCGTTCCCGGTGGAGGCCTTGCCGGGAGCGATGCAGGACCCGAGGAGCGCGAGGCCCCCGGAGCCCGCGGGTCCGTTGAACCCGTAGGCCGCTCAGCGAGGACCGTGGCCCTGGGGGCTGGGACGGCGGGCCATGGCCGCGTCGCTTGCGTCCTGGAAGGAGCGGTCGATGCTGGCGTCCAGCAGGCGCAGCTGCCGCTCCAACTCGTCGCGCCGGAATGGCGGCGCCACGCTCAACAGGTCCTGCACCAGGAAGCGCAGCCTCCGCGCGACCTGGAGGTTCCCCTCGCCGAAGAGGCGGACCTCGTCCACGGCGAGCCGCACGTAGGTGTCCCAGTCCGGCCGGGGACAGAGCAGCCGGAGCTCGCCGGTGTCGTCCTGGCGGGACGGCGATGGGAAGCGCCGGTGCACCATGCGGCGCAGCAGGTCGTGGATGGGGTCGATGGCCTGCACCGCCGTGGTGGGGTCGTTGATGCCCGCGGACAAGGCCCGCTCCGCCACGTCCACGAGCTGGCGGAAACCAAAGGCGGTGTCCTGCTGGAGCGTCCGCTCCGGGCCCGTGCCCACGGCGTCCGCCAGGGCCTTCACGTTGAGCTTCGCGGCGTCACCCCATGCCTCGAAGAGGGGTGCGCCATGCGGCACGAAGTCGCCCATCATCGGGATCAGCCCCACCACCACGCCGGCCTTTTTCGCGCAGGCCATCAGCCGGTCCTCGTCCACGGTGACGAGCACACCGGAGGACCCCGCGTGAGGCACCACCAGCGAGGGAGGCGTTGGCGGCCGCCGGAGCTCCGGCTCGCGCGTGTCCTGCCCCACGCCTTCCGGATACATCCGCTCCAGCGTGGCGGACGTCTCATCACGGATGCGGCCGAGGATGACCACGGCGCGGATGGATTGAGCGACGTGGTGGATGAAGAGGATGAACGCCCCCACGCACGCGAGCACCAGCATCACCGCCAGCCACACGGACAACGACGGCACATGGGCCTGGATGTGCAGCTCCTCGGACGTTCCCCGCACGGTGCGCAGCGTCAGCAGGGCGTAGACGAACGTGCCCACGAAGATGCCCAGGGTCAGCTGGCTCTGCCGGTCACTCAGGAACGTGCGCATGATGCGCGGCGAGTACTGGTTGCTCGCCTGCTGGAGCACGAGGATGGTGACGGAGAAGACGAGCCCGGAGAACGTCATCATCGAGGACGCCACCGCGGAGAGCACGGAGCGCGCGCCCTCCGGCCCGCCCCGGAAGAGGTACCAGGCGGACTCCGCCTGCGGCAGTCGCGCGTCGAGCGCCTCGGCTCCGGATGACAGGGCCATGGCCGCCACCACGCAGAGGGCCGGCAACAGCCAGTAGCTCGTGCCCAGGGTCTCCGCCAGACGCGTGGTCCGCAGTCGCGTGAGGATGCGCGTGGCCGCCCCGTTGCTCATGAGACGACGCTATGCACTCGGAGCGCGCCAGCACAGGGATGGAGGAAATGTCCGCCCGGCCCGTGGAGGACTCAGGCCCCCTGTCCCAGGAGCTGGAGCCCCCGTCGCAGCCGGTCCGCCCGGGTGAGGACGTTCCGAAACGCGGGCATTGTTCCGAGCGCCGCGCCGAACGCGAGGTGCAGGAGGAACAGCATCGACGTTGGGGCTTCGTGCGAGAGGGGTGGCGACGCGAAGGGAATCATCAGCCAGGTCATCACCGTCCACAGGCCCATGCCGTAGAGCACGCCCAGGCAGAGCGCCGCGACGGCGGTTCCCCGGCGTGGCAGCAGCAGCGCGAAGCCCGTGGCCATTCCTCCCGCCACGCTGAAGTGGATGAGCAACCCGAGCAGCACCGCGCCAACGCCCTGCGCTGTGCCATCGCGGAAGAACAGCCCCGCCACCAGGAGCGCCGGCCTCCAGGGCTCACCGTTCAGCACGCCCGAGAACGCGCAGGCGAGCACCGCCATCGCGAACGCGCCCAGGGTTCCCGCGAGCGCGCCGGGGAGCACGACATCGCGCACGATGTTCCACGACTCCACCGCCACGTCCACCGTCCGGGTCCGCTTCCGCTTGCCCATGCTCCGCCTCCCGAGCAGCCGAGGCCGCCCGGCCTCAATCTAGGAACGGCCCGCCGCCAAGGCGGGCAGGACACACGCAGCGCCCGGTGGATGTCCAGGACAGCGTGCATGCGGGAGGCCTCACCGCGCTGCCATCCCGCACCCAGCGCCTAGCTTCACCGTGAAGCCCTCGGGACTCGAAGGATCACGATGCCGTCTTCCCCTCGCCACGACAGCGCCGCCCCCATCGAGCGCGTCGATGTCTCCGCGTACACCGTGCCCACGGACCAGCCAGAGTCCGACGGCACCTTCGCCTGGACGTCCACCACGCTGCTGCTCGTGGAGCCCGTGGCCGGAGGCCAGCGCGGACTGGGCTACACCTACGCGGCCGCCGCCGGTGCCTCGCTGATCCGCGACCTGCTCGTCCCACTGCTCGTGGGCGCGGACGCCTGGGACCTCCCGGCCCGCATGGCGTCGCTCCTGCACCGGGTGCGCAACCTGGGCTCGCGCGGCCTCGCCGCCCGGGCGCTGTCCGCCGTGGACACCGCCCTCTGGGACCTGAAGGCGAAGCTGCTCGGTGTGCCGCTCGCCCGGCTGTTCGGTCTGGCCCGCGCCTCCGCGCCTCTCTATGGCAGCGGCGGCTTCACCAGCTACACGGACCGGCAACTCCAGACGCAGCTCACGGGCTGGGCGGACGCGGGCATCCCTCGCGTGAAGATGAAGGTCGGCACCCATGCGGACGCCGACCCCGCCCGCGTGCGCGGCGTGCGCGAGGCCCTGGGACCCGGACCCGCCCTCTTCGTGGACGCCAACGGCGCGTACACCGTGAAGCAGGCGCTGGCGCTCGCTCAGGACTTCCTCGACGCCGGCGTATCCTGGTTCGAGGAGCCCGTCTCCAGCGACGACCTGTCCGGCCTGCGCCGCGTGCGCGATGGTGTACCCGCCGGCCTGGACGTCACCGCGGGCGAGTACGGCGACAGTGGCCCGTACTTCCGCCGCATGCTGGAGGCGGGCGCGGTGGACGTGCTCCAGGCGGACGCCACGCGGTGCCTGGGCTTCACCGGCTTCCTCCAGGCGGACGCGCTGGCGGACGTCTTCCACGTCCCCCTGTCCGCGCACTGCGCCCCGGCCCTGCACCTGCACGTGGCCTGCGCCGCCCGGCGGCTGGTGCACGTGGAGTACTTCCACGACCACGCGCGGCTGGAGCGGATGCTCTTCGACGGCGTCCCGCCGCCCGTGGATGGCGCGATGGCGCCGGACCTGTCCCGGCCCGGGATGGGGCTGGAGCTCAAACGGGCGGACGCCGCCCGCTTCGCCGTGGAGACCTCCCCATGACCACGACCTTCCTGGACACCCTGCGCCACGTGCGCCGCCCCCGCACGGCCGCCGCCCCGCGTGAGCGGAAGCCCGTGGACGTCGCGGGCCTGGAGCGCGCGCTGCGCCGCCGGCTTCGGGGCGACGTGCGCTTCGACTCGGGCGACCGCGCGCTGTACGCCACGGATGCGTCCAACTACCGGCAGGTGCCGCTGGGCGTGGTGTGTCCCCGCACCGTGGAGGACGTGGTGGAGACGGTGCGCCTGTGCCGGGAGTACGGCGCGCCCCTCACGTCCCGGGGCGGCGGCACCGCGCTCGCGGGCCAGACGTGCAACGTGGCCGTGGTGCTGGACTTCTCAAGGCACATGAACCGCGTGCTGCACATCGACCCCGAACGGCGGCTCGCCCGCGTGCAGCCCGGCACGGTGCTGGACGTGCTCCGCACGGAGGCCGTGAAGCGCCACGGCCTCACCTTCGGCCCGGATCCCGCCACCCACAACCGCTGCACGCTGGGCGGGATGCTGGGCAACAACTCCTGCGGCGTGCACGCACAGATGGCCGGCCGCGTGGCGGACAACACCGAGTCCCTGGACGTCCTCACCTACGACGGCGTGCGCCTGCGCGTGGGCCTCACGCCCGACGCGGAGCTGGAGCGCCTGATGCGCGAGCCCGGCCGCGTGGGCGAGCTCTACCGGGGCATGAAGGCGCTGCGAGACCGCTACGCCGGCCTCATCCGCGCCCGATACCCGCGCATCCCCCGCCGCGTGTCCGGCTACAACCTGGACGAGCTGCTCCCGGAGAACGGCTTCCACGTCGCGCGAGCCCTGGTGGGCACCGAGGGCACCTGCGTCACGGTGCTGGACGCCACGCTGAACCTGGTGCCCGAGCCGAAGGCCCGCTCCCTGCTGGTGCTGGGCTACCCGGACGTGTACCGCGCCGGCGATGACGTCCCGGAGGTGGTGGAGGCGGGGCCCATCGGCCTGGAGGGGATGGACGCGAAGCTCATCGACGGGATGCGGCGCAAGCACCTGCACGTCGAGGACCTGCCCATGCTGCCGGACGGCGAGGGCTGGCTGGTGGTGGAGTTCGGCGGGGACTCCAAGGAGGATTCGGACGCGAAGGCGCACGCGCTGATGGACCGGCTGAAGGCGCGAGGCCACGCGCCCTCCATGCGCCTCTACGACGACAAGGCGCAGGAGGGGCGCATCTGGGAGGTGCGCGAGTCCGGCCTGGGCGCCACCGCGTTCATCCCGGGGGAGCCGGACGCGTGGCCCGGGTGGGAGGACTCGGCGGTGCCGCCGGAGCACATGGGCCAGTACCTGCGCGACTTCCGGGGGCTGCTGGACCGCTTCGGCTACCAGGCGTCGCTCTACGGCCACTTCGGCCAGGGCTGCCTGCACTGCCGCATCAGCTTCGAGCTGCGCACGCGCGAAGGCACCTCGCACTACCGCCACTTCGTGGAGGAGGCGGCGGACCTGGTGGTGCGCCACGGCGGCTCGCTGTCCGGAGAGCACGGCGACGGCCAGTCCCGCGCGGAGCTGCTGCCCCGGATGTTCGGCGGGGACCTGGTGCGCGCCTTCGGCGAGTTCAAGCGGCTGTGGGACCCCGACGGCGGGATGAACCCGCGCAAGGTGGTGGAGCCGTACCGTCTGGATGAGAACCTGCGCATGGGCCCGGCCTACGCCCCCGCCGAGCCGCGCACGCACTTCCACTTCCCGGAGGACGGGGGCAGCTTCTCGCACGCCACCACGCGCTGCGTGGGCGTGGGCAAGTGCCGGCGCACCGAGGGCGGCACCATGTGCCCCAGCTACATGGTGACGCGCGAGGAGAAGCACTCCACGCGAGGCCGCGCGCACCTGCTCTTCGAGATGCTGCGCGGCGACGTGGTGGACAAGGGCTGGAGGAGCCCGGCTGTGAAGGAAGCGTTGGACCTGTGCCTGGCGTGCAAGGGCTGCAAGTCCGACTGTCCGGTGAACGTGGACATGGCCACGTACAAGGCGGAGTTCCTCAGCCACCACTACCGGGGCCGGCTGCGTCCCCGGCACGCGTATGCCTTTGGCCTGGTGATGTTCTGGGCGCGCGTGGGCGGACGTGCTCCGTGGCTGGCGAACCTCCTCACGCACGCGCCGGGGCTGCGCGTGCTGGCGAAGTGGGCCGCGGGCGTGCACCCCGCGCGGGAGATTCCCCGCTTCGACGCGAAGTCCTTCCAGCGGCGCGTGCGCGGACGGCATGCGCAGGCAGGGCACCGGGGCCCGGTGGTGCTCTTCCCGGACACCTTCAACAACTTCTTCCAGCCGGACACGGCCTGCGCGGCGCTGGAGGTGCTGGAGGCGGCGGGCTTCCAGGTGCGCGTGCCGCAGGGCTTCGTCTGCTGCGGCCGGCCGCTCTACGACTACGGGATGCTGGACACGGCGAAGGCGCTGCTGCGGCACACGCTGGCGCGCTTCCGGGAGGAGATACGAGCGGGCATCCCCTTCGTGGTGCTGGAGCCCAGCTGCGCGGCGGTCTTCCGCGACGAACTGCTCAACCTCTTCCCCCATGACGAGGACGCGAAGCGGCTGGCGGCGCAGACGCATGTGTTGAGCGAGCTGTTGCAGAAGCGGGCGCCCGACTTCGAGCTCCCGAAGCTGGAGGGAAGGGCGCTGGTGCAGGGGCACTGCCATCACCAGGCGGTGATGAAATTTCACGATGAGCGAAGGTGGCTGGACCGCACGGGGCTGGACTGGGAGAAGCCGGACTCGGGCTGCTGCGGCATGGCGGGCGCGTTCGGCTACGAGCGCGACAAATACGACGTGTCCCAGGCCTGCGGCGAAAGGGTCATCCTCCCCAAGGTGCGCGAGGCGGCCGGGGACACGCTGCTCATCGCGGACGGGTTCAGCTGCCGGGAGCAGATCCGCCAGGCCACGGGGCGCAAGCCGCTGCACCTGGCGCAGGTACTGCGAAAAGCGCTGCGCGGGGGGCGGGCCTGACCGCCTGGAAGGGGGCCTGGGTCCGAGCGGAGCCATGGACGGCCCCTGGGGGGAGGCCGCTAGGCTCCCGGCTGTGATTGCCTCCGTCCGCTTCGAGCACTACCGGTGTCTGCATCGCGTGCAGCTTGCCCTGGAGCCGTTGACCGTCCTGGTGGGGCCTTCCGCGTCGGGGAAGACCGCCGTGCTGGAGGGGCTGCAACACCAGCTCGCGTACGAGCCTTCGGACTTCTGGCGCCGCGATGAATCCCGCCCGCTCTCCATCGAGTGGACGTACGCGCGCGGCGACCGCACGCGCGTGCAGTATCCGTTCAGCGTGATGGACACGCTGCCCGGCCAGGGCCACTCCACGCAGCAGCTGGCCTTGAGCATGCAGGCGCTGCGCGAGGGAGGCTCGTCCGCGAAGGCGACGTGGCTGGAGCGCAAGGGCGGCAACCTCGCGAGCGTCTTCGCGGCGCTGCCCATGTCCACGCGCGAGGTGATTTCGACGGAGCTGGCGAAGCGCGTGCCGTCGCTGTCGGAGGTGGACGTGTCACGCGACCTGGAGGACCGCTCCTTCCGGCTGCGCTTCCGCGACCGCTGGAGCCCGGACGTGTGGTTCGGCCCCGACTACGTGTCGGACGGCGTGCTGTGGCTGCTCGCGTTCCTGGTGCTGCCCTACCAGCGCCCGCTGCCGGAATTGCTCACGCTGGATGAGCCGGAGCGCGCCCTGCATCCGGGCCTGGTGCGCGAGGTGCTGGAGCTCCTGCGCGCCATGACCCGGGGCGAGTCCACCGGAGGCACGCCGGTGCAGGTGGTGCTGGCCACGCACTCGCCGGACCTGCTGGAGCACGTGCGCCCGGAAGAGGTGCGCCTGTTGTCGCGAGACCCCGCGGACGGCTCCGTGCGAGTCCAGCCCGTGCCCGCCACCGCCCTCCACTGGCGCCGCGAGTGCCGGGAGCTGCTGGACTCGCTGTAGCCGGAATGAGTCCGGCGTCGTCCGGTCCCGGGTAGAGTGGCGGGATGCTGCGCAGCATCCGCCTCCAGAACCTCCTTTCGTTCGGGCCCGCCTCCGAAGCCTTCCCCCTGCGGGCACTCAATGTCCTGATTGGGCCGAACGCGTCCGGAAAGTCCAACCTCATCGAGGCGCTGGGCCTGCTGCGGGCAACGCCCGGCAACCTTCTGGCGCCGATTCGTGAAGGCGGAGGCGTCACGGAGTGGTTGTGGAAGGGAGGAACGGAGCCCGGCCCGTCCACTGCGCGCCTGGAGGTCGTCCTCGACTACCCGGAAGGCGTCATGCCACTGCGCTACCAGTTGGCATTCACTTCCGAAGGTCAACGCCTGGAACTGGTCGACGAATCCATTGAGAACGAGCGACCGCAGAAGAAGTCGGCTCAGCCCTATTTCTTCTATCGGTACCAGTCGGGCAGGCCCGCCATCAATGCTCGCCAGATGGTAGAGGCCCAGCCAGGGTCGTCCAATGGTCGCCTGGGCAGGGTCTTGAAGCGCGAATCGGTAAGCTCTGATCAGTCCATCCTCTCTCAGAAGCGGGATGAGGACGTGTATCCGGAACTGACATACGTGAGTTCGCTGCTGAGCCGCTTCTCTCTGCACCGTGAATGGAACATGGGGCGGTACACGCCTCCTCGGCTTCCCCAACGGGTGGATCTTCCGGGGGACTTCTTGCTGGAGGATGCCAGCAACCTGTGCCTCGTCCTCAGCGACCTGGAAGCCAGGGGCATGAAGAAGGTTCTGCTGGAGAACCTGAAGCTCCTCTACGCCCGTGTGAGGGACTACTCAGTCCGTATTTCAGGAGGGACCGTCCAGGTGTTTTTCCAGGAGGAGGGGCTGAACGCCTCCGTGCCTGCAACACGCCTGTCCGATGGAACCCTGCGGTATCTCTGCCTGCTGACGCTCCTCTGCCACCCCACGCCGCCGCCCCTGGTCTGCATCGAGGAGCCGGAACTGGGATTGCATCCCGACATCCTTCCGGAGATTGGACGGCTGCTGGTGGAGGCGAGCTCCCGTACGCAACTCATCGTGACGACGCACTCGGAGACCCTGATTTCGGCCTTGTCGGAGGTCCCGGAAGCTGTGGTCGTCTGCGAAAGGGATGGGACCGGGACGACGCTGCGTCGCCTGGAGAAGGCGAAGCTCTCGGAGTGGTTGAAGAAGTACGGACTGGGCGAGGTGTGGAGGATGGGCGAGTTGGGGGGGAACCGTTGGTAAAGGAGATCCGGCTCTACATCGAGGGCGGAGGAGATACCCGGTACGGCAAGGAGCGGCTTCGGGCTGGGTTCAGCAGGTTCTTCAGTGCCCTGATTGAGCGCGGTCGAAGCAGTAACATTCGATGGGTGTTCGTCATGTGTGGTCCGCGTGATGCCGCGTTCAAGAGCTTCAAGCAGGCGCTCAAGGACCATCCTTCCGCGTTCAACATCCTGCTCGTGGACTCAGAAGGACCCGTGAAGATGAGGCCCTGGGCCCATCTTGCTTCACGCGATCCGTGGACGCGTCCCAGGAATGCTTCGGAGGACTCCTGCCATTTGATGGTGCAGACCGTCGAGGCCTGGCTCATGGCCGACCTGGTGACGCTCCAGCAGTATTACGGCAGGAACTTCGCGGTGGGCCGGCTGCCCAGGGCAACCGACGTGGAGGCCATTCCCAAGACCGCGCTCGGACCTGCGTTGGTGAGCGCGACGAAGACGACGCAGAAGGGCGAGTACCACAAGATCCATCACTGCTCGGACCTGTTGGGGAAGGTGGACCCGGCGCTCGTTCGTGCCAGGGCTCCGCACTGCGAGCGGCTGTTCACCGTGCTGGAAGGTCTGCTGGCCTGAGCTGTGTCCACCAGCGCACGGCCCCAGCGCTTCGAGTGACCTCGGGGTGACGCTCCGCGCGCGGGGCTGACGGTTGTGTGCCTGCGTCGGCGGGCCACTCCTAACGTGGGCCCTTCGCCCATGCCCCTCCTCCTGCCCATCCTCCTGGCCCTGGCGTGCGCGCCGCTTGCCTATGTCGCGGGCCGGTGGCGTCCGGGTGCCGCGGCCTGGATGGGCGCACTGGGCGCGCTCGCCGCGCTGGGGGCGCTGGTCTACGAGTGGACGCAGGAGACCACGCGCCTCGTGTTCCCCTGGGCCCCCTCCTGGGGCCTGTCGCTGGAGTTCACGCGCGACGGCCTGTCCGGCCTCTATGCCTCGATGGCGCTCACCATTGGCGCGCTCGTGGTCCTGTACTCGCGCGCGTACATGCCGCACCACCTGGCGGAGGAGCAGCGGCCCCCAGGCGATGAAGTCCGCTTCCAGGGGCTCATCCTCGCGTTCATGGCCGCCATGGTGCTGCTGGTCACCGTGGACGACCTGCTGCTGCTGTTCGTGGCGCTGGACCTCACCACCATCATCTCCTACCTGCTCATCGGCTTCGACCGGGAGGACCCCGAGTCCCGCGCCGCCGCGCTCCTGTCCCTGGTGCTCACCGGCGCCACGTCCGTCGTCTTCTTCGCGGGCGCCATGACGCTGGGCCTCCAGTACGGCACCTTCTCCCTGCCGCTCGTCTTCGAGCGCGCCGCGCAGAGCCCCGCGTCCACCGGCGCACTGGTCTGCCTGGCCGTGGGCGCGCTGGGCAAGAGCGCGCAGGTGCCGTTCCACTTCTGGCTGCCGCGCGCCATGGCCGCGCCCACGCCCGTGTCGTCGTACCTGCACTCGGCCGCCATGGTCGCCGCGGGCGTCTTCCTCCTCCAGCGCCTCTACCCGCTGTTCGCCCCGGCCACGGACGTGCGCCACGGCCTGCTCGTCATCGGCTTCGTGTCCATGGGCATGGGCAGCCTGATGGCCCTGGTGGCGGATCCGTTCAAGCGCGTGCTCGCGTACTCCACCATCGCGCAGTACGGCTACGCGCTGGTGCTGGTGGCGCTGGGCTCCGAGGGCGCGCCGCTCTACGTGGCCGCCCACGCCCCGTGCAAGGCCGCCCTGTTCCTCACCGCGGGCGCCGTCACCCAGGTCACCGGCAAGAAGAAGCTGTCGGAGGTCGGCGGCCTGCGCCACGCGCTCCCCGTGCTCGCGGGCGCCAGCGCCATCGCCGCGGCGGGGCTGTCCGCGCTGCCCCTCACCGTGGGCTTCTTCAAGGACGAGGTCTTCTTCCACGCGCTCGCCAAGGAGGGCCCCGCGTTCATGGCCGCCGGGGTCGTGGGCGCGGGCCTGACGCTCGCGTACACGCTGCGCCTGTGGTGGGGCCTCTTCGGAGGACCGCGCCCCTCCGCGCCCGCCGCGCCCGCCGCGCCGCCCCTGCTCGTGGCCCCCGTCGTCGTGCTCGCCGCGAGCATCCTGCTGGGCGGCGTGCTCCCGGGACTCCTCGTCACCCCCGCCCGCGCGGCAGCCGAGACGATGCGCGGCGAGCCCTCCACGCTGGAGCTCGCGTACCACCTGGACGCGCGCGCGGAGAACCTGCTCGCCGTGGGGGCCTGGGGCCTGGGCGCGCTGCTCTTCGCCACGCGCAACGCCTGGACGCCCGCGCTCTCCCGCGTGCTGAACGCCGCCTCCCACGTGGGCGCCGAGCGCGGCTACCGCCTGCTGCTGCTCCAGCTGGACCGGCTGTCCACGTGGCTGCACGAGAAGGAGGTGCGCGACCTGCGCGACCGCGTGGCGTCCGTGCTGGTGCCCACGGGCCTCTTGGGCCTGACCGTGCTGGGCGTGACGCCGCTGCGCGACCGCTTCACGGTGGGCACGGTGGGCCCGGCGGACGTGACGCTGGTGATGGCGCTGGCCTTCGCGTCCGCCGCCGCGCTGGCCACGCTGCGCGCGAAGGGCCACCTGCGGCTGGTGCTGCTCATCTCCTGCGTGGGCTTCAGCCTGGCCATGGTGTTCGCCTTCGCCGCCGCGCCCGACGTGGCCCTCACCTCCGTGCTGGTGGAGACCATCTTCACGCTGCTCTTCGCGGGCCTCCTGGCCCTCCTGCCGCGCGAGCGCCTCAAGCTCGCCCAGGACGAGGCCCAGAACCCGCGCGGACGCGACCGCCTGGCGGGCGCCGTCGCGGGCGCGAGCGCCTTCCTCCTGAGCTGGAGCGCCCTGTCCCACCTGCATGTCGACCGCGTGGGCGCGCAGACGGTGCGGCTGGCAAAGGCCGCGCACTCCCCCAACGTCGTCGCCGCCGTGCTCACGGACTTCCGGGGCCTGGACACCGTGGGCGAGATGACCGTGGTGGTGGCGGCGCTGCTGGGCGTCACCAGCCTCCTGAGCCTCAACCTGAGCCGCAAGGGGAAGAAGCAATGATCTCCTTCGTCCCACCCCTGTCGCGCCTGCTGCTGTGGCCGTCGTTGATCATCGCGCTGGCGCTCTGGCTGAAGGGAGGCGCGTCGGTGGGCGGCGGCTTTCCGGCCGGGGCGCTGGCGGGGCTCGCGGTGCTGCTCCAGTACGTGACGGCCGGGCGCGACCAGACCCGGCGCTTCGTGGCGGTGCGGTACGCGGCGCCGCTGGCGGGCGTGGGGCTGTTGCTGGTGGTGGGCACCGCGTTCCTGCCCGTGCTCGCGGGCTACGCGCCCATGAGCCTCTTTCCGCGTCCGGACCAGCAGGAGCTGGGCGTGGGCGGCCTGCACCTGCACACGGCGCTCATCTTCGAGGGAGGGCTGATGCTCATCGTCTTCGGGCTGGTGGTCACCGTCATCGACCGCTTCGCCCTGCGCACGGACTCGGACGCGGAAGAGGAGGCCGGGCCATGATCCTCATCGCGTCCCTGGTGGTGGGCCTGCTGTTCGCGGTCGGTGTCCGCATGGTGCTGGAGCGCGAGCTGGTGCGCGTGGCGTGCGGCACGGTGCTCATCACCAACTCCAGCGTGCTGCTCATCCTCGCGGGCTCCTTCCCGGAGCGCGGCGAGGCGCTGAACGTGCACGATGGCGGGCCGGTGACGGACCCGGTGCTCCAGTCGCTGGCGCTCACGGCCATCGTCATCGGCTTCGCGGTGTCCGCGCTGCTGCTCACGCTGGTGCACCGCACGCAGCGGGCGCACGGCTCGCTGCGCACGGACCGGCTGGTGGAGGCGGAGTTGAAGCGCGTGCACGCCGTGGAGAAGGAGGAGGGGCACTGATGCCGCTCTGGGGACCGCTGCTCCTGCCGTGGGTGCTGGGCGCGGTGCTGGCGTTCCTGGACGGACGCCGCGCGTGGGTAGCGTGGCTGGCCATCGCGGGGCTCGCGGGCACGCTGGTGTGCACGGTGCTGCTGCTCCCCCAGGCCTGGAGCGCGCAGGCGCCCCAGTTCGTCACGGGGGACTGGCCCGTGGGCGTGGGCATCCGCCTGCGAGCGGATCAGCTGTCCATCGTGTTCGCGCTGGTGTCCACGTCCGTGGTGCTGGGCACGCTCGTGTACGAGCACGTGGCGGGCGGCATCACGTCGCGCAGCTTCCCCGCGCTGGTGGTCTTCATGGGCGCGGGGCTCACGGGGGTGTTCTTCACGTCGGACGCGTTCAACTTCTACGTCTTCTTCGAGCTGGCCATGACGGCCGCGTTCGGGCTGGCGTCGTACGGCGAGAAGCCCCGCAACCTGCGCGCCGCGTTCACCTTCGTGGTGGTGAACCTGATGGGGTCCTCGCTGTTCCTCACGGCGGTGGTGATGCTGTACCTGACCACCGGCACGCTGGACATGCTGTCCATCATCGCGTGGGGCCAGGCGGGGCCGCCGTTCGCGCTGCTGGTGCCGGGCACGCTGCTGCTCTGCGCGTTCGGCGTGAAGCTGGGCTTCTTCCCGTTCCACTTCTGGGCGCCGGCGGTGTACCGGGACGCGGGCCCCACCGTGGCGGCGCTGCTCGCGGGGGCGCTGGCGAACATCGGCAGCTATGGGCTCTTGCGCTTCGGCGTGGACGTCATGCCGCAGGTGCTGGCGCAGGCCCGGCCGCTGCTGGAAGTCCTGGGCGCGGCGAGCATCCTCTATGGCTCCATCCTCGCGCTCTCCCGGCGGGACACGCGCGAGGTGCTGGCCTACGCGTCGATTTCGCAAGCGGGGCTCATCATCACCGCGCTGAGCCTGGAGGGCCGTGAGGGGCTGTGCGCGGCGGTGGCGCTGGCGCTGGCGGGCTCCGTGGACAAGACGGCGCTGTTCCTGGCCCAGGACCGGGGCGGCGAGCGGGCGCGCCGGGCCTATTCCGTGGCGGCCTTCAGCACGGCGGGCGTGCCGCCCACGGCGGGCTTCTGGTCCAAGGCCTGGCTCTTGCGCGCGGCGCTGGAGCAGGGGCACACGCCGCTCGCGGGGCTGGTGGTGCTGGCGAGCACCCTGTCGCTGCTGGCCCTCTTCCGCGCCTACCAGCGCGAGCGCTGGCTCCGGGAGGGCGCGGCCCTGCACCGGGGCACGGGCGCGGTGGTGTACGCGCTGTCCCTGGCGCTCATCGTCGCGGGGTTCTGGCCGGAGCCGCTGTTGCGCGCGGGGCGGGACGCCATCCAGGGCCTGGGGACGCTGCCATGAGCGCTCGCACCTTCGTGCACGCGCTGGCCCTGGCGCTGCTGTACGCGCTGATGGTGGGCAGCCTCCACCCGGTGGACCTGGTGCTGGGCTTCGTGCTGGCCCTGGGCGTGATGCGCCTGTTCCCCATGGCGGGCCTGCCCCCTGTCCTGCCCGCGCGCGAGCACTGGCGGCGCACGCTGCACCTGCCGCGCTTCGGCTGGGCCCTGGCCGTGCTGGTGACGCGCAGCTGCTTCCACGTCCTCAGGATCGTCTTCGGCCCCCTGGAGCGGGCGGACCGCGCGGGCGTGGTGGAGGTCCCCATGGGCGAGCGCACCGCGCGCGGCGTGCAGGTGTCCTCGTGGGTCATCTCCCTGGCCCCGGGCACGGTGCTGCTGGAGCTGGACTGGGAGAAGCGCGTGATGCGCATGCACGCGCTGGACGCGTCCGACCCGGCCCAGCTCATCCAGCAGCAGGACAACTTCTATCAGCGCTACCAGCGCGCGGTGTTCCCGTAAGGAGGCGGCCCGGCGATGCACGAGACCTTCTTCACCCTGGCCATCGTGTGGATGGTGGGCCTCTTGGGCGCGATGGTGCTGCTGGCCTCGCGCCAGCGCTCCGCGCCGGACGTGCTCATGTCCGTGGACACGCTGGGCCTGGTCATCTGCGCGGTGCTGGCCCTCTATGGCGCCATACGCCGGGAGGCCGGCTACCTGGACGCGGCCCTGGTGCTGGCCCTGCTCTCCTACGTGCAGACCGTGGCCGGCGCGCGCTACCTGCACCACGGCCGCGCCTTCCACGACGAGGAGGACGGCCGGTGATGTCCACCCTGTTGCAGTGGGTGTCCAATGGCCTGGTGACGCTGGGCCTGCTCTTCATCACCGCCGCCATCATCGGCCTGTACCGCCTGCCCTCGGTGCTCACCCGCGTGCACGCGGCGGGCGCGGTGCCCTTCGGCGGAGCGCTGGTCATCATCGGCGCCACGCTGGCGACGGAGGATGGCTGGCTGTTCCTGCGCGGCCTGCTCGTCGCCGCGTTCCTGATGCTCACCATCCCCAGCTCCGCGCACGCCATCGCCTGGCTGGCGGAGAAGCGCCCGGAGCTGGCCCACGACAAGGCCCGCCGCGCCCGGCCCGGGCGAGGCCGCCAGTAGCCGCCCGCAGGCAGGCCCGCTCACGGGAGGGGAGAACAGGCACCCGGATGCCCTGGGGCTCCGCGGCGCATCGCGGTCACTAGCTTGATCCGCGAGGGACCTCCAACCCGAACCCGGGAGCCTCGCGCATGAGCGCCACCGTCAGCGACTACCTCATCTACCGCCTCATCCAGTGGGGCGTGCGCCGCATCTACGGCTACCCGGGGGACGGCATCAACGGCGTGATGGGCGCGCTGGGGCGCAGCTCCGAGATGAAGTTCGTACAGGTGCGCCACGAGGAGATGGCCGCCTTCGCCGCCTGCGCGCACGCGAAGTTCACCGGCGAGGTGGGCGTGTGCATGGCCACCTCCGGCCCGGGGGCCGTCCACCTGCTCAACGGCCTCTATGACGCGAAGCTGGACCACCAGCCCGTGGTG
Organism: Corallococcus interemptor; assembly: GCF_003668875.1. GTDB lineage: Bacteria > Myxococcota > Myxococcia > Myxococcales > Myxococcaceae > Corallococcus > Corallococcus interemptor. The sequence goes on along the minus strand of NZ_RAWM01000085.1, from coordinate 17,912 downwards.
GCCATCGTGGGCCAGCAGTCGCGCACGGCCCTGGGCGGCAACTACCAGCAGGAGGTGGACCTCACCACGCTCTTCAAGGACGTGGCCAGCGAGTACGTCACCATGGTGACCGCGCCCTCCGCCATCCGCCACGCGCTGGACCGCGCCGTGCGCATCGCCCTGTCCGAGCGCACCGTGACGTGTCTCATCCTCCCCAATGACCTGCAGGAGCAGCCGTACGAACCGCCGCCGCGCAAGCACGGCACCGTGCACTCCAGCGTGGGCTACGCGCCTCCGCGAGTGCTTCCCCAGGACGCGGACCTGCGCCGCGCCGCGGAGGTCCTCAACGCCGGCAAGAAGGTGGCGATGCTGGTGGGCGCGGGGGCCATGAACGCGGCGGATGAGGTGCTGGAGGTCGCGGACCGGCTGGGCGCGGGCGTCGCCAAGGCGCTGCTGGGCAAGGCGGTGCTGCCGGACGCGCTGCCCTTCGTGACGGGCGCCATCGGCCTGTTGGGCACGAAGCCCAGCTGGGACCTGATGCAGGAGTGCGACACGCTCCTGATGGTGGGCACCAGCTTCCCCTATTCTGAATTCCTGCCGCCGGTGGGGCAGGCGCGCGGCGTTCAAGTCGACCTGGACGGGCGGATGGTCTCCATCCGCTACCCCATGGAGGTGGGGCTCGTGGGCGACGCGAGGGAGACGCTGCGAGCGCTCATCCCCCAGCTGAAGCGCAAGGAGGACCGGAGCTGGCGCGAGGGGGTGGAGAAGGGCGTGGCGCGCTGGTGGAAGGTGCTGGAGGCGCGCGCCATGAACGACGCGAACCCCATCAACCCGCAGCGCGTGTTCTGGGAGCTGTCGTCCCGGCTGCCCGACGGCGCCATCCTCACGGCGGACTCGGGCAGCGGGACGGACTGGTACGCGCGGGACGTGAAGCTGCGCAAGGGGATGATGGCGTCCCTGTCCGGCAACCTGGCCACCATGGGCTGCGGCGTGCCGTACGCGCTGGGCGCGAAGTTCGCCTTCCCCCACCGCCCCGTCATCGCGCTGGTGGGCGACGGCGCGATGCAGATGAACGGCAACGCGGAGCTCATCACCATCGCGAAGTACTGGAAGGAATGGCAGGACCCGCGCCTCATCGTCATGGTGCTCAACAACCGCGACCTGAACCAGGTGACCTGGGAGCAGCGGGCCATGGCCGGCGACCCGAAGCTCTCCGCGTCGCAGGACCTGCCGGACTTCCCCTATGCGGAGTACGCCCGGTCCCTGGGCCTCAAGGGCATCCGCGTGGACCGGCCGGACCGCATCGCCGCCGCCTGGGAGGAAGCGCTGAGCGCGGACCGGCCCGTTGTCTACGAGGCCTACGTGGACCCCAACGTGCCGCCCCTGCCGCCACACATCACCCTGGAGCAGGCGAAGATGTTCGCCTCCGCCGTCGTGAAGGGCGACCCGGACGCGGGCGGCTTCCTCAAGCAGTCCGTGAAGGAGGTCGTGGAGACCTTCCTCCCCCACAAGGGCGGCAGGTCCTGACGCGGGGGCTCATGCGTCCTGGCGCAGGGCCTCGGCGGGGGAGACGCGCGTGGCGGCGAGCGCGGGCAGCCAGCTGGCCGCCAGCGCCGTGAGGAGGAGCAGCGCGGGGGCTCCCACGAAGATGACCGGGTCCAGGGGCGTGATGCCGAAGAGCATCGCGGAGAGCGCCCGGGCCAGCAGCCCGGCGCAGGCCAGGCCCACGGCGAGCCCCAGCCCCGTGAGCCGCAGCCCCTGGAGCATGACCAGTCGCAGCAGCGCCCGCGGCGTCGCGCCCAGGGCGCTCCGGATGCCCAGCTCGCGCGTCCGCTGCGTCACCCAGAAGGCCAGCAACCCATACAGCCCCACCGAGGCCAGGACCGCGCCCAGCAGCGCGAACGCCGTCAGCAGCCCGCCAATCACCCGCACCCGCTCGGAGCTGGCCTCCACCACGCGGTCCAGCGGGCGGACGTTGAGCAGCCGCAGGTTCGGATCCGCCGCGCGCACCTCTTCGCGCAGCAGCGCCAGCAACCGGGGCGCCGGCAGCGAGGACTTCACCACCAGGCTCAGGCTCTTGCGCAGGTCCTGCCCCACCGGGACATAGAGGTCCCCCGTGGGCGCCACGGAGATGCGCTCCATGGGCACGTCCCCGACGACGCCAATGACCTCCCGGGGAGCGGCGTCGCGGTCCAGCTGGAGCCGGGCGCCCACGGGGTTCCGGCCCGGCAGGTACCGGCGCGCGAAGGCCTCGCTGACCACCACCACGGGGGGACGGTCCGCCGTGTCGCCGTCCTCCATGAGGCGGCCCTGCTTCAGGGGAATGCCCATCGCCCGGAAGGCGCCCGCGCTGGCGGGCACGTACCCGGCCCGGGGCGGCGTCCCGGAGGCCGGCGGCGTCCCCGCGACCTGGAAGCCCACGTTCTCGCGCCAGACCTCTCCGGTGAGGGGAAGGGTCCCCGTGAAGCCCGCCGCGTCCACGCCGGAAAGCGCCTCCAGCCGTCCGGTGAGCGCCCGGGCCACGGCCGCGGCCCGCGCCTCGTCCGGGAACCTCTCCACCGGGAAGAACACCTCCGCCACCGTGACCCGTTGGGACTCGAAGCCCAGGGGCACGGCCTGGAGCTTCCACAGCGTGCGGAGCATGAGGCCGGAGCCCACCAGCGGCACCAGCGCCAGGGCGAGCTGCACGACGACCAGCGCCGACCGGGTCCACCCCAGTGACGTCGCGCCTCGCCCCCCGCGCGTCACCGGCGCGAGCGCGGCCCGCGCCTCCCCGCGCGAGGCGTGAAGCGCGGGCAAAAGCCCCACGAGCATCGCCGTCAGCAGGGACACGGCCGCCGTGAGGCCGAGCATGAAGGGCTCCAGCCCCGGCCCTGACGCGAACTGGGACGGGACGAAGGTCTGGAGCAGCCCCTGTCCCCAGAGCGCGAGCAGCAGTCCGCCCACGCCGCCGAACAGGGCCCGGACCCCGCTCTCCACGAACACCTGGCGGATCAGCTGCCAGCGGGTCGCTCCCAGCGCGATGCGCACCGTCAGCTCATGCATCCGCGCGCTGCCCCGCGCGAGCAGCAGGTTCGTGAGGTTCGCGCACCCCAGCAGCAACAGCAGCACCGCGACGCCCGTGACGACCTTGAGCTGGGAGAGGGACTGCTCGACGAGGTACGCATGGAGGGGCTCCACGAGCACGCCCACCCGGGGTTCGCCCGGGACGTCTCCGGCCTCCAGGGTGAGCGGGAGCAGCTCCGCGCGGGCCTGCTCCACGGACACGCCTGGACGCAGCCGCCCCACGACGCGCAGCAGGTTCCCCGCGTCCCGGGACGCATCCAGCGCCAGGGGCTTCCACACCTCCACCTCTGGCTCGAAGTGGAAGGACTCCGGCAGCACGCCCACGATGACGTGGGACTCGTCGTTCAGCAGCAGGTGCTGGCCCAGCGCGGCGGGGTCCGCCCCGTACAGGCGCTGCCACAGCGCATGTGTCAGCACCACCGTGCGGTCGCGGCCGGGGACCTCCTCTTGCGCACCCCAGAGCCGCCCCAGCGCGGGCCGGACCCCCAGCATCGGCATCAGCCCGGCGGACCCCCGGCCCACCGTCAGCCGCCCCTCCAGCCCCGCTCCGCCCAGGAGCTGCTTCTCCACGCGGACGCCCTCGATGCCGGAGAAGCTCCGGGACCCCTCCCTCCACGCGTTCCACACCGGAAGGCTCACCCGGGTGCGGTCCTTGTGGGGACCCGCCCCCGCCCCCGGCGTCGTCGCCTGGAAGAGGCGGACCAGCTGCTCCGCCTCGGGGAAGGGCAGGGGCTGCCAGAGCACCGGATACACGACGCTGAAGACCGCCGTGGTCGCGCCAATGGTGAGCGCGAGCGTCGCCACGACGACCGCGGTGAAGCGCTTCTCCCGGGCCATCGAGCGCAGTGCGCGCCGGAGTTCGAGCAAGAGCATGGACCTGTCAGGGATGGGGGATGAGCCCGCGCGTGAAGCAACGAGGATGCCACGCGCGGCCTTCCCCTGCCGGACGGCTCACCTCACCCCGGAGCCTGACCGGAACTGGGAACCCCCGTCCCACTTCCGGAATCCGTCTCCTCCTTCACCAGCCAGCGCATCGTCGCCTCCGTGACGATGCCGAACAGGGCCGTCTGGGCGAACAGCCAGGCGTGCTCCGCGCGCGACCAGCTGTTCGACACCGCCGTCGCCTTGAAGAGGGGGAAGGCCGCGCGCTCGAACGCCAGCACGCCCAGGCCCAGCAGCACGCCGCTGTGCAGCAGGGTCCACTTCGACGTGCGCCGCCGCACCAGGCCCCAGCCCATTCCCAGCAGCGGGCCATAGCCCGCGCGCAGCGCGAAGGCCCACCGCGACGCCTCGCGCCGGGACATCCACCGGCCGAACAGCCGGCTCAGCACCTGCCGCGCGATGTGGCGCGCGGCGTACGGCGGCGGGTGGCCCAGCGAGGCATTGCGCACGGTGACCAGCAATCCCAGGGCACCGGTGCCCACGGCTCCCGCGACATAGGCCGCCGCGTAGGGGTCTCTCATGGTCTATCCCTTCACCAGGTTTCGCATCACGAACCACAGGTTGGCGGGACGCTCGGCCAGGCGGCGCATGAAATAGGGATACCAGTGCTTCCCATACGGGACATAGACACGCACCGGATGGCCTTCCTTCACCAGACGCTCCTGCAGGTCGCGCCGGATGCCATACAGCATCTGGAATTCGAAGGCGCCCTTGGGCAGACGCTGGCGCGCGGCGTACTCCAGCGTGGCGTCAATCATCCGCTCATCATGCGTGGCGATGCCGTGATACACGCCGCTGTCCAGCAGGATGCGCATGCAGCGCACGAAGTTGGCGTCCACGTCCTTCTTGTCCGGGAAGGCCACGTCCGGACCCTCCAGGTAGGCCCCCTTGCACAGGCGGATCCGGACGCGCTCCGCGCACAGGGCCTTCGCGTCCTCCTCCGTGCGCCGCAGGTAGCTCTGGAGCACCGCGCCCACGTGCCGCTCGCCGAACTCCGAGTGCAGATCCCGCACGATGTCCAGGGTCACTTGCGTGACGGCGCTCTCCTCCATGTCCACGCGCACGAAGGAGTCCCGCGCCGTCGCGTCCGCCACCACCGCCCGCGCATTCTGCAGCGCCAGGTTCCGGTCGAACAACACACCGCACTGCGTGAGCTTCAGCGACACGTTGGCCCTGACGCCCACCTGGTCGATTCGCGCCAGCAGCCGCAGGTATTGCCTCACCTCGTCGCGCGTCTCTTGAGGAGAGCGCACCGCTTCATTGAGGTGGTCGAAGCTGGCCATCAGCCCCTTCGCCGTGAGCGCCTTCACCGCGTCCACGGCCTCCTCCAGCGTCTCCCCCGCGATGAAGCGGGACGCCAGCTGGCGAAAGGGTTTGAGCCGCGTGGCCACGTCCTTGAGGTTGGACTGACGCGACAGGAACAACAGCGCGGAGCGGGACAGCTGAGCGGCGGCGGTCGTCATACGGATGTTCCCCCGACGATAGAGATAACGCCTGTTCAGTCAGGGTGCTGGGAGAGGAAGTCGGACACGCACGCATTGAACGCTTCCGGGTGGCTCATGTACGGCAGGTGACTGGCTGTCTCCAGGAACTCCAGCCGGGCGCCCGGCACATGCGCCGCCACGTCGCGCGCGGCGGCCGGCGGCACCAGCAGGTCGCGGCCTCCCTCGATGATGAGCGTGGGCACGCGCAGCTCGCGCAGCCGGTGCAGGAAGTCCGCGGCCAGGATGTCGCGCAGCCGCCGCATCAGCTCCAGCGACGACAGGCGCCGCGCCTCGCGAACGATTTCGGCCCGCCCCTCCGCGGGCAGCCACCGGCCGCCCAGGACGCGCGCCACCGTGGGCGCGAACACATACGCCAGCGGCCGGGGCGCCCGCACCAGCGTGGACAGCGTCAACGCCAGCCGCCGCACCTTGCGCACGCTGGCCACCGGCGACACCAGCACCAGCGCCTTCACCCGCCGGGGGTGCTCCAACGCATACGCGATGGACAGGAGGCTTCCATAGGAGGACCCCATCAACGCGAAGCGCTCCGGCAGCCCCGCCTCCGGGTGGTTGAGCACCGACAGGTTCCACTGCAACGGCGTGTGTGTCGCGGGCGTCTTCAGGGGCGGCGTCCACAACAGCAGGTTCCACGCCCGGGCCAGGGGCTCCATGGGCGCGAAGGAGCGGCCACTGGCGCCCAGCCCCGGAAGACAGACCACCGTGCGTGATACATCCCTGTTGCCTCCGGGAAAGGTGAACAGGCGCACGGGCGTGCCCCGGACGGCGCGCTCCTCGCAGTCCAGCCGCTCATAGCCGCGCTGGATGTCTTCCACGTCCGGCACCAGCGGCGGCGCGCGGGTCTTGGGCTCGACGGTGGAGGTGGCAGCGGCGTCAAGCATGGCAGGCCCTCAGGAGCAGGCGCCGGACGCTGGCGGCCACGCGGTCGCGGAAGGCCCGCACGCGAGACTCCGGCGCGCCCGACGGCGGCGGTTCATGGGGTTCACCCACGGCGAAGGTGAGCTGGACGGGCAGCGGCAGTGGACCCAATCCCATCACCAGGGGCATGCGGTATTTATCCTCCGCGGCCAGGCGCACACACCAGCGGTCCTCGTCCGGGGGCCAGAAGAACGTGTCATCCACCCCAAAACCCGCGAAGGGCACCACCGGCACCCCGGCCTGCATGGCCAGCCGCACGAAGCCCAGCGCGCCCTCCCAGCGCAGGCGGTAGCGGCCCTGGCTGCGTTTGAAGGTCTCCCGCGCGCCGCCCGGATAACAGACGACGAGCTGCCCCTCCCCCAGTGACTTGAGCGCGTTCTCCCGCGTCCCCTCCACGCCGCCCAGCCAGGGCAACACCGTGCGCACGAGGGGAATCTTGAAGAATCCCCGCTCCGCCAGGCCCAGCGGGTAGCGCCCCGTGGCCTGGTGCAACAGGTGGAAGAAGGCCGGGGTCTCGTATCCCCAGACACCGTGGTTGCCCACGAGCAGCAGCGGCCCCTGTCTGGGCAGGTGTTCAGCACCCATCAGACGGGCGCGGTGGTAGCGCGCGGACAGGGCCGCGCCGCCCTCCGCGAAACGGAACACGGCTTGCCGGACGCTGGTGAGTGGGTCTTCCACGGTGGATTCCAAGATGCAGCCGGCTTCGCTCGCCGGCACCCTGGCGGCAGGCTGCCGGGCAGGGGCTCCACCGCCGCCATCACCGGAAAAGGGCATGCACGCCAGCAGGCTGCCTTCCACGGCCGCTGGATGGGTGTGGTTGTCTGCCCCCGGTGCCATGCCGATGCTTGGGGGCATGGCCGGCCCTTTCGACATCCTCCTGCATCAACACCGTGAGCTGGAGGCGCTGCTGGAGCGGCTGGCTTCAGAGGCGGACCCGGAAGAGGTGACTCACGGTCAGGAGACCCTGGCCCGCCTCCTGCGCCTGCACTCCCGCCTGGAGGAGCGCTGCGTCCAGCCACTGCTGACATGCGTGGAGGGCCGCACCCGCGCCCGCGAGGAGGCCGAGGATCACCTCACCTTGCGTGAGTTGATGGAGGAATTGCAGGAACTGACACCTCGCGGCGTCGAGTGGCAGGCGCGCCTGTTCACGCTGGAGGATCAGGTCGTGGCGCACGTGCAGGCCACCGAGCACGGAGTGCTCCCCCGGCTGTCCGCGTCCCTGGACTCAGAGGAATTGGAAGAACTGGGACACGACCTCGCACTGACGTACGAGGAACTGCTGGAACGCTCGCAACACCCCCCCGCCTCCAGTCGCGGAGCGTTGTTGGAACCCCTGCATTGGGATGCGTGAGAAGCGCCTGAAAGCGTCTCGCGCACCCATTTCCCGGGCCTTTCTCGCCTGCTGATACGCAGTGGCGTCACAACTTTTTATCGCTTCCTTCGACAATTGCCTTTCTGGAAGGTATTGGTAGTCCGGCGTGCCGGTTCACGCCAAGGCAATGCTCCCCCCTTAAACCGAGGATTGGTCGAAATGTCAGTTGACAAGGCGTTCCGCGAGATGATTCGCAACGAGATTGAAGTGCAGCTCAAGCCCCTGCGCGACGTGGTGTCTCGTCTGGAGTCGGGCACGGCGGACCTGGATGCGCTGCGCAACGTGGCCGAGCGCCTGGCGCCGCTGGCTCAGGTGGTGGGCCCCCTCTTCGGCGCGAACGCGCCCGCGGCGGGCAAGCCCGGTCGTCGTCCCGTGGGTCGTCCGGCGGGTCGCGCGTCGGTGAGCGCGCCGGTGGCGGCGGCGGGTGGCAAGCGCCGGGGCCGCAAGCCGGCGGCGGCGGAGGGCGGCGCCCGCGAGTGCGCCATCAAGGGCTGCGGCAAGCCCAGCCGCACCAAGGGCTACTGCGCCGCGCACTACCAGAAGCTGCGCATGCTGGAGAAGACCCACCGCCGTCCCTCCGAGTGGTCCGACTACGCCAACCCCAACAGCGTGGAGGACATCAAGCTGCCGCGTGGCCGCGCCGCCTCCAAGGCGCTGGCGGAAGCCGCTCAGAAGAACGCTTAAGCGCTTCGCAGTCGTGTGTCGTAGCCCCGGCCCGGGCAGAGGTGGACCGCGTCCTTCCGGCAGGAAGCACGTGGCAGGATTGACCGCGCGGAGGATGTGCTTGCGCCGCGAGGGGGTTGGTGTGCATGAGTGCCCGGGCCATGAACAAACGCGACCTGGAGCCTGGAATCGTCACGGACCTCGCGGGCCGGACGACCTATGGTGATTACCTGCAGCTGGACCGCCTTCTGTCCGCGCAGGTGCCCCGTTCCCAGCCTCCCCATCACGACGAGTTGTTGTTCATCGTCCAGCATCAGACGAGCGAGCTGTGGATGAAGCTGCTCATCCACGAGCTGTCCGCCTGCATCCGTTACATCCAGGCGGACCGGCTGGAGCCGTCCTTCAAGATCTTCGCGCGCGTCGCGCACATCCAGCGGATGCTCTTCGAGCAGTGGAGCGTGCTGGAGACGCTCACGCCCAACGAGTACCTGGAGTTCCGGGACACGCTGGGCCACGCGTCGGGCTTCCAGAGCTTCCAGTACCGGGCGCTGGAGTTCCTGCTGGGCAACAAGGACGACGCGGCGCTGGGGCCCTTCAAGCACGTGCAGGGCGTGCACGCGGAGCTGGAGCGGCTGCTGGAGTCGCCGGGCATCTACGACGAGTTCCTGCGTCACCTGTCTCGCATGGGGCATGACGTCCCCAAGAGCCACGTGGAGCGGGACTGGCGTCAGCCGTATGAGAAGAGCCCCCAGGTGATGGAGGTGTTCCGCCGCATCTACGAGGACACCGAGAAGCACTGGGATGCGTATGAGATGTGCGAGAAGCTGGTGGACACGGAGGAGCGGTTCCAGCTCTGGCGCTACCGGCACATGATGACGGTGATGCGCATCATCGGCTTCAAGCAGGGCACGGGCGGCTCGTCGGGCGTGGGCTTCCTGCGCAAGGCGCTGGACCTGCGCTTCTTCCCGGAGCTGTGGGACGTGCGCACGGCGCTGGCGCCGCCCGCGAAGCCCCGGAGCGTCTGAAAGGGCCCTGGACGCCGCTCGAGTCCCCGCATGCTCCGCGTGCCGGCAGGGACGGGTGCCAGCCGGGGCGCGGGCTCCCTAGCTTGGGAGAGGTCAAACCCTCTCAACGTGCGAAGGAGCCACCATGGGTGAGCACGAAAGCCCCCGGAAGGAACCGCAGCTTCCGGAAGACGAACAGCAGAACAAGCGTCAGGCGGGAGACCGCCCCATGCCCACGCCGGGTCACATTGGCAACCTGCCGGACAACGGCGAAGGCCCGGGTGGCATTGGCATCAAGCTGCCCGAGGGCGGCGGCGACTGAGTGAAACATCCGGCGATGTTTCAGGCCGGGGGCCTTCCAGGGCTCCCGGCCGCCGGGGTAGACGTGTCAGACGGGCATGAGAGTGTCCGGGCATGGCCCTACCTGCCAGGTTCCCCGCTCCAGAGATGACCCGAAAGCCCGCCACCTACGCCGACCTGGAAGCGCTCCCCTCGAATCAGGTGGGGGAGATCGTCAACGGGGAGCTGTACGCGAGCCCCCGGCCGGCGAACCCGCATGCCTCCGCGGCATGGCATCTGGGTGGAGAACTCTATGGCCCCTTCGAGCGGGGACGCGGAGGGCCTGGAGGCTGGCTCATCCTTTCGGAGCCGGAACTGCACCTGGGGAAGGACGTCCTGGTGCCGGACCTCGCGGGGTGGCGCCGGGAGCGGCTCTCCAAGCTGTCCAAGGTCGTGGGCATCCAGATGGCGCCGGATTGGCTGTGCGAGGTGCTGTCCCCGTCCACGTCCCGGTTGGACCGGGTCCGGAAGCTGCCCATCTATGCACGAGAGGGCGTCAAACACGTCTGGTTGGTGGACCCACGCGAACACATGCTGGAGGTCTACCGGCTGGAAGGCGGCCACTATCTGTTGCTGGGGGCTTACGGGGACGCGGAGACCGTCCACGCGGAACCCTTCGAGGCGCTTCCCCTGGAACTGAAGGTCCTGTGGGAGGACGTCGAGTAGGCTTCAGCCCACCATGTCCGCGCCCGCCGGAATGACGCTGCTCTTCGAACAGGCCCACATCCTCTGCTACCGCACGTTCGACATCGCGGAGGAGATCGACCTGGAGCGCGCTCGCAAGGCGCTGACGGAGGATTCGCGCCGCTTGAAGCTGTCGCGCGAGAACAGCCAGTACATCCAGCTGCCCAACCCTCCCGTGGCCTATGAGCTGGGCCGCAGGCCCCTGGCCCTTCGCGGCGGCCCCGTCACCGTGGACGCCACCGCGCGCCTGTTCGACCATGGCGCCGCGTCCATCATCCTGCGCGTCCCCGTCGCCCCCGGCACCACCTGGGAGACCCTCACCCACGTCGCCGACGAACTCTATGACAGCCAGGCCCTGGAGGACCTGGCGCTCGAGCTGGTGGAGGGCGTGCGCCGCACCATCTCCGCCGCCGTGCAGGGGCCGCACCTCTGGGACCAGAGCGAGAGCTACACCGTCATCTTCGCCGAGCGCATCCAGGGCAACCCCTCCGCGGAGGAGCTGTTCCAGAGCGCGGACATCGCCCGGCTTTTGTTGGGTGAGAGCACCACCGCGCCGCTCGCGCCCCGTGAGCGCGAGGCTGTCACCCAGGTGCGCTTCAGCTACACCGCCCATGACCTGGTCGTCGTGGACTGGAACAGCGCCTTCGTCTACGAGCCGTCCGGCTCGCGCGACATCCCGGACCTCCTGGAGATCGCCAACGCGCAGCTGCTGGAGTTCCGCTACTACGACGAGCGGTTGGACAAGCACATCGCGCGCATCCACGACGAGGTGCAGAAGCGCAAGCCCGGCTGGCTCACGCTGTTCCGCAGCCCGTACCGCACCCTCGCGCGCGAGACGCTGGGCACGCTCGTGGACCTCAACGAGTTCGTGGAGCGGGTGGAGAACAGCCTCAAGATCATCGGCGACTTCTACCTGGCCAAGGTCTACGAGGGCGCCGTGCGCCGCCTGCGCATCCCCGCGTGGCAGGCCTCCGTCACGCGCAAGCAGCAGCTGCTCGCGCAGACCTATGGCCTGCTCAAGGGCGAGGTGGACATCGACCGCTCCCACGTCCTGGAGGTGATGATCGTCGCGTTGATCGTCCTGGAAATCCTGCTCGCCTTCGGACGCGTGGTCATGCCCTGACGACAGCGTCCCTGCGACCCGTGGGCTGGGCGGCGACCACGGCGTTGGGCTACGTTCGAGCGATGGAGGTGGCCGCGTGAGTGCATCGAACCCTCTCTTCGGTGACCTGTTGCTCAAGCTGGGTGTCGTCACGCCGGGGCAGGTGCAGGAGGCACTCGCGCTGCAGGCGCTCACCGGCCAGCGCGTGGGGGAGGCGCTCATCTCCCTGGGCTACGTGTCGCGCGAGCAGATCCAAGACGCACTGGGAGAAGCCCTGGGCCTGAACCATGACAAGGGTCCCGCGCAGCCGCCGCTGGGCGAGCTGCTGGTGGGGCTCAAGTACGTGTCGCTCGCGCAGCTGGACGAAGCGCTGGCGCGGCAGCGGCGCGACGGGCGGCGGCTGGGGGAAATCCTCGTCGAGCTGGGCCACTGCACGTACAAGCAGATCTACGAAGCGCTGGGCGTGCAGAACCGCATCGTCGGCCGGCAGGACCTGCCGCGTCCCGCGACGGAGGGGCGCCGCCGCGTGGTGGTGGTGGACGACAGCCCCCTGGCGTGCGCGTTCGTGCAGGAGGGGCTGGTGGCGCTGGGCTACGAAGTCCTCTGCTTCCAGGACCCGTACGAGGCGCTGGAGGGCATGGGGCGGCTGCAGCCGGCCATCGTGCTGAGCGACCTGGAGATGCCGGGGCTGGACGGCGTGGAGCTGTGCCGGCGGCTGAAGGAGGGCCCGCGCAGCGCCATCCCCGTCATCATGCTCACCGCCAATGACCGCGAGGCGGAGCGCGTGCGCGGCCTGCGCGCGGGCGCGGACGACTACGTGAACAAGTCCGCGTCCATGGATGAACTGGCGGCGCGCATCGAGAGCGTGGTGCGCCGCACGGACGAGACGGAGCGCATGCGCAAGCTGTTCGCGCGCTACACGTCCGACGCGGTGGTGGAAGAAATCCTCAAGAGCGCGGACGCGGCGGTGCTCGCCGGTGAGAAGCGCGAGGTGACGGTGCTGTTCGCGGACATCCGCAACTTCACCGGCCTGGCGGAGAGCCTGCCGCCCGAACAGGTGGTGGCGGTGCTCAACCAGGTGCTGGGCCGGCTGTCGGACGCGGTGCTCACCTGCGGCGGCACGCTGGACAAGTTCCTGGGCGACGGGCTGATGGCCGTCTTCGGCGCGCCGGTGGGCCGCCCGGACGACGCGCTCCGGGGCTTGCAGTGCGCGAAGATGATGATGGAGGCCGTGGCGGAGCTGCGCGCCGTGGCGGAGGCCGAGTGGGTGGCCCACGGCCGCGAGGGCCGGCCCCTGGTGCTGGAATTGGGCGTGGGGCTCAACTCGGGCGTGGTGGTGTCCGGCAACATCGGCGGCGCGATGCGGGCCGAGTACACCTGCATTGGCGACGCGGTGAACGTGGCCGCGCGGCTGTGCGCGCTGGCCGGTCCGGGGGAAATCCTGGTGGGCGAGCGCACGCGTGAGCTGGTGGACGCGAACGAGACCGCCTTCGAGGACCTGCCCCCGGTGCGCCTGAAGGGCAAGCAGCAGCCGGTGCCGCTTTACCGCGCCCTCTGACGCGCCAGGCGGTAGGGTGGATGGGCCATGGCCGCCACCTCCTCCCCGTCCTCCTCCCACGACAAGTCCCGCCGCTCGCCGCTGCCCTGGGTGGCGGTGGTATTCGCGGTGGCGCTGGTCGTGGCCCTGGTGCTCACCGCCTTCCGCCGCCGCGACCCCGAGCAGGCCCAGCACATCCACGCGGACTTCACCCTCATCCTGGGCGCGCTGGAGCGCTACCAGGCGGACCACGGCGGACAGCTGCCGGAGGAGGGGAGCCTGGATGAGATGCTGGTGCCCAAGTACCTCCCCGCCGTGCCCCGCGACCCCTGGGGCCGGCCGTACCAGTACGCCAGCAGCGCGCAGGGCGTGTTCCTGTCCACCTTCGGCCGCGAGAACCAGCGCGGCGGCGCGGGGGAGAACCAGGACCACACCAACCACGACGGGCACCAGCAGCTCTTGCGCTGAGCGCTGGCCCGCCGGGACGCCCCACCCTGCCGGGCAGGCAGGCCGGCATGCCCGGCCGTGTGCCACCGTCCCTCCGGCGTGAACACCTTCATGGCGAGGGGAGGCTCCAGCGGGCATCGCCTCCTCCAGGGGGCCCTGCCATGGCCATCATCTGCGCAACCAACCTGTCCGCCGAAGCCGCGCACGCGGCCACCGTCGCGGCCACCCTCGCCGGCCGGCTGGGGGAGCCGCTGCTGCTCCTGGGAGTGGATGACGAGGTCCCGGACGCGGAGGCCCCGGACGCCCTGTCCACGGCGGAGGGGGGCCTGGCCGCGGAGGCCGCGCGGCTGAGGCCGCTCTTGGGCCCCGGGGGCTCGGTGGAGCCGCGCATGCAGCGGGGCGCCTCCGTGGAGACGCTGCTGGGGGACGCGGAGTGCAAGAGCGCCCGGATGGTGGTGGTGGCCGCCGGGGGCTGGCGCACGTCCCCCTGGCGCAAGACGTCCCTGGCGGAGCGCCTGGCCCGCCACGGCTGCGCCCCGGTGCTGGCGGTGCGCCGGGACTCGGCGCTGCTGGACTGGGCCCGGGGCCGGCGCCGGCTGCTGGTGATGGTGGGCGTGGACCCGCGCTCCGCCACGTCCGACGCAGCCATCACCTTCCTGAGAGAGCTGCGGCGCGTGGGCGGGTGCGACGTGCTGGCCGCCTACGTGTGCTCGCCCCTGGAGGAGCGTGAGCGGCTGGGCATCCGGACCCCCGTGCACGTGGAGCGCCTGGACCCGCGCGAGCGCAGCATGGAGGGGTTGGATCCGCTGGTGGAGCGCGTGCTCCACCGCGAGGTGCGCGAGCGCCTGGGTGACCTGGAGGGCGAGGGCCGCGTGGAGGTGGTGCTGGAGCCCGGCTATGGCCGCCCGGCGGACCACCTGCTGCACGTGGCCCACGCGCGCAGCGCGGAGCTCACGGTGGTGGGCATGCACCTGCGCGGCGGCGTGCAGCGGCTGTGGCATGGCTCCGTGTCGGAAGGCGTGCTGCGCCACGCGGAGCGCTCCGTGGCGTGCATCCCACCCGGAGCGCGCGAGCCTCGCCGGCTGCCTCCGCCCCGGAGCGCCCTGGTGCCGGTGGACTTCACGCTCGCGTCCGGGCAGGCCATCGCGCAGGCGTGCTCGCTGGTGGGGCCGGGCGGCCGCGTGCACCTGCTGCACGTGCACCGGCTCAAGGGCCGCGAGCGGGGCCCCCGGGACTTCCACGGCGTGCTCCCGGAGCCCGAGTCCGAGCGGGACCAGGTGATGCAGCGGCTCTGGGCCCAGGTGCCCCGGGACACGGTCGCGCAGGCGGTGCACTGGAGCGTGGAGGGCGTCAGCGGGGATGACGTCACCATCGCCATCTGCCAGGCCACGGAGCGCGAGGGCGTGGACCTGGTCTGCGTGGGCACGTCCTCCCGCCGCGAGGTGGCCCCGGACGTCCTGGAGGAGGCCGTGGCGAAGGAGCTGGTCCTGCGCTGCCGCCGGCCCGTGATGGTGGTGCCTTCGGTTTGACCCGGGAACGGGCGTCCAGTGGAGGGGCTCGCCGGGGAGCGGGTCCCTGGTTTTTTCCCGCACGTAAGGGATTGAACAGGCGACCCAGGAGGGCGTTAGACTTTGGGAGGACCCGCTTTCCCAGAAGGGTAGGGCATCCCGTGGCTCTTCGCGGTTATCGAGAAGAGGACCTCGTCTCCAACCGTGCGTCGCTGCTCATCCACGGAGGCACCGAGGACGAGCGCAGGGCCTGGGCGGAGGAAGCCGCGCGCAACTTCGGCGTCCCGCTCACGGAGATTCGCCAGCCCCAGGAGCTGGCCGGAGCGCTGCGCCAGCCCAACGGCGTCGTGTTCATCGCGGACGCGGCGAAGCTGCCGCTGGACGCCCAGGGCCTCATCCTGCGCTGCCTCCAGATGCAGGAGGAGCGGCCCAAGGTCGTGGTGGGCATCTCCGGCGCGGCGATGGCCGCCCTCACC
This sequence comes from Corallococcus interemptor, assembly GCF_003668875.1. Classification (GTDB taxonomy): domain Bacteria; phylum Myxococcota; class Myxococcia; order Myxococcales; family Myxococcaceae; genus Corallococcus; species Corallococcus interemptor. The sequence goes on along the minus strand of NZ_RAWM01000085.1, from coordinate 2,373 downwards.
CGGGGCACCCTGCGCGAGGACCTGCACTACCGCCTCCACCAGGCGCAGGTGGACCTGCAGACGGAGGGCCTGAGGGACGCGCTCAAGCGCCGCTGGGCCCAGCAGGCCGAAGTGCTGGCCGTGCGCGCCGCGGCGCTGAAGGCCGCCGAGGAGAAGGAGCGCGCCGCCGCCGCCGCCCGCCGCCCCGGCTCCGTCACCCGCATCCTGCCCAAGCGCAAGGCCCCGGCCCCCGCCCGCAAGGGCGCGCCCCGCAACGCGGTCCGCTGAAACCCCGGGGGCTTTCAGAGGGGGGCAGGGCCACTCCGGGTGGGGGAATGGGTACTACTGGAAAGATGGGCTAGAGTTGTTCCCAGCCGTCTTTCCTCTCCTCTCCGGAGCGAAATCGCATGTCCCAGCAAGCCCCTGGCAAGAAGCGTGGTCTGTCCCGTCCCGTGGAAGTCGTGCGCGCGGAGCTCCTCAAGGACCCCGAGACGAAGCGCATCGCGGACGCGGTGGGCATGAAGCTGGAGGACTACGTCGAGCTGGTCCTCGAGTACGCCCAGGACAAGGACAAGGAGCCCATGCTCAACGTCGTGTCCGACGAGGAGCTGAAGGCGAACGGCTTCCCCGTGCACACGGTGGAGGAGGTCGGCGAGTTCCTGGTCGCGGGCGCCAAGGGTGAGCTGCCCGGCCAGGGCAACCCCTTCGCCAAGTCCGAGTTCGAGGCCGGCAAGGGCGGCGCCGCCGCCGCGGGCAAGCCCAGCCTGAACCCCGCGGGCGAGGCCCCCAAGGCCCCCCAGGACGAGGCCAAGCGCCAGGAGTTGATGGACCAGCTGAAGAAGGGCGGAGGCGGAACCCGGGGCTGAGGCCCGCCCGGAATCTCCGTGAAATTGATCGGAAATTCGGAGGAAACATTTTCCTCCCCCTTCCGAGAATCCTTTTGCAGCTTCACTTCGGCACACTCTCCAAACCAGACTTCAAGCAGGGGGTTTCACCATGGGCGGCATCGGCAAGGTTGTCAGCAGCGTCGCGAAGACGGTCTCCAACATCGCGGGCGGCGTCGCGAACATCGCGGGCAAGGCGCTGAACTTCGTGCAGAACCCCATGGGCGCCATCACGGGCGGCCTGAAGGGTCTGGCGGGCGGCCTGCTGGACAAGCTCCCGTTCGGTCTGGGCAAGCTGGCGAAGCCGTTCGTGGACAAGTTCATCGACTCCGGCGCGGCGCTGCTCTCCAAGGGCCCCCTGGCCGGTCTGTCCCAGCTGACCAAGTTCGCCCCCTCCGTGAAGGCCATCGGCGACATCGCGAACGTCGTGAAGCAGGGCGCGGACAAGGTCGGCGCGCTGGCCTCCCAGCCCGCGCAGCAGAACTTCCAGAACATCATCGCGCAGGCCCAGGCGCAGCTCATCAACTGAGCTCCCCGCTGAAGCTGACGTGACGAGGGCCGGTGCTCACCGAAAGGTGGGGCCGGCCCTTCGGCTTTGCGGGCTGGGGCGCTCAGCCCTCTTCTCAGCCCTCTTCTCAGCCCTCTTCGCGGGTGATGCGGAAGGCGTCGGTCTCCAGCTTCTGGGTCGCCTCGGGGTCCGCGCTGTCGTAGTAGCCGCGAATCTCCCCGGTGCCGTCCACCAGCACGAAGTGGGTGCCGTGGAAGATGGAGAGCAGGTCGTCCTCGGCGGCGCCGGGCTCGCGGCCCATGCTGATCTTGAAGCCCTGGACGATGGTGTCCTTGAGGGTGGCGTAGTCGCCGGTGAGGAAGTTCCAGCGGGTGAAGTCCGCCTGGTACTTCTTCCCGTACTCGGCCAGCCGCTCCGGGGTGTCGTAGGCGGGGTCCACGGAGAAGGACACCAGCTGCAAATCCGTCCCCAGCTTCGCCGTGCGGTCCTGCACGCGCGCCATCTTCTGGGTGAAGACGGGGCAGACCGTGGGACAGCGGGTGAAGATGAAGTTGGCGATGTACGGGTGGCCGCGCAGCTGCTTCGCCCCGAAGGGCTGTCCGTCCTGCCGCGTGAAGGTGAAGTCCGGCAGCGCGCCCAGCCGGGGCGGCGGCTTGGACCGGCCCTCCATCAGGTCGTGGACCGCCACCCCCATGAAGCCGAGCGACGCCACGGCGATGCCCGCCCAGACCCAGGAGCGGCGGACGGGACGGGAGCGGGGAGCGGACGGGGAGGAGGGCGATTCGACGGACATGCCCGGCACGTACGGCATCGGCGGGGAGCGCACAAGCGCCGGGCCTGGCCGGGGTAGGGGCTGGCCGCATGCGAGGCATGAGGGAGAGTGGCCGCTCCCGCGAGGACGGGGTGCTGCTTGAGGGGACGAGGGGTGCGTGCTAGCCCGGAGGCCATGTCCCAGGCCCTCTTCCAACTCCCGGGTGGACGCGCTTCGTCGGGCGGGTGGGG
>NZ_RAWM01000084.1 GCF_003668875.1 Corallococcus interemptor | reverse complement strand
GAACGGCCAGGAGGCGTTGGACAAGGCCTTCGAGCTGGTGCCGGACGTCATCCTGATGGACCTGTCCCTGCCGGTGATGGACGGCTGGGAGGCGACGCGCCTGCTGCACTCGCGCCGCGACGGCGCCGCCAATCGACTCACCGATTCTGGACATGTTGGGTCTTCCCCCTCGAACCACCGAGACGGTGGACGTTGATGGATTATCGACCCTCGCCGCCCGGAGTTGCGGTCTTTTCCACCCCTACATCCACCCCAACGGCGCCCGTCAGGGCCGGCTCCGGTAGCGGTCCACGGCGGCCAGGAGCACCTCCGTGCGCACCGGCTTGCCCAGCAGGCCCACCGTCCCGGCCGGGGCCGCCTGGAGGTCCGGGTCCGCGGTCAGCGCCAGCACCGGCAGCCTCGATGCCTGGTCCAGGCCGCACAGCCGGGTGAGGAAGCGCTGGTCCTCCGGGTTGCGCAGCATCAGGCTGAGCAGCACCAGGGAGGGACTTCGAGGGAGCCGGGACAGCACGTCCAGGGCCTGGGGCGCCGTGGCGACGGACAGCACCGTGTAGCCCTCCAGCACCAGGAGGGCCACCAGGGCCTCGCGCAGGTCGTCGTAGCTTTCGACGACGAGCACGGTTGAACGTGTGTCCAGGGCATCCACCATCAAGCCTTATACCGCCGGAGTCCCAGGGCGTGCACCCCCTGGGGACCGGGGGCAGGTGGGTCTCAAGCGCGGGCCTTGGGGCTCAGCTGGGGCTTGAGGATGACCTTGGTGTAGCCGTCCTTGCGCGCGTCGAACTTCCGGTACGCGTCCGGCGCGTCCCGCAGCGGCAGGCGGTGGCTGACGATCATGCTCGGCTTCGCCCGGCCCGCGATGATGAGGTCGCGCAGGAAGTGGTTGTAGCGCTTCACCGGCGTCTGGCCCGTGCCCACGGTGATGCCCTTGTCGAAGACCTGGGCCCACGGCAGCGGGTAGATGCCCTGCTTCGCGTTCTCGTCCGGGGCGCCGGGGTCCGGGGCCATGTAGACGCCGATGACGCCGATGTGGCCCGTGGGGTTCACCAGCTCCACCAGCTGCTCCAGCACCTGGGTGGGCTTCTCCTTGCCGCCGTGCGTGTCCGCGGTCTTGATGTCGCGCGACTGGTAGCCCACGGCGTCGATGCCGCACATCACGCCCAGGGCCTTCTCCTCACCGGGGCGCAGCGCGCCCATGATGAGCGGGTTGCCTCGGCGCAGGTCGAGGATCTGCTTCACCGGGTCGCCCTTCGTGAAGTCGATGGGGATGGCGCCCATCTCCTTCACCTTGGCCAGGCGCTCCGGGACGCTGTCCACCACGTAGACCTCGGAGGCACCGCGCAGCAGCGCGCAGTAGCCGGCGAGCAGGCCCACCGGGCCCGCGCCGAACACGGCGACCGTGGCGCCCGGCCGCACGTTCGCGAGCTCGGTGCCGTGGTAGGCGGTGGGGAACACGTCCGACAGGAGCAGGAAGTCGTCCTCCAGGTCGTCGCCCGGCTGGCCCGGAATCTTCAGGCAGTTGAAGTCCGCCCAGGGCACCCGCAGCAGCTCCGCCTGTCCACCCCGGTACGGTCCCATGCCCGCGTAGCCGTAGCCCGCGTGCGGCGCCTCCGGGTTCGCGACCAGGCAGGCCTCCGTGCGCCCGCGCACGCAGTCGAAGCAGGTGCCACAGGCGATGTTGAAGGGCAGCACCACGCGGTCGCCCTTCTTGATGCTCCGCACGCCGGGGCCCACCTGCTCCACGACGCCCATGTTCTCGTGGCCGAACACCTGCCCGGCCTTGGACGCGGTGCGGCCCTCGTACATGTGCAGGTCGCTTCCGCAGATGCCCGCGGACGTGACGCGGATGACGCAGTCGGTGGGGGACTCCAGCTTCGGGTCCTCGACCTCCTCCACCTTCACCTGGCTGTTCTCTTTGTAGACGACGGCGAGCATGAGCCCCTCCCGGGTTGGATGCGTAACGCGGCCCACCAAAAGTGGGACGCGGCACGTCCATTGGAAGAGGCCGTGGAATTCCCACGCCCGGCCGCCCCGTGCAGGTGTGCAGGGCGGGCGCGCGTCCAGGCCCTCGCGGCCCGTCAGTGCGCCATCACCACCGGCGCCTCCGCCGGAGACACCAGCGACTGACGCTCCCACGCGCGGCTGCGCCAGCGCAGCCACATGGCCAGGCCGCGCGTCCACTCGTCCGCGGCCACCGCCAGCCACACCCCCGCGAGCCCCAGCTGGAGGTGGAACACCAGGTAGTAGCCCAGGGGCACGCTCATGCAGACCATGGAGAGCACCCCCATGATGACCGGGAAGGTGGCGTCACCCGCGGCGCGCAGCGCGTTCACCAGCACCAGGTTGAACGAGCGCCCCGTCTCCAAGAGCAGGCTCAAGACGAGCACCTGCGACGTGAGCCGCAGGATGTCGCCGTCGTGCGTGAAGAGGCGGATGAGCGGTTCACGCAAGAGGATGGCCGTCACGTCCACCGCCACCGTGATGCCGACGCTCCACTTGAGGCTCTTGAGCACGCGCGCGTACGCGTCCTGGGAGCGCTTCGCGCCCACGAGCCGCCCCACGATGATGGACGTGCCCATGCCAATGGCCAGGCTGCACAGGAACACGTACTGGGACATGGCGTTGGCGTACTGCCGCGACGCCAGCGCCACCGGACCCAGGTACGTCACGTAGTACAGGAACACCGTCTGGCACGCGTGGTACGTCAGCTGCTCCACCGCGGACGGCACGCCCACGCGCAGGATCTTGCGGACGTACTCGCGCGTCAGCGCCACGAAGTTCGTGGGCCGCATCTTCACGTCCATCACCCGCCAGAGCATCCAGCCGAAGACGCCCACCGCCGCCGCGCGGCTGAAGACGGTGGACATGGCCGCGCCCGCCACGCCGTGCGCCGTGAAGCCGAAGTGCCCGAAGATGAGCACCCAATTGCCCACCACGTGCACCACGTTCATGCCCAGGGCCACGTACATGGACTGCCGCGTGAAGCCGTACGTGCGGATGAGGCTGGAGAAGACGTTGATGAGCGCTTGCAGGAACAGGAAGCCGCCCGCGATGTGCCAGTAGGTGCTGGCGTACTCGAGCGTCTTCGGCTCCAGGTTCATCCGCCCCAGGATGGCGTCCGCGGACAGGAGCAGTCCGCCGCTCACGGCCAGGCCCAGCAGGAGGTTCAGGGTGATGGCCTGCGCCGCGATGCGCGCCGCCTCCACGCCCCGCTTCGCGCCCAGATACTGCGACACGACGATGGACGCGCCGTGGCTCACCACCTCCATCACCAGGATGCAGATGAAGACGTACTGATTGACGACGCCCACCGCGGACACGGCGGCGTCCGACACACCGCTGAGCATCAGCGTGTCCGCCGTGCCCATCAGCATGAAGAGGAAGATTTCGAAGAAGATGGGCCAGGTGAGCCGGAACAAGCCGGGCTCGCCCGCGGGAGTCGTCTGGACTTCGGTGTGCATGGATGCGCAGCGTCAGGTGACCCACTGTGCGCGCGCGATATTTCGATTTCAACCGGAAGCACCCGCGCCGCCTGCCTGGCTGGCGCGGATGCCTGGCGTTGAAAAAGTGAGAGCGGAACCTACGACGTGAGGCGGGACACGGTGTCGACCAGGTCTCGCAGGGAGAAGGGCTTCTTGAGGAAGCCGGCCCACTTCTGTTCCTCGGCCTTCGCCCTGGGCGGCTGGATGGCGCTCATGACGAGGATGGGGAAGTGCTGGGTGCCGTCCTTGCGGATGGCGTCGATGGTCTCGTAGCCATTCATCACCGGCATCATCACGTCGATGATGGCCAGGTCGGGCTTCTCCTCCTTGAGCCTGGCCAGGGCCTCGCGGCCGTTGCCGCAGGTGATGACGCGCAGCTGCTCCTCTTCCAGGATGGCCTGGATGGCTTCGGCGATGTCCTGCTCATCGTCCACGACGAGCACGGTCTTCATGAGCGCCTCCGCCGGGACGTGCCCGCCGGAGCCTTCTTCGCGGCCGGCTTCTTCTTCGCGGCCGCCTTGCGGCCCTGCTTCTTGCGCGTGCCCAGCGGGGCCTTCACCTTGTCGGGGCGGGAGGACTCGCCGGAGATGCGCGCGTGGCCGGTGAGGATGCTCTCCGCGCTCTCGAAGGTCTCCGCGACCTGGATGCCCTTTTCGCTGATGGAGAACTCGCGGATGGCGCTGTCGTAGGCGCTCTCGCGCATCTTCATGATGGAGAGCAGGCGGTAGAGCTGCGAGCGCAGCTCCACGTAGCGCAGCAGGATGACGTTCTCCACGGTGGACGCGGCCTCCGGCTGGGGCATGTCCACGCCGGGGCTGAAGAGCGGCGTCTCATCCGAGTACAGCGTGGTGACGTCCATCATCCGCAGCTGGTGCGCGAGCGCGGAGAAGAAGCGCCCCATGCGGTCCGGGTACACCGCCGCGGAGCGGAAGCCGGACACGCCGTCGATGAAGAGGCGCAGGCGGTCCACCTTGCGCTCCTGGATGCGCTCCAGCAGCTTCTCCGCCAGCGAGTCCAGGTTGTGCTCCAAGGGCGGCTGCCACTGGATTTCAATGAGGCCCTCGTCCACGTACTTCTTGAGGTCCCCCATGCCGGTGCCTTCGGCCTTCTCGATGAGGCGGGGGGGCGTCTCGAAGAAGCCGAAGTAGACGCCCGGCTGGCCCGCGCGCGCGCCCTGCAGGAGGAAGTGCAGGCCCAAGAGCGTCTTGCCCGTGCCGGGCGCGCCCAACAGCAGCGTGGTGGAGCCGGACAGCACGCCGCCCCGGAGCGCTTCGTCCAGGCGGGGGATGCCGAAGGGCATGCGGATGCGGTCCTCGCGCCCTGACGCGGCGGGGTGCGCGAACTGCACCTCCGTGCGCGGGTGGATGACGATGCCCTGGTTGGAGATCTCCACCTCATGGCGGCCCAGCAGGGACGGGCCGCCGCGGAACTTGGTGGCGATGAGCTCGCGCACCGCGCGGGGCCCGTGCAGCCACAGGGACAATTCGAAGATGCCGTCCACCGCGGTGTTCTCCGGGTGGATCTCCCCCTCATGGTGCGGGGCGAGCAGCAGCGAGGTGCAGCCCAGGATGCTGCTGAAGGTCTGCAGGTCCTGGAGGAAGCGCTTGAAGGACAGGTCCGAGCGGGCGAACTCCTTCGCCGCGTCCATCCCGTCGATGATGAGCAGCGTGGTGCCGTGGGCCTGGGCGTTCTTGCGCAGGAGCTCCAAGAGGCCCTTGAGCCCGTCGCGCTCCAGGTCGCGGTAGCCGCTCAGGTACTGGAGCCGGTCCGGGATGACGTCCGGGTCGAAGAACGTCATCTGCGACAGGTTCTCCAGCATGCGCCCGTGCGACTCCGACAAGAGCGTCACGTAGAGCGCCTTGCCGCCGTTCTTCACGTGCTGGAAGGCGATCTGGTTGGCCAGCACCGTCTTGCCGGAGCCCGGCGGGCCGATGATGGCGTAGGACGAGCCCTGGATGAGGCCGCCCTTGGTGATGAAGTCCAGCCGGGGCACGTTGGTGACGAGGCGCTTCGCCGGACTCCTGCCTTCGCCAGACGGATTGCTTCCGTCCGCGTCTTCGGTGTTCGCCACGAAATCCTCTTCTCTGGAGACGTCAGTAACGCTGGGTGCGATTCAGGGGGAGCTTCAATTCGAAACAGGCGCCCTGGCCCAGGGCGCTCTTCACGGTCAGCGCGCCTTCGTGCGCGGCGGCGATCTCCTGGGCCAGGTACAGCCCCAGGCCCAGGCCCTCGAAGCGGCCGCTGGACGGCACGCGCTCGAAGCGGCGGAAGATGCGCGCCTGGTCCTCCGGCGCGATGCCCACGCCCTGGTCCTCCACGGCGAGCACCGCGTGGCCTTCGTGCGTGGACAGGCGCACCTTCGCGGGCCGGTCCTCGCCGAACTTGATGGCGTTGGACAACAGGTGGCCCACGGCCTGCTCCAGCATGCGCCGGTCGCCAAAGAGCAGGACGGGGACTTCGGGCAGCTCCACGGCCAGGGCCACGCTCGCGCTCCTGGCCGGAACCTGGAAGCGCTCCACCTGTTCGCGCACCACCTGGGAGAGGTCCACCGTGTCCACCAGCAGGGTCACGTCCTGTGCGGACAGGCGTGACACGTCCGCCAGGCTCTCCACCAGGACCTGCAGCCGGGTGAGCTGGCGCACCGCGGGCTCCAGGCGCTTCTGCATGGAGCCGCCCGCGTCCGCGTCGCCCTTCACCATCTCCACCGCGCGCTCCAGGTTGAGGCGCAGCACGGTGAGGGGCGTTCGCAGCTCGTGCCCGGCGATGCGCAGGAACCGGTCGCGCGCGCGCACGGCGTCCTGCGCGCGGGCCTGCAGGCGCAAGAGGGCCTCGATGTTGGCCAGCAGCTCGTCCTCCGCCAGGGGGCGCGTCCAGTACGCGTCCGCGCCCTGGGCCAGGCCCCGCACGCGGTCCTCGCGCTGGACGGACACGGACGACAGGTGGGCGATGAGCAGGTCGTGCGTGGGCTCGTCCGAGCGCAGGCGGCGGCACACCTCGTAGCCGTCGATGTCCGGCATGTGCACGTCCAGCAGCACCAGGTCGGGCCTCCCCTGGGCCAGCCGCAGGGCCTCACGCCCTCCCGTGGCCTCGAGCACCTGGTAGCCGCCCTGCTTCAGGGTGAGGCTGAGCAGGTACAGCGTCGCGGGGTCGTCGTTGACGTTGAGGACCGTGACTGCTGGGCGGGTGTGCCGGGGATTCTGGGAGTCGGACGGATTCACGGACGGTGTCGCGGGAACAGTGGGGCCGCGCGCGGCGAATGGAACCACCTGCACTCAAAAAGAGTGGCGGCAGTGTGCCGGGGTCCGCCCCTGGTGTTGCCCGCCGGACGGATCCGGCGCTGGAGACGTCCTCCTTTTCCCAGGCGGGGTGTCAGGCGCAGGATGGGTGAGCAGACGCGGGCCCGGATTTCCGGCCTTGGGAGGGACACGGCATGCGCGGTGCGGCGGGTGAGCTGTTCGTCGATGACGGTGGGACGGGGCAGGGGACACCCGTGGTGTTCGTGCACTCGGCGTGTGGAGACACGCGGCAGTGGGCGGCGCAGCTCCAGCACGTGCGGCCGCACCGGCGCGCGGTCGCGTTGGATCTGCGCGGCCACGGCCAGTCCACGCTCACGCCGGACGCGGACTTCACGGTGGAGGACCTCGCCGGGGACGTGGCCACGGTGGTGGAGGGCCTGGGGCTGCCGCGCGTGGTGCTGGTGGGTCACAGCCTGGGCGGCGCGGTGAGCCTGGCGTACGCGGCCGCGAACCCGGAGCGCGTGGCGGGCCTCTTCCTGTTGGATCCCGCGTCCGACGGGCGCCAGGTCCCCAGGGAGGCGGCGGAGGGGATGATGGCCGCGCTCGCCACGGACGGCTGGGTGCAGGTGATTGAGCAGTACTGGAGCACGCTCCTGGTGCCGTCCAGCCCCCAGGTGCGTGAGCAGGTGCTGGGCCAGCTGCGGCGCACGCAGCGCGGGGCGGTGAAGGCCGCCATGGGCGCGCTGCTCAAGTTCGACCCCGTCACCGCGCTGAAGCGCTACCCGGGGCCGGCCCTGTCCGTCATCACGCCGCTCAATGAGAACCCCGGCGCGTACCACGTGCTCGTCCCGAGCCTGCCGTCGAAGCGCGTGACGGGCACGGGGCACTGGGTGCAGCTGGATGCCCCCGAGCAGGTCAACACCCTGCTCGATGGCTTCCTGGCGACGGTGCCCTGATCAGGGCATGGCCTCCAGGCGGAACTGCTGGCAGTCGTTGTTGGACCAGACCCACTGCTGGACGGTGGCGCCGTCGCCGCTCGCCCAGCAGTTGCTGACGTCCAGCACCTTGCCGCTGTGGCGGGCCTCGAAGCGGGTGTAGCCGCCGGTGGTGGCCACGGGCTTGAATTGCTGGTTGGCGCCGCCCGCCCACGCCCACTGCTGCACGAGCGCGCCGTCCGCCGCGCTCGCGTCCGCCACGTCCACCGCCTTGCCGCTGTAGCGCGACACCAGCCGCGAGTAGCCGCTGTCCGTGGCCACCAGCGCCCACTGCTGGCTTTGGCCCGTGTGGCACGCCCACTGGTGCAGAACAGCGCCGTCCGCCGCGGACGGGCCCGCGATGTCCACGCACTTCCCGGTGGCCTTGTTCACCAGCCGGTACCACGGCCCCTGCGGGCCGGACGTCCCGCCCCACTGGAAGGACGCCACCGAGCGCGGCGGCAGCGTGTACTCGAAGGCCTGGCCGGCCCAGCGGACCTTGAAGGACAGCGTGGCGCCGTCGTTGGAGTTGAGCGCGATGAGCGCGTGCGAGCCGTCCGGGTTCCGGAAGGCGAGCGTCTCGATGTTGTTGTTGCCTGGCGACGTGGCGCCCACGCGCACCGCGCCCGGCCGCACCACCTTCGCCAGGTGCGCCCACGCGTAGAACTCCTCGTTGCGCGTGTACGTGCCCGCGGCGTTGTCCACGGTGAACATGCCCCGGCAGTCCGAGCAGCCGCCCACGCGCGGCCCGTGGCTCGGATCCAACGCCAGGTTCCAGTAGAAGGACGTGCGCGACCAGTGGCGCAGCGGCCCGAAGAGGTTGTTCTGGAGCGCCCACTCCAGATTGGCCGCGGCGTTGGTGGCCCAGAAGCCGCCGGTGCACTCCGTGAAGTGCACCTCCTTGTCGGGGTACGCGTCGCGGAAGGCGGACTGGACGCTGTAGCTGCCCTCGGGGCTCTCGTAGCAGTGGTACGCCACGCCCGCGACGGCGCTCCGGGCCTGCCCGCCGTTGTAGGCCATGACCTCATGCGGATAGCCCGCGGGGCCCGAGCCGTCATGCCAGTTGTGGTCCCACGCCAGCACCTTCACGCCGTTGAAGCCCGCGGCGTTGAGCGCGGGGCGCAGGTGCTGCGCGGCGAAGATGCTCTGGTCGTTGGACTCCATCTGCATCGTCGCGTAGCCGCCGTTGGCGTTGTGCGGCTCGTTCTGGGGGCTCAGCGCGTGGATGGGCACGCCGTTCGTCTGGTACGCCTGCACGAAGCGCACGAAGTAGTTCGCGTACGTGCCGTACAGGTCGTTGCGCAGGTAGCCGCCGCCGGTGAGCGAGTTGTTGAACTTCATCCACGCGGGCGCGCTCCACGGCAGCGCGAAGATTTTGACCTCCGGGTTGATGGCGCGCGCCTGCTTCAGGAGGGGCAGGATGTACGCCGTGTCGTGGCCCACGGAGAAGTCGTTCAGGTCACAGCAGGTGTCGTCGTAGGTGTAGTTGTTGCGCGAGAAGTCGGACGCGCCCATGGGCAGGCGGATGGCGCTCTGGCCCGCGCCCGCCGTCACGCTGAACAGGTCGTTCATGATGGCCGTGCGCTGGGGCGAGTTGAAGATGAGCCACGCGGACGAGTCCGTGAGCGCGCCGCCAAAGCCGTCCACCGTCTGGTACGTCACGCCGTCGTTCACGTCGATGGCGGTCGCGCTGCCCGTCTCCGGACCGAACGTCTTGTTCGCCTCGGCGTTGAGCTTCTTCGCCAGCGCGCTGCCGGACGTCGTCGTCAGCCACACGCGCACCGTCTCGTTCGCCGCGCTCGCGGCGGGTGGCAGCAGGGTGGAGGCGGCCAGCAGCAGGCCGTGCAGGGGAATACGGGACATGGGGACTCCAGAAGCCAAGAGGGAGCCCGCAGCCTATTCCGGCTCTTCTGCTAATGCGTGTTAATCGTGGATGGCGCGGGCTCCAGGCGGCGGGTGGCGGCGGCGTGGAGCACGTTGATCTGCCGCGCCAGCCGTTCCAGCTGGGACTGGAGCAGGGGGGCCTCGGAGCCCAGCGCGGCGCCGGCTTCATCCGGGGTGGGGACGTTCCAGCCGATGAGCGCGTTGAAGGAGGGCAGGGGCTTGGGGCGCTGGCCGTGGCGCACCGCCTGCGCCAGGTCCTCCATGCTCGCGTCCATGGCCTGTGCGTAGCGCGACAGGGCCTGCTGCACGGCCGGGGAGGTGGGCACGGAGCGGCGCGACGCGAGCAGGGTGCAGACGGCGGCGAAGCGCCGGGTGAAGGCGAGCAGCGTCATCAGCGGCTCCACCGTCTCCGTGCGCCAGCGCGGTTCGTTGAGCAGCCGCTGGAAGGACGTCTCCGCGTTGATGGTGGCCAGCCCCAGCTTGCGGCGCGCCTCCGCCAGCGCCGTCCCATCCGGCGGCGTCCCCCGTTGCCAGGCACGGGAGAGCACGGCGAAGAACTCGCGGTCCGCGCTCAGCGCGTCCGCCAGCTGTGCCGGGAAGCGGTGCTCCTCCGAGCGCTGCCACAGGAAGAAGGTGCCCGCGAGCGCCAGCGCGCCGCCGATGAGCGTGTTGACGATGCGCACCGGCGCCAGCGTCCAGTCGCCGCTGCCCAGCTCCGCCAGCAGCACGAAGGTGAGCGTGGCGAAGATGGTGAACAGCCCGTAGTTGAGCGGGATGAGGCTCACGCACAGGGCCGCGGTGCAGAAGAGCAGGCCCATCATCGCGTGCGGGTTCTGCAGCCACGACGACACGGCGATGGCCAACAGGCCCCCCACCACCGTCCCCAGCACCCGCTGGAGCGCCTTGAGGAACGTGGGCCCCGTGTACGGCTGCATGATGGTGAGCACGGTGAGGGTCACCCAGTAGCCGTGGTTCGGCCGGAACACGCTGGCGATGTACACGGCCGCCGTGGTGGTGACGCCCACGCGCAGCGCGTGCCGCAGCACCTCCGAGTCCAGCGTGAGGTGCGCGCGCACGGGATCCCACAGCGGCACGTGCGACTCCTCGGCCAGCGCTCGCGTGGGAGGAGGCGCCTCCGTGAGGGGGCCGGGCAGCCGGCACGCGGTGTCCAGCGCCACGTCCGCGCGCTCGCGCAGCTCCGACAGCAGCCGCGCGATGTCCGACAGCCGCGCGCGCTCCAGGCGCGTGATGAGGCCCCGCGCGTCCAGGTCTCCCACCGCGTCCCTGAGCGCGCGTCCGTCCCAGTCCGGCTGGGGCCTGCGGCTCCGGCCCTCCTGCTCCACCAGCCGCACCAGGTCCCGCGCCGTGTTCGCGCAGTCCAGCAGCGCCACGGCCACCGCCGCGCGCGGATCCCCCACGGGGCCGCTCACCGGCGGGCCCAGGGTCTCCAGCTGCTCACCCAGGGCGATGAGCCCCATGAACATCGCGTCCGCGGACTCCAGCAGCACCAGCAGCCGCTCACCCCGGCCGCGCTCGACCCGGCCCTGGCGCGTGGCCGCGAGCGTGGTGCGCGCCAGCTCCAGCGTCTCGCGGATGCGCCCGTGCTGCTCCTGGATGAGCGCCTGCCACGCGTCCTCGCGCGCGCCCTGCACCGTGCGCGACATCCCCTCCGCGTAGTCCGCCACCGCGTCGAAGCACGCCGCCACCGCCTTGCGCGCGGGCCGGTAGGGGCGGATGGGCCAGAGCAAGAGCGACAGCACCATGGCCCACGCGGAGCCGCCCAGCACCGCCACTCCGGACTCCAGCGCGGGCACGACGCCGGCCGCGGGCAGGCCCAGCGCGATGACGAAGGTGGTGGCGGCGATGTTGCCGGTGAGGTTCGCCGCGGCACCGTAGACGCCCGCGAAGCTCCACGCCGTCACCCACAGCAGGGTGGCGGGAATGGCCAGGGTGGGGTGCATTCCCGCCAGGCCGCCCAGCACCGCGGACACCGCCGCCGCCAGCGCCGTGCCGCCCATGGCGCGGAAGCGGGCGTGGTAGGAGCCGCCCTTGTCCACGAAGGACGTGTTGAAGCCGCCCACGGCCAGCCACAGGGCGCTGGGCAGGTGCAGCGCGGTGCCCACGACGGTGGGGACGAAGAACGCGAGCGCGGCCCTCAGGCCTGCCTTCACCGCGGGCCGCACGGGCGCGAAGCGGGCCACGGCCTTCGCATGGTCCAGGAACTGACGGTGGAGCACGCCTTCCCCATAGAGCAACGCCCCCGGCCGGGCCACCGGAATCCGGGCCCGATGCCGTGGGGGCGTCACTCCCGCGCGGGGCGCCGCGTCTTCTCAGTGCGTGGCGGGCACCGGCTCCCGGGCGGGCGCACCGGCCGTGGCCCTGGGGGCCACGCCCAGACCGTGGCGCCGGGCGGCGGTCTCCACGATGCGCTGCACGAGCGCCTCGTAGCTCAGGCCCCGCTCCTTCGCCCCCATGGCCACCTCGCACTGCGTCTCCAGATACGGGTTGGGGTTCACCTCCAGGATGTACGGGTCGTTGGTGCGGCTGGACACGCGGAAGTCGATGCGCGCGTAGTCGCGCAGCTTGAGCGCGCGGAACGCGGTGATGGCCGCGCGCTCCATGCGGCCGCGCAGCTCGTCCGACAGGTCCGTGGGCATCATGAGGTGCGGGCTGCCCGGCGTCTCCGGGCCGAACTTCACCTCGCGGTTGGCGATCTTCATCCGCTTGCGGTTCCACCGGGAGCCGAAGTCCAGCTCCACCACCGGCAGCACCTCCGGGTTCGTGGCGTCCCCCAGCACGCCCACGTACAGCTCGCGGCCCTCGATGAACTCCTCCGCCAGCGCCTCGTCGTCGAACTCCTGGCGGATCTTCTTCACCCGCCGGGCCAGCCCCTCCATGTCCTTCTCCACGCCAAGCCCCATGGACGCGTCCGAGCGAGCGGGCTTCACCACCAGCGGGAAGGACAGGTCGCCGTTCGCCTGGAACGACGTGCCGTCGAAGGTGGCGAAGCGCGGCGTGAGCACGCCGTGGAACTGGAGCAGCTGCTTGGTGAGCACCTTGTCCTGCGCGAGCAGCAGGCCCGCGGTGCCCGCGCCCGTGAAGGGCACGCGCGCCAGCTCCAGCACCGCCGCGACGTTGACCTCCAGCCGGTAGTCCTCCGCGAAGGTCTCGCAGAGGTTGAACACCAGGTCCGCGCGGGCGCTGGTGACCTTGCGCACCAGGTCGGAGACGCTCTCGTCCACGCACACCTCCGTGGTGCCGTGGCCGGCCGCGCGCAGCGCCGCGGCCACCTGCTTCACCACGGGGTCCGGCGGGTCGTCCTTGGCCTGATAGTGGAGGATGGCGATGCGAAGGGACTTCACGGGCATGTGCTAGTCCTCGAAGAAGCGGTCGGTGTGCAGGTAGTTCATCGCCAGGACGGTGACGAGCGACGCCAGCTGCATCGCCGCCTCGCGGCTGTCGTCCGGGTGCAGCGTGAGGTTCAGCGCGGCGGTGCGCTCCGCCAGGTGGTCCACGAGCGCGCGCACCACGCCCCGGCTCACCCCCGCGTAGTGGCCCACGGTGGACAACAGGCGCTGCCGCTCCGCCTGCACCAGCGTGCTGGCGCTCACCGGCGCCTCGCCCGGCCCCCAGAAGATGTCCTCCAGCGCGTGGTCGAAGGCGTTGCGCAGCTCCACGTCCACCTTCTCGTCCAGCTCGCGCTGGCGGTAATGGTCCTGGACGGTGCCCTCCATCTCCTCGGTGGTGAAGTCCGGCTCCGCCAGCTGCACGGGCGGCGTCGTGCGGCCCAGGCGCTTTGAAATCTCCTCCACGTACTGGAGCTTCTTGAGCGCGCCCCAGCCCTGGTAGCGCTTCGCCCAGTCGCTGCCGGGCGTGAGCCACACCGCGAAGGTCTCCGCGAAGTCCTCGTCCGGGTGCTTCTGCGCGTACCAGCCGGAGATGTGGAAGACGTACCGGCGCGAGAAGGGCCGGGGCTTGTAGTCGTCCTGATACGGCCGGCCGTAGTCGCCGAACACGCGGCGCCACTCGTCCGTGTCGTAGAGGCGGTACGCGTAGTTGAACGCGTGGCCCGCCTCGTGGCGCAGGTACATGAGGATCTCGGCTTCCGTCTCCGCGCCGCCGCCCAGCTCCGCTTCAATGGACAGCAGGTCCGGATCCGCCAGGTAGAAGGGCAGGCCGATGACGGGCACCCCGGACGGGCAGCCCCACTCGTCGGACAGGTAGCACTGGGGCTTGAAGCAGATGCCCTTGGCCTCCAGCTCCGAGTGCAGCTGCGCGATGTAGCGCTCCAGCGGCGTGCCCCCCAGCCGCAGGGACAGGTCCTTGATGCGCGCCTGGAGCAGCGCCTCGCGCCGGGGTGACAGCCGGCCTCGCTCGGCGCCCTCGGTGGGGTGCTTTTCGCGCAAGACCCGGGTTTCAGCCTGGGGCGTTGGCATCATCCCCTCGAAGGTGGGGCCGGAGGCCGGCGAAGGACAGCCCGCCCGCCCTGTTCCAGCAGCCGGCCAGCCGGGCGCCCGGGAGGTGCTCCACCCTGGACGGATGGACGATTTTCCAGTGGGAAGCCATGCGCCGCCGGCTTAGGGACATGGCTCGCTGATGTGAGGAGCAGCGCCCGCGATGAGCCAGGACGTCCCCGCGCAGACGCCAGAGACCCTCTTCACCGGGAGCAGCCAGATGCACGCGCTGGTGCGCGCGCATGACTGGGCCTCGTCGCCCGTGGGACCGCTGGCGTCCTGGCCCACGAGCCTCAAGGTGCTGGTCAAGACGCTGCTCGGCTCGCGCTACCCCATGATCCTCACCTGGGGTCCGGAGCTGACGCAGTTCTACAACGACGCCTATTCGCTGGTGATTGGGGACAAGCACCCGGCCGCGCTGGGCACGGACATCCGGGGCACGCTGGCGGAGGCGTGGGACTCGCTGGCGCCGCTGGTGCTGGAGGCCATGACGACGGGCGTCGCCAGCTGGGTGCCCGCGCTCCGGCTGCTGCTCAACCGCAGCGGCTACCGCGAGGAGTCCTACTTCGACGTGAGCCACGCGCCCGCCTACGACGACACGGGCGCCATCGGCGGCATGCTCGCGGTGTGCGCGGAGGTGACGCCGCGCGTGCTGAGCGAGCGGCGCACGCGGCTGTTGCGCGACCTGTCCGCCCAGGCGTCGGACACGCGCAGCGTGGCGAAGACGTGCGGCGACCTGGCGAAGGCCCTGGAGGCCCATCCCCTGGACGTGCCGTGCGCGCTGCTCTACCTGCGCGCGGACGACGGCCGGTCGCTGACGCTGTGTGGGGCCGTGGGCATTGGACAGGGCGGACCGCTGAGCCCGGAGCGCGTGCTGCTGGACCCCGGCTCGCGCATGGCGGCCCCGTACCTGCGCGCGCTCGAAGGGGAGCGGGTGCTGCGCGACGGGCTGGAGGCGCTTTTGTCCCTCCAGGGCGGGCCCTTTGGCGACGCGGTGGGCACGCTCCTGTTCCAGCCGCTCGCCGGGACGGGCGCGGCCGCGCCGCTGGGCGTCCTGGTCACCGCGCTGTCCCCCAACCGCGCCTTCGACGAGGGCCACGCGTCCTTCAGCGAGCTGTTGAGCGCGCAGGTGTCGGCGTCGCTGCGCAACGCGCGGGCCTACGAGGAGGAGCGCCAGCGGGCGGAGGCGCTGGCGGCGCTGGACCGGGCGAAGACGGCCTTCTTCCACAACATCTCCCACGAGTTCCGCACGCCGCTCACGCTGATGCTGGGGCCGCTGGAGGACGTGCTGGCGCAGGTGCCGGTGACGGAGGGAGCGCGCAAGGACCTGGAGCTCGTCCACCGCAACGCGGGCCGCCTGCTGCGGCTGGTGAACACGCTGCTGGAGTTCAGCCGGCTGGAGGCGGGCCGCATCGACTCCAGCTTCGAGCCCACCGGCCTGGCCGCCTTCACCCAGGAGCTCACCGGCCACTTCCGCTCCGCCATCGAGCGCACCGGGCTGACCTTCAGCGTGGAGTGTGACGGGCCGCCGGAGCCCGTCTGGGTGGACCGCCAGATGTGGGAGAAGGTCGTGTTCAACCTGCTCTCCAACGCCCTCAAGTTCACCTTCCAGGGCGGCATCCGCGTGCGGCAGGAGGTCCGGGGCAACGACGTGCTCCTGCGCGTCTTCGACACGGGCACGGGCATCCCCGAGGCGGAGCTGCCGCACCTCTTCGAGCGCTTCCACCGCGTGCGCAACGCGCGAAGCCGCACCCACGAAGGCACCGGCATCGGGCTGGCGCTGGTGAGCGAGCTGGTGGCGCTGCACGGCGGCGACGTGTCCGTGGAGAGCGAGGAGGGGCGGGGCTCCACCTTCACCGTGCGCATCCCCCGGGGCTCTTCGCACCTGCCCGCGGACCGCATCCAGGCCGCGCGCCAGCAGGAGTCCACCGCCGTGGGCGCGCGCCCCTTCCTCCAGGAGGCCGAGCGCTGGTCGGACGTGGAGCCCGCGCCCCCGGCCGAGGTGCCGTCGTCGCCGCCGGCGGAAGCCCCGCGCGGGGACCTGCCCCGCGCGCGCGTGCTGGTGGCGGACGACAACGCGGACATGCGCGAGTACGTGGAGCGCGTGCTGTCGCCGTCGTTCGACGTGACGCTGGCGGCGGACGGACAGGCCGCGCTGGAGGCCGCGCGCGCGAACCCGCCGGACCTGGTGCTGACGGACGTGATGATGCCCCGGCTGGGCGGCTTCGGCCTGTTGCGCGGCCTGCGCGAGCTTCCGTCCACGCGCGCCGTCCCGGTGGTGATGCTGTCCGCCCGCGCCGGGGAGGAGGCCGCGGTGGAGGGGCTGGAGGCGGGCGCGGACGACTACCTGGTGAAGCCCTTCAGCGCCCGGGAGCTGGTGGCGCGCGTGCGCTCCATGCTGGAGCTGTCGCGCATGCGCCGGGACTCGCTGCGCCAGGAGCTGCTCGCCATGTCGCTGCGCGAGAGCGTCCAGGCCCGGGATGACTTCCTCGCGGTGGCGAGCCACGAGCTCAAGACGCCGCTGGCCGCCTTCCGCCTGCACCTGGAGCGGCTGGAGCGCAGCCTGGGCGAGGACGCGCTGGGCCGCGCGAAGAGCCCGCTGGAGTCCGCCGGCCGCCAGGTGCAGCGGCTGCACGCGCTGATGGAGACGCTGCTGGACGTGTCGCAGCTCACCACCGGCCGGCTGGCGTTGGAGTTGAACGACGTGGACCTCACCGCCGTGGTGGCCACCTCCGTGGCCCGGCTGCGCGAGGAGGTGGCGCGGATGGGCGTGACGGTGACGCTGGACGCGGGCCTGCCGCTGGTGGGCCGGTTCGACAAGCTGCGCATCGGCCAGGTCGTCACGCACCTCCTGGCGAACGCGGCGAAGTACGGCCAGGGGCGCCCCATCGCGGTGCGCGTGGCCGCCGAGGACGGCACCGCGCGCCTCACCGTGCGCGACGAGGGCATTGGCATCAGCGAGGAGGACCGCGCGCGCATCTTCGAGCGCTTCGAGCGCGCGGTGCCCGGGCGCAACTACGGCGGCCTGGGCCTGGGGCTGTGGATCGCCCGGCAGGTGGTGGAGGCGCACGGCGGCCGCATCACCGTGGACAGCAAGCCGGGCCTGGGCTCCACCTTCGTGGTGGAGCTGCCCATCGAAGGGCTCAAGGCGGCCTGAAGAACACGAAGGGGACCCGGGGACACAAAGCCCCGGATCCCCTCACGTCACGTCACTGGACGGCGAACACCAGGTCGTCGCGGTCGTTGTAGCTGTTGGACACGCACGCGCTGGACGGGCTGCCGGTGCCGTAGCGGAACTGCGCGCGCACGGCCTGGTTGGCGCCGGAGGGCAGGGTGTACGTGGCGGACAGCGTGTTGGCGCCCGCGGCCGGCGGCGTGAAGGTGCCAATCAGCGTCCACACGGGCGTCGTCGCGGTGGCGTTGGCCGTGTAGTACAGGTCCAACCGGTCCGAACCGGGGCTGGCGTAGGCCCAGACGCTGGCCTCCACCTTCACCTGCTTGCCCGCGGCGAAGTTGGAGCCGTCCACGGTGGACACCTTGAGGGCCTCCACGGACTCGTCGCTCTTGTAGGTGCCCCCGCTGCCGTCGCCGCAGGTGGCGCGCAGCGTGTTGGGGGTGTTCTTCTCAGGCCCCAGGCTGCCGCGGCCGTTGAAGAGCGTGCCGCTGTCGCAGGTGGCCGCCGCCGCGCTGCAGCGCACCGTCCGCAGCGTGCTGTCGTAGGTGCCGGACGTGGACACGTTGGCCACCGTCACCGTCGCCGCCGTCGAGGTGGCGCTGTTGAGCGCGCTGTCGTACGCCTTCGCCGCCAGCGTGTGGCTGCCGTTGGCCACCGTGCGGCTGTCCCACGCGAAGCTGTACGGCGAGGAGACGGACGTGGCCTTCACCACGCCGTCCACCAGGAACTCCACCTTGCTGACGCCCACGTTGTCGCTGGCCGACGCGGTGACGCTGGTGGTGCCAGTCACGGTCGCGCCGCTCGCCGGCGCGGTGAGCGACACCGTGGGGGGCTGGGTGTCCGTGGCCACCGTCACCGTCACCGCCGCCGAGGTGGTGTTGTTGCCCGCGTTGTCATACGCCTTCGCCGCCAGCGCGTGGCTGCCGGGGGCCACCGTGCGGCTGTCCCACGCGTAGCTGTACGGCGAGGCGAAGGACGTGCCCTTCACCACGCCGTCCACCAGGAACTCCACCTTGCTGACGCCCACGTTGTCGCTGGCCGACGCGGTGAGGGGGGTGATGTCCATCACGGTCGCGCCGTTCGACGGCGAGGTGAGCGACACCGTGGGGGCCTGGGTGTCCGTGGGCTGGCCCTGGAGGGCGCCCTTGCCCAGCTCCGCCAGGTACGCGGCGCCGATGCGCGCGAACTTCAGCGCGTGGTTGGCGGTGCCCCAGTTGGTGCCGTCCTTGCTGTTGGCCAGCGTGTCGTTGGCCGTGTGGATGTACGGGTTTGACTCGTTCAAGTCGTACCGCGCCTCGAACGGCATGGACGCCGGGTAGCCCTGGGCGTGCCACGCCGCGTGGTCCGAGCACCCATAGCCGCACTGGATGTTGGCGCGCGAGTAGCCCGTGTACGTGTCGATGAGGTTGCCCAGGAACGCGTTCTGCGCCGCGTTGGTGTTGTCCGTGACGAGCGACACCTCCACCGTGGAGCCGCGGTAGTTGGTCATGTCCAGCTGGAGCACGCCCACCACGTTGGTGTTCGCCGTCTTGTGCGCCAGCGCGATGGCCTTCGAACCCAGCAGGCCCACCTCCTCCGCCGCGTACGCCATGAACTTCACCGTGCGCGCCGGCTTGTAGCCCTTGGCCATCGCCACCCGGAACACCTCCGACAGCGTGGCGACACCGGAGGCGTCGTCATCCGCGCCCGGCGCGATCGCGGTGGGGGGGCTGGACGCGAACTGCTGGATGGAGTCCAGGTGGCCGCCAATCACCACCACCTCGTCCGGGAAGACGGTGCCGGTGATGGTGGCGATGACGGACGGCTGGGTCCAGCTCGCGTGGGTGTACAGCTGCACCGTCACGTCGGTGCGTCCGCCGGCGTAGCCCGCCCAGGTGTTCCGCAGCCAGTTGGCCGCCTGCGTGCCGCCCGAGGAGTTGTTGTAGTAGCGGTTGGTGTAGCTGGCCAGCTGGGTGATGGTGGCCCGGATGCTGGGCTCCTCGAGGCCGGAGAACAGCCCGTTGACCACCGCCGCGTTGTCCAGCGTGTAGCTCACCAGCGACTGCGTGGGCTTCGGGGCCGCAAGCTGCGCGAGCGCCTCCTCCTGCGTGTCGTGCGCCATGAAGCCCGCGCAGCGGTGATACGTGTCATGCATGATGGAGGAGACGTCGCTCAGCTGGGACTCGGTGAGCTTGAGCACGCTCACCCCGTTCGCCTCGCCCACCAGCGTGGGCACGTTCCCGGCCGCGCGAAGCGACGTGCGCACCGCCGTCACCGCCTCCGAACCGATGGTGATGTAGACCTCCTTGTCACGCGACTCGGCGGAAGCAGTGGCGCAGCACAGCGACACGACGACGGGGGCCAATCTCTTCAAACGCATGTTCCGCTCCGATTCCAGGCGAGGGGCGCGCTGGCGGGGCACGGCGGGGACCTCCCACGTCCGGTCCGGACCAGGTGTCCAGGCCTCGTGGGGCGGGGCGCATCCTGGGGAATTCAAGATGAGCCAGTCAAGCCGGAGACCGGAGTGAAACAGGATGAGACAGCTTTTTCCGCCAACGATGACGCGCGCGGGCCATGCGTGGACGCAGGTGCGTCACAAGCATGTCTTGGAAATTGAGAGGAAGAGGGGAGGCGCGCCCGAGGGGGTGGGCGGCGCTCAGGTCTGCAGGTTCATGCTCAGCGAGCGGCCGGCGGCGAAGCGGGGCTCCGCCTGGAGCTTCTCCAGCACGCGGTCCGAGGCGACGAGCGTCACCTGGGGCAACAGGCCCGGCTCGCTCATCCACTTCACCGCGCCCAGCAGGTGCTGGGCCTTGATGAACTCCAGCACGGCGCCATGGAAGGCCTTGCCCTCCTCGCGCCACACCTGGGCCAGCTCCGCCCGGTCGCGAGACTCCGGTGCCGGGGCGGCGGACCTGGAGGCCCTGCCCGGGCGCCGCTTCGGCGACGCGTCTTCACGGGGCAGGACGATGATTTCGATGAACATCCCGGCACCCTCCTGAAGGCAAGAACAGCGAAGTGCGCGGACTATCGCATGAAGCTGCGTCGTCCCGCCGCTGGATGCCCGTGCTTTTGCAGAGGTTGCTGCCGCTTTCACGACTTCCCGGGCGCGTGCGCCTTGACATGCGCGAATTGCCGTTCTGAAGGTCGCAGGTCCGGCGGGTGTCCGACAGACACCTCGCGAAGAAAGCACGGGAGACAGACCATGGAACTGCACCACGGCCGCATGTTCGACCACGTCCACCTCCAGGTCCGGGACCTGGAGGCAAGCAAGCGCTTCTACCGCGCGGTGCTGGAGGTGATGGGCATCCCGGTCTTCAACGAGAGCGAGCGCCACCTGGCCGCGGACGAGCTCTACATCAGCAGCGACCGCGAGCCCACGGCGCGCATCCACCTGGCCTTCCAGGCGAAGGACCGGGAGATGGTGCACCGCTTCCATCAAGCGGCGGTGGCGGCGGGCGGTCGCGACAACGGAGGCCCCGGCGAGCGCTCGTACCACCCGGGCTACTACGCGGCCTTCGTGCTGGATCCGGACGGCAACAACATCGAGATGGTCCACCACGGGCCCGCGAAGCGCTCCGCGCCGTCCGTCGTCTACACCTGGTGAGCCCGTGAAAGGCACGGGGGCCCCCGGGACGAAATCCGGGAGCCCCCATGTCACGTCACGCGCGGCTTGAGGCTAGCGCGCCGTCAGGGCCCGGCCCCGCACCTGCTTCGCGGCCGGAGCGGTGGGGTTGGAGGCCACCGCGGACACGACGTTGAACACCAGGTCGTCGCGGTCGTTGTACGTCCCGGACACGCAGGCGCTGGTCGGCGTGCTGCTGAAGCGGAACTGCGCGCGCACGGCGTGGTTGCCGGTCGTGCTGCCCACCGTGACGGGGAAGGAGAACGTCTTGAGCCCCGACGCGGTGCACGCCTGGGCCGTGGTGATGGCGGTCCACGAGGGCGTGGTGGTGTTCGTCGTGTAGTACAGGTCCAGCTGGTCGCTGGTGCCGTAGCACCACACCGTCACGTCCACCGTGAGCTGCTTGCCCGGGGTGATGGTGCCCTGGTCCACCGTCTTGAGCACGATGCGGTCGATGCTCTCATCCGAGTGGTAGGTGCCGGTGGAGCCGTCCGCGCAGGTGCCGCCCAGCGTGTTGGGCTGGTTGGGCTCCGCGCCGCCGGACAGCGTGCCGCGCCCGTTGACGAGCGTGGGGCCGGTGTCGCAGCCGCACACGGAGCCGCAGGCCGGGGTGCGCAGCGTGCTGTTGTACGTGGCCACGGTGGGCGTGCACACGTTGGTGGTGGTGAAGCTGAACGCGCTGCTGTACGGGCCGGCGCCGCAGCTGTCGGTGGCCCGCGCGCGCCAGTAGTACGGCGTGAGGTTGGACAGGCCGGGCGTCACGTTCCACGCGCTGGAGGAGAGGCCCGTCGTGCTGCGCACCACGTTGGTGAACGCGCTGTCGGTGGCCACCTGCACGTCATAGCCGGCGGCGCTCGCCACGTCGGACCAGTCCAGCGATGCGTTCAGGGACACGCCCGTGGCGCCGTTGGCCGGAGCCGTCAGGGTGGGGGCCGCCAGGGTGACGCAGCCGCGCGTGGTGAACCCGCGCGTCGCGCTCCAGGAGCTGGTGCCACCGCACGAGTTGAGCGCCCGCACGCGCCAGTAGTAGGCCGTGCTGGCCGTCAGGCCCGGGGACACGGTCCAGTTGCTGGCGACGAGCGAGTTGGCGCTGCGCACCACGTTGGTGAACGCGCTGTCGGTGGCCACCTGCACCTCGTAGCCGGACACGCCCGTCACGTCCGCCCAGTCCAGCGCCGCGAGCAGCTCCACGCCGGTGGCGCCGGAGGCGGGGGTGGACAGCGTGGGCGCGCCGGGCGCCGCGCAGGTGGGCGTGGTGCAGGTGCAGGTGGACGCCGGGCCGAAGCACGCGTTGCTGCTGGCGGGCACCACCGAGTAGCAATACTGGCGGCCGTTGGCGACCTCCGCGTCCGTGTAGCTGGTGCCGGTGACGGTGGCCACGCGCGCCTTGCCGAAGTCACAGCCCGCGAAGCCCTCCGTCTTCATCACCCAGTACTGGCTGGCGCCCGAGGAAGCCGTCCACGACAGGCTCACCTGGCTGTCGCCCGGGGTGGCCGTGGTGGTGGGGGCCGCCGTGGGGCCGGCCGCGCAGCCGCCGTTGGTGGGCGCGGGCGTGGAGCAGGCGATGTTGTGGCGGTTGTACGCGGCGTGGATGGCCGTCATGTGCGGCGTGCCGTCCGCCAGGTTGCCGTTGTCGTCGTCCGCGGCCAGCCACTGCATGTAGCCGTTCGTCGCGCCGCAGCCGTCGGACGTGCCGGCGGTGCAGTTGCAGGCGTGCCACGTGCCGATGTTGCCGGAGCCCTGGTAGAAGAGCTTGTTGCCCAGGAGGAACGCGTCGTTGGAGTTGTAGTTGAAGGGCGCCGCCGTCAGGTCGCGCGTCACCAGGTCCCACGCCGCCTGGCGCACGGGGGACGCGGCGCAGTGCACCTGCTTGCTGCACGGGCCGGAGCCGGACGAGCACATCTTGCAGGTGAAGTTCTGCGGGGTGGCCGGGATGTTCGGCGCGCTCGCCGCCCAGTCCGCGTCACGCACGCCCGAGCAGCGCAGGTTGCACCAGGACTGGCCCGCCACCTGGGCCTCCTGCTGGTTGTAGCCCGTGCCGTCCGGCGTGAGGCCGCAGCCCGTGTTCGTCGTCTGGAAGAAGCCGTAGCCCACGCAGGACGTCTGCAGCCGCAGGATGCCCGCGATGTCCGCGTAGCCCTCGCTGGAGTTGGACAGGGAGCCGTTGGCGTCGAAGTTGTCCATGCCGTGGCCCCACTCGTGGTCGAACACCGCGCCAATCTCACCGGTGTTCCGGCAGCCGCCACCGGACTTGTAGAAGTTCACGGAGCTGCCGTTCCAGAACGCGTTGCAGGTGCTGTTCAGGTTCACGTTGGACGTGAGCTGGCCCTGCAGCCACGTGTTGCTGGGCAGCCAGCCGCGGGCCACCTCTTTAATCTTGTTCAGCTCGTAGAAGCTGGAGCGCGCCGCCGGCGTGTTGCCCGCGGACGTGCCCGCGGGCACGGTGCAGTCGTGGTCGTTGTTCACGCCGCCCAGGTCCAGGCTGCCGGTGGCGGAGCTGACGTTGATGGCGCCGCAGCTGTCGGCGATCTTCACGTACTTGCCGGACAGCGTCGTGTTGAGGGTGCCGGCGCTGTAGTTGTAGATGCCCGCGCCGTCCGTGAAGTTGTTGGGCGACGCGAAGCCCGTGTTCGCCCACGGCATGGGCGTGTTGGGCTGCATGGTGCCGCACGTCTCCTTCGACGTGCAGGTGCCGATGTTGGTGGACGGGTACACGCCGCCCTTCACCTGGGCGTCGAAGTAGTGGTTGTCGTCCTCCACGGCCAGCACCTCGCCGGAGTTCGCGTCCACCGTCACCTTCCAGCGCTCGTGCTCGCCGGGGTTGGAGAAGCCGTAGCTCCACACCAGCGCGTGGCCATAGCCCTGGCCAAAGGACGCGCCCGTGCGCGCGTACGGGGCCACCTCCAGCGTGGGGGACTGCCACAGGCTGTTGGGCGCCAGCGCCACGCCCAGGAAGCTGCTGCCCGCGCTGAGCGCCTGGTTCGCGGTGAAGCGGGGCTTCGTGTCGATGCCCACGTTGGCCCACGCCTCCGTGCCCAGGAGGATGAGGTTGCCGTGGCTGATGGTGGCCGCCAGCCGGCCGTGCCGCACCGGGATGCCGTTCACCACCTGCGGGATGTGCACCTGCCACAGCGTGTCCGTCACCTGCGTCACGCGCGGCGCGCCCAGCTGCATCAGGTCCACGCCAATGGCGTCCTGATGGTCCGCGACGAACTTGAAGACGAGCTCACCCACCACGGACTCGTCCACGCTGCCCACCGAGCGGCCCAGGCCCTGGCGCACGGACTCCAGCGTGACGGCGTTGCGGAAGCCGTCACCCGGGATGAGCGGGAAGCTGCCCTGGATGCCCGTGGGCATGCCGGACAGCGGATCCAGATACACCTGCACGTTGCCGCCGAAGCGGGTGACGAACCCCGCCCACCGGTCCGCGCCCGCGCGCGGCATCAGCGTGCGCGCCTTCTCCAGGGGCACGTTCTGGATGGGCAGGTACAGCTCCGGCTTGAAGAAGGCCTTCTTCGCGACCGCGCTCTGCTGCTCGGGCTGTGAGGGTTGGAAGGCGTACGTCGTGGACGACACCAGGAGGGCAAGACAACACAACGCGGACCGCAGGGGGCGCATGGACGTCTCCTCGGGTGAAGCCGCCGGACGGGACCGGCGGGCTCCGGGGTGGAGCGCTCCCTGCTTAGGTCAGACGCTTTTTAAGAATGAATTGCGGTTATTCCTGAGTAGGTGTGAATTTCGCGAAACTTAGTGGATCCATGAACTTGGAATGTTCACTGGCAGTCAGGGTTGGGGCCAGAGCCGGACGCGGTCGTCCTGGATGAGCTTGCCGTTCGCCGCGTCGGTGGTGCCGCTGGCCATGAAGCGGCGGGGCGTATCGCGCGCGGCGAGGAGCGCGGCCTCCACCCAGAGCAAGAGCAGCAGCGCCCCGGCGAACACGGGCAGCCTCCGGGCCACGCCCGCGTGGCGCTCCCCCAGGATCTTCAAGGGCAGCACCAGGAGCGGCAGCAGCGCGGGGAAGACGACGAGCAGGCCGCGCGCGTAGCCAAAGAAGGCCAGCGTGACGAGCACCCGGTGCAGCACCACCAGTGACAGGAGCCGGAAGGGCGCGTGCGCGGGCTTGAGCGACAGCAGCATCCCGGCGAGGAGCAGCGCCGCCAGGGGCCACTTGAGCCACCCCGCGTCCGGGACGAACACGTCCACCGGGGCGCGCTCGCCGGTGAGGCCCCCGGGCACGTCCGACACGCCAATGCCCAGGCGCAGTCCGTCCAGCCACAAATCCAGCTTCGTCCAGAGCAGCCGGGCCGCGTCGCCGGGCGCGTCCAGCATCCAGCGCAAGCCTTCCGCGTAGCCGTGCAGGAGCAGTCTGCGGTGCTCCGGGCGGGAAGGGTCCAGCTGGCCGTTGCTGCCGCCCTGGTTGATGAGGGCCGGGGTGAAGCCCCCGGTGGCGCCCGGGTGGTTGGCCATCGCGAAGTTGAGCGGCCCATACACGGTGACGGGCACCCACCGCGGCAGCGGCTCCAGGTGTGGTGCCCGCGCGTTCAACTCGCGCATCGTGTCCAGGTTTCGCAGCGCGGAAGGGACGAGCACCAGCAGCGACACGCCCACCGCCGCGCCCCAGCGCACGGCCCAGGGCTTCCATGACCCAAGCTCCGGGGCCCGCTCCCGCGCGGTCCACGCATACACACACAGGAACGGCCACAGCCCCAGGTGCTCCGCGCGGGTGAGCGTGCCCAATCCCATCACCGCGCCCAGGGCCAGCCCCTCGGGCCAGGACGGCGCCCGGCCTCCCACGCGCAAGGCCAGCGCGCAGGTGAAACACAGCCACAGCGCGGACACGGTTTCATTGCTGTACGTGGTGGACAGCACCAGCCACCCGAAGCTCGTGGCATACAGCCCCGCCGCCACCAGGCTCCACGCCGTTCCCAGCAGGCGCCGCCACCAGCCCTGGCAGAAGGCCACCGTCGCCGCGCCCACGCAGGCGAGCGCCAGCTTGTACGGCAGCGCGCTGCCCCGGGGCTCTCCCAGCACCCGGTACAGGAAGCCCAGGAGCGCGGGGAACAGGGGCGGGTGGTAGGGCAGGGCGGCCGGGACTTCACGGCTCCGGGCCAGGTCCAGCGCGGCGGTGTGGAAGAAGCGCGCGTCGCCCGCGAAGAAGACGGAGAAGGGCCAGTCCCGGTCCGGCGCACCCGCCAGGTACAGCCCGCGCAGGAGCAGGCTGGCGGCGAACGTGGCCGCCATGCCCCAGGCCGCCGGGTGCCGCCGGACGGCGTCTCGCAGGGAAAGCGGGGCCATGGGCTCCTCCGCGGAAGAAAGGCGCCGCACTCTACATTGGCCCAGGCGCGGGGGCCGGCGGCTGGAGTAGAGACGGGGTGCGTCAAAACGGGAGGACGTACATGAGCCGGGTGCTGGATGAGCTGTTGGGGCTCCTGAAGCTGGAGCCCATCGAGGAGAACCTGTTCCGTGGCTCGAGCCAGGACCTGGGCTTCCGGCAGCTCTTCGGAGGGCAGGTGCTGGGGCAGTCCGTGTCCGCCGCCAGCCAGACGGTGGAGGCGCAGCGCACGGTGCACTCGCTGCACGGCTACTTCCTGCGCCCCGGGGACGCGGGCCTGCCCGTCGTCTACACCGTGGACCGCGTGCGCGACGGCGGCAGCTTCACCACCCGCCGCGTGGTGGCCATCCAGAAGGGCCAGCCCATCTTCACGCTGATGGCGTCCTTCCAGGGGGAGGAGCCGGGCTTCACGCACCAGGCCACCATGCCGGACGTGCCGCCGCCGGAGTCGCTGCCCACGGACCTGGAGCTGCTGGGCCGCCACGCGAACCGGATGTCGGAGCGGCACCGGGAGAAGTTCCTCTCCGCCAAGCCCATTGAAATGCGCCCGGTGACGTACGTGGACCCCTTCGAGCCCAGGGCCGAGCCGCCCGTGAAGCACGTCTGGTTCCGCGCCGACGGCGCCATGCCCGACGAGCCCCAGGTGCACCGCTACGTGCTCGCGTACGCCAGCGACTTCAACCTGCTGGGCACCGCGCTCCAGCCGCACGCGCAGACGTTCCTCCAGCCGGGCTTCCAGATGGCCAGCCTGGACCACGCGCTGTGGTTCCACGGCGACCTGAAGGTCAACGACTGGCTGCTCTACACGATGGAGAGCCCCTGGGCCGGCAACGCCCGGGGCCTGGCGCGCGGGCACGTCTTCACCCGCGACGGGCGGCTCGTCGCCTCCGTGGCCCAGGAAGGGCTGCTGCGCCAGCGCCAGGACGCGCGCTAGCCGCGCGAGCCTGGGACGTCAGAACGCGACGCCCGGGACGGCGCGCGGGCGGGGGCCGCCCATGTCGATGGTGCCGCCGCCGCCGCCCGGCTCCGAGCCGGTGGTGGGCTTCAGCAGCATGGTCACCACCACCATCGACCCGAGCACCGCCGCGCCGATGGAGCCCGTCAGGAGCAGCGTCTTGCCCAGGCTGAACTCGCGCAGCTGGGCGTGGTCCACCTCGGACAGGGACACCTCCATCGCGGGCGCGGGGGCTCCGGACGTGGAGCCCTCCAGCGGCACGCCCCGGAAGCGGTCCGCGTCCACGCCCACCTGGATGTAGCGCTGGAACTCCGCGTCCGTCCGGGCGGAGCCCCGCGCCAGCGCCAGCGGCGTGTCCGAGCTGAACTCGTGCGGCTGGCCCTCCACGTCCCGCACCGTGCGGTGGCGCTCCGTGGGGCGGTTGAGCAGCACGTCGCCCAGCTCCCGCATCAGCGCCGCGTTGTCGTCCCGGAAGCCGTCCAGCCGCGTGAGCTCCGGCTTGGGGATGGCGTAGGTCGTGGTGCAGGACGCGAGCAGGGACAGGGCGGTCAGCGCGGCGCACAGACGCATGGGACGGCTCCTCGAAGAGACTTGCTTTCCCGAGAAAGCCTATCCCGGAGCGTGCCCCGGCGCCTACCGGGGCACGCGGCCGGTGTCTCACTTCAGCTGGTAGTTGGCATCCAGCACGTCCGCCTTCGAACGGCCCATCACCCAGCCGTCGTGGTAGACGACGCCCACCGGCGCGATGGTGTCGTTCCGGTACAGGCCAATCTTCAGGTAGTTGAGCTGCCCGGAGAACTGCGTCGCGATGTAGCGCTTGGGCAGCACCAGGTTGCCGTTGTAGTACAGCTCCACGAAGCCCACGGTGGCGTTGGGCGACCACTTCACGTGGAAGATGAAGTCGTGCCACGCGTTGCGCACCAGCGGCGTGCGCCAGACGATGACGCCCGGCGAACCGCCGATGTTCAGCCGCATCTCCTCGCCGTAGACGTAGAACTCCACCGGCGGAGAGCCGCAGCAGCCGTCGTGGTGCCACTGGGTGAAGAGCTGCCAGGTATTCACGCTGGGGAAGTCCGGCGCGAAGCGCGTGCTCCAGCGGTACCAGTACTCGGAGCCGGAGGGCTCCTTCGTCTGCTTGAAGATTTCGTTCCGGTTGCCGCTGGAGTTGATGGGGTCATCGCCCTGCTTCACCGTGGCCTTGAGGGCGAAGCCGCCCTCGCGCAGCGGCGATGAGACGACCTGGAGCCGGTCCGAGGACATCATCTGCGTGCCGTCCCACTGGCTGCGGTCACCGGACTCGAAGTCGCCCCGCCACACGATGCCGCCGGGGTTGGTGGGAGGCGGCTGCGTCGTGGTGCCGGCGCACGGGCGCGCCTCCGCGATGCTGGCCCAGTCATTGAGGGTGTTGCCCTGCACCGTGACGCGCACGCGGCGCGCGCTCACCGACGTGAAGGCGTACGTCTCCGCCGCGGTCGTCGTCCCCAGGCTCTTGCCGCTGTACACCTGCGTATAGGTGTAGCCGTCCGGTGACACGGAGATGGTGAACGTGTTCGCGCGCTTGTTGCCCTCGTGCCACGCCACCGACACCGCGCCCACGGCCTTGGTGGCGCCCAGGTCGTAGTCAATCCACTGGCCCTTGCCCAGGCTGCTCCAGCGCGTGGTGAGCTGATCATCCAGCGTGTTCGCCGCGACGCTGCCGGCGCCGTCGTCGCCGCTGGCCTTCACGCTGGCGGGTGTCAGCTGTGTGCAGCCGGTGGTCGTCAAATCCTCGCCAGCCGAATCAAGCGACGGCTGGCGGTCATCCACGGGAAGGGAACCATCCGGAGTGCCGCAGCCGGCGGCGCCCAGGACGAACAACGTTTCAACCAGGAGGAGGGTTTTCTTCAAGGGGGTGGCCCAGGGGGAAAGGTCAGGCAGTAAAAGGCCATGCTCCGAAGACTGGAGGCGGGACACGGCCGGGGAATGTCTGGCTTTGCGGCGGGGCAATCCGGCAGCAGCAAAGGCCGCCGTACTCCAAGGTGATAAACCGAATATCGAAGTTCTATTTCGAACACAAGCGACACCGAGCCCGCCTGCATGCCAGGCAGGCTTGGATTGAAAAGACAGACATCAATTTCAGACGGCCCGGTTGGAATCGTTCAACACACCGGCAGGGGAGACACGGCCCGTCGCGTGGGATGCGTACCGCCGGAGCACGGCGTTTCATGGCTCGGGTTGTGGTGCGGTGTGGGGTGTCACGCGCACCACGCCCAGGCAGGGCATTTCGGACCCGTGTCCAATGGCGACGTGCCGGGGGTACACCCCTTTGCCGCCGACTTGCGATGACGGAAGAATCAGGCAGAACCCCCACCCCCAATGTCCGTGGACTTCCAGGATGCCCGCCGCGCGGCGGCCATGAGGCCGGTCAATTGACGCACCCCATGTCGCGCCCCGTCTCCGAGCAGGTCGCACGGAGCGAGCGCAAGCCGCTGTACGTGAAGGTGGTGACGCAGCCGGCGCTGCATGGCTGCTGGTCCGTCAACATCAGCGAGACGGGCATCGGGCTCATCGCCACGCCGCGCCGGCCTTCTGAAGGCCCGCACGAGAACGAGCCGGTGGAGATGGCCTTCTCGCTGCCGGACACGGGCGCCCACGTGCGGGTGCACGGCACGGTGCGCTGGCGCCACGACACGGCGGGAGCCGGAGGCACCGTCGCGGCGCTGGGCATCAGCTTTGGCGCCTTCGACGCGGCGGACGGCGTGAAGCTGGCGCGCTACCTGGCCACGGCGCACCTGCAGGTGGTGGTGGCCTTCGCGTCGGACGACGAGACGCGCGCGGTGCGCCAGGCGCTGGACGGCGTGGCGTCTCCGCACTTCGCCGCCGCCGCGGAGGACGTGCACGCGCTGCTGACGCGCGGGGACATGGCGGCGCTCATGGTGTGCGGCCAGGACGAGTCGCGGGCGCTCGCGCTGGTGGAGTCCCTGGCGGAGCTGCGCGCGGAGGTGGACCCCACGGGGGCGGGGCCCCCCAGCGACCTGGCCCCGCGCATCGTCTACTGCGCCCCGGCGGCCCCGGACCGGCTGGTGGCGCTCTTCAACGCCGGCCGCATCTACCGCGCGCTGGGGCCGTGGCCGGACCCGGACGTCCTGCGCGAGGCGGTGCTCCAGGCGGGGCGCGAGCACGGCTTCCGCACGGAGCAGTGGCGCATGGCGCTGGAGCTGGAGCGCAACCTCATGCGCGAGCGCGCGCTGGCCCAGACGCCGGTGGTGGGCGTGGGCCGCCATGGGGAGGACGTGGGCTTCCGCAGCCCGCCCATGCAGCGGGTGATGGAGATGGTGCGCCTGGTGGCCCCCCACCGGGTGGCGGTGCTGCTGCAGGGCGAGACGGGCACCGGCAAGGAGGTGCTGGCGCGCATCCTCCACCGGCTCTCCGGCCGGGGGGACTCGCCGCTGGTGGTGCAGGACTGCGGCGCGCTCACGGAGACGCTGCTGGAGAGCGAGCTGTTCGGCCACGTGAAGGGGGCCTTCACCGGCGCGGTGTCGGACCACCCGGGCCTCTTCGTGCTCGCCAACGGCGGCACCATCTTCCTGGACGAGATTGAGAACACCACGCCCAACCTCCAGGCGAAGCTCCTGCGCGTGCTGGAGACGGGCGACATCCGCCCGGTGGGCGGCACCCAGGTGCGCCACGTGGACGTGCGCGTGGTGGCCGCGAGCAACCGCGACCTGGGCGAGGAGGTGCGCGCCGGCCGCTTCCGCGCGGACCTCTTCTACCGGCTCAACAGCTTCACCATCGACATCCCGCCCCTGCGCGAGCGCCCGGAGGACATCCCGGAATTGGCCCGCACGTTCGTGGAGCAGTTCAACCGCACCCTCAAGCGCTCCGCCACGGGCGTGGCGCCGGACGCGGACGAGGTGCTGCACGGCTACGGCTGGCCGGGCAACGTGCGCGAGCTGCGCAACGTGGTGGAGCGGGCGGTGCTGCTGTCCCGGCCCGGGGAGATGCTCACCCGGCGCCTGTTGCCGCCCGCGCTGCTCAGCAACACCGTGCCGCGCGCGGACCCCACCGGGGACGGCTCGCTCCGGGCCCGGCTCCAGCAGGTGGAGCGCGACCTCATCCGCGAGGCCCTGGAGCGCCACGGCGGCGTCCTGCGCCGCGCCGCCGTGGCCCTGGGCATGGACCCCGTGACGTTGGGCCGCCGGGCCCGCCGTCACGGGTTGTGGAAGGCGGAGTAGCCCCGCCCTCAGTGCGCCCGCATCCACTGGAGGATGGGCTGCCACACGCGCACGCGCGCGTCCCGGGCGATGAACAGGTCCGCGTGGCCGAAGTCCAGCGCGCGCTGCGACTCCGGGCGGGTGCGCACGATGAAGTGGGTGACGTCCTTGCTGCCCAGAAGGCGCGTGGAGTACTCGCCGTAGCGGCCCACGCCGCCCCCCGCGCCCACGTACAGCACCGGCACCTTCACGTCCTTCAGGTGGTCGTCATAGGGGACGTCCAGGCCGCACAGCTGCTTCTCCGTCTCCACCACCTCGTTGAGGCTCTGGTAGGGCGCCGCCAGCTGGAAGTAGTCGAAGAGGGTGGGCTCCGGCGTGAAGGCCGTCCTCTCCGGCGTGCCGTTGATGTCCGGGATGCTCCCGGCCAGGTGGTAGTCCGGCGTCAGGGCCCGGAACTTGTACTGCGTGAAGAGGGCTTCGGTCTTCCCCGCGGCGACGATGGCGAGCTTGCGGTTGGTCACGCCACCGAGCGCCTCCGGCGCGCCGGGAGGGAAGCCATTGGGATCCTGGTCCGCCAGCAACCCCATCTGCTTCACCGGCAGCCCCGCCCCGGCCCCCAGCAGGCCGCCTTCCGTGCGGCCCTGGTCGCGAGAGGTCTGGAGCGCCACGTACCGGTCGCACGCCCACTCGCGCTGCTTCACCGCGTCCGGCCCGAAGCGCACCGGCATGTCCATGGGCACGAAGCCGTCCACCCGGCGCAGGGCGCGCGGACGCTGCGACTCCGCGTCCAGGTACGCGTACCCGATGGTCGCGCCCCGGCTCCAGCCCAAGAGGAACATCCGGTCATCGCCGCCGTTGCCGCCCAGCCGCCGCACCACGTCCGCCAGCGCCAGGCTGGTGCCCACGTCCTTCACGTGCGTCTGGATGTTCCAGTCCGCCATGAAAGCGAAGTCCGTCTCCGACTCCGGCACCCCCACCCACCGCAGGTCCAGGCCCCACACGTCCACGTCCTCGCTGGCCAGGTACGCCGCCAGCGAGCGGTCCTCCGGCATCGTCGTCACGCAGGTGTTGGTGAGGAACGCGGGCGCGAAGCCCCACAGGTCCCCGTGCACCATGAACACCGCCCGGCGGGTGCGCGCCGGGACCCACGGGTAGGACTCCCGCACCACCCGGTGCACCGTGATGGCGTCGTACTTCCCCGTGCCCACCCGCACCTTCCAGCTGTAGTGCGCCAGCCCGCTGCCCAGCACCTCGCGCTTCGTGCTGGAGGCCACCAGGCCCGCCGCCATCAACGGACGCGTCCACGGATCCGCCTGGATTGCCAGCTCGTGCGCGTCCCCCGGATTCGCGCGCAGCGCCACGAACACCACCACCACCACCCACAGGCTGAACGTCCTACGCATACCGACCTCGACTCGCATTGAGGGTCCCCCACGCAGACAAGCACCAGGCTCCGACACCCGGTGCCTCCCGATGCAGGCCTTCCCAGAGCACCTTCCGCGCCAGGGCCCAAGTGGTTGAATTCATTGGAGCTGCCCCGTGGGGCAAGCTTCACCGGTGAAGGCCGCCGGACGCGCGTCCCAGCGCCCTCCGAGTGAAGAAACGCGGGACTGCCCGTGCTTCAATGCTGAGACATGCGGACCACGGATGGCGCGGCCCCATCTGGACTGAACGGACACCCCCGCCGGCCCGCCAGGGTGTGTTTGTTCATTCAATCCAACACACACATCTGAAACAGGCAAGTCCTGGATGGTAGGGGAAGACGGCGGGGCAATCGCCCGGGGGAGGCGGCCCGGGGGACAACACCAGGTCTCACCCTGACTCCCCGCGAGGGGGAGGCCCCATGCCCGAGACCGTCTTCGTCGACAACATCTGGAACGACTTCGCGCACAGCTACGATCAGATGATCCCCGAGCTGCCCTGCTACCAGCGGCAGCGCGAGAAGATCCTCCGCGACACC
Source organism: Corallococcus interemptor (assembly GCF_003668875.1). Taxonomy (GTDB): domain Bacteria; phylum Myxococcota; class Myxococcia; order Myxococcales; family Myxococcaceae; genus Corallococcus; species Corallococcus interemptor. The sequence goes on along the minus strand of NZ_RAWM01000084.1, from coordinate 5,907 downwards.
CGGGAGCGCTCCTACGTCATCGACGCGGGGTGCGGCACGGGGCTGGTGAGCGAGCCCCTGGTGCGCCGGGGCCAGCGCGTCGTCGGGTTCGACAACAACCAGGCCATGCTCGCTTTGGCCGTGCGCCGCCGCGCGATGGAGCCGGAGCCGGTGCGCGCCCGCTGGACGCTCCTGCCCGGGGACGTGTCGTCCTTCCCGCTGGAGGTGGAGGGGGCCGCGGACGCGGTGGTGATGAACAACGTCCTCTTCTACGTGCGCGACCCGGAGGCCGTGCTGCGCGAGGCCTGGACGCACCTGAAGCCCGGCGGCGTCCTGTGCATGACGAGCAACAAGCGCCCCCGGCCCAACCTGGAGCTGGTGCTCAAGAACTCCATCCGGGAATGGGAGGCGCAGGGACGGTGGACGGAAGCCCTCCAGCGCGCGGTGAACCACCACCGCACCTGCGCCCAGAAGCTCACCACGGACCCCAACGAGATGGTCACCTTCCTGGACACGGACCAGGCCGTGAAGCTGCTGGAGAAGGTGGGCTTCAGCGAGGCGCTGGTGGCCGACGGCGACGACTACTACGGCGAGAACTTCTACGTCTGCATGCGCAAGTAGGGAGGCCCTCTCATGACGAACGTGAACCCCCGTTTCCAGCGCAACCTGGGCGTCCTCCACCCGCAGACCATGGACAAGCTGGCCAGCACGCACGTGCTCGTCGCCGGCGTGGGAGGCGCCGGAGGCCAGTGCGCGGTGGACCTGGCGCGCCTGGGCTTCGGCTGCCTGACGCTCGCGGACTTCGACGTGTACGAGCGCCACAACATCAACCGGCAGATTGGCTGCTTCGAGAGCACCCTGGGCCAGTTCAAGGTGGACGTGGTGGAGCGCATGTGCCGGGACATCCACCCGGACCTGCGCGTGCACAAGGTGAAGGAGGGCATCACCGACGACAACGTGGCCAGCGTGCTCCAGGGCGCGGGCGGCCTGCCGCCGGTGGACTACGTGGTGGAGGTCATCGACATCGCGGGGGCCCGCGCCAAGGAGTCCCTCCACCAGACGTGCCGCCAGGCGGGCATCCCCATCATGACCGGGCTGATGCTGGGCTTTGGCGCCGCGCTCCACGTCTTCCAGCCGGACGCGCCGCTCTACGAGGAGATGTTCATCCTCCCGGACGGCCGCATCGACCTGCCCAAAATCATCCCGCACCTGGGCAGCTACATGCTCCAGGAGTACATGGACGCCTGCTACCAGGGGAAGGGCCACGCGCCCACGTGTGTGATTGGCGCCACCACCGCCGCGGGGCTGATGGTGAGTGAAATCATGCGCGGGGTGATGCTGGGGGCCCGCGCGATGGTGTCCTGGCCCGAGTACCTCTACGTGGACCTCTTCGACCACCGCTACGTGCGCGGCTCCGTCAGCGCCGCCCGTCCGGGCCGTCCGGTGGGGCAGGGCGCGAGGGGCTGAACAGCCGCGCGGGTGCTGCGCTTCCAGAGCAGGGGGCGGGGCCGGGGGCCCGTATCCGGGCCCCCGAATCCCCCCGGGGACTACATCACCACGCCGCGCGACCGCGCTTCGTTCACCACCTGAGTGCCATCCACCCCCAGCCGCCGGGCGATGAAGCCCGCCGCGCCGTCCGCGTTCTTGTGCACGCGGATGAACTGGTCGTCATACGTGCGCGTGACGATGAGCATCCCCGACACGATGACGCGCTGGAGGTTGTGCTGCAGTTCGTTGCCTTCGATGATGACGTGGATCTCCGAGAACAGCGCTCGCGCGTCCGACAGCATGTTGGACAGGTGGCGGCGCTGCTCGCTGTTGGGGACCGCGGACTTCGCTCCCGCGATGGTCACCAGCACCAGCGGCTGCTGCTGGTGCTGCTGATACGCGTTCTGCATCTTCTGGAACACCTGCTGAATCTCTTCCGGCGTCGGTGGAGCGTCCCAGCGCAGGAAGAAGACCTTGTCGATGACGTCTGTCTTGTAGACCGGAAGTGCCATGGCGTTCGCGACTCCTTCGTGTCAGGCCCAGCGGCCGTCCCGGCCGGTTCGCTTCCAGGCGTTCTCCCCTGGGCCTGGGGGACAATCCTGCCCTTCACCCGCGGTCAAGAAACTAGCCCTGAAGGCTGACATTGCTGAGACGACACATCCCAACGGGCCTGACGGCGTCACGGACTGTGTACTCGCCTCGCGGACCCCCTTGGATGTTCGCTAGCGGATGTTGAATACAGACGCCAGGGCCGCCGGCCCTGTCTGCCTATTCCGTTCCTTGTGACAAGTTTCAACGGCGACTCCCCGTGAAAACAAGAAGGCCCCGGGAGCACGGTGGCTCCCGGGGCCTCCTGTGAGGCTTCAGGCCGTCAGGTGGAGCGGACTACCCGCCGGAGACGGTGGTCTCCACCAGGTTCTTGTCGGCGGCGATCTGCGCGTCCGTGAAGAGGATGGGGCGCCACTGCTTCTGGGAGAACAGCGCCGTCTGGTCCGCGTAGTTCGGGGACCGCGGGTCGCCGGACTGGCTGTAGGTCAGCACGGCGTTGGCGTTGGGGCCCGCGTCGGTGAACTGGAGCGCCATGATGAAGGAGCTGCCGTTGTTGATGGGGTAGCCCTCCTTGGCCAGCAGGGTGTTGCTGTTGAACGTGGCCGAGTGCGGCTGGGCGAAGTCGAACACCGTGGTGCGGGCGGCGCCGAAGGACATGACGTTCGTCACGCCCTCGCGGTGCATGCCGCCGTGCAGGGGGATGGGGGTGCCCGCGCGGGTGGTGAACTGCACCTCGCCCAGCGTCTTGTCCAGCTTGTTGCCGGAACGGTTGATGGTGAAGACGGCCTGCGCCAGCTTCACCAGCACCGGGTCGTCACCCGTGGCCGGGGCGGCCGTCAGGGTGTTGGGCGTGGCGATGGGGTTGGCCGGGTCGAAGGCCACGTCGAACAGCGGGCCCTTGTTGAGCAGCTGCGCGCCGGTGTAGGCGCCCAGGAACTCGCGGAAGATGAACGCGCCCTTCTGGTCCACGTCGTAGCGGCCATTCCAGCCGGCCAGCAGCGCGCAGGCCTCGCTGATGTCCACGACGTTGTCCTTGCCGGTGGTGTCCTTGTAGGTGACCGTCGTCTTGCCCGTGCAGCGCTCCACGACGGAAGCGCGCAGCAGCTCCTCCATGGAGCTGCGGTTGCTGAACACGGCCGTCTTCAGCTCGTCGAAGGTGAACTTGCCGTCCGCGCCGGAGGCGCCCGTCTCGGAGACCTCCGTGAGGACCTTGGCGTTCATGCGCGTGCGCGGCGACTGGGGGACGTTCTCGAAGCCGTGCAGCGGGGAGAAGCCGGTGATGGGCGCCGCGGGGTTGGCCAGCCAGTAGCTGTCGTTCGCGTTGAAGACGAAGTCCTTGCGCTCCAGCTGCGGCACCTTGGTGAAGGGCACCAGGCCGGGGCTGCGGGAGCCCGGCTCCACCTGCCACTCGTTGGCCGGGTCGCTTCCGTTGAGCACCGTGAAGCCCAGGGCCTGGAAGACGCCGTAGGTGACGTTGAGTCCGGGCGTGGTCGCCTCGGTGGCCCACTTCGTGTACGCGTCCTTGGTGAGGTTGGGCGTGGGCGTGGCGTCCGTGTACCAGGCGTTGCCGTCCTTGTCGGCGAACATGGTGTTCACCCAGGGCAGGCCCTGCTCGGAGGCGTAGACGGCCTTGAACTCGGCCAGCGTCTTGGCCTTGTTCATGCCGTGGAACTGGTCCAGGAACTTGGTGTTTTCGATGTTCGCGTCACGCAGCGTGAGCGCCGTCTGGGCGTTCCAGCCCAGCGTGCCGGCCGGGAAGCCCGGGGCCGCCGAGTCCGGGAAGGCGATCATCGGGCCGTAGTGGCTGAAGTAGACGGTCTGCGAGTAGTTGGTCAGCGACCCCTCCGACAGCTTCACCAGGATGGAGAAGGTCTTGGAGGTCATCGCGCGCTCCTCGGTGCCGTACTTGTAGACGGTCGGCTTCCCGGGCACGAGCTGCAGCTGGTAGATGGTCGCGCGCTGGCCGGCGGAGAACGTGTGCGTCCAGGCCACGTTGTCGTTGAAGCCGATGAGCACCGCCGGCACGCCCATGAGGCCCACGCCGTAGACGTTCATCTGGCCCGGCACGGTCAGCTGGCTCTCCCACAGGCGCAGCTCGCCTTCCCAGGGGAAGTGCGGGTTGGCCATGACCATGCCCTTGCCGTTGTCGGTGCGCTCACCGCCAATGGCCCAGCCGTTGCTGCCGAAGTCAGACGTCTTCAGCTTGTTCAGCTGCTCCAGGGACGGCATCTGCGGGCGCAGCGCGGCCTGCTTCGGGTCCACGGACTGCGCGCTCACGGTGGGGGGCGTGGCGGACGGGATGGTGAGCGCCAGCGCGTTGATGCCCGCCAGCAGCGTCAGGTCCGTGTTGTACGCCAGCAGGTCCACCGGGGTGATGGGGCGCACCCAGGGGGCGTTGGCGCACTCGGCGGGACGCGCCTCCGGGGCGGTGTCCTCCAGGTACTTGTTGTAGCCGGCCACGTAGCCGGTGACCATGTCCTGCATCTCCTGGGACAGGGTCGGGAAGGCCTTCTCCGCGCGCCCCATCAGGTCCATGGCCAGGTACGCGATGTCGCTGCCCACGTGCCGGTTGCCCGGGCCCTGGCCCAGGAAGCGCGCGCGCTCGCCGCGCACCTTGAGGATCTGATCCGCCAGGGTGCAGACGTGGTCCTGCGCGAAGGCATAGCCCTGGCCGAAGCCCAGGCTGCCGTAGCTGTCCGCGGTGATGTGCGGGATGCCGTAGGACGTGCGCTTGATCTTCGCGGTGTACTTCGGCGCCGCCGGGCCGGGGCCCGGGTCCACGGGCTTGGGATCCTCGTCACAGCCGGCGGTGGCCAGCAGCGCGAGGGACGCGAAAAGAGAGAAGGAAAGACGGCGGGTCCGGACAGAACGGAACCCCCCGCGGGAAGGGAGATTATCGGGGATGTGCTCGGGCATGGCGGCCCGGAGACTAGGAAGGTGGCGATTCGCCGGTCAATGTTTCTGGGATTTGACTTTTCCACGGAGATGGAACGCCCGGATGCGATGCGTCGCGGGTTTGGGAAAGCCGGAAAGACGGTGTGTGTTACACGGGGGCCATGACGCCCGAGTCCTCGTCACCGCCCGCGGCCCGCCGCCAGCGCCGCCACTTCTCCATGATTCGCACCTTCGTGCTGGCGGACTTCGTCACGCTCGGCAACGGCTTCTCCGGAGCAGGGGCCATCCTGGCGGCCATGCAGTCGCTGGCCACGGGCAACCCACGCTGGCTGTGGGTGGCGTTCTGCCTGATGCCGGTGGCGCTGGCGATGGACGTGGCGGACGGCCGCATCGCCCGGTGGCGCTTCCGCAAGTCGCCGCTGGGCGCGGACCTGGACTCGCTGGCGGACGTCATCTCCTTTGGCATGGCGCCCGCGGCGCTGGCGTTCGCGGTGGGCCTGCGCGGCAACCTGGACGTGGCGGCGCTGCTCTACTTCGTCGCGTGTGGCATCAGCCGCCTGGCGCGCTTCAACGTCACGTCCGCGGAGCTGTCCGACGGCACCGGCAAGGTGAAGTACTTCGAGGGCACGCCCATCCCCACCAGCCTCCTGCTGGTGATGGTGCTGGCGGCGGCCACCTGGCAGGGGCGGATCGGGGACGCGCTGTGGGGCGGGGTGTGGAACCTGGGTCCGCTCACGCTGCACCCGCTGGCGCTGCTCTACGTGGCCAGCGGCAGCGCGATGATCAGCAAGACGTTGCGGATTCCGAAATTCTGAAGTCTTCCGCCGTGGCGGGCCGGGGTGGTGCCATCCAGTGGACGTTCTGGAGGGCAGTTCCCCTGTTCTTCCCACGGTGAGGCGGTTGGCAGTCCCGGGGTGGGTGCCTAGCTTCGCCACCTGATCCGCGAGGGCCACACACGGAAGGTGTGGCCGCTACCGCGGCTTCAAGGCTTTTGGG
>NZ_RAWM01000083.1 GCF_003668875.1 Corallococcus interemptor | reverse complement strand
TCCCTTCTCGCTGCGCTTTTCAGCGCTGCTCTTGAAGGTGAAGATGCCCTCAAAAAATTGACTGCGGTTTCCGCAATCCATTACTGCTTGGGCTTGCTATTTGGTTTTCAAAGACCGAGCCGCTTGTTGCGACTTTGTTGCTTGCCGGTTTCTCTTCAACCGGCGGGGTTGCAGCTTCTATTTCAGTTCGCAGTCAGCGTCAACTTCGCTTTTTGCGTCCTGCGGGCTGCTTCGAAGTTCCTCGGCGCCGTCCAGTGACTTCCGCCGATTTTTCGAAGGGGAGCGGCTTCTACTTCAGCGCCGCGTTCCCTGTCAACCGCTTGCTGTCAGCTTCCTTCACCGCTTTGCGTCCGTCGTGTTGCCTGTCAGACGCTTGCTTCTTCGGTGGGGCGCGGCTTCTATCTCTTCGCCGCGTTCGCTGTCAACCCGCTCGTTGACTGCCCTATTTCGTTGTCGGTGCTGCTCTCCCTCCGAAGTGCCTTCCGCGCCAGTGCGCGGGCTTCGAAGCGAGGGGCGCGGCTTCTACCTCTTCGCCGCGTTCGGGATCAACAGGTTTCGTTGACCCTTTTCTTCCCCCCCGCTGACTTTCCGAGGCCCGGAGGCCGGCGGTTCGTCGCGGGGGTCCAGTCTCTAACGCTTCGGGCCGACGACGTCAAACACTTGGTTGACCCGGGCCTGATCATTTGTGTCCCGAAGAAGAGGGGCCTGGCTGCCTGGCCCTCCTCTCCCAGGCCCGGACGCGACAAGGCCCCCGACCCGGTGACAGGTCGGAGGCCCTTTCTCCCTACGGATGCCGTCCTACTTCACGTCACGGCGTCGCGGGGTCGAACGTGGAGATGCTGTAGCCCATGCGCTCGTGGCCGAACTTGTTCCAGTCCGGGTTCTTGCCGTTGACGACCTGGCCGTCCGTGTAGGTCGGCGCGCCGGAGCCGGAGCCGGAACCAGAGAAGATGTTCACGCTGATGGTGGAGCCCGTGTACGTCGGGTGCGTGTTGTCCGACTGGATGTAGTCGTAGCTGGTGCTGCTGTTGGCCAGGTGGCCGTTCGCGTCGCGCAGCGTGCCACGCAGGGTGACGCTGATGCGCTGGACGTAGGCGTCCTCGGTCTCGCCGGCGCGGTACGCGATGGCCGCGGAGTCAATCTGGCCGTCGCCGTTGCGGTCGTAGTCGGAGGCCATCATTTCCGCGAAGGCGTCCGCGCACTTGAAGCCGTACTTCGCCGCCAGGTTGCAGGCGCGCCAGTTGCTGCGCGCCAGCAGCGGCAGGAAGTACTGCTGCTTGTTCACCTTCTGCCCCGTCGCCGAGTCCGTGCAGGCCGTCAGCACGTTGTCCGCGTCATAGCCGGGGTAATAGATGTTCGAGATGACCTTCACCTTCGCGGTGGTCGCGTACTGGTTGATGGTCTGCATCGCCCGCTCCATGTACGTGGTGCAGGCCGCCAGCGCGTTCTGCAGGCCGCTGTAGTTGCACGTCCCCGTCTGGTCGGTGAACGCGCTGCGGGCCTGCAGGTAGTCGTTGCCGCACATCTCGAACATCACGACGCGCGTGCGGGAGTCCTGCATGTAGGAGCGCTCGGAGACGATCTTGTTGTTGTAGATGTCGTCCGCCTTCGCACCGGACTTCGTGCGGCGGATGACCTCCACGTTCGTGCCCCACTTCTTCGCCGCGTACTCGCCCTCCACCACCGGGGCCGCACGGCGCGCGACGCTGCCGATGCCGCCGTTGTAGCCGGCGAAGATGGAGTCGCCGTAGGCCACCACGCGGTACGTCTGCGACGCCGAGCGGTTGATGGTCCACGACGTGTTCTGGTTGATGGTGCTGGCCATCGCGGTGCCACTGAGGGTGGTGGCGGCGAGGACGGCGGCGAGGGACAGCCCGCTGCGACGAACGGACATACCGGCTCCTGAAGAGGTAGGGGATTCCCGCCCCGGGGATGGGGAGAGGCCGCGCACGGTACACGGCTTTGATTCAGGAATCACTCCTCAGACCCGAATTCACATCGCAATATGTATTCCATGTTGAACATGAATTCCGCCACGATGCGTCAGAGTGAAGCGGGTGCGGGCCCCTTGCTGACGCAGCGCTTCCGGTTGACGCGTTGTTTCACGGATACATTGCGCCCATGAATTTCTCCGGGAGTGCCCGAGCCCTGGGGCAGTGGCTGCTGCTGGGCGCCATCGTGGGGGGCGTGTGCGGCGTGGCGTCCGCGGTGTTCCTGGCGCTCCTGGAAGCGGCCACGGAGTTCCGGCTGGCGCATGAGTGGCTGGTGTACGCGCTCCCGGTGGCGGGGCTCGTCGTGGGCGCGGTGTATGGCCGGTGGGGTGCGTCCATCCGGGGCGGCAACAATCTGGTGCTGGACACGGTGCACGCGGGCGACGCGGTGATTCCCCTGCGCATGGCGCCCATGGTGCTGCTGGGCACGGTGCTCACGCACCTGTTTGGCGGGAGCGCGGGGCGCGAGGGCACCGCGGTGCAGATGGGCGCGAGCCTGGCGGACCAGATTGCCTGGCGCTTCCGGGTGTCGCCGGACACGCGGCGCGAGCTGCTGGCGGCGGGCATCGCGGGTGGCTTCGGTTCGGTGTTCGGCACGCCGCTGGCGGGCACGGTGTTCGGGCTGGAGGTCGTGTGCGTGGGCCGGCTGGGCTACGAGGCGCTCCTGCCCGCGCTCACCGCGGCTGTCGTGGGGGACCTGGTGACTCGCGGGCTGGGTATCCATCACACCGTGTACCCGGTGCCTCAAGCGCTGGCGCTGACGCTGCCCGTGCTGGGCAGGTGGCTGGTGTTCGCGGTGGGGATCGCGGGCGTGGCGGTGGCGTTCATCGAGGGCACCCATGGGCTGAAGCGCGTCCTGGAGCGCCGGGTGCCGTGGCTGCCCGTGCGCATGGCCCTGGGCGGACTGGGCGTGGTGGGGCTCTGGCAGCTCGCGGGCACCAGCGACTACCTGGGCCTGGGCGTGCCCGGCATCGTGCGCGCGTTCGAGGACGCGTCCCTGCCCTGGGGCGCCTTTGCCTGGAAGCTCGTGTTCACCGTGGTGACGCTGGGGGCGGGGTTCATGGGCGGTGAGGTGACGCCGCTGTTCTTCATCGGGGCGACGCTGGGCAATGTCCTCGCGCGGCTGCTGGGACTGCCGGTGGACCTGGGCGCGGCGGTGGGGATGGCGGCGCTGTTCGCGGCGGCGGCCAATACGCCGCTCGCGCTCTCGTTGATGGCGGTGGAGCTGGTGGGGGCCTCCGTGCTGCCTCACGTGGCCATCGTCGCCTCGGTGGCGTACCTGCTCACCGGGCACCGGGGCATCTATCCGTCGCAGCGCATCGCCCGGAGGAAGCTGGGCGGGCCGCTGTTGGACCGCATCGTCGCGCTGCGCGACCTGCATGAGGCGCCCCGGAAGGAACCCGAGGCGCCTCGCTGAGCGGGCGCTACTTGCAGGTGAAGGACCAGCGGCAGGTGCCGGAGGCGCACTCCCTATCACTGGAGCAGGCCGCTCCCCGGCTTCGCTTGTTGATGCACTTGCCGGAGTTGAGCCCCCAGCCGCAGAACTGGTTCGCTCCGCAGTGCGAGTCGCTGTCGCAGAGGCAGCTGCCCGTGGGGTTCACGTAGCAGTCCGCGCTGCAGCGGTCGGTGGTGCATTCGCGGTCCGACTTGCACGTCTGGCCGTAGGCCTTGGAGCGCGGCGTGTAGCACCAGCCCACCGCGTTGAAGCAGCCTCCGCAGGCTCCAGAGAGACACTGGCCGTCGCGGCTGCAGGACGTTCCGTCCGTCTTGCGGTCCACGCAGTCGTTGTCGCCGGGGTTGGCCGGGATGTCGTTCTGGCAGTAGCGGGAGGAGCCGCAGTCACCGTCGTCATTGCAGACGCAGCGTCCGTCGAAGGTCGCGCAGAGCACGGAGGTGCACTGCTCGCTCTGGCACTCGTCGTCGAATCGGCAGCCCTGGCCCAGCGTCTTGGAGTCCGGCGCGTAGGCCTTGCCACAGACGGTGGGGTACGCCTTCTCACGCTCCTCCGGCGGCACCCACGGCGCGATGCCCGCCGTGTCGATGTCCAACGCGGGATCCGCCATGCTGCCGTTGCGCGCGGTGCTCGCGGTGCGCTCCCACATGCGGATGAACAGCTCCGCCGAGCGGTCCAGCGGCGTGGTGTCCGCGCCCAGGTTACGCACGTCCTGGAGCAGGTCCGGCAGGAGGCCTACGTGGGCCAAGCCCTGTTCGTCGAACGGCGTGCCCAGCCGGCCCGGTGCCTCCAGCTCCTGCTGGTGGGCCTGCGCGTCCGCCTCCGCCTGGAAGCCCGCGGAGCATGCGCCGTTGGGACCGAAGCGGGGCCGCGTCTGCTGGATGAAGCCGTTGAAGTCCGCGCCGAAGGCCATGGGGACCTTGAGGCCCTGACGGCCGAATTCGTAGGCCTGGGCGAAGGAGCGGCTGGAGCCCTGGCAGTCGTTGGCGATGTTCGCGGGCGTGTACGTGCGCGTCTCGTCGTGCGCGGTGCGCAGGCCGAACATGCCTCCCGTGCGGCGCAGCATCTGCACCACCCAGGCGGGGGTGGTCTTCTCGTTCTGGGCGAGCTTGCCGTTCATCACCTCGCGGAAGTGGCCGTGGCTGATGAAGAGCGGGTAGTAGCGGTTCGCCTGGGAGACGGCGTACGCGTCCCGCACGCCCTTCTCCGACAGGTGCGCCAGGTCGATGAGCATGCCCTTGTCCATCATGGCCTGGAGGAGCTGCTGGCCGTCCGCGGTGAGGCCCTTCACGTTGCGGCACTGGGCGTCCACGTCGAAGCCCAACGTGAAGCCGGCTGCGGTGGCTCCGCAGTCGGTGTCGATGTGGCAGTTCTCCAGGAACTGCGCGGCCTGGAAAATGACGTTGTGCAGGGCCGCTCCGCCGAAGCGGTTGTCCAGCTGGTGCACGGGCTGGAGCGTGCGCACGCCCAGCGCGTGGAAGCGGTTGAGCTCCGCTCTCCAGTCCTTCGCGCCGAAGAGCTTGCTGGTCTCGATGGAGAGGACCATGGCGAGCCTGCCCTGCGAGATGATCCGCCTTGCGTCCGCGGGCGACAGGGCGATCTCCACCCAGTCATTGGCCGCGTCGAAGGCGTGGGCCATCTGGAGCTGGAGCTCCACGTCCGTCATCTCGTCGCAGGCGCGCTTGCGGTTCTGCGGAGGCAGCGCTTCGCAGAGGAAGCCGTTGCTCACGGCGGAGACCACCACCAGCGACATGCCTCCTTCGTGCGCCTGCTTGAGCCAGCCGCCCCAGGACTGCTGGTGGGCGATGGTGTCCCAGCGGGGCCACTCCGTGCCGGGCTGGCGGCGGCCCATGTGCAGGCCGGTGTCCCCTTCGGTTCCTTCAATCTTGCCGATGAACTCCGAGCCCACCGCTCCCGCGACTCCGAAGAGCTGGGACAGGATGGGGGCTCCGCTCAGGTCCACTCCGCCCGAGTTGGGGCAGAGGTTGAGCAGGCCGCTCAGGTCCATGCGGACGCGGGCGTGGTCGCTCTCGGGCCAGCCTCCGTCACAGGTGTCGAGCGAGCCGTTGACGCCGCCGTGGAACCAGCCGCCTCCGAAGGCCTCCTCGGCGAACATGTGGTGGTGGAGCTCCGCGAAGCCCGGCACGTCCACGCCCTGCTTCTGGGTGGTGGGCTGTGGGTCCTCGGTGGGGGCACAGGAGAGAGCGGCCGCCAGCGGCAGGGCCAGGGGGCTCCAGCGGAACCATGGGAGGGGATGGGACACGAACGCTCCAGGATGAGGGGAGCGTTCACATGCTTCAGCCCGGACACCGCGTGCAAGACGCGGTGTCCCAGAGTGTGTTCAGGGCACGGTCGCGGTGGGGACGAGCCCCTCCTTGGGCCAGAACTCCACGTGCCCGGTGTCCAGCAAGAGATTGCGGAGACGAGCGCGTCGAGGTTGGGCGAGCCGGTGCTCTGGCCGTCCGGGATGGTGAGGCCCGCATTCACGGCGCCGCAGGACTCGTGGCCCATGATGACGATGAGTCGCACACCCAGGTTGGCGACGCAGGACTCGATATGCTGGCGATGACGAGGGCTCCAGCTCGTTGCCTGCCTCGCGCACGAGGAAGAGCTCGCCGAGGCCCTGGTCGAAGACGAGTTCTGGGGGCACTCGCGAATCGCCGCAGGTGACGACGATGGCGTGCGGGTGCTGCTCGTTGGCGAGTGCGCTGCGCACAGCGATGGTCTGCGCGGGGTGGCGCGCCACGCACTTGGTGAAGCGTAGGTTGCCCTGCTCCAGCCGGTGGAGGGTGACCGGCGGCGCTTCGGGGCTTCACGGCGGGGTGGGACGGATGCGGGTCCCCGGCGAGCGCGGGCATGGTGATGCCCAGCAGTGCGACTGCCGCAGCGGTGCGAAGAAGAGGAGTCATGCGGGGCCGACCTGGGGTGGGGTGTACGCCGCGAGACGTGGGCCCGGGTGCCCCTCCGGGGCAACAAGCTCCGGCAATAAACTCACACCTTCCAGGTAAAGTCGTAAATCGAATATGAGTTGCTAAGGACCCGCCCACAGCTGCCATCGGCTGCCTGCTTGGTCGCTCCTTTCCCGGCGTACTGGCGCTGATTTGCCAAGTGGCAAGATGGCGAGAACAGGCTTGTTTACCGTGCGGTAAACGCCTCCCTCGTACCTTGGGACCACCCATAGAGCTGCCCCACCTACGAGCCAGGGAAGGACCGGGGTTTAGACGGTAGAGGCACCCGAAGGACCAGGGGGACAACTCCGAGCGATATCTACTCACTTGAAGAGGGTCTACCCTGGCTCCTTAGCTGTTAGATCAATAGGTTGAAGCCCGGGGCACCCCTGGTTATCTACTCACGTATCTACTCATGGCCCCTGCCCCTGATTCTGCACAGCTCCTTGAGGTCATCCGGCGGATTCAGCCCGTTTCGGCGGAGGCGCTAAAGGAGCATTTCAAGGTTTCCCAGCAAACCATGTCTCGCTGGCTCAAGGCGCTGGGAGCCGACGTCTGCCGGATGGGGCGAACCCGGGGAGCGAAGTACCACCGGACCCGAGTCATCCCATCGCTGGGCAGCCAAGTCCCCGTTCACCGAGTCGACGAAGCAGGCAACTGGCATCCAGAAGGGACCCTTCACTTCCTATCGCCTCAGGGAGCATGGTTGGAGCGCCGAATGGGCCCCGGTCAGCATTTCGAGGGCCGCCCCCATTTCGCGGAGGAGATGAGACCCCAGGGCTACATGGGTAAGGGGTTCCTCCAGCGGCATCAGGACCTGGCACTTCCTTCCCGCCCCGAGCTATGGACCGACGATCAGGTCTTCCTCGCGGTCTGCGCGCGTGGTGATGACTGTACGGGGAACCTCATCCTTGGCGAAGAGTCACTGAACCGCTTCCTCAACTCCGTTCCCCAACCAATCAACCGGGATGACTATCCCCAGCGAGCAGTTGATCAACTCGCAGCAGGTGCGGGTTCGTCGGCAGGAGGCGAGCAGCCAAAGTTCGCCGGCTACTCGCAGGGCCGGCACGTTCTCGTGAAGTTCGCGGATGCGAGCAGTGGCACCGCCGGCCAACGCTGGTGTGACCTGTTGGTATGCGAGTACCTCGCATTGGAAGCGGTTCGCGCTGCCGGTCTTGATGCCGCCGAAGCTGAATGGTTCACCCTGGGAGCCCAGCGTTTTCTGGAGGTCAACCGCTTCGACCGGGTCGGCCCTCGTGGCCGACGTCCCCTGCTATCGCTTGGCGCCATCGACCATGAGCACATCGGCGATGGCGGAAAATGGATCCCGGTGTCCCAACGGCTTCTCGCCGAGGGGCTCATCACACAAGAGGATGATCGAAGGATCCGATGGCTGGATACTTTCGGTCAGCTCATCGGAAACACTGACCGGCACAACGGAAACATCTCCTTTTTCATGGACGCCCCGAAGCGTTTCAGACTGGCTCCCATCTACGACATGCTGCCCATGGTGTTTGCCCCCGCGGGTGGGACGCACCTTGTCCCTCGACCATTCGAGCCCGCGCCTCCGACGTCTCACACCGTGGATGTCTGGGCCGATGCCTCCCGCCATGCGCTGGCGTACTGGGACACGCTCATTGCCTCCCAGGACCTCAGCGAGGAGTTCCGTCAGCGCTGCGTGACCTGCCGGGCACAACTCGAGGAACTCATCGCCCGAGTGCCGGTTCAGGGCACGGTCTGAGCCGTCAGCTCTCTTCGCCTCAGCTCCGGGGTGGCCACCTGGAACTCCGTGGGCAGCATCCTCAGGATGCGTTCGCGGCGGTAACGGGCATTGGTCAGACGCTGCTCCAGGGCGGCCTTCTCGGCTCGGGTCGCCTTGTCGGGCGTCGCGGTTCGCTGGGTCAGCGCGGCCAACCTTCGCGAGACCTCTTCGATTTCACGGTCGATGAGCACGGGTTGGATGTTTCGCTTCGCCTTCGCCTTGCGCCCCTGGGCGTTGTTCTCAATCCAGACCGGCAGGATTGAAACGTCCCCCAGCGACACCGGGACTCCGGGCTCCGCCCGGGTCAGTCCGACTCTCAGGAGCAGGCTGTCTCTTTTGTCTCCGTCCTTCCCCAGTTGCCCCTTCACGTGCCGGTAGAAGCGGGCCTGGTTCGCCACCAGGTTGCCCAGGGAGTACGCGATGAAACCCCGGCGCCCGGACTTCGTCGTGTAGGCCTCCAGGGGCTGCAGCACGTGCGGATGGTGGCCGATGACCGCGAAGGCTCCTGCTTCCAGGATGGACTGCCCCAAGGCCCGGTCCAGGGGATGCGGCGTGTCCGTGTACTCGCGCCCCCAGTGGCCCAGCACGAAGAGCGCGTCACACTTCGCCGCCGCGGACCGCACGCGCTCCAGGGCCTCCTCCGGCTTCAATCCCCTTCTCGAGGCGTGCTCCGGATAGGGCACCAGCGCCACGTGCGGCGCGTCCGCTTCCTTCGGGTTGCTGAAGCCGTTCAGGCTCCTGCTGAAGGAGAGGAAGCCCAGCTTGAGGCCTCGCACCTCCAGGAACACGGGCTCCCAGGCGGCGTCCTTCGTGGCTCCTGTTCCCGTGTGGTGCAGCCCCGCCGCGTCCAGGTGTTTCAGCGTCTCCACCAGGCCTTCCACGTGTTGGTCTCTTGCGTGGTTGTTGCCCGTGGAGACCACCTTCACTCCGGCGTTCACCAGGGCCTGCGCCATCGCGGGGGGCGCGTTGAAGACCAGCTCCTTCGTGAAGGCCTGGGTGTTGGCCGTCACGGGCGTCTCCAGGTTCACCACGCCCACGTCCGCCGTGCGCAGCACGTCCGACAATGGCCCGAAGACGTGGTCCCAGCCTTCGTGGTTGCCCGTGCGCGCGTGGGCCTTCGCCGCCGACTTCACCTCGCCGTGCGGAATCACGTCTCCGCCGAAGACGAGCTCCACTCGCGCGGGCGCGGCCATCCCCCACACCGGGATGAACAACAGCAAGGCCCCCCACCCTCGCATCAGTCCTGCTCCCGCACTCCGATGAAGACTTCCCGGTTCCAGGGGTCCCTGCGCGTCGTCGCGGGACAGCCGGCCTCGCGCATCCACTCCAGCCAGTCGTCACGCCGGAAGAGGCCGAAGCGGTGGCGCTCCTGCGACATGCTCACCGTTCCGTCCGCTTCGCGCAGCAGATAGGCGAACGCGGTCTCGAACGTCTCGTCGTCCGGATCCGGATCCCAGGTCCACATGAGATAACGCATGCCCCGGCCGTCCGGAGAGTCGTGGCCTCCGGACTCGGTGAGGGGCTCGAAGGTCTCCCGCACGCAGTCCGGCAGCAGCACCACCCGGCCTCCCGGACGGCAGTGCGCCGCCGCCGTGTGGACCGTGGCTCGCGCGTCCTCGCGCTCCACCGCGTACATGATGGCGTCGTGCACCATCACCCGGTCGAACGTGCGCCCCAGCCGCAACGAGCGCATGTCGCCGACCCGGTGTTCGCACTCCGGGTTCACCTTGCGGCTCACCGCCACCATCTCCGCCGAGCGGTCCGTCAGCGTCAGCGTGAAGTGCTTCTTCAGGTGGAAGGCCAGGCTCCCTCCGCCCGACCCCAGCTCCAGCATCGTGCGCGCCGGGCCGTCCTCCGGGTGCAGCATGGGGAGCAGGTCCTCCGCCTCCTCGCCGTACTCCTCCGGTGGCGAGAACAGCGGCCACCAGGAGGCGAGGTCGGTGTAGAGGTGCGGCTCCTCCACGGGAGGCGGAATCACGGTGCGCAACAACGCCATGGATGGCTTCCTCGGAGACGGGTCACCGTTCTACCGCCCGGACAACCCGTGCGTCCATGAGGCCTAGCGGACCTGGATGGCGTCCGCGACCACGTAGGTCCCCGCCGTCACCCAGCGGCTCAGCTGGACCTTGTTCCACCCCGCCGGGAAGCTCCACGTGCCCAGCGTGTTCCACCGCGCGCCGTTGATGGTCTGGTTCACCTTCACGTTCGCCAGCTGCGTGCCGGAGGCGTTCGTGACGATGAAGGGCGCCGCCGTGGAGCGGTCCGTCGCCGCCGTCCACCAGGCGTCCACCGTCTTGGTTCCCGCCGCGGACAGGTAGAACCAGAACGTCGCGGGCTCCGACACCGCCGCTCCCGGGGACACCAGGTAGCTGGTGCCGTAGTAGCCCGCCACGTTCGTGGAGGACGCCCAGCTGGTGCCCGTGAGCTGGATGTAGCCCTTCGTCTGGTCGTTGTTCGCGTTGTTGCTGTCGATGACCAGCCCCGTCGATGAACCGCCGCCGGACGTCCACAGGTACGTCACGTCCACCCAGTCGTTGTTCGACATGCCCAGGTCCGTCCAGAACGTCCCGTCCGCGAGGTCGATGCCCGCGGGGTTCGCCGGCCGGCGGCCGAACTGGTCCAAGCCGCCGTTGAAGTTGTCCTGGTAGGCCGCCTGCGCCTCCGGCTTGCCCTGGGGCAGCGTCTTCCACATCTCGCGCACGCTGGACGGGTTCCAGTAGTCGTCCTTCGTGTTCCAGGGGCCCACGTCCCAGACGGACGCCGTCGTGCACTTCGCTGTCTTCGAATAGCAGACGCGCACCTGGTACTCGGAGCCTCCGTTCGACGCGAGGCCTCGCCGCGACGGGAGCGCCACGAAGCGGTCGTTGCTCTTGATGACGTGGCCGTTCGCCGTGGTGCCGCCCACCAGGCCTTCACGGGTGGCGTACACGCGGTAGGTCAGCGGCGCGAGCGTCTGGAGGGATTCCTCGGACGTGCCTTCGCTCCAGCCCTCCAGCGCGACCTCCTGGACCACCGGGCCGCGGCCTCGCTCGTCCGCGACGACCGCCAGGCGCACCTGCACCTCCGTGCCCGCTCGGGGCAGGTGCACGGCTTCGTCTCCGGTGGCGGTGCGCCATTCACTCCAGGCGCCTCCGGGCATCCGCACTCGCACGTCCACTTCGACGGACTGCCCCATGCCCACGGTCGCCTGGACCCGGGGGCGGAAGGTGTCCACGGGCTGGTCGAGCTTGCGGGCCGGGAACTCGAAGAGGCCGGTGAGCCGGCTCAGGCCTTCGGGGCGGCGCATCACGGCGTTGGGTTCGTAGAGCAGCCCGTCCCGCGTGCCCACGAGCTCCGACGTGCCCGTTCCGGCGGAGAGGTTCTCCGTCCAGCGCTGCGAACCGGGCTCCGCTTCCGCGACTCCCTCCGCGAAGACCGCGCCCAACATCACCGCCATCAGGGTGGACCGCCACGACGCGCGCATGCCTGGACTCCCGGGAAATGGATAAAAACGTTTAGACCGCTCAACGTTTAAATCCGTCTTTCCCGGTTCTCAAGAGCCAAGGCGTGAAACAGCGTTGGCTCAGTGCATCACGTCCCGTTGATGACGGAACGGAGCCACGGCGTGTACGTGGCCACGTTGGTGAACACGGAGAACGTGTTGCACTGGCTGGAGCCGAAGTCGCTCGTAATCCCATACAGCTTGCCGTTGTAGGCCAGCGGGCCTCCGTCATCCCTCGTGCAGACGTTCGCGGTGGTGCTTGGCGCCGTGCACAGCATCGCACCGCTGACGAAGGTGCTTCCCACCAGGTCGCGGCAGGTGGCCGTGGAGGTGATGCTCAAGCTCACGCGCTTGAGCGCTTCGGAGGTGGGCGCCGTGGGCGTGCGGCCCCAGCCGCTCGCGACGTATGGCGCGCCCAGGGGCGCGGGCGCGTCCGGCAGCGTCAGCGGCTGTATGGCCTGGGACAGGTTGAAGGGCTGCGCGAGCTGGAGGAGCGCGACGTCGTGGGCCGACCCGTCGTAGGACGGGTGCAGCACCTTGCGCGACACCGCGCGGTACTGCTCGTCCACCTCCACCGTGCCCAGCCGCAGGTCTCCCGCGTAGACGCGCATGGACGCGGGCGTGACGCCCTGGACGCAGTGGGCGGCCGTCACCACCCAGCCGGCCCGGATGAGTGTGCCGCCGCAGGTGAACGCACCCGACACGTGGAGGCGCACCTGGTGGGGCAGTTCGTACCGGGCCGCGAGGCCCCCGCCGATGATCTCCTGGGTCTGGACGCCCAGACTGTCCGCCTCGTCCGGCGCCCCACCACAGGCGATGACTCCCAGGGACACCAACGCGGATGCGAAACGGAGTGTCGTCATGCGGTGAGACATGAATCATTCATGCCTCCCCGTCAATCGGGCAAATCAGGACTATCCTACTTCGTGCCGAAGAGGCGGTCTCCCGCGTCTCCCAGGCCCGGCAGGATGTAGCCGTGTGAGTCCAGCTTCTCGTCGATGGCGGCGGTGTAGACGCGCACGTCGGGGTGGTGCTCGCGCAGGTTCGTCAGGCCCTCCGGACATGCGAGCAGGCAGACGAAGCGCAAGGAGCCGGGGCGGCTTCGCTTCACCCTCTGGAGCGCCGCCACCGCGGAGTTGCCCGTCGCGAGCATCGGGTCGCAGACGATGACGTCGCGGTCCTCCAGGTTGGCGGGCACGCGGTAGTAGTACTCCACCGCGCTCAGGGACTCCGGGTCCCGGTAGAGGCCGATGTGGCCGACTCGCGCGGAGGGGACGAGCTGGAGCAGGCCGTCCAGGATGCCCTGCCCCGCTCTCAGGATGGGCACCAGCACCAGCTTCTTGCCGTCCAGCGCCCAGCCCGTGGTGCGCGCCATGGGCGTTTGGATCTCCTCCTCGCGCAGCTTCAGGTCCCGCAGCGCCTCGTACCCGAGCAGGAGGGAGATCTCCTCCAGCAGCGCCCGGAAGGCCGCCGTGCTCGTGTCCGTCCTGCGCATCACCGTCAGCTTGTGCTTCACCAGCGGGTGATCCACCACCGTGCAGTTCGGGAAGTCCATGCGTCCTCCTGTTTGGATTCGTGTTTCAGAACACCGTGCCGTCACTGCGGATCCGGATGGGGGGCACGCCTCCAGGGCGCAGCTCCGCCGCCACCCGGCGACCCGCCGTCCACGTGCCGCCCTGGAGCACCTTCGCCAAAGGCAGCTCCTCCGCGCTCAATTCCAGACGCCCCCGCACCAGCGCGGCCACGCGGTCCAGCAGCGCCACCGTCAGCGCCCGCCACTCCACGATGGGCGGATCTCCCGGGGCGAAGGCCTCCGTCGTCAGGCGCGGGTCCTGCGGCACCAGCACCCCCAGGTCCACGAAGAGGCCTCCGTTGCGGTACTCCGGCAGACCGGTGAGCGCGTCCAGCTCCGTCACCGTCACCCCCGCTTCCGCCAAGGGCTCCACCAGCGAGTACGCCAACCACTGGGACAACTTGTGGAAGGGCACCAGCGCATCCGCGCTCCCCGGCGGCCCGAGCGCTGGATGCGGCCACACGTCCCCCAGGTTCACGCCGTCCACCGTCGTGCGCCCCGGCCAGATGGGGCCCAGCACCTCCAGCACCGTGCCCAGCACCTCCGCGGCCCTCACGCTGCGGCGGTGCGCGGCCAGCATGTCGAACAGCGAGCCCGGCCTGGGCAGCACCCGCGACAGCGCCTGTAGCAGATGCAGCCGGCCCTCCACCCCGAGCAGCGGGTTGGACTCCGACACCTGGAAGCCTCGCTCCAACTGCTCGCGCGTCATGCGGCCCAGCGCCTCCGCGTCCGCGCGCAGCGGCCGGTCCGGGTCGGAGGAGAAGGCGCCCGCCATGAACATGCGCAGCGACGCCACCGCCAGCCCCTCCGAGCGCACGTACGACGCGCCCCCGGACTCCTGGTAGCGCCACGCCGGTCCGCTGCCCGCGTCCAGGAGCACGCTCACCACGCCCAGGTCCACCTTCGCCCGCGCGCGCTCCTGCGGCGGCAGGGAGGCCAGCCTCGCATCCAGCTGCGCGAGCCTGGGCACGCCTCCCGCGTCGAAGTGCCTCCAGCGGCTGTGCACCGGGATGTCCAGCCGGGGGTACGCCTCGTGCGTCACCGCCAGCACCCGGTCCACCACCGTGGGCAGCCGGGACGGTTCCACCCGGAAGTACTCCAGACGTCCGGCGAGCCCCAGGTCCAACACCTGGTGACAGCGCTCACGGATGGCCGCCGGGCTGCGCAGCCACGCCACCGTGGGGGACACCTCCTGCACCCGGATCGCGTCAAGCATCGAGGTCCCGTCCCTTCACCTGCGCCAGCGCCCCCGCGTCCGCCACCGGCCCGCGCGTGAAGTAGCCCGCCGCCTTCTTCGCCTCCATCTCCACCCTGGCGTCGGCCGGAATCAGCCCGTCCGGGATGGGGACGCGTTCGAGGATTTCAATGCCCGAGCGCACGATGGCGTCGTGCTTCATGTCGCTCATGGAGATGAAGCGGTGGATGCGCGTGATGCCCAGCCAGTGCAGCACGTCCGGCATCAGCTCCTGGAAGCGCATGTCCTGCACGCCCGCCACGCACTCCGTGCGGTGGAAGTACGTGGCCGCGGAGTCTCCGCCCTCCTGGCGCTTGCGCGCGTTGTAGACGAGGAACTTGGTCACCTCGCCCAGCGCGCGGCCCTCCTTGCGGTGGTAGACGATGAGCCCCACCCCGCCCTGCTGCGCCATCCGCACGCCCTCCTCGATGCCGTGCACCAGGTAGGGCCGGCAGGTGCAGATGTCGCTGCCGAAGACGTCCGAGCCGTTGCACTCGTCATGCACCCGCGCCGCCAGCGGCACGTCCCGGTCCGCCAGCGAGGCGATGTTCCCAAACACATACAGCGTCAGCCCGCCGATGGGCGGCAGGAAGACGTGCAGGTCCGGGCGGGTGATGAGCTCCGGGTACATGCCTCCGGTGTGCTCGAAGAGGCCGCGGCGCAGCGCGCCCTCCGTGAGGCCGAAGCGCTCGGCGATGCCAGGCAGGTACCAGACGGGCTCCACCGCGGCCTTCACCACCTTCACGTCCCCGTTGGCCGCCACCAGGTCGCCGTCCACCTTGAGGCGCCCGGAGGCGATGGCCTCGCGCACCTCCGGCATGTTGATGTGGGCCCGGGTGACGGCGATGGTGGGCCGGTAGTCCACGCCCTGCTCGGCGTAGGCGCGGAACACCTGCGAGGCCACCGCGCCCCAGGGGTCCAGCGACACGATGCGCTTGGGGTCGCTCCACTTCGGATACGGGCCCACCTGCGCCGCGGGCGAGGTGTTGGTCAGGTCCGCCTTGTGGTCCTGCGGCAGCTTGCCCGCGGACACCGCCAGCGCCCGGTAGATGGAGTACGCGCCCGAGTGCGTGCCGATGACGTTGCGGTTCGCGGGGTCGGAGAGCGTGGCCACCACCGGACCCCGGCGCAGCGGCTCCGATTCCCCCCAGCGCAGGGGGACTCCGGGGGCCTGACCATCGGGATGGGACGTAAGACGGATGTGATTGACCGGCTTCTTGTCAGCCATGGCGTGCACCCTCCTCGCGGGGCGCGTGGGAAAGGACAGACGTCTGCGGATGGGGCGAAGCGGCGTTTCGTCAGCTCATCCAGGAGCCGTCGGTGCGCGCGGACCACTTGCGCGTCACCTTCTTCAACTGGCTCCAGAAGTCGAGGCTCGACGGGCCGGTGATGTCCCCGTGGCCGAACTTCGATTCGCCCGTGCCCCCGAAGGAGAAGGGCTCACGCGGCACCGGCACGCCGACATTCACGCCCACCATGCCGGCCCGGGCGCCCTCGACCACCGACTGGGCCACCGCGCCGTTGGTGGTGAAGATGGACGCCGCGTTCCCATAGGGCGACGCGTTCTCCACCGCGAGCGCCGCCGACAGCGTGGGCACCCGCACGATGGACAGCACCGGGCCGAACAGCTCGCGCCGCGCGGCCTCCATGTCCGGGCGCACGTGGTCCAGCACCGTGGGCCCCAGCCAGTGGCCGTTCGCGTAGGCCTCGCCCGCGGGGCGCTTGCCGCGCCCGTCCAGCAGCACGCGCGCTCCGTCCGCCTGGGCCCTGGCGATGGCCGTCTCCAGCCGGTCCACCGCGCCCCGGTCGATGAGCGCTCCCATGCCCGGGCCGGCCTCCAGGCGCGAGGCGCGCCGGAGGATGTCGTCCACCAGCGGCTGCACGTCCCCCACCGCGAGCATCACGCTGGCCGCCATGCAGCGCTGGCCCGCGCAGCCGGTGAACGAGTCCACCACCGCCTGCGGCGTGAGCTCCGGATCCGCGTCCGGAACGACGATGAGGTGGTTCTTCGCGCCGCCCAGCGCCAGCACGCGCTTGCCGTGGCGGCTGCCCTCCACGTAGACGTGCCGTGCGACCGGGGATGAGCCCACGAAGGCCAGCGCCTTCACGTCCGGGTGCTCCAACAGCGCGTCCACCGCGGGCTTCGCGCCGTGCACGACGGAGAAGACGCCGGGCGGATAGCCGGCCTCCACCATCAGCTCACCCAGCGCGGTCGCGGTGAGCGGCACCTTCTCCGACGGCTTGAGGATGAAGGCGTTGCCCACCGTGACGGCGATGGGGAACAGCCACAGGGGCACCATCGCGGGGAAGTTGAAGGGCGTGATGCCGGCGACGACGCCCAGGGGCTCGCGGCGGTATTCGCAGGTGACGCCGCGGCTCACCTCCAGGTGCGCGCCGCTGTCCAGGTTCTGCAGCGACAGGGCGAAATCACAGACCTCGATTCCCTTGAGCAGGCCCGCGCGCCCTTCCGCCACGGTCTTGCCGGATTCGCTCGCGGCCAGGTGCGCGAGGCGTTCCAGGTGGGTTTCGAGCAGCGCGCGGAAGCGTTGCAGGAATTGGGTGCGCTCTCGCAGCGGGGTGGCTCGCCAGCCCGGCGCGGCGGCCTTCGCGGCCTCCACCGCCTGGGCGACACCGGAGGCGGGCGTCAGCGGCACCCGGCCGATGAGCGTGCCTGTGTAGGGACTGCGGACCTCCTGCGCGGACGCTCCGGCCGGAGAGACCCACTCTCCGCCCACGAGGTTGCGACAAGAGACGACGCTCTCGGGTAACCGAACAAAGGACACGCGCGCACCCCCCCGGTGTTGCGTGACGAATTGGCCGGCAAGGATAGACGCAAAGCCGGAAGCCAGGGCAAGGCGGGGGGCGTCACCGTGTCCTCGCTTGATCGGAAGCGATGGATCTCCCCAGGTTGCTGTGTCGCAAACCCGACCGATGCTTGGGTGCGCGGACGTGCGCGCCGCGCTTCGTCAGGCCTGGGAGAGCATCCGCTGGTGCCGCTCCGACAGGGTGGTGGTGTCCGTGAGGGCGCGCAGCTCCGCGATGGCGGTGGCGTCCTCGGTGTCCGGGTTGAGGCCGAGCGAGATGGCCTCCAGGTACAGCTCCAGCGACAGAAGGAAGCGTGAGTCGGCGGTGAGCGGATCTCCCTGCTCGCGCATCAACTCGCCGTCCTCGCGCACCAGCTTCGCGAGCATTCGCGTGCGCGAGGCGGTGCCGAGCAGGCGCGAGGTGGACTCGGCGTCCGCGAGGGTGAGCGCGCCGTACTCCATGCCCAGCACGGTGAGCGCCGTCTCGCGGATGTGGTTGCGTGCGTCCCCGTACCGCTTCTCCTTCCGGGCCTTGAGGATGCTGGCGATGGCGGCGGCGAACTGCTCGACGGCGCGCTCGATGAAGTCCTTGCGGAGGGACATGGGCCTCGCAGGGTAAGCCCGACTCGGGGCGTCCGCACGTTTCCCACCCCGGGGGCACCCTCCTGTCACATGAGACCCAGGAGGTTTCTTGTTTTCAGTGCCTTGGCGTGAGGGGGAAGTGTCCGGCGGACGCACTCCGGGTGGCCGGGAAGCGCGGCCTCAGTCCGCGATGGACCACGAGTCCGCGCAGGGCTCGATGTCCTCCAGGAGCGCTTCGCGGGAGGACGTCCCGCTCCGGAGCGCCGGCCCCGAGTCCTCCGCGAGGGCGGGCGTGGAACCCAGCAGCATGCACATCGAGGCAACGACAGTCAGCAATCGCTTCATTGGCAATGCTAAAGATTTCACTCCAAAGGAGTCAGGCCATGCCCCTGTCCATCATGAAGTCTGGGATTCGCGCCGCCATGCTGCTGTCTGTCTGCCTTGCCGGGAGGACTGTCTGGAGCGAGGAGGTCCAGCTCAGCGTCCAGGACGTGCCCCAGCCGCTCGCCGCCGCGGTGAAGCAGCTGGAGACCCGCGAGGGGTGGGGCATCACCTATGAGGAGCCGCCCGGCCAGCCCTCGCCGAAGGGGTCCATCCTCCTGACCTATACCGTCACGGATGCCACCCGGACGGATTCGAAGCTCCAGGAGGAGGTCCTCACGCGACTGCTCGCGCGACAGGCCGGGAAGGACGCTCCTCGCTTCCGGCTGGTGCAGGCCGGAGGGCTCTGGCACATCACCCCCGAGCAGGGCTCTCCGCTGGAGACCCCCATCACCCTGCCCCGTCAGGAGCGCCCCCTGGGAGAGGTGCTGCAACGCCTCTGCGCGGAGGTGACAAAGCAGAGCGGCACGCAGGTCGAGCTGGGGAAGACGACCGGACTGCGGCTGGAGACCCGGGTCACTCTGGAAGCCGTGACCCGGGAGCCCGCCCGGGTCGTACTGGCGAGGCTGCTCAACACCCTGCCCCAGCGCGCGGCGTGGACCCTGCGCACCCAGGGCCCGGAGCGGAAGTTCGTCCTTTCTCCCCACCGGATCTTCCGCCTCACGGGGGGTACGCCGGGGCCGGCTCCATCGAAGTAAACCCACCCGTGACCTCTGGATGATGAGGGCTTCCGGCGGAATGGAACGACCAGCCCCAGGGTCTGGTTGCGTATCCATTTCAAGCGCGGAGCCACGGCAGTCCCGGGTGATTCGCGCACCCCCCGACGTCATTCATCTGGAGAGTCACCGTGGGAGCGCCTTTCGCTCGCGCACAGCTGCGCCCGTTGTCCGAGGCACCGGTCCTGGAATGGGAGATCCGGTGGGACATCACCGACTCCGAGCGCATCCGCATCATCCTCGCCACCGCCGCCGCGCTGGGCTCTCCCGCCCTCTTGCGACGGGGGAGCGCGTCGTCGCCGCTGCGGCTGGAGACGCTGGAGCTGGAAAGCGGAGTCCTCCACTGGTCCGGGCTGACGGTGGATCCAGGCACGGATGCGTGGGAGGTGGAGGTGTTCGGCCATGGCTGCGTCTACCGGATGCTCCTGTCCGGTGAGCCCGCGGAGCCTGGGACGTGGGTAACGCCGCTGCCGCGTCAGTTGCTCCAGCTGCGCCGCCGGGCCCACCGGCGTGCTCCCGCGCCTCCGGACCTGCGCTTGCGTCTGCCATTGCCGGGCTGGCTGGGCCGGGAGCGCGACGCGGTGGACGTGTCCCTGCATGGGATGGCGCTGCGGCTGGGGGCCGGGGAACGCCTGTCACCGGGCCGCGTGCTCCAGCCCATCGAGCTGCGCACGGCGGCGGGTGAGGTCCTGTCGCTGCGCGGGGAGGTGCGCCATGTGTCGGACCGCGCGGATGGAGAGCTCCAGTGCGGGCTGCTCGTGACGCCGCTGACCTCCGTGGACACGGAGCGATGGCAGGCATTGGTGGCCCGGGCGCTCCACCCGACGACGTGCACCGACGGCGCGCGGGTGGAGGAGCAATGGCGGCTGTTCATCGACTCCGGCTACTTCAACCTGGCGGGCCGGTCCGTGGAGGACTTCGAGTCGCGGCGGCGGAGCTTCATCGAGCTGGGCCGCCGGGCCGGTTCGATGGGCTCGGTCCTCACCGAGGTGGTGTGGCCTTCAGAGCGCGGCGTGGAGGCGACCCTCTCCACGATGAAGCCCTACCGCTCCGTGTGGATGGTGCACCAGCTGGCGCGGCGTCAGGACGCCACGCGGTTCGAGCGCCTCAAGGGCCAGATGCTGCGCGACCTGTACGCGCACTGCGTGGAGCACGCGCAGCGGGACCCCGGGTTCCGGTGGTTCGCGGCGTACGTCGAATCCACCGTGCCCTTCACGTATCGCTCGCACGTTGGGTTCGCCGAGCGCATGGCGGCGACGGGCCGGACGCTGCTGTTGCCCATGCGAATGATTGACGTCGAGTGCGGCGATGCGCCGGCTTCGTCCGTGCCAGGCCTGGAGCTGGGGCCCGCGACGGAGGAGGAGCGGCGGCTGCTGGTGGAGCGCATCGCCCTCACCCGCCCTGCCCCCTACGCCGAGGCGCTGGACCTGCACCTGGACACGCTGGACCTTGCGGGACGTGACGCGGGCGTGGCAGGCGGTGGGCCTGGAGCGTGAGCGGCACCTGCTGGTCGCCCGGGAAGGCGCGAAGCCGGTGGCCGTGGCCATCCTGGAGTCGGGGCCGCCGGGGACCAATCCCTTCGGGCTGCTGGACTCCGTGCGGCTGTTCGCGCTGTCACCGCGAGCGCGGCTGGCCTACCCGGCGCTGATGGACGGCGCGCGCAGCTGGTTCGCGCAGCGCTTCCGCGACGTCTTCACCTTCCTGGCCGAGGAGCCCGGCGACGTGGAGGCCGCGGGCCTGCATGACGCGGCGCCCGACGCGAAGCCCGCCTTGTGGCTCATCCCCTCGGACCTCGCTTCCGGATTCCTTGAACACATCCACGAGCAGACGGCCCCCCGTCCGCACTTCCACCCCCAGAAGGAACTGTCATGACCCTCATCCAGACGCACTACCTGCCGCACGCCCTGCCCACCCGCGCCCGCCTGGACACGGAGCCCGTCGTGCGCGAGCTCCTGTCGCCGGACATCTCGCCGGACCTGATGGCGCGCTTCCTCATCGAGTGGTCCGCCCGGGGCGCGTACATGACCGAGCCCGTGGACGGGTGGATCCGTGGCGCGGGTGAGCGCTGCATCGCGCTGGGGCAGGAGAAGGTGGGCCGTCAGCTCATCACCCACGCGAAGCACGAGGCCGGCCACCACCTGATGACCATCGCGGACGCGCGCGTGCTGACGGCGCGGTGGAACGCGGGCCACTCGCGGAAGCTGGACGCGGATGCGCTGGTGGCCCAGGCGCCCACGGCCGCGATGCGCGAGTACCGGCAGGTGCACGACGAGGCCATCACCGGCGACCTGCCGCTGGGCCAGGCGGCCATCGAGTACGAGGTGGGCTACCTGGCGGTGGTGCTGGTGCCGCGCATCCTGGCGCGCGTGCGCGAAGTGGTGGGACAGGAGACGCTGGACTCGCTCACCTTCCTGCGAGAGCACGCGGAGGTGGACGTGGGCCACACCGCGCTCAATGAGCGGATGATGGAGGGGCTTCTGGGCACCCACCCCGAGGAGGGCCCTCGGCTGGCGTCGTTCGGTTCGCGCGGGCTGGATTGCTACCTGCGCTTCCTGGCGGACTGCATGGACGCCGCGCGCCGGAGCCTGGAGGGCGTCACGGCGGTGGCGGCCTGAGCAGCCTCACGGGGCCGCGTGGCTCCGTGAGGCCCAGTATTCGTGCTGCGCGGGCACGGAGACGAACTCACGCTCCGGATAGCGCAGCGCGGTCAGCTTGCCTCCGAAGACACAGCCCGTGTCCACGCAGACGGTGTTGTTCACCCACTCGGACTCCGGTACGGGGGTGTGGCCGTACACGACCATGGCCTGCCCCTGGTAGTCGCGAGCCCAGTCGGCTCGCACCGGCAGGCCGTAGGCGTCCGCTTCGCCCGTGGTTTCTCCGTAGAGGGCGAAGTCACGCACCTCCGGGGTGTCCCGGCCGTGCATGGGCGCCTTCAGGCCCGCGTGCGCGGCCACCAGGCGGCCGTCGTCCAGGACGTAGTGCGGCGAGCGGGCCTCGATGAAGTCGGCGACCGCCTGGGAGAACCCGGGCGGCTCTCGCTCCAGCTGCTCCAGCGTCATCGCGAGGCCGCGCCCCACGCGCACGTCCTTGCCACGCAGCTTCTTGAGCAGCTTGAACTCGTGGTTGCCCGGCACGCACAGCGCCGTGCCTGCCTCGACCATGCCCATCACCAGGCGCAGCACGTCCGTCACGCCGGGACCGCGGTCCACCAGGTCGCCCAGGAAGACGACCTTGCGGCCGGCGGGCGTGGCCACGTCGAAGCCGGGGCTTCCGTCCGCTCGCGGCGCGACCGTGAAGCCCAGCTCCGTCAGCAGGGACCGCAGCTCCGTGAAGCAGCCGTGGATGTCTCCGATGATGTCGAAGGGGCCGTGCTCGTCGTGGCGGCGGCTGGGCAGCGGGCGGTGCTCGAAGGCCACCGCTCCGACGGTTTCCGGCGTGAGCACGTGCACGTGCCGGATGCCTTCCTTCGTCAGCCCCTTCAGCGCGTTCTGGAGCTGCTGCACCTGGTTGCGCAGGGCCTTGGGACTGGCGTGCGCACCGGTGCGCGTGCGGTTTCGCTCCAGACAGAGCGCCTCCGGCGTGTCCAGGGCCACCGCGACCAGGGCGACGTGGTGCTCGCGCGCCAGGGTGACGTAGTGGCGGCGCGACTCGGCGCTCAGGGGCACTCCGTCGATGACGGTGAGCGTGCCCCTGGCGAGCCTTCGCGCCACCTCTTCGTGGAGCCTGGTTTCATTGCCCGTGCCGGGCAGCACGTCTTCCGGGAGGAAGTGCGCGTTGGCGAGGGTGGACTTGCCGGAGCCGGAGGGGCCCAGGAGCAACACGAGCGACTGCTCGGGAATGGGAATCATCATGATGGGAACACCGGGTGGGGGGTCGGCGTACCGACCGGCGCCCCTTCCGGGGCAGGACGCACGCCACGACTCCGGCGCGTGATCCCCTCCGGTGCCCGGGTCATGCGAGCGTTCGCGGACCCTCCGGCGTCAGACGGGATGCGCTCTCCACGGTTGAACGCGTTCCCGCCTGACATGCGTCACTTCAGGGGCAGCAGGTACGCCTCCAGGAACACGTCCGGGAGGCGGTCCATGTCGCCTTCCGGCGTCCGCTGGTAGCCGCGGCGCTGGTACATGCGCGCGACGCCCTCCGCGCCCCGGCGGACGTGGAGGGAGATGGCGTCCACGCCCCAGCGCTTCGCGAGGACCTCCGCCTCCGCCAGCAGCGGCTGGGCCAGGCCCTGGCCGTGGTAGCGCACCGAGGTGGCCAGGGCGCGCAGGTCCGCCGTGCGGGGCAGCCAGGCTTCGGTGCCGGGCGCTTCGGGCGGGTACAGGGCCACGGTGCCGGCGACTTCTCCGTCCACCTCCGCCACCAGCATGGTGCACACCTTGCGCCGGGAGGCGACGTCGCGCAGGAACGCCTTGCGCTCGGCGGAGTAGACGACCTCCGGCAGCTTCTTCGCGTACTGCGTGACGTAGGCCTCCACCAACAGCTCGCCAATCGCCTGGTCGTCCTCGGGCCGCGCCTCGCGGATGACGGCTCGCTTCACCACGTCCGTGCTCATGCGCCGCCCTCTAGCATGACGGCGCGGACCTTGAGCGGCGCTTCCAGGCAGGCAGCCAGGGTTGTACCTCCCCTGTCCGACATGGGTCCGACCTGGCGACCCCGACCGGGCGCCCGGGACGCGATGCTCCAAAACCTGTCCGACTGTCGGACAGGTTTTCGCGGTGTGCCTCCGGCAGGGAGGCCCCTTCCTGGCGCGTTGCGGCAGGCGTGCGCGATTCGCCTGCCGTCCCTGTGGCTACTTCTTCCGCGCGGGTACGGTCACGCGGGCTCGCTGACGGCGCATGCCTCCGAGCGCCCAGCCCGCGAACAACAGGCCTCCCGCGACCGTTGCCGTGCCACCGCCGCCCGTGGTGCAGCCTCCTGCCTGGGCGTCGGCCACCGCGTCCGGTGCCACATCGGAGCTGGAGCCGGGCGAGCCCCTCGACGGTCCTCCCGCGGCCTCCTCCGGCAGGGGCAGCGTGCCTCCGTCCGTCGGCGTCTGCGTGCCTGCATCCGGCTGCTGCGTTCCCGCGTCCGGCGTCGGAGTGGCGGTCAGCTCTTCGTAGCGCTGGATGAGCTTGAGCCTTGCCGCGTCGAAGGCGGCGCCGTCGTCCGTTACCCGCGACGCGGCGGGGATCAGGTCCCTGGCCACCTTGCGCGCGTAGTCCGGGTCTCCCGCGTCACTCACCGCCTTGAGCCATTCGTAGTCCTGCATGCCCTGACGGATGAGCTTGAGCCGCAGCGACGCCACCGGCACGTCTGTCTTTCCTCCAATGGCTTTCGGCGTGCCCGGATAGAAGAGCGTCCCGTCCCCGTTGCCGTTGAAGCGGTACTGGTCCTCCCACGCCGTGGAGAGCATGCCCACCGTCTGGTAGTAGAGCTCGCCCGTCGCGCCCTGCAGGAACGTCACCCACTCCATCGCTCGCGCCTTCGCCGCCGACCGGTCCAGCATGTACGACGGCCAGCCCGCGCCCGGCTTGTTCTCCGGCGCGTTGGTCCCATACGCACAGCCGTGGCTCATGCAGCTCTGATACATCCACAATTCAGTTCCCGGACGCTTCAGGAAGTCCGTGTACGTCCCGCGCTGGTCGCCCCGGAAGCTCGCTTCCGTTCCGTCCAGGTGGTTCACCAGTGGCACCGCCACGTCCACCTGGTCCTCCAGCGTGTTGGCCCTCAGCTCGCGCGAGTTCGTCGTCAGCATCGTGCGCAGCCCGGGCGCCGCCTGGCGCACCAGGTCTCCGTTCGCGTGCACCTGCGGGAAGGTCGTGCCGTAGGGCGGTTCGTCCCCCAGCTGCACATAGGCGCGGTCCAGCCAGCCCTTCGCCTTCATGTGCGCCGTGAAGTTCTTCAGGTTCGCCGCGTCGAGCGGACCCACGTACTCCAGGCTCGTCATCCGCGCGCCCTGCAACCGGTTGGGCGCCGTGCCCTCCAGGTACGGTCCCCACGTCGCGTCGAAGCCGCTCCACTCCGGCGGCCACGGCTTGCGCGGGAAGAGGCTGGACAGCGTGAAGCGGTGCTCCAAGGCCATCCGCTGGTAGCGCGCGAGCAGCGGCTGCAGCTCCTCCGGCGTGCAGTCCTCGCGGCCCGTGTGCGCCCGGCACACGTGCGGCGGCCAGAGCAGGAACGCCGAGGACAGCGAGGACGTGCTCGGCAGCGCCGCGTCCACCACCGTCAGCCTCGCCGTCACCTGCCGCTGGAAGCCTCCGTCCGCCTCCACCATCACCGTCCCCACGTAGTCGCCGGGCGGCGCGCCGGCGGGCACGTGCACGTCCACCCAGAGGGCTCGCGCCTCCTTCGCCGGCACGTCGAAGGGAAAGGCGCTCCGCGTCTCACCGGCGATCTCATCCGTGTCCGGCACCAGCCCGTCCGGCCACGCGCCCACCGGCTCTCCCGCCACCGATGCCTGCTTCGTGGTGACCAGCGCCTCGCGGTACAGCGTCACGTCCGGACCCTTCAGCGTAGCGGGCCCCTCCAGCGCGGGCAGCTTCGCGCGCACGCCCTCGAGCCCCGTGTCACCTCCGTGCAGGGCCACCTGGAAGGAGACGAACTCGTTGCGCGCGGCGGTGAGGCGCACCTCGGTGGCGCTCCTTGCGGCGGTCCCCGGCCGCACCTTCACCATCATCCCCTCGCCCCACACGGCGGGCCCGGCCGCGAACACCGGCAGGCCCACGGTCAGCGACAACAGCGCGGCAAGGAACGGTCGAATCGAAGGCATGAAGAGACCAACGCGACCCGGCCCTGGCTGCCTTCCCGCACAGGGCATCCCCTGTCAGCCCGTCAGGCAGCCAACCGAGGGCCTGGCTTCAAGGCATCACAGGAAGTCGCCGATGAGCCCCGGGAGCTGCTCGGCCAGCTTCTGAAGCAGGCCCCGCCGCTTCCAGCCGTGCCAGTGGACCTCCGCCGAGTGCGTGAGGTCCTGCTCGAAGGCCTTCGCCAGCTCCTCCGCCAGCACCGGATCCTCCACCATCACCGAGCCCTCGTCGGTGTGACTGAGCGCCAGCGGATCCATGTTCGTGGAGCCCACGACGCACAGCGTGTCGTCCGCGACCAGCGTCTTGGAATGCATCATCGAGATCTCGTACTCGTAGATGCGCACGCCGGCCTCCAACAGCCGCGCGTAGGACGCCCGCTGCGCGTTGTACACGGGCTTCACGTCGTGGTAGCGGCCGGGCACCAGCACCCGCACGTCCACGCCCTCGCGCGCCTTGAGGATGAGCATGTCGCTGATGGCTTCCGACGGGATGAAGTACGAGTTGGCGATCCACAGCCGGTGCTTCGCGGCGGCGATGGACAAGAGCCACATCTTCGACGCATCCGAGAGGAACCGGTGGCCGGTGCTGGCGACGAAGACGGCGCGCGCGTTGCCCGCGGGCGCGAGGTCCGGGAAGGACTCCGGGGGCAGGAAGGGACCGCCGGACTCCTGCCAGTTCTGCGCGAAGGCCAGCTGGAAGCCTCGAACGGCGGGGCCTCGCACCCGCACGTTGGTGTCCCGCCAGGTCTCCGGCGCGTCGCCGTTGCCCAGCCAGCTGCGCCAGATGCCGAAGCCGCCCGTCAGCGCGGCCTCGCCGTCGCGGATGACCATCTTGCGGTGCATGCGCGCGCGGATCCGCACGGCATCCAGCGACGTCACCGCGCCCTGATAGGGCCGGTAGATGCGCACGTCGCAGCCCGCGTCCGCGAGCACCGGGGCCACGACCTCGAAGTTCACGCTGCCCAGCGGATCCACGATGACCCGGCACTGCACGCCGGGAGCCCGCTCGCGCAGCGCGATGAGCAGCCGGTCCGACGGGATGCCCGGACGCCAGATGTAGCTGGCGATGTGGATGCTGGAGCGGGCAGCGCGGATCTCCTCCTCGATGACGTCGAAGACCTGGCCGTTCTGCACCAGCTCCGCGGCGTTGCCGGGCTCCATCGGGATGCCCAGCGTCTGCTCGATGGCGAGGTCCCGTTCCGCCGGGTCCTCCGGCAGCGCGCGCAGGCGCAGGTCCTGTCGGTGGTTCGGGTAGGGACACCCCGCGGCGAGCAGGGCGAGCAGGATGGGCCAGACCAGCCGCACGGCCGCAAAGCTAGGGCAGCCCCCGCCCTTCCGCATCCACCGTGTGTCCCGGAGTCGCGGAAGCACATCGATGGACAGGGACACCGTCCACCCGCTGACGGTTGAGCCCCGTCGCACGAGAGCCCGGTGGTGCTGGACGCGCCGCGTGCGCACTGCTGGGTGCGGACTCGCGGGGAGGACGGACACGGCATGGGGCAGCGGGAGATGGCACCAGCGCGCGGGGCGCTCCTGTTGCTGGGCCTGCTGGGGGCACCGGCCGCGGGGGCCTCCGTGTGGATGCAGGACGTGCCGCCCCCGGAGGATGTTTCACCTGTCTCACCGGCGCAGCCCGAGCCTCCTCCGCCTCCTTTGACGCCCACCGTCCTGGATGCGCCGCTCCTGGGCACGGAGCCTCCGCCACCCGCGGTGCCGCCGCGTCCGCTGCGGCCCTTCATTCCGCACGGCGAGCCCGACACGGAGGCGCCGTTGTCCGCCGGCACGTGGGCCGCGCATGGCGGGGTCACGCTGCTGCCCCTGGGCGCCGTCTGGGCCGCGACCCGCGTGGGCGGCGACACGCGCCTGGGCGCCACCGCAGCCGAGGCCGCCGCGGGCACCGTGCTCGCGTCACTTCCAGGGCGCTTCCTCTTCGTGCATCCCTCCTATCCGCAAGGCCGGTGGATGGAGCTGGAGGTGGGCGCGTTCGGCGCGGCCATGGTCGTCACGCCGCCCATCGCCGCGCTGGGCACGTGGGGCATGGGCGAGGTCGCGTTCAACGACAGCCAGGACCGCGGCCACGCGTACCTGGGCGCGCTCGGCGGCGCGACCGTGGGAATGCTGCTGGGCCTCGCCGCGCATGAAGGCTTGAAGCACCTGGCCGGCAGCAGCGAGCGGCTGGACTTCGTGCGCCGCTACCTCGCGTTCTCGCTCATCGGCACGGGCGCGACGGTGGGCTACCAGTGGAGCCGCACCCCCACTCCCAGGCCGTGACGCATCGTTTCGCCGCACCGGCGTTTCAATTTTCTTCCCGCGTGCGGCGCCCTGGCGCCCCGCCCTCCGCGCGTGCGCGCGTGCCTGCAAACTCGCCAGTGGTGTTGTCAGTCCCGGTCCCTAGAGTGCTCCGTGCAGCGCCAACACAACGTAGGGAGACGACACCATGCAGGCTCGCAAGAACGTCCGTCGCATCGCCTTCGTCCTCGCCGCCGCCGCCACCGTGATGGGCCTGGGCATCGCCGCCACGCCGTCCTCCGCCGACGCGCAGGACTGCACGCCCACGTGTTTCAAGAACCCCATCACCGGGCAGATCACCTGTACGTACCCCTGCCCGTAGTCCCGGGCCGGACACGACCGTGATGTGAAAAAGGCCCCTCCCGCTTCATGCCGGGACGGGGCCTTCTTCATGCGAAGAAGCGTGCGCGCTACTCCGTGCGCATCGCCTCCACGGGGTCCAGCTTCGCGGCGCGCGCGGCCGGGTAGATGCCGAACGCCAGCCCCACGCCACAGCTCATCACCAGCGACACGATGACGGACCACATGGGGACCTCCGTGGGCAGGTGGATCATCCAGCGCGCCAGGTGCGCCAGGCCCACGCCCAGCGCCACGCCCACGGCGCCGCCCACCAGCGACAGCACCACGGCCTCCAGCGCGAACTGCGCGAGGATGCGGTAGCGCTTGGCGCCCAGCGCCTTGCGGATGCCAATCTCCCGCGTCCGCTCCGTCACGGCGACGAGCATGATGTTCAGGATGCCGATGCCGCCCACGAGCAGCGACAGGATGCACACGCCGAAGCTGGCCGCGCTCACCGCCGAGGACAGGTTGTTGAACATCTGCGTGGCGGAGGCGTTGTTGTAGAGGAAGAAGTCGTCCGGTTCGTCCGGCTTGAGCCCGTGGCGGCGGCGCATGAGCAGCGTCACCTCATCCTGCGCGCGCTGGAGCACCTCCGGGGACTTCGCCTGGATGCTGATGCGGAAGTCGCGCACGCCGAACATGGACGCGAAGGTGGACAGCGGAATCATGGCCTGGTTGTCCTGGCTGCCGCCGCCCAGGAACCCGCCCCGGCGCTTGAGCGTGCCCACCACCTGGAAGGTGCGGCCCAGGAGGCGGAACTCGCGGCCCAGGGGGTCCAGGCCGGGCCACAGCGTGTCCGCCAGGTCCTGGCCAATCACCGCCACGCGCCGGCTGTCCACGAACTCCGCGTCGGTGAAGGGACGCCCCGTCTCCAGGCTCACCGAGTTGGTGTTGAAGTACTCCGCCGTGCCGGCCCAGACGTTCACGTTGGGGCGCGACTCGCGGTCGGAGGTGGAGGCCTTCTGGCCACCCTTGGAGTCCTCACCCGCGGCCTGCGAGATGGAGGGCTGCGTGCGGATGGCGTCCAGGTCCGCGTAGGTGAAGCGCGGCCGGCGCGCGAGCTCCGCGATGGACAGCTCGCCCTGGCCGAAGGGCAGCCGCTGCACCTGGAAGCAGTCGCTGCCCAGCTCCGACATCTGGTCGTTCACCTGGTTCCGCAGGCCCTCGATGAGGGCCATCATGGACACCACGGTGGTGACGCCGATGACGATGCCCAGGAGCGTCAGGAAGGAGCGCAGGGGGTTGGAGCGGAACGTGCCGAACGCCAGCCGCACCGTGTCCCAGAAAGCCATCCACATGGTCGAGTCTCCCGCTCCCGCCTAGTCGTGGCGGAGCGCCTCCACGGGGTCCAGGTTCGCGGCGCGCGCCGCCGGCCAGATGCCGAACAACAGGCCCACCACCGCGGAGAAGCCCACGCCCAGCACCACCGTCAGCGGCTGCACCGCCGCCGCCAGGGGCGTGAGGTAGTTCACCAGCCACGCGAGCCCCATGCCCACCGCGGTGCCCATGGCGCCGCCCACCGCGGACACGCTGGCCGCCTCCATGAGGAACTGGAGGATGATGGTGTGCTTGCGCGCGCCCAGCGCCCGCCGGACGCCGATCTCGCGCGTCCGCTCGCGCACGGACACCAGCATGATGTTCATGATGCCGATGCCGCCCACGAGCAGGGTGATGAGCCCCACGCCCGTGGCGGCGCCGTAGAGCGCGCCGGTGAGCTGCTTGTACATGTTGGCCAGCTGATCCGGCCGGTTGATGGCGAAGTCGTCCGGCGCGCCGGGCTTGGTGTTGCGCTCCCGGCGCAGCGTCTCCGTGAGCCGGTCCTGCACGCGGGGGACGTTCTCCTGCTGGTCCACCGCGAGCACCAGGGTCACGTCGCGCTGGGTGCCGAAGTGTCCCTGGAACGCGGTGTAGGGCAGCATCACCACCAGGTCCACGTTCTGCCCCAGGAGCGTGCCGCGCTCCACGATGACGCCCGCGATGCGGTAGGGGCGGCGGTCCACGAGGATGCGGTGGCCCACGGGGTTGATGCCCGGGAAGAGCACCTTGCCGATCTCCGCGCCAATCACGACGACGGCGGAGCGGTTGTCCACGTCCGCCTGCGTGAGGAAGCGCCCCTGGCCCATCTCCACCGAGGACGTCATGGCGTAGTCAGGGCTGGTGCCCATGGTCTGCACGGAGGCGAGCTTCCGGTTCTGGAAGGACACCTCCGCGTTGACGAACATCATGGGGGCCACCGCGACCACGTGCTCGGAGGCGTTGCGCAGCGGGTCCACCAGGTCCAGCGAGAGCGTCTTGCGGTTGCGGTACGCCCACCAGTCCCCGTTCATCACCCAGGGGAACTTGGACACCTGGAGCGTGTTGGAGCCGATCTTGTTGAGCTGGTCGGCGAAGGAGCTGTTCAACCCCTGGATGATGCCGACGATGGCCAGCAGCGTGCACACGCCCACGCCAATGCCCACCGTGGTCAGCACCGTCCGCAGCCGGTTGGAGCGCAGCGAGGTCAGCGCGATGCGCGCACCCTCCCACACGTCGACCCGGAAGTTCACGAAACCACCCCTTCACGCTGGAAGCCGCGCGGCCTGGCGCACCGGGAAGGGTCCCCGGCGGACGGGCCGCGTCAGGCACTCTACGCCCAGGAGGGCCGCCCATTGCACGCGGCCTTCACCGGACGCCCGTTTCACCCGGGGTTTTCCCTGTTTCAGGGCAGCACGGTCACCGTGTCACCGGTCAGGCGCACCTTGACGGTGACCTCGTTGGGCAGCGTGCCGGCCTCGTCCACGATGTGGTTCTCGTCCACGCCCACCCGCACGGTGTAGTCGCCGTCCGGGGTGTCGGTGACGTCCAGCCACTGGCAGGGCAGGTCCGCGGTGTAGACGTCCGACCAGCCGGGCGAGATGCCCGTGCCCGGGTCGTACGCGGCGAACGGGGTGCCGTCCGCGCACTGCTGGGTGAAGTCGATCATGTAGAAGCCCTGCTTGCGCCCCACGGACATGGAGTTGCCGGACGCGTCCTTGAGGTCGTAGCCGGCGAAGTTCGTCAGGTGGTGGTGGTCGTGGCACTCGTCGTAGACGAAGAGGTCCGGCCGCTCTTCGGGTGAAGGCACCACCAGCGGGGCCGTGCCCATGTTCACGATGGAGGTGGTGAAGCGCAAAAGGCGCCGCTCGCCGCCCGCGGGGACGCAGCCCTCGCGCACCTCGCACGAGTCCGCCGTGAAGGAGCGCCGGTCGATGTAGAGCGTGCGCGCGAGCACGTCCCGGTCCACCGTCAGGTCCGGCTTGCCGTTGACCGGATCCACCTGGAGGTTGCACGTCTTCGTGGGCGCCAGGGCGGGCGCGGGCTCTTGCGAATCCGGCACCGCGCCGCCGCCGAACACCATCACCCGGCCCGGGGCGGGCGTGCCCTCGCTTCCCGCGGGCGTGCCGCTGAGGCCCCGGGACGCGCCCACCACCAGGTCGTCATACCCGTCTCCGTCCAGGTCGCCCGCGGAGGCCATGCCCAGGTAGTCGGTGCCCAGCGACGTGCGGAGGTCGAGCCGGTTGGCGCGCGGCCACGCCCACACCGGCTCCAGCGGACCGGACACGTTCGCGGTGGGGCGGAAGAGGTACGCGCGGCCGATGGCGCCGATGGCGAAGTCGTGGCCCGCGCCGCCCTCCACCATGGCGCCCACGGGGACGACGGTCTTGCTGAACGTGAGGAAGGACTGTCCGAAGAGGGGGAAGGCCGCGTCGTCCATGGCCTGCCAGGTGATTTGTGGCGAGTAGCCCGGGGCGGCGGCGTCGGACAGGTGCAGGCGCTGGCTGCCGTTCAGGAACAGGAGCGCCTCCGCGCGGCCGTCTCCGTTCAGGTCGGGCAGCGCGGCGAAGGACTCGGCCTCTCCGGTCCACACGGGCTGCGCCGTGAGCGGCCCTTCACAGACGCGAGCGCTGCCCGCCTTGCACCCCAGGTAGAGGTCCACCGTGGCGTCGGCGTGGGTCACGGCCAGGTCCTGGACCCCGTCCCCGTCGGCGTCGCCCGCGGGGACGGGGACGCCCGTCAGCGTGCGCACGGCGGTGAAGGCCCCCTCCGGTGCGCCCGGTGTTGCCCGGTACACGGTGAGGTTGCTGCCGGGCGACGTGGCGACGGCGAGCTCCGCCCTCCCGTCCCCATCCAGGTCCAGCAGCTGCGCGCCGCTGAAGCGCAGGGTGGCGGCGTCCGGCGCTCGGAACAGCGGCTGCGTCAGCACCTGGGACAGGTCCGGCCCGCCCTTGAACACGCTGACGCCGAAGGAGGTGGCGACGAGCACGTCCGCGTACGCGTCCCCGTCGATGTCGCCCGTGCTCACCGTCATCTTGTAGCTGGAGGCGAGGGGGCTGGGGTGCACCCACGTCAGCGTCGTGGTGACGGGCGTCTTCGAGAAGTCGCGCGCCTCGCCCGCGAACACCATCACGCGGCCGGGCTCCCTCTGGACGCTCGAGCAGGGCGCGGAGGACACCAGCAGGTCCTTGCGCCCGTCGCCGTTGACGTCGCCCAGCGCCACGGTGCGGCCGAAGCATTCCTTGGGGTTCACGCCGTCGCCGGTCACCTGCCAGCGCGGCGTTTCGGAGAGGGTGGGACTGACGGAGGTGCCTCCGTCATCCACCGTGCCCGCGTCCGGCTGGGGTTTCGGGTCGTCCTTGCAGCCCGTCAGGGACAGGAGTCCCACCACCGCGCAAGCCCCCGCCAATCGCATCCGCATCGTGTCGTGCCCCCGGGAATGGACCGGCCTTCCACCGGCCCTGTCCCGAAGTGAGCCTCTTCACGATGAAACGATGCGCGGTCTTCGCTTCAGGGCAGCACGGTCACGGTGTCCCCCTTGAGGCGCACCTTGACGGTGGCCTCGTTGGGGAGCGCGTCGAGTTCGTCGATGATGTGGTTCTCATCCACGCCCACCCGCACGGTGTAGTCCCCGTCCGGGGTGTCCGTGACGTCCAGCCACTGGCAGGCCGTGTCCGCGGTGTAGACGTCCGACCAGCCCGGCGAGATGCCCGTGCCCGGGTCGTACCAGGCTAACGCGGTGCCGTCCGCGCAGTACTGGGTGAAGTCCACCATGTAGAAGCCCTGCTTGCGCCCCACGGACATGGAGTTGCCGGAGGCGTCCTTGAGGTCATAGCCGGCGAAGTTCACCAGGTGGTCGTGCTGGTGGCACTCGTCGTAGACGAAGAGGTCCGGGCGCTCCTGCGGGGAAGGCACCACCGCGGGCGCGGTGCCCATGTTCATGATGGAGGTGGTGAAGCGCAGCAGGCGCCGCTCGCCGCCCGCGGGCACGCAGCCTTCACGCACCTCGCAGGCGTCCGCCGCGAAGGAGCGACGCTCGATGTAGAGCGTGCGCGCGATGACGTCCCGGTCCACCGTGAGGTCCGGCTTGCCGTTCACCGGATCCACCTGGAGGTTGCACGTCTTCGTGGGCATCAGCGCGGGCGGAGGCTCCGCCGAGTCCGGCACCGCGCCGCCGCCGTACACCCGCACCCGGCCCGGGGCTCGGGTGCCGTCGGTCTCCTGCGGCAGGCCCACCACCAGGTCGTCGTACCCGTCCCCGTCCAGGTCGCCGGGGCTGGCCACGGAGGGCATGGCGAAGCCCAGCATCGTCTGGGGCAGGAGGCGGTTGGCGCGCGGCCACGACCACACCGGCGCCAGCGGACCGGACACATCCTGCGTCGGGCGGAAGAGGTACACGCGCCCCAGCGAGGCGAGCACGAAGTCGTGACCCATGCTGCCCGCCGCCATGGCGCCCACCGTGGCGCTCTGGGCGGCCACGATGGGGAAGGCCGGGTCGTCCATCAGCGTCCACGCGGGCGTGGCGGAGTAGCCCTGGACGGAGGCGTCCGACAGGTGCAGGCGCTGGCTGCCCCTCAGCGACGCGAGCGCCTCCGGGCGGCCGTCCCCGTTCAGGTCCGCAATCCCCCTCATGCTCTCCGCCGTGCCCTTCCACACCGGCTGCGTGGTGAGCGGTCCATCACAGACGCGCGAGCTGCCCGCCTTGCAGCCCAGGAAGAGGCCCTGGCCGTTCTCCTCGTCGTAGAGGGGGATGAACAGGTCCTGGGCGCCGTCCCCGTCCGTGTCTCCGGCGGGCTGCGCGTAGCCGGACAGCACGCGCACGTTGGTGAAGGGCCCCTCCGCCCCGCCCGGCGTCGCGCGGTAGAGGGTGGTGCTGCCGCTGAAGGTGGAGACGGCGAGGTCGTCCAGCCCGTCTCCATCCAGGTCCAGCAGCCGCGCGATGGCGAAGCGCATGGTCGAGGAGTCCGGCGCGCGGAACAGCGGCTGCGCGAACACCTGGGACAGGTCCGGCCCGCCCTTGTAGACGCTGACGCCGTAGTAGCTCTTCACCAGCACGTCCGCGTACGCGTCCCCGTCCACGTCGCCCGTGCTCACCGTCATCTGGTAGCCCGACGTGCGCGGGCTGGGATGCACCCACGACAGCTTGGAGATGACGGGCGTCCTGGAGAAGGAGGACCCCTCTCCGGGGTACACCATCACGCGTCCGGGGTTGGTGGGGCCGCTGGTGCACGGCGGCGAAATCACCACCAGGTCCTTGCGGCCATCGCCGTTGACGTCGCCCAGCGCCACGCCGCGGCCAAAGCACTCCTTTGGCTCCAGCCCGTCCCCCTGCACCTCCCAGCGGGGCGTCTCCGAGAGGGTGGGCCCGGCGGTGCCGGCGTCGTCTTGCGAGCCCGCGTCGTCTTGCGAGCCCGCGTCCGGGACCCCCGCGTCGGGCTGGGGTTTCGGGTCGTCCTTGCAACCCGCCGTCAGCAACAACACCCCGGCGAGGGTCAGCGCTCCACGGATCCGCATGTTCACTCCTCGGCGGGACGCGTCCTGGATGTGTCCGGCGTCCGGCATGAAGGGGGCGCAGGATAGGGCCACGGGGCCTGTTCACCGAATGGCCCTTGCTGGATGAACGGCTCTTCCGGGGGCGCATTGCCTTCCGGAAGGAGAGCAGCCGGGCAGGCGGAGATGGCCCTCCCCGGCCGCCGTCCCCAGATTCGCGCGAACGCACGCGTCGCGTGCCCGAGCCATGGCCGACACCGCCGCCGACACCGCCCTGGACTCCCGCGCCGCGCCGGCCTCCGAGCGGTTCAGCCGCTCCCAGAAGGCCTTCACCCTGGCGGGGGCGCTGCTGGGGCTGCTGCTGGCGGCGCTGGACCAGACCATCGTCGCGACGGCGGGGCCCACCATCCAGGCGGACCTGCGCATCGCGCCGGAGCACTACCCGTGGCTCACCACCGCGTACCTGGTGGCGTCCACGATGATGGTGCCGGTGTGGGGCAAGCTGTCCGACCTGCTGGGCCGCCGCGCGGTGCTGGTGGCGGGCATCGCCGTGTTCCTCACCGGCAGCTTCCTGTGCGGCGCGGCCCGCTCCACGCTGGTGCTCATCCTCTGCCGAGCGGTGCAGGGGCTGGGCAGCGCGGCGCTCTTCACCGGGTCGCTGGCGGTGGTGGCGGACCTGTTCCCGCCTCGCGACCGGGGCAAATACCAGGGCCTGTTCGGCGCGGTGTTCGGCCTGTCCAGCGTCATTGGCCCGCTGGCCGGCGGCTTCATCACCGACACATTGGGCTGGCACTGGGTGTTCTTCATCAACCTGCCGGTGGGCGCGCTGGCGCTGGCGCTCATCTTCCTGCGCATGCCGCCGCTCAAGCCGGAGGGCGTGCACGGCGGGAAGCTGGATATCCCGGGCGCGGTGGCGCTGGCGGTGGGCGTGGTGCCGCTGCTCCTGGCGCTCAGCCTGGGCCATGGCGAGAAGACACCCCGGGCGGGCGGGTTCGCGTGGGGCTCCGCGCCCATCCTGGGGTTGTTCACGCTGTCGGCGGTGGGGCTGGGGCTGTTCGTGTGGCGCGAGCGCCGGGCGAAGGAGCCGCTGCTGGAGCCGTCGCTGTTCCGCCTGCGCGCGTTCTCCGCGGGCAACGCGGCGGTGTTCATCATTGGCGCGGTGTTCCTGGCGTCCGTCACGTTCCTGCCGCTGTTCATGGTGAACGTGGTGGGGCTGTCCGCGACGCACTCCGGGCTGACGCTCACGCCGCTGACGCTGGGCGTGGTGGCGGGCAACGTGCTGTCCGGGCAGCTGGTGTCGCGGATGGGCCGCTACAAGGCGCTGATGGTGGGGGCGCTGGTGTTCCTCATGGGCGGCTTCGCGGTGATGGCCTTCACGCTGACGCCCGACTCCAGCCAGGCGGAGGTCACGGTGAAGATGGTGCTGGTGGGCCTGGGGCTGGGCCCGTCCATCCCGCTCTACACCGTGGCGGTGCAGAACTCCGTGCCGCCCCAGCGCATTGGCGTGGCCACGTCCGCGACGACGTTCTTCCGGCAGCTGGGCATGACGGTGGGCGTGGCGCTGCTGGGCACCGTGTTCGCGGGAACGCTGGGGCGGGAGATGCAGTCGCGCACGCAGCAGGCCACGCACGGACTGCCCGCGGACGTGCGGCAGGAACTGCACGCGTCGGCCCCCGGGAGCCTGGGCGGAGGGGAAGGCGCGCCGCAGGGCCAGCGGTTCCACCCGGAGCAGGTGAAGGCGAAGCTGCGCGAGGGCTTCGCCGAGGAGCGGCGTCAGGCCTTGGGTGAAGGCCCCGAGGCCCGCGCGCGCGTGGACGCGGACGAGGCCCGCGCGCTCTCCACCGTGGACCGCGTGGAGCGCGCGCTCAAGGAGTCCTTCACCCGCGCGACGATGGCGGTGTACCGCTTCGCCATCTTCGTCGCGCTGGCGGCCCTGTTCGTCACGCTGCTGTTGCCGGAGCTGCCGCTGCGGCAGGGCAGACCGCGCAAGGCTTGAGCACGCCCTACTTCTTTGGCGGGGGCGGCGTGTCCGACTCCGGCGCGGTGGGGCGCGCGAGCAGGCCCGGCGACTCCGCCAGCGCGTACGCCATCCACGTCACCGCGGCGGTGCTGCGCGACAGGTCCTGCGGGTCCACCTTGTCCAGCGTGTCCGCCATGGAGTGGTGCACGTCGAAGTAGCGGCTGCTGTCCACCCGCACGCCCACGAAGGGCACGCGCGCGGGCTCCATGGGGCTCAGGTCCGCGCCCGTCGCGTGGCCCACCAGGAACTTCGCGGCCCCCAGCCCCTCCAGCGGCGCCAGCCACGGACGCATCAGGGCCTCACCGCCCGGCCCCGCGTGCAGGCTCACGCCCAGGGGACGCCCGCCGCCCGCGTCCATCTCGATGGCGGCCACGTGCTTGGGCAGCTCCTTCGCGTGCGCCTCCGCGTACGCGCGGC
This sequence comes from Corallococcus interemptor, assembly GCF_003668875.1. GTDB lineage: Bacteria > Myxococcota > Myxococcia > Myxococcales > Myxococcaceae > Corallococcus > Corallococcus interemptor. The sequence continues at coordinate 1,630 of NZ_RAWM01000083.1, read as the reverse complement.
CTCCGCGCAGGCCGTTCTCCTCGTTCATGAACAGCACCACGCGCACCGTGCGCCGGGGCGCCTGGGGCAATCTGGCGATGAGCCGCGCGGCCTCCATCACCATCACCACGCCCGCGCCGTCGTCGTGCGCGCCCGTGCCCACGTCCCACGAGTCCAGGTGGGCGCCCAGGAGCACCACCTCGTCCGGCTTCTCGCGGCCGCGCACCTCCGCCACCACGTTGGACGAGTCCGCGTCCGGCAGGTCCGAGCACCCCAGCACCAGGCGCACCTTCACCGCCCCGCCCTGGAGCATCCGGTGCAGCGTGAGCGCGTCCTCCACCGACACCGCCGCCGCGGGCAGGCGCGGGCCGCCTTCATCGAAGCGCGTGGAGCCGGTGTGCGGGGAGCGCAGCGACGCCGTGGCCAGCGAGCGCACCAGCGCGGCCACCGCGCCCTGCTTCGCTGCCGCCGCCGGACCCCGGCCCCGCAGCCCCGCGAAGCGGCCGTAGTCCGCCGCCTCCGACATGGTGTGGTTGAAGAACACGATGCGGCCCTTCACCTTGTCGCCCAGCGCCGCCAGCTCCTCCAGGGAGCCCACCTCCACCACCTCCGCCGTGATGCCCTCCGGCGGAGTGGGCGCGCTGCCGCCCAGGGCCAGCAGCGCCAGGGGCAGGCCGCGCGTGCGCTCCGAGGCGAGGATTTCGCCGTGCTCCTCGCCGCGCACCCAGTGCGGCACCTTCACCGGCTCCTTCCACGCCTTCACCCCGTCCTCCTTGAAGGCGCGCAGGGCCCACTGCACCGCGGCCTCCGCGGACTCGGAGCCGGACAGGCGCGGCCCGATGCCGTCCGTCAGCTCCGCCAGCCGCGCGTACGCGTGGCCCTCCGAGAGCGCGGGCCCCATCAGCTTCGCCGCCGTGGCCTGCTGCGCGGCGGTCAGCTTCGTCACGGCCGGGGGCACGGCCTTCACCGACGAGGTGGCCGGGGACCTGGGCGCGGGCTCCTGGGACGGAGCGGTGGCGGTGTTCTGGGGGGACGGCGGCGCCGCGGACGTAAGCAGTTGCAGGGCCAGCGAGACGGGCAGGACGAAGGCGGACGTGGACACTCGAAGCCTCGAGGGGACCTGATGAGGAGCGTGGAGCGGGGTGGAAGTCCCAGGGGCCACCGCGCGCCGAGAGGGGGAACGCGGCGCGCGGGGCTCAACTGGGACGTCACGCACCGGTTCCGCGGTTGGGGAACGCGAGGCCCGGTACATACGCCATCTTCCAAGAAGAAGAGGACGTGCGTGCATTCTTTAAAGAAATTCCTCGCAGCGTCAAGGCGGGAAGTGAGCATTGCGACCCGCGGCCGATGTGAGTGTTCACGATTCCCCGCTACGCGGGACGTCCCACGGGCCGCACCGACCCCGGGTGACCCGGCACGTCCGACAGACTTTGGACAAGGATTCCGGATGTCTGGACACGCTGGCGCGCGTGCTATTCCCCGGACTCCCCAGGTCCGGCGCCCTGGCCGCCCCGCGTCAAGGCGACGAAGCGGACCGCGCCGCCAGGTGGAATGACTCGCCTGGAATTCTCCGTTGCCCACCCCGGAGGACCCGGGGGACAGTCCCACGGCCAGAGGTCGTGCCCCCCGACCCGCGGTGCCCCCCCGCTCA
>NZ_RAWM01000082.1 GCF_003668875.1 Corallococcus interemptor | reverse complement strand
GCGGGTTGCGGGTCTCGGGGTTGTCGGAATTCTCGCTCATGGGGCTCCACGCGTGACGGCCCTTGAGGGCGGCGGCCTCGAGGGGCCGCCGGGGACGTCAGGAAGCAGGTTTTGGGACAGGAAGCCGGACGCGGGGCCTGCGAGAAGGCCGAAACCGCCGGTTCCTGAAGCCCCCCGACGGCCCTAGCGCCGGCCGGGAGGCACTCACCACCCTAACAGACGGCCTGGACGGGGTGCCCGCAATTTCGCCGCCCGTGCGCGTGGGTTGTCCACCGGGCGACCTCGCCGGCCCGGCCTCCAGGCCTCGGGGGCCCTTCAGCGGATGCGCACGCGGAAGGGCATCATGGCCTTCAGTCCGGGGCGCAGGAGCTCGGGCGACCCCAGGCCCAGCTCCCGGGCAAGCACCGCCAGCGTCTCCGGCGGCCGGGCCGGCAGCTCCGGCAGGAGCACCCCCGCCAGCGCGTGCACGCCGGGCTCGCCGCCCAGCCCGGAGAGGAAGCCGCGCGCGTCCCCCATGACGTCCAGGTCCAGCTCCTCCGCGGGGGGCACCTTCGCGCGCTTGCGAGCGGACGCCACGGCCTCCGGCAGGCCGCCCAGCCCGTCCACCAGCCCCCGGGCGAGCGCGTCCGTGCCGCTCCACACCCGGCCCCGCGCCACGGCGTCCACCTTGGCCTTGTCCATCTTCCGGTTGCGGGCGACCTCCGTGATGAACGTGTCGTAGGAGTCGTCCACCCAGGTCTGCACCGCGGCCGCCTGCTCCGGCGTCCACGGCTTCCACCACTCCAGCAGGTCCGCCAGGTCGCCGCGCTTGAGCGTCTCCTGGTTCACCCCCAGCTTCGCGCCCAGGCCCTCCAGCGCGGGTTTCGGGTAGAAGACGCCGATGCTGCCCGTCAGCGTGGTGGGCTCCGCCAGCACTTCATCCGCCGCCACCGCCGCGTAGTAGCCGCCGGAGGCCGCCGCGTCGCCCATGGAGGCGACGACGGGCTTGTGCTTCTTCGCCTCCAGCACCGCGCGGTACATCAGGTCCGACGCCAGCACGTCGCCGCCGCCCGAGTCCACGCGCAGGACGATGGCCACCACGGACGGGTCCTCCTGCGCCTGCTGCAGCGCGCGCACCACCGTCTCCGCGCCCGCCAGCTGCGCGAAGCCCAGCGGGTCCTCGCGGCTGCGGCCCCCGGTGATGTCGCCCAGCACCGGCACCACCGCGATGCGGCGGCGCAGGCCCCAGCGGTCCTCGCGCTCCTCGCGCGGCGAGTACGACGGGTGGTAGCGCATGCCCGGGAACCACTCCTTGACGCGCGCGTCCAGCTCCGTCGCGGACACCACGCCGTCCAGCAGTCCCGCCGCCTGCGCCCGCTTCGAGGACAGGATGCCCTGGGCCCACGCCGCGCGCAGCCGCTCCGGGGGCAGCTTGCGCCCGGCCTCCACGGCCTTCTCGTAGTGCGTCACCTGGGAGTCCAGGTACGCGTCCAGCGTCTCGCGCTCCGCGGGGCTCATGTCGGAGCGGGTGAACTGCTCCATCGCCGTCTTGTACTCGCCCACGCGCGCGACGTCCCAGTGCACGCCCAGCTTCTCCATGGTGCCGCCCAGCGATGTCACCGTGGCGGACAGGCCGTTGATGGGCAGCGACGCCTCCGTCAGCGCGTAGACGCTGTCCGCCGCGGACGCCACCAGGTAGCTGCGGTCATCCCCGGACAGCATCACCACGACGACCTTCTTGCCCGCCTCGCGCAGCTTGAGCAGCGACTGACGCAGCTCCTCCGCCGTGCCCCAGCCCACGCCGGGCAGGCCCTCCATCTTCACCACCACGCCCTTGAGCCGCTCGTCGCGCGTGGCCAGGTCCAGGAACTTCATCAGGCGCAGGTACGGGTCCACCTCGCTCACGCCCAGGAGGGCCAGCGCGGGGCTCACGCCGCCCGCGAGCATGTCGTCCAGGTCCAGGAGCGCCACCACGCCGCCGCCGCCGTGCAGGGAGCGGTAGCGCTCCGAGGACAGGCGCACCTGCAGCACGTGGTCCAGTCCCTCGCCGGCGCCGCCCGCCGCGTACGTCAGGCCCGCGTGGCCCAGGTCCACCGTGGCCGCGAACTGGAGCGCCAGTGGGATGCCGCTGACGAAGCCGTGGGACAGGCCACCGCCCAGCCGGATGCCGCGCACCACCTCCGCCTGGAGCGTGTACGTGGCCTGTCCCTCCCGGAAGCCTCCTTCCGCGAAGAGCCAGTCCACGCCCAGCGTGTAGCGCTCGCCCAGCGGGCGCAGGCCCAGGCCGAAGTTGTAGCGGCGCGGCAGCTTGAGGCCGTCCTGCTCCGGGGCGTTCAGGTCCCTGGCCACCGCGGCCAGCGACAGGAAGCGGAAGGGGCGCGCGGTGAGGCCCACGTCCCAGCTCGTCAGTCCGCTGATGCGGGCGTCATCCGAGCTGCTGAAGTCGTGCAGCGCGGCGCCCAGCTGCAGCGTGCGCGGCCCCAGCGACAGGCCGAAGGACGTCTTGCGGTAGTCCGGCGTGTTCTCCCCACGGATCCACTCCAGGGAGAAGCCCGCCCCCAGGCCCAACAGGCGCGTGCCCAGGAAGACGGCGTCGCCCACCGAGTCCGACTGGAGGTTGCGCTCGTGGAGGTAGAAGAGCTGCCCCGCGTCCTGGAAGCCCAGGCCGGCGGGGTTGAGGGACAGCGCGGGCGCTTCGTCGATGAGGGCCGCGTTGGTGGGCGGCAGCGTCACGCCCCGGGGCGGGACGGAGGACTGGTCGACGGTGCCCGTCTGGGCGAGCGCGAGGCTGGGGAGGAGGGCGAGCAGCGGCAGTTGGCGCATACGGCCCGGGACTCTAGGTGCGAGCCGTCCCGGGACAAGCGCCGCGTGTCACCAGTCCTCGGTACCCGACACGTCGTCCAGCGGGTCCTCCCCGGAGTGCTTCTTGACGGACTGTCGGGAGTTGCCACCCCGGTCCTCGGAACCCCAGTCCTCCGCGCCGCTGCGGTTGTCCAGCGGGTCGCGCTTCTTCACGACCTGCTCACCCTCGCTGTTGAGGATATGGTTGACGACGCGCTCCATCTCCAACTTGAGCTGGCCGTACTCGTCACCCTGGAGCACCAGCTTGCGCGAACCCATCCGCTTGCCGTTCTTCACGTCGAAGTAGCCCACGGACAGCTCCGTGCCGCGCTCCGGGATGACGCGCACGGTGCCCACCATGGCCCGGTCCAGGCTCAGGGACTTGAGCAGCGCGACGATGGCGTTGGCCGGCTTGTCGCTGGGGCGCGACACGTCCGGAATCACCTTGTCCAGCTGGGCGTCATAGGCCTTGTAGGTGGCCGTCGGCGCCAGCACCGCGGTGACGTCCACGTCGTCCGGCGTCACTTCCGTGATCTGCCCGTACTGCCGGAAGCCCGGCCGCTCCATGCGCACCAGGTGCTTGCCCACCGGCAGCGTGGGCAGGGTGAGCGGGGTGTAGCCCACCGCCTCGCCGTCCACGTACACGCGGGCGCCCGCGGGCCGGGACTTGAAGGTGGCGCTGCCGCGCAGCTGCGAGGTGCGGCTGGTCGCCACCTGCACGCGCAGGCTGATGAAGTCCCGGCTGAAGCGCTTGGGGTTCAGCTCGAAGGTGGGGTTGAGCGCCATCAGGTCGATGAGCAGCAGCTTCGCCTCCTCCACGTCGCCCCGCAGCTGGAGGATGGCGCCGTGCAGCGCCAGCGCGTCGCACAGCGGGAAGCACGACGTCATGGACGCGACGGAGCCCTCCAGCTCCTTGAGGGTGGCGCGCACCTTGCGCTCCGCGTCCTCGTACTCGCGCGCCTCGAAGGCCTTGACGCTCTCCTCGTAGCCCTTCTTCGCGCGCGCGAAGGACGCCTGCGCGGCCGGGTCGTCCGGCAGGCCGAACAGGTCGCGCGGCTTGCGCACGGCGTAGTTGGCGAAGTTGCCGAGCGCGTCGTTCATGTAGCTCTCCATCTGCACCCCCGAGGACTCGGACGACGGGTCCATGGGGATGAGCAGCGCGGAGATCCGGCCCGACGCGGGCGGGGCCGACAACGCCAGGGCGGGCAGCAAGACGAGCGCGAGCGGAAGGGCTTTCATGAGGAGTCCTGTGCGCTTGACGCCCGGCCTAGAAGGAAATTCCACCGGGCAGACCATTCACCGGGTTGAAGCCCTGGCCGCGGTCCGTGGTGGCCACGTACACGACACCGGCCGTGACAGCCGCCACGCCCGCCGCCGCGGCCCAGAACCAGGGCTTGCGCAGCACGGAGTCGCTGGAGGACACGGACTCCTTCTCCTCCTTGGCGTTCCGCGGCAGGGCGGCGCCCGCGAGGAAGGTGTGCAGCTGATCCGCCGCGGCGTCCGCGCTGCCCTTGCCGTCGCGCTTGCCGAAGTCCACCTCCACGCCGCGCAGGCGGTTCTTCGTGCGCAGGTCCCACGCCTGCACCTCGCCGTGCAGCCGGCCCTTCTTGTCCTGGAACGTGGCGGCCAGCACCACGTAGCGCGCGTTGAGCCGCTCGCCGATGGCGCCCACCTCCGGCGGCGTGCCGTTCGCGTCGAAGGCGGCCTCCGTGCCGGCCTTCGCCGCCGCGTCACGCAGCGCGGACAGGCCGGGCGCGGGGGCCAGCTTCGTCTTCAGCTCCGTGGGGGCGGACGGCTTCACCTCCGCGTACGTCGCGAACGGGGCGTAGCCGGGCAGCACCACCTGCACGGGGTAGTGGCCCGGGGCCAGCTTCGCGCCGGACAGCGGCGTGGTGCCCACCTCGCGGCCGCGCACCAGCACGCGCGCGCCCTGCGGCTGGGAGTTCACCACCAGCGAGCCCTGCGGCGCCGCGTTCAGCTCGCCCTGGGCCTCGGAGAACACCCGCTGCACGTCCTGGCCGAAGAGGGCCGCGTCCGGGCGCAGCGACGGCTCCGCCAGCAGCGCGTTCGTGAAGGCCGCCTTCGCGCCCGCCACGTCGCCGTTGAGCAGCTGGGACGCGCCCTGGAAGAGGTACGTCTCACCCAGCTTCTCCGGGCGCAGGTCGCCGGGGCGCTGCACGTAGGCGTCCGCGGCCGCCTTGAACTTCACCGCCGCGGTGTCCGGATCCAGGTTGTCGTACGCCGCGCGGCCCTCGTCGAAGAGGGCGTCACCGCGCGGGTTGGCCTGGGGCTCCGGCGGCGGGAAGGCCGTGGCCAGGTCCACGAACTGGATGTCGCCCGCGCCCGCCAGCTTCCGGTTGAGCGTGTCCTCCAGCTTCGCCGCGGAGTCCGTCGCGGCCGACTGCCGGGCCACGCCGAAAATCGCCACCGCGTTGGACGGCGCCGCGCGGACAATCTGGGCCGGCACGTCCGCCATCTTCTGCGGGGCCGCGGGAGTGACGGGGACCTGGGTGGCCGCCTTGGGCTCCACCGGCGCGTCGGAACGGGGGACCGCGTCCTCGGGCGGGGTGAAGGTGTCCTCGGGGACGGCCGCGGGCACCTTCTTGGTGGCGGCGGGGCGCTTCTTCTTCGCGGCGGTCTTCCGCTTGGTGGCGGCGTCCGCGGCGGGAGCGCTCAGCACGCAGGCGAGCGCGACAGTCAGGGCAAGGCGGGTGGTGTTCACGATTCGGCGGATGCTAGCCGACCGGAGGGGCGGAAGACCAATGCCCCACCCGGGACGGAAAAGCGCCCGTCCCGGGTGTGCGGGGACTCCCGTTTTCTCAGACGTCCAGCTCCTGGACCTCGCCCGCCATCTCGGTGATGAACTTGTAACGCGCCGAGACGTCCTTGCCCATCAGGTCATTGATGATGCGGTCGGTCTCCAGCGCGTTGTCGATGGTGACGCGCAGGCTGATGCGGTTCTTCGCATCCAGCGTCGTCGTCTTCAGCTCGTCCGCGGTCATCTCGCCCAGACCCTTGAAGCGCATGATGTTGGGCTTGGCGTTGCCCTTGGCCTTCTCGCGGATGATGCGGTCGCGGTCCGGTTCATCCAGGGCCCAGTACGTCTCCTTGCCAATGTCCACCCGGTACAGCGGCGGCTGGGCGATGTGCACCGCGCCCGCTTCGATGAGCGGACGCAGGTGACGGTAGAAGAACGTGAGCAGCAGCGTGGCGATGTGGTGGCCGTCGCTGTCCGCGTCCATCAGCAGGAAGACGCGGCCGTAGCGTAGCTTCGTGATGTCGAAGTCGGACCCGATGCCGCAGCCCAGCGCGCTGACGATGTCCTGGAGTTCCTTGTTGGTGGCCACCTTGTCGGTGGACGCCTGCTCCGCGTTGAGCACCTTGCCGCGCAAGGGGAGGATGGCCTGGGTGCGCCGGTCGCGGCCCTGCTTGGCGGAGCCGCCTGCGGAGTCACCTTCCACGATGAACAGCTCGCTTGAGGCCGGATCCGTGGACGAGCAGTCCGCCAGCTTGCCGGGGAGGTTCAGCCGGTGGCTGACCGCGGACTTGCGGCTGATGGCGGCGGAGGCCGCGCGGGACGCCTCACGCGCGCGGGCGGCCAGGATGATGCGCGCCAGCAGCGCTTCCGCGATGGACTTGTTGTCGTTGAACCACTTCTCCAGCACGGGGCGCACGGCGCTGTCCACCTGCGCCGTGGTCTCCGGGTTGTTGAGGCGGCCCTTCGTCTGCCCCTGGAACTGGGGCTCCACCACGTACACGGAGAGGATGGCGGTGATGCCCTCGCGGATGTCCTCCGCGGTGAGCGACACGCCCTTGGGCGTCAGGCCGTGCGTCTCGATGTAGTTGCGCATCGCCTTGACGATGGCCGCCCTCAAGCCCGCTTCGTGCGTGCCGCCCAGGTTCGTGGGGATGCCGTTGACGTACGAGCGGATGTGCTCGTCCGTGGCCTCCGTCCACGCCAGCGCCACCTCCAGGCGGACCTCGTTGTCGCGCGAGAAGTAGAACGGCGTGCTGCCCGCGGGGACGATGGGCTTCTGGCGCTCGGACACGACCTTGGTGAGGTATTCGGCGATGCCGCCGTCGTGCTTGAACGTCTCCGACACGGGGGGCGTGGCCGTCTCGTCCTTCCAGACGACCGTCATCCCCTTGTGCAGGTAGCTCTTCGCCTCCAGGCGCTCGCGCACCAGGGCCGCGTCGAACTTCTGCTTCTCACCGAAGATTTCGGCGTCCGGCTCGAAGGTGATGGACGTGCCGGTGCCGCGCGCCGGGCCCTCCACCTTGAGGGCGCTGGTGGCCTTGCCGCGCGCGTACGACTGCACGTGGCGCTTGCCGTCCTTCTTGATTTCGATGAGCAGCTTGCTGGTGAGCGCGTTCACCACGGAGCTGCCCACGCCGTGCAGACCGCCCGAGTGGATGTAGTTGCCCTGCTCGAACTTGCCGCCCGCGTGCAGCGTCGTGAGGATGACCTCCACGGCGGGCTTCTTGTGCTTGGGCATCATGTCCACGGGGATGCCGCGCCCGTTGTCCACGACGGTGATGGACTTGCCGCCCTTGTGGAGCGTGACCTCGATGAGGGACGCGAAGCCGTTGATGACCTCGTCCACCGAGTTGTCGACGATCTCCCAGAGGAGGTGGTGGTAGCCCGTGCTGTCGGTACCCCCGATGTACATGGCCGGGCGCTTGCGCACCGGCTCCAGGCCTTCCAGGACCTGGATGTCCGCGCCTGTATAGGTGTCCTTCTTGGTCGCCATGGCCTTCCCGCTACTCCTTCTTCTCCGGCAGCGGCACGAAGGTGACGGGCTTCGCCACCTCCTTCACCGTGTCGCGCTTGGACATCTCATGGCCCTTGCCGCCGCGGCCCGTCACGCCGAACTTCGCCGGTGACAGGTGCAGCTTGCGGCCCTTCTGCGTCTCGAACTCCAGCGTGGCGTCCTTCTGACTGGCCGGCGCCGCGAGGAAGTCCACCACCTTGTCGCCCGCGTCCACCTTGATGACCTGGACGCCCTTGCCCGGGCCGGCCAGTTCATTGACCTCCGACACCTTGCAGACGAGGGCGTTGGTCTTCTCCGTGAGGATGGCGAGCAGGTCCTTGTCGCCCACCGGCTGCGTGCCGATGATCTCGTCGCCCTCGCCCGTCTTCGCGTAGCGGCGGCCGGCGCGGGTGGACACTTCCGTGTGCGGCGCCAGCAGGAAGCGCAGGCCCAGGCCCTGGCGCGTCACCGCCACCAGCTTCTCCGGCTGGGGCAGGCGGGCGTCCTGGGACAGGGCGCCCACCACGCGCTCGCCGTCGTCGAACTTGAACAGCTTCTGCACCGGGTCGCCGTAGCCGGTGGAGGCCGGCACGTCGTTGAAGCGGGTGACGTACGCGGTGCCGAAGTTGCTGAACAGCACCAGGTTCGCCTTCAGGCTGCCGGCGAGCACCGCCATCACCGCGTCGCCTTCACGCAGGCGCGTGGTGGACGGGTCCTTCACCTCGCGCACGCGCTTGATCCACCCGTCGCGCGTGATCACGACGTGGGCGTCCTCGTCCGCGATGAACGCCTCCGCGGAGAACTCCATCTCCTCGGAGCCGGCGCCGCCAATGCGCGTGCGGCGCTTGTCGGTGTACGCCGTCTTCAGGCCGGCCAGCTCGTCGTGGATGACGGCCCAGCGCTTCTTCACGTCCTTGAGGATGCCCTCGATGCGCTTGATCTCCGCGCGCTTCTCCTTGAGCTCCTTCTGGACGATGAGGATCTCCAGGCGGGCCAGCTTGTAGAGGCGCATCTCCAGGATGGCGTCCACCTGGATCTCATCCATCTTGAAGCGCGCCATCAGCTTCTGGGCCGCGTCCTGCTTGCCCTCGGACTGGCGGATGATCCGGATGATCTCATCCAGCGCGTCGTAGGCCTTCTCGAAGCCCTCGAGGATGTGGACGCGCCGCTTGAGCTCCGCCAGCTCGTGCTCGAAGCGCTTGGTGACGATCTCCAGGCGGAAGTCGAGGAAGTAGCGGAGGATGGACTTGAGGTCCAAACGCTTGGGCGTGCCGACGTCCGGGTTGTCCGACGGCACGAGGCACGTGAGGTTCACGCCGAAGTTCGTCTGCAGCGGCGTGTGCTTGTAGAGGTACGCCATCACCAGCTCGGGGTTGGCGTCCTTCTTGAGCTCCAGCACGATGCGCACGTCCTTGGTGGACTCGTCGCGCACGTCCGTAATCAGCGGCAGCTTGCGCTCGCGGACCAGCTCGCCAATCTTCGCGACGAGCGTGGACTTGTTCACCGTGTACGGGATGGAGGTGACGACGATCATCTGACCGCCGCGCTTGAGCTCCTCCAGCTTGTACTCGCCGCGGATGCGGACGGAGCCCTGGCCCGTCTCGTAGATTTCGCGCAGCTCCTTCTTGTCGTTGAGGATCTGCCCGCCGGTGGGGAAGTCCGGACCCTTGATGAACTTCAGAAGGTCCTTCGTCTCCAGCTCCGGGTTGTTGATGAGCGCCAAGAGCGCGTCCACCAGCTCGCCCAGGTGGTGGGGCGGGATGTTGGTGGCCATGCCCACCGCGATGCCGGTGGTGCCGTTCATCAACAGCTGCGGCACGCGCGCCGGGATGACGACGGGCTCCTCGCGGGTGCCGTCGTAGTTGGGGCGGAAGCGGACGGTCTTGCTGTCCAGCTCACCCAAGAGCTCCGTGGCCAGCTTCTCCAGGCGGCACTCGGTGTAGCGGTAGGCGGCGGCGGAGTCGCCGTCCAGCGAGCCGAAGTTGCCGTGCCCGTCCACCAGCGGGTAGCGCAGGGAGAAGTCCTGCGCCATGCGCACCAGCGCGTCGTAGATGGCCGTGTCGCCGTGCGGGTGGTAGCGGCCCATGATGGCGCCGACGACCTGCGCGCACTTCTGGTACTTCGTGTCGAACGACAGGTTCAGGTCGTTCCACATGCCGTAGAGGATGCGGCGCTGCACCGGCTTGAGGCCGTCCCGCACGTCCGGAAGGGCGCGCGAGGTGATGACCGACAGGGCGTAGTTGAGGTACCGGCGGCGCGCTTCCTCGGCCAGGCCCGCGGGCAGACCGTCGCCGCCGCCACCGGCGCCGGACGCGCCGCCGCCTCCCTTGCCTCCGCCCCCTGCCGGGCCTCCCTGCTTCTTGCGCGACTTCGTTTCGGCTTCTGCGAGCATGGTCATGGAATCCAGATGGGTGTCACACGGGCCGACCGTCCCGCTCGTGACGCGGCGCGCGGGCGTGCCGCCGTGCGCGTTGCGACTACCAGTCGGGTCGGCCACTCGACGTCAGATGGCCGGGACTACCATGGGCCTCTGACATTGAGAACGAATTCGGGAGGTTGCGTCGTCTCCCACGCGGGACTTCTGTACGTCCGTACAGTCCTGTGCCTGCTTGAAACCCACCGCCAACCCCCCGGAATTCCGAAGGGAGCGAGGGCCTGGCCTGGCTGGCGGGCTGCTTGCGGCTAGCCGTTGTCGCCGGTGGTGTTGGCGCGGGGCTTCTTGCCCTCCGCGGCGTCCGGGGCGCGGCCCCAGTTGCCGCTGCCGCGCTTGAAGATCTGCACGCCCCGGCCGGAGCTGCCGCTGGCCATCCCGTTGATGGTGGCGGTCAGCGCCTTGCTCCCCGGCGGGTGGTAGATGACGCGCACCTTGCGGGCGGAGGGCAGCAGCGCGCTGGTGGCGTCCACCAGGAGGTACACGGTGGTGCCGTCCGTCTGGATGCGCTCCGGATCCTGCCGGTTGTTCAGGTCCGCGAGCAGCTCGCCCGCGTCCGCGCTGGTGGCGTCCGAGCCCAGCTGGCGCACCTTCACCCGCAGGGCGACCTCCGGGGGCGCGTCCTGGCGCTTGTACTCCCGCACGCCCTGGATGACGACCGCCAGGTCGGCGCCGTTCTCCGGGGCCTTGTCGGTGGACAGGCGGAGGCCGGACTGGGTGCTGGAGTCGGTGTCCAGGAAGAGGGTGACGTTGGCGCAGCGCTGCTTGCACTCCTCGCCGAACGGGTCCTTGTTGAACTTCAGCCGCATGGCGAAGTCGCTGCCCTGGGGCCCGATGGTGGCGTCCACGATGACGGGGCGCTCGTCATCCCCCGAGGGCTTGTAGCGGAGGGTGGAGGGAGTCCGCCCGGCGGCGGAGGCGGTCGCGCTGGCCAGGAGCGAGCAGAGGAGCAGGGTGGGCAGGCGCTTCACGGACGGAGACCTCCTGACGGCATGGGGCAGCAAAAAGTGGCATTCAAAGGGAACTGGCCCCGGCGCGGCAAGCCTGGGGCGTAGAGTGGCCGTCTGGAGGACAATCATGCCCACGCCGTACGTGCGTCAGCTCAAGCTCGGACCGATGGACAACTTCGTCTACCTCGTGGGGCCGCAGGACGGCCCGGAGGTGGTGGTGGTGGATCCGGCGTGGGACGTGCCGGCCATCGAGGCGGCGGTGGCCCAGGACGGCAAGCGCGTGGTGGGCGCCTTCGTGTCGCACTGCCACGGCGACCACATCAACGGCCTGGACGAGCTGCTGTCGCGCCACGACGTGCCGGTGTACGCGCAGGCGGAGGAGGTCGCCTTCTCCAGCGACCTGCGCAAGCGGGGCGGGGACGCGCTGCGGACCCTGAAGGCGGGGGACCCGGTCCAGGTGGGCGCGCGCACGTTCCATGCGCTGCACACGCCAGGGCATACGCCGGGCTCGCACTGCCTGCTGGCCGAGGACGCGCTCGTGTCCGGGGACACGGTCTTCATCAACGGCTGCGGCCGGTGCGACTTCCCGGGGGGCAGCCCGGAGGACATGTACCGCTCGCTGTCGCAGGTGCTGGCGAAGGTGCCGGACTCCGCGCGGCTGTACCCCGGACACGACTACGCGGACGTGCCGGTGGCCCAGATGGAGGCCATCCGCCAGAAGAACCCGTACTTCGGCTTCCCGGACATGGCGTCGTTCGTGGCCTTCCGGATGCGGCCGCGCAAGTAGCGGAGTGCTGGAGGCGCGGAGATGGCTGGCTGCACCAGCCAACGACGAGAGGCCCGGATGTCTAAAGAAGCGTGTTTCGGTAGGAGCAAATGGAACTAGTGTCCTGAGTCAGAAATACGGCGGCAGTAGCGCGCGAGGCTCTCGAGGATGTCGTCGGCGCTCTTGGTCCAAACGAATGGCTTGGGGTTGTCGTTCGTGTGGGCGATGTAGCGCTTGATAGCCTCTTCGAGGGCACGGGTGCTGCGGTGAGTGCCCCGGCGCAGTTGCCGCTCGGTGAGCAGCCCAAACCAGCGCTCGACGAGGTTGAGCCAGGAAGCGCTGGTAGGGGTGAAGTGCAGGTGGAAGCGTGGGCGCTTGAGCAGCCAGCGTTTGATGGCGGGCGTCTTGTGCGTCGAGAGATTGTCGAGCACCAGGTGCACCTCAAGGTGGGTGGGCACGTGCTCGTCGATGGTGTCGAGGAACTTCTTGAACTCCTGCGCCCGATGCCGTGCGTGGCATTGGCCAAGGACTTCTCCCGTGCGCGTGTCGAGCGCGGCAAAGAGACTCGTCGTGCCGTGGCGCACGTAGTCGTGCGTGTGGCGCTCCACGATTCCAGGGCCCAGAGGAAGCAGGGGTTGGGTGCGGTCCAGGGCCTGAATCTGGCTCTTCTCATCGACGCACAGCACCACCGCGCGCTCGGGTGGGCTCATGTACAGGCCCACGATGTCACGCACCTTCTCAACGAAGAGGGGGTCCTTCGAGAGCTTGAAAGTCTCGGCGCGGTGCGGCTTGAGACCAAAGGCGCGCCAGATGCGCGCCACCGCGCTTTGGCTCATGCCCATCTCCGTCGCCAAAAGACGCGTACTCCAGTGCGTTGCCCCCTTGGGCACGCTCTCCAGCGTGCGTGCCACCACCGCTTCGACGTGCGCATCCTGAATCTTGCGCGGCGCGCCCGGTCGCGGCTCGTCCAACAACCCCTCCAACCTCTTGTCCAGGAAGCGCCGACGCCAGCGCCCCACCGTGCCCCGCGTCACCTTGAGCTGCGCGGCCACGGCGATGTCACTGCCGCCCTCCGCACTCGCCAGGATGATTCGTGAGCGAAGCGCCAGCCCCTGCGCTGTCTTCGGCCGGCGCGCCCAACGCTCCAGCGCTTCACGCTCTTCAACGCTCAGGGCGTGCCTGGAGGCTGCGGACGGCGTCTTCTCGGTCGTCATTCTGACCCGAGACAACACCGTCCGCTCGAGGACTGCCACTGCTGGTTGCTTATTTCTGACTCAGGACACTAGGTGATGATGCACAGCGCGAAATACAGCATCGCGACATAGATGTCTTCTCGCTTCTCCCTGCGCATTAGCAGCCGGCGGAAGCGGTTGAGCCTGGAGGAGATTCTCTCGACGAGCCCGCGTGGCGAAGGGCGTCGACGCCGTGCGCGCTTGAGGCTGAGCTTGGAGCGACGTCTCGGCGCCCGGAGCCTGAAGCCCTACTCCAGGGCCAGCTCGCGCACGGGTCTGAAGGCATACCGCAGGTCGACACACAGCGTCTGATGACGGCTTCGACTCGGGCAGGGGACTTCGGACTGGAATCAATTCATGCGTGGAGTATGCCAGCTTGAAGTCGTTCGTGTTGGCGCCAGCGACCACGAGGCCGAGGGACGCCGCGCAAGTCTGTCGGTGGAATTGGGGCCGGTTTTCCCCCGCCCAGGGGCGCTTTGCCATGTGGGCTATTCAACGCGAGCCAGCACCAATCAAGTCTCGCCGGACTGCAATAAACCGGAAATCCCTGATGCCAGAACTCGCGGAAGACTCCAACGGCCGACTACGCCAGGAAGTGCTGGTAATCCGAAGGCCGATGACATCAGCCCCTGGCCGGCACCGCGCCCTGCTGAAGTTCCGTACTCAGTGTTTTGGGAGTTCAATCCAATGCCTGTCGATTGAAACTTGTGTTTCATGGCACCCCGGCGTGTACCTTGAAGATCTGACCGTAGCGTCTCGACGGAGCAGCCATAGACAGGTCGGTCCTCACCAGCCGCAACCCTTCTGGAGTTCGCTAGACAGCAGTTCCGTTTTTCTTGAGAGAAGGATGTTGGATACTAGAATCGGCCGTCAGAGACCACGCCAGTTGATCGATTCAAGTAGTCGCGCCTCGCAATCTTCCTTGGTGAACCCAACGAACTGAAGCGCTGCCATGTGAATTAATGCTCTCAGCTTTCGGTTGGTGTGTACCATTTCGATGCCAGGAACAGGAATGCCGTCGCGCAATGTAGCCCAGCGAAACGCCCTGCCAACAAGGTCTTCAAAGTCAATTGGTGATTGAATTTCAAGCTGGCGCTGAATAGTTGGTGTTAAAAGGTGCCGAATGAAGGCGGGAACTGCCAGAAGTTTCTCTGGCGGCAGGTAAGCATGGGCTGCCGTGGATGTGCTTAATATTGCTTCGCGTGCGTCCCGTTGTGCCTCTCGGGCCATGTTGGGGAATGCCTGCGAGAGATGTGCGAGAGTGAGCGTGGATGTTCGCAAATGATCTTCAATGTATCGCCCAGGCGAGCGCTCATAGCTCAGGTATGTTTCGACGAATCCAGGGGGGGTCGAGAATAGTCTCTGGATATTGGCCAGTCTGTCGCTGGAAATGTCGTTGAGGGTGAATAGCTGTCCAAGGGGATGCTGTTGTTTTTCGAGGAGGTGTTGTTTCCTTTCAATGCCTTCTTGTTTCTTTGGAGGGGCAATGCGGGCACTGAGAACGTCGTAACTGTGCTTGCTGCCTGTTGGGTTGACGGCGATATGCGTGATTTTCGAGTGTGCACGGTGTGCGATGGTGAGCATTAACTCGAATATGGGGGAAACCGAATTCAAGATCTCGTCGAGCGTAAGCGCCGTTGATAGGTTAATATGAATGAAGGGGTGCCTATCGAGCTGGATTTGAGTGTCCCCCCAAGTTCCTGTTGTCTTCCAAATGAACGAAACCTCCCAAGGTGGTAGAGAGAGGCGGGAGACGGTGATCGGCTCTACATCTTCAGGTAGATTGATGGCGATTGTGTTGCCCGACGCTAGCGGTGGTGGGGGCGGCATGAATGATGTGAGCCCGTTAAGAGCGAGAACGACTTTGTCGAAAACCGTAGTTGCTGTGATGGTTTTTCGACCAATGACAGCTCTGCCGACAAACCATCGTTCGCTTGTGCCTCCAATTCCGAAGCGCTGCTGTGTTCGAAGGCAATTTGTGAGTGTTAGCGCATGGCCATGAAATGGGCTATCGGCGATTGCTCCTTCGATGGTTACTGCAGCGTCAGAATCAAGTATTGCCTCTTCTTCGGCGCGCAGTGTTCCGTGTATTTCGATGGCGAGTTCTCCGTCGGCCCCTATCTCGAAATATCCTGAGGCCGAATCGCCGCTGTTGAGCGAAAAAACACCGCGATATCGAGCGGAAGTTGTCATGCGTAAAATGGTTCCATGAATGGCCTGCCTGCGAGCTTTCGCTCCCACCAAATAGGCTTGGGTTTTTGTGTGAGCGATTCCCATGACTCAATGGCATCAATGATGCCTGAGAGCGTTTTTTCGGAAATTGGCTCCACGGGGAGTGTTATTGTTATGTTTGCTTTGTCTTGTTTGATTTCGGTGCGTTCGTGATCTGGACTTAGGCAGACTGTGATTTTCCGGCGACTGTCTGGTGTGATGGTTAAAGCCAATGAGTCGTCTTTGTCGTCTGTTTTCCAGGCCAGCGGCCACTCTCGTTCAAGAAGTTGAAGATGGCTTAGAATGTCGGCCTGGATTGTGGATTTGATTAAATTCCATTGTAGGTGTTGGGGGGTCGTTGCACGCAGTCCACTGTGTGCAAGCTCTGCCGCAAGTTGGAAATCTCCACCGTTGAGGGCTGCGTTAGCACCCATTTCGGCAATTAGGCTGTGTTCTGGCTCCTGTTGAACCTCCCTGAGCGTGCGTTGTTCTAGTTCTGCTGCCTTTCTTAGTAGTTGTTTGCTTTCTTTTTTGTTTCTCTCATTGCGTGCGCTGCGCAGTAGTTCAATGGCTTGTTGGTGGGAAGGCGGCGGCGGTTGGCGGTGTTTCGATGAAGGGGGAGATTCAGCCGCAGTGGCTGAAAGCCCAATAGGCTCATCGGATATGTCCAGGGCTTCGTTGGGCGGATTGTTATCGGACTTGGTAGTCATCGATTAGTTGTTCCAGTCTGGCGAGTTCTGGTTTCTGCACCTGAAGGCTTGCGAGTTCTGCACGAACTGTCCAGTCTGTGCACTCAACTGCTCTTATTTTGTCGCTTTTGTAAAAGGCCAGTGCCTTGGGGTTGTTAAGACTCTGGAAAACTACGCGACTTGCTCCGATTTCTCCCGCTCGAAACCCAATTAGTCCGAAGACGAATTGGCCGAGGCCGCAGCGCTGCCTGTCTGGGCGAATTTTGAAAAAGTCTAGTCGGTAAGCATCACCGAGTATCGTCTTGCTGTGGTCAAGCCAAATGGCCACTATTGAATTGTCTTGGTCTTTTACGACGAAGCGCTCGGTGCGATTCTGGCCAAACTCATGAAAGCTCCACTCATGGCTTTCGTCGTATGGTTGGCCAGCGTTCAGTCCATACCACTCAAGATCAACCTGCTTAAGTGCGTCGAGTGTTCCACTTTCAACCCGAAATGTACCACGCTCCTGGATATGCCAGCTTTTTGTGGTTAGAGCAGTGTCTGGGACTGCTGGATAGAAGTGCTTTGGGGGCCGTATTGGCCTTGTCGGTCGTGAAATTGATGTCGTCACTCACGCAACCTCGCGCGATATTTCAGGAGTTCGATTCTATATCCGCCGCGCGCGGGCCATGGGCGGCATCTTCACGCCGCCGGAAGGCTTCGCGTGCATGGCCCAGTACGCGGACACGCCCAGCAGCGCCAGGGACAGGAGCGTCCACAGGGCCGCCCAGACGACGGACGGCACCCACGTCTCACTGGCGAGGATGGCCGCGTCGCTCTGGGCGCGTACCGCGCTGTTCCACAGGTCGTCCCTCAAGTCGAAGACGACGTAGAGCGCGGTGAAGGCCGCGAGGAACAGGTTGAGCGCGTCCACCAGGCCCGTGGGCAGGAAGCGCGCGCCCAGCCCCATGGCCAGCGCCATGCCCAGGCAGAAGGCCAGGGTGAAGAGGTCACCCGCGTAGAAGAAGCCCATCACCGCCAGCCACACGGACGCCGCGCCCATCACCGCGCGGCCCAGCCGGAATCGGAAGGTGGCCAGCATCAGCGCCGCGCCCGCCACCGCGCTGCCCAGGTAGCCTGCGGACGACACGATGACGCGGTTGATGACGCCGGGCGGCAAGCGGCTGAAGCAGGTGCCGCCCTCGTTCACCTGGAGGTGCACCCGGTCCACCGAGCCCCCCACGAGCAGCGAGGCGATGGCATGCCCGCTCTCGTGCATCATCACCACCAGCACCTTCACCGGCCACAGCACCGGCGAATACCAGAAGTACCAGGACGCCCCCATCAGGAGCAGCAGCAGCGCCAGCCTTCCGAAATCCAGTGTCGCCCCGCTCGCGGTCCGCATCGCTGGTCCCCTCCTGCCTGGACACCGGAACATCCAAGCGCGTTCCATCTTCCGCGAAAACGCGCGCCCCGGACACCGGAACGGTCGCGCCGGGGCGGCGGACGGGGTAGGGATGGGGCACCATGAAGAAGACGCTCCTTCTCCTCTCGCTCGTGGCAGCCCCGGCCTTCGCCGGGGAAGGGAAGTGGACCCCGCAGCAGGTGCTGGAACTGAGCCCCGCCTGGCTCAAGGCCCAGGGCCTCCAGCTGCCGCCCAGCAAGCTGTGGGACCCCAAGCGCGGCACGGGCCTCTTGGCGGGCACGGTGAACACCAGCGGCTGCTCCGGGTCGTTCATCTCCGCCTCCGGCCTCATCATCACCAACCACCACTGCGCCTTCGCCATCATCCAGGAGCACAGCTCCCCGCAGAAGGACCTCATCACCGACGGCTTCCTCGCGAAGAGCCAGTCGGAGGAGCTGCCGGGCAAGGGCTCGCGCGTGCAGGTGCCGCGCGGCTTCAAGGACGTGACGGCGGAGATCAACGGCGCCGTGCCGCAGGGCGCGGACGACCTGGCGCGCTACAAGGCCATTGACCGCAAGCAGAAGGAGCTGGTCGCCGAGTGCGAGAAGCGCCCCGCCACCCGCTGCCAGGTGGCCACCTTCGACGGCGGCGTGAACTACACGCTGGTGGACGCCGTGGAGCTGCAGGACATCCGCCTGGTCTACGCGCCGCCGCGCGCCGTGGGTGAGTACGGCGGCGAAGAGGACAACTGGATGTGGCCGCGCCACACCGGCGACTTCGCCATCATCCGCGCGTACACCGCGCCGGACGGCGCCTCCGCCGCGTACAGCGACAAGAACGTGCCCTACAAGGCGGAGTTCTTCTTCCCGCTGTCCACCGAGGGCGTGAAGCCGGGCGACTTCGTGATGGTGCTGGGCTACCCGGGCACCACGTTCCGCACGCTGCTGGCGGACGAGATGGCGGAGCGCCAGGCGCGCTACTACCCGGCCATCCGCGACGTGCTGGGCGAGGCCATCCGCATCCTGGAGGCGGAAGGGGAGAAGGACCCCGCCGGGAAGATCGCCGTGGCCTCGCAGCTCAAGGGCCTGCACAACGTCTACAAGAACGCGGGCGGGCAGCTGGCGGGCCTGAAGCGCGGCCACATCGTGGAGAAGCAGCGCGACGCGGAAGCCGCCACCGTCGCCTGGGCGCGGAAGGACAGCGCGAAGTGGGGCGAGTCCCTCAAGGCCCGCGAGGCGCTGCTCGCGGAGCAGAAGGAATCCTCGAAGACGTTCGACCGCGAGTTCCTGCTGAACATGGCCGGCCGTCTGGCGCGCGGGCCCGCGCTGGCCACCACCGTGTCCCGGCTGGCCATGGAGCGCGCGAAGCCGGACCTGGAGCGCCGCCCGGAGTACATGGACCGCGAGCTGCCGCGCACCAAGGACCGCCTGGAGCGCGAGCAGAAGAACCTCTTCCTCGCCGCGGACAAGGCGCTGCTGCACGCGTTCGTGAAGCGCGCGCAGGCGCTGCCCGCGGACGCGCGCATCGCGGCCGTGGATGCCACGTTCGGCAAGACGTACTCGCAGAAGGACGTCACCGCGAAGATCGACTCGCTCTACGCGGGCACGAAGGTGTTCACGCTCGCCGAGCGCCTGAAGATGGCGGACGAGTCCGTGGGGCAGCTGGCCGCGCGGCGCGACCCGCTGCTGGCGTACGGCATGGAGCTGGCGAAGGAGCTGGCCGCGCTGGATGACACGCGCGACCGGCGCCAGGGCGCGTCCTCGCGGCTGCGGCCGGCGTGGCGCAAGGCGGTGATGGCGCAGGCGGGCAAGCCCATTGCTCCGGACGCCAACAGCACGCTGCGCGTGTCGTTCGCCAAGGTGCAGGGCTACACGCCGCGCGACGGCGCGCTGTACCTGCCGCAGACGACGCTGACGGGCATGCTGCAGAAGCACACGGGGGAGGAGCCCTTCAACGCGCCGGAGAAGGTGCGCGCGGCCGCGGCGGCGAAGAAGTTCGGCACGTGGGTGGACCCCCGGCTGAAGGACGTGCCGGTGGACTTCCTGGCGGACGCGGACACCACGGGCGGCAACTCCGGCAGCCCCACGGTGAACGGCAAGGGGCAGCTGGTCGGCGTGAACTTCGACCGCGTGTGGGAGAACGTCGCGAACGACTTCGGCTACAATCCGGACGTGGCCCGGAACGTCAACGTGGACGTGCGCTACCTGCTGTGGCAGCTCGACCAGGTCGAGGACGCGGACGCGCTCTTGCGCGAGCTCAACGTGCGCAAGGGTAAGCCGGTGGCCAAGGAGGCGCGCTGACATGTCGGACGCGGGAGCGGGACCCAGACCTCTTCCCACCTTCCGCCCCGACGAACGGGTGTGCGGCAACTGCAAGCTCTGGAGTCCGCACTCCGAGGACCACCGTGGCTGGGTGGGGCCGTGCCGCGTCTACACCTCGCGCGGCCTGTTCCCGCCCTCCGCGCCCATCTGTGACAAGTACGCGCCCCGGGGCTCCGCGGCCCCTGCGGCGCCCCTCGTTTCGAGCAACCGGACGCGCCCCGCGCGCAGCGTGGCGCCCGTGGTGGTGCGCCACCGCGCGGATCCGCGCGCGGTGGTGGACCTGGAAGGGCTGAACATGACGCGCGAAGAGCTGATGGACATCTTCCGGGAGGCGGCGGGCCTCAGTGATCCGCCGCTCGCGGGCAAGTGGGAGGGCGGCACGGTGCGGCTCGTCCCGGGCAACCCGGAGCTGCAAGCGAAGGACCTGCCCATCGACAACCTGTTCCACAAGGTCACGATGGTGCGCGACCGCATCCGCGTGCTGGAGCAGAAGCTCAACGCGCACCCCAAGCTCTCGGACGCGGAGAAGGCGGAGATGCAGGGCTACATCACCCGCGTCTACGGCTCGCTCACCAGCTTCAACCTCCTCTTCAAGGAGAAGGGCGACCAGTTCGTGGGCAGCAAGGGCGACGAGTAGACGCTTCGTGCCTCAGGGCCGCTGGCCGCGCTCCTCCATCACGGTGAGGGCGCGCTGGCGGCCCCGGTGCAGGGCGCTCTTCACGGTGCCCTCGGGGATGTGCAGGAGCCGGGCGATTTCGGCGGAGCCCAGGCCGCGCACCTCGCGCAGGTAGAGCACCTGCCGCTGCTGGGGGTTCACCTCCTCCAGCGCTTCGTGGAAGTGGCGCTGCATCTGCTTGCCCACGGCGTGGGCCTCCGGCGACACGGTCTCTTCCGGTGCGTGCGTCAGCCGCTCGCGGCGGCGCCGGGAGCGCAGCCAGTTGATGCTGCTGTTGACCATCACCCGGTGCAGCCAGGTGGTCCACGTGGCGCGCCCGTCCAGGCCGGGGGGCTGCCGCGACAGGCGCAGGAAGACGTCCTGCACCACGTCCTCCGCGTCGTCGGTGTCCCCCACGATGCGCCGGGCGATGGCCAGCGCCCGGGGACGGTACTCGGCGTACAAGTCATCCAGGGTGGGGAAGGCGAGGACGGCGGCGTGCGGGCCCATGGTGGATGGTCTCCTGTGTCTCCTTCGTGAAACGAACGGGCCCGCGAAAGGGTCTATCGCCCTGGGGGGCATGCGACCGGGGGGCCGTGTTTCGTCCGGAATCCGGTGCCCACCTTCCGGCCCAGGGGGATACGCCGCCATGGCTCAACTGGCCGAGTACGGACGCAGGAGGCCATTCATGCCCCGGCGCCAGCAGGGCCACGGCCTGATGGACCTGCTCCTGGGGCGCCCGCTCACCAATGCCCAGGCGAGGCAGGAGAAGACGGGCGTCCTCACCGGCGTGGCCCTGCTGGGGCTGGACGCGCTGTCCTCCGCCGCGTACGGCCCGGAGGCCGCGCTCACCGTGCTGCGCCCGCTGGGGGCCTCGGGGGTGTGGCTGCTGCTGCCCATCACCGCCACCATCGTGGGGCTGTTGATGATCGTCGCGGGCTCGTACGCGCAGACCCTCGCCGCGTACCCCAGCGGCGGCGGCGCGTACTCGGTGGCGAAGCAGAACCTGGGGCGGGGCGCGGGGCTGCTCGCGGCGACGGCGCTGATGCTGGACTACCTGCTCAACGTGGCGGTGGGCATCTCCGCGGGCACGGGCGCGCTGGTGTCCGCGCTCCCCGCCCTGCGGCCCTACACCCTGCCCATCACCCTGGGCCTGCTGACGCTGCTCACCCTGGTGAACCTGCGCGGCGTCAGCGAGGCGGGCGCCGCGTTCGTCGTGCCCACGTGGTTCTTCATCACGTCGCTGGGCGTGGTGCTGGCCGTGGGGCTCTACAAGCTGGCCATCGGTGAGGCGGCGCCCGTGCGGCAGCCGCCGCCCCTGGCGGTGCCCACCGCGTCCCTGGGCGCGTGGCTGGTGATTCGCGCCTTCGCCAGCGGGTGCACGGCGATGACGGGCGTGGAGGCCATCAGCAACGCCGTGCCCCTCTTCCGTGACCCCACCATCCGCCGCGCCCGCGCCACGCTGGGCATCATCGTGGGCACGCTGGTGACGATGCTGCTGGGCATCGCGCTCCTGTGCCGCGCGTACGGCGTGGGCGCCACGGACCCCGACGGCGCGAACTACCAGACGGTGCTGTCGCAGCTCATCGCGGCGGTGATGGGGCGCGGCGCCTTCTACTTCGTGGCCATGGCCGCCATCCTCTGCGTGCTCGCGCTGTCCGCGAACACCAGCTACGCGGGCTTCCCGCTCGTCTGCCAGGTGCTGGCGCGCGAGCGCTACCTGCCGCCGGGCTTCGCCCACCGGGGCCGCAGGCTCGCGCTGTCGCGCGGCATCCTCACCCTGTCCGGACTCGCGGCCGTGCTGCTCATCGTGTGCAGGGGCATCACCGACCGGCTCATCCCCCTGTTCGCCATTGGCGCGCTGATGGCCTTCACCCTGTCGCAGGCGGGCATGGTGGTGCACTGGGGCCGCCACCGGGAACAGGAGGGCTGGCGCTGGCGCCGGGCCCTCAACGGCGTGGGCGCGGTGATGACGGCGCTCACGCTGTGCATCGTGGGCGTGTCCAAGTTCAGGCACGGCGGCTGGGCCGCGTTCGTCCTCGTGCCCGTGGGGCTCATGGTGCTGGCGCGCGTCCACGCCGCGTACACGCGCACGCGGCAGGCGACGGAGCTGAAGCGGCCCCTGCTGCTGACGCCCCCGTCGCCCATGGTCGCCGTGGTGCCCGTGGACCGCTGGTCCCACGCGTCGGAGACGGCGCTGCGCTTCGCGCTGACGCTGAGCGACGACGTGCGCGCGGTGCACATCTGCAGCGGTGACACCGACGAGGCGGCGCTGGACTCGCAGTGGCAGCACTTCGTCCAGCAGCCGCTCCTGGAGGCGGGACGGACGCCTCCGCCGCTCGTGCACGTGGGGTCGCCGTACCGCGTGCTGGTGTGGCCGCTGATGGACTATCTGGACGCGCTGCTGGAGGAGGTGCCCGGGGGCACCGTGGCCATCGTGCTGCCGGAGTTGCTGGAGCGGCGCTGGTACCGGGCCATGCTCTACGGCCGCCGCTCGGAGCTTTTGCGCAGCGCGCTGCTGTTGTCCGGCGAGCGGCGCCTGGTGGTGGTCAGCGTGCCCTGGTACCTGCGCACGGACGCGCACCCGGCGCCGCACTCCGCCTGGGGCGCCCCCGCCCACCCCGGGAACGGGTAGGGCGGAAGGGGCCCGGCTTCACGTCACTCCTGCTCGTCCTGCTTCGTCAGGCCCCAGTCCTTCAGGCGCTTGAAGAGGGTGGAGCGCGCGAGCCCCAGCTCTCGGGCCACGCGCTCGCGGTTGTTGTTGAAGCGGCGCAGGGCGGTTTCGATGATCTGCCGCTCCAGCTTCTCCAGCATCTGCTCCAGCGTCATGCCCGGCGGCAGCTCCGGCACGGTGATGCCCGTCTCGCGGTTGACCTCCTGGTCGAAGGACAGGTCGCTCGCGTCGATGGACGGCCCCTTGCGCAAGAGCAGCGCGCGGTGCACCACGTTGCGCAGCTCGCGGATGTTGCCCGGCCAGGCGTGCTGCTGGAGCCGGTCCAAGGCCGCCGGGGTGAAGCGCACCGTCTGCCCGCGCGGGGCGAACGTGCGCACGAAGTGCTCCGCCAGCGCCACCACGTCTCCCCGGCGGTTGCGCAGGGGCGGCAGGTGCAGCGGCACGACGCACAGGCGGTAGTAGAGGTCCTCGCGGAAGCGGCCCTCGCGCGCCGCCGCCAGGAGGTCGCGGTTGGTGGCCGCCACCACGCGCACGTCCACGTGCAGCGGGCGGCTGGCGCCCACGCGCTTGATTTCGCCGCTCTCCAGCGCGCGCAGCAGCTTCGCCTGGAGGTCCAGGGGCAATTCGCCAATCTCGTCGAGGAACAGCGTGCCGCCGTCCGCCTCCTCGAAGGCGCCCTTGCGCGCGCCCACGGAGCCGGTGAACGCGCCCTTCTCGTGGCCGAACAGCTCGCTCTCAATCAACTCCTTGGAGATGGCGGCGCAGTTGACCGGGATGAGCGGCCGGTTCGCGCGCGGCGAGCACGCATGCAGCGCGTTCGCCACCAGCTCCTTGCCCGTGCCGGACTCGCCCAGGATGGTGACGGCCGCGGTGGACGGCGCCACGCGCTGGATGAGGTCCGTGAGCTGCCGCACGGACGGGTCGCTCCCGAGGATGCCGTGGAAGGCCTGCGCCTCCTTCTTCGCCGCGGGCACGGCCTCAAGAATCAGCTCCGCCTCGCCCACGCGCAGCGTGGTGGGCAGCGTCACCTCCGCCTCGAAGAGGCGCACCGGCCCCAGCCAGGTGCCGTTGGTGGAGCGCAGGTCCACGACGTGGAAGACGCCGTCGCGGCGGGTGACCTTCAGGTGCCGGCCGGAGATGAACCGGTCCTGGAGCACCAGGTCGTTGCCCGCGTCCTTGCCCACCGTGAAGCTGTCGCCGGTGAGCCGGTGCACGGCCTCCGTGCCGCCCTGCTTCACGCGCAGCTGCGCGGCCTGCCAGCGCTGGGAGTCGCGCCCCTGCACGACGGTGGCGCTGCCGGCCTCCGTGGCCGCGTCCGCGTCATCGCTGGCGCCGTGCTGGCGGAACACCGCGCGCCACTGGCCCAATTCGATGTCCGCGCCGTCGGGCAGGTCCGCGCGCTCCACCGTGGCGCCCGCGACCTTCGTGCCCTTGCCGGACAGGTCCTCCACGCGGCACTTCTGTCCGTCCCACAGGAGGGCCACCTGCTGGCGGCTCACCTCCGGATCCGGAATGGCCACGTCGCTCGAGTCGCCCCGGCCGAGCACCACCCGCGCCCGGTCCACCGCCACCCGCAGCACTTCCTCGCCTCGACGGAAGAACACCAGCTCCGGCATTACGAACTCTCTCCCAAGCCCGGACACCCCAGGGCCGCGCGCAGCGCTTTACACGGCGCGTGCGCGGGCATCAACCGGGGCCGACCGCAGGAGGGGGGAGGGCCGGAACCGACCCCGCCCTACCGCTTGGGGCCGAAACGGGGGCTGCTCACCATGCCGCTGAGCCGGCCGCCGCGCCAACCCGGCTTGTCCCGGTCCTGCGGCAGCATGTTCACCGCGAGCGCCAGGGGGCCCAGCCGCTGCTGGAAGGCCTGCTCGAACTTCAGCCCCACGTCCAGGGCCAGCTCGCTGTACTCCAGCCGGCGGCCCAGCTTCACGGTGCCGGTGCCGGTGCCCTCCAGGTCCTCGCTCTTGAGGTTCAGGTCGCGCACCGTGCCCAGGCCCTTGTCGAACTGGAGGTCGCCGCGCAGCTCACCCAGCACCACGCGCGGCAGCTCCATGGGCATCGCGGGGCCGCCGCCCATGGGGATGGCCGCCTTGCCGCCCTTGATGGTGAGCCCCTGGGTGTCCACCACCACCGTGCCGGACGCCTGGGACCAGTCCACCGGCTGGCCGCGAATCATCGTCCCGGGCGCCTGGAGCGCGAGCTTCGCGTTGAGCGTGCCCTCCATGTCCACGCCCGTGTACTTCGGCAGGTTGCCGCCGCCGGCCTGCACGCCGTCCACGTCCACGTTCAGCGACGTGCCGCTCATGCCGCCCACGTGGATGTTCACCGTGCCGCCCATGCCCTTGAGCTTCGCCACCACGCCCACCGGGAAGAGGGAGGGGCGCAGCGCCACGCTGTCGAAGACGAGCGCCTCGCCCAGCTCATCCGGGCCCAGCCCGCCGGACTCGCCCCGGGCGAGCGCCGCGACGGACTCAGCACCTAGCGGCGTGGGCGGCTTGCTCACGCGCACGTTGGTGGCGGTGACGCCGGACAGGCCCGGACGCAGGCCGCCAATGCGCACCGCGAGCCCGTGGGCCGCGGCCTCCGTCACCAGCCGCGTGCGGACCGCGTCGTACGGGAACGTGAACATCAGGCAGAGGACGAACGCCACCACCGCGAAGGCGGCGTAGCCCACGACGAGCTTCCAGCGGGCGGTCTTCGATTCAGTGGCCATGGGTTATTGCTTCATCCGGTAGGTGGCGACGGTCGTCCACGCCGTCAGGGTGTCCGTGGCGGGCCGGGGCTCCACGCGCAGGTACTTCACCTTCACGATGCCCGGGCCCGTCTCCACCGTGCGCAGGAAGTCCGTCAGCTTGCGCAGGTCCACGTCCGTGAAGGTCAGCTCCACGGAGCTTTCGATGATCTTCCCGTCCCCCACGCCCACGTCGCCCTTGGGCGTCATGTTGGGGACGGTGAGGCCCGCGGCGGTGGCCTTGTCTTCAATGTACGTGATGAGGCGCACGTTGCTCTGGGTGAGCTGCTGCTCCACGTTCTGCCGCTCCGCCTGCGCCTGGCCGTAGCTGGTCGCCAGCGCCTGCACCTCCTGCAGCTTCGCCAGCTTGTCCTGCGTGCGGCGGCGGTAGCCGTTCGCGCTGTTGGCGAAGCTGAAGAGGGTGACGAAGAGCACGAACACCAGCACCGCGGAGCCGGCCAGCGCCACGAGCTTGCGCTCGCGGTCGCTCAGCCGCTCGAACCAGGTCTGGAGGGGCGCGAAGAGTTCTTTGATCTTTCCCATGTCAGGTCTCTCCCCCCTGCGGCTCGCCGGGGCACTGCACCTGCACGTCCAGGCGGAAGGTCACCTTCTGCCCGTCGCGAGTCTTCTCCACCTTGCCCTCCTTCACGTCCTTGAAGCAGCGGTGGCCCTTCAAGGCGGCGGAGAGCGTGTCGATCTGCTTGGAGCTGTCCGTCTCTCCCTGGAGCATGATGCGGTCCAGGTCCACCTGGATGCGGTCGAACTTCACCGGCACCTCCGGCGGCACGCGCTGGGTGACCTCCGCCAGCAGGTTCACGGCGGACATGGCGGGCAGCGCCGCGGCGGGGCTCTCCACGCCCTTGAGCATGTTGAGCGCGCGGTCGTAGTTCGTCTCGCAGGTGCCCAGGATGCGCTGGGTCGTCTTGCAGAGCACCGCGTCCACCTCCGCCTCGCGCCGCGACAACACGGTGTTGCGCACGACGCCGAACGCGATGAGCAGCAAGAGCAGCGTCACCGCGAAGGACGCCAGCAGGCCCAGCCGGTCCTTCACGTAGTCGTAGCCGCCCTTGAAGGCGAACTCACCCCGGCGCAGGTTGAAGCGAGGCGCCTTCGCCCCGGCCGCGTTGCCGCGCATGGCCAGCGCGTACGCCTGCGCCGCGGACGGCGTCTCCTTGGCGCCAATCGTCGCGGCCGCGTCCGCCGGCAGCGCCAGCACGCGCACCGGCAGGTTCAAATCCTTGGACAGCTGCTCGGCCAGACCCGGCATCCGCGCCGTGCCGCCGCACAGCACCACCGCGGAGACCTGCCGGCGGGTGCGCGCGGCGAAGGACTTGAACGACGGACGCAGCTCGCGCAGCACCGGCTGCAGGCCGCGCACGAAGGCGTTCGCGGCGCGCTCGGCGTCCGGGCCCTGGGCGGCGCTGGCCATGGCGCCGTGCGCTTCCTTCCACGCGTGGGCCTCCGGCAGCGTCGTCTGGAACTCCGTGGCCAGGGCTCGCGTCAGGTCGCGCCCGCCGCCCGCGAAGGTGCGCGCGAACTCCACGCCCTTGCCCGGCTGGCCAATGGCCACCGACGTGCGCTCATGGCCGATGTCCACCACCGCCACCGGGCCGCCCTCGGACGCGCCCTCGAAGAGGCCGGGCATCTGCGTGAAGAGGTTCTGGTACGCGAGCGCCGGATGGGTGATGACGCGCGGATCCACCTGGAGTCCGCCCAGCAGCGCCAGCAGCGACTGGAGCTCCTCCTTCTTCACCACGCCCACCAGCAGGTCCGCGGCCTTCTCCTTGCCGCCGGTGTCCTTCTGGCCGACCACCTGGTAGTCGTAGACGACCTCCGAGATGTCGAACGGCAGCTGGCTGCCCACCTCGAAGGGCAGCGTCGCCTCCACGCGCTTGCTGTCGGAGAAGGGCAGGCTCACCGCGTGCGTGGTGAGGGACGGGCCGGGCAGGGCGATGACGACCTGATCCACGTGCCCCGCCGGCATCTTCCCGAGCAGCTCCTCCACCGCGGCGCGCAGCGTCTCCGAGCGCTCGCCCTCCTGCGCGCGGCGCACCTCCGCGTAGGCCTGGGTGCTTTGGCTTTTCGCTCCGGAGTTGAGCACCACTCCCTTCACGGAGTGGCTTCCCAGGTCCAGGCCAAGAATGCGGGCCATGCTATTCCTCTCTGTAATACACGAGCTTGCCCAGCCCGTCGTCCAGGCGGATGACGGCGGTGAGCGTCTTCTGGACGCTGCCCGCCTCACCCACGGACTTGATGGTGAAAGTCTTGCTCTTGTCGCCCAGGTAGCGGTTCTGCTGGACGTTGCCCTTGATGAGCGGGTTGACGGCGATGCCGGCCTGCTCCACCACGTTCACGAAGTCCGCCACCGACATGCCGAAGAAGTTGAACATGCGCGCGGCGCGGATGCGGCTGATGAGCTCGTTGAGGAACACCGGATCCGTCAGGCGCGGATCCGGCCGGTTGGGGTCCGCGGCGGACATGATGGCCAGGCCCAGCATGATGGGGTCGTCGGTGTTGACGTTGGGCTTGGAGTTGATGTCCGGGTACACCGTGAGCCGGTCGCGGAAGGCCGCCATGAAGCGGTCGTTGACGCCATGCACGCGGTACAGCTCATCCAGGCTGTCGAAGCGCGCGTTCTTCACTTCATAGCGCGGTTCGTAGCGGCTGTACGCGGAACCCTCGTCCGCGAAGCCCGCGACGAAGGGGTTCGTCGGGTCCTTCTCGTTGAGGGTGGACTGGGTCTGGTCCTCGTCGGACCAGTCCTTCAGCGCCAGGATGGTGTCCCGGGGCGTGGAGCGCACCTTGTTGGCGTCGTCCTGCTGCCAGAGGAACTCGAAGCGCTTGTCGGAGAACATGTCCAGCATGCGCGCGGCGGTGGCCTGCGACTCCGCGCCGCCGGTGTTCAGGCGCATGACGTTGAGCTTCTCCTCCTCGTCGCTGATGGTCGCGAGGAAGCAGCCCTCGAAGCCGCCGAAGGAGCGGCGCTGCATCTGCGCCGCCATCTGCGTGGCCGCGCCCGCGTTGTCCCCGTCCTCGCCGTCCATCTGGAAGTTGGGGTCCACCTGCACGGCTTCCGTCTCCACGGGGCGGCCGTCCTCGCTCTGCGCGCCGTCGCTCTTCACCAGCCCCTTGAGCATGTGGCAGTCCACCCGCGCCAGCTTCCAGAGCTGGAGGTTGAGCGACTGCGGCTGGAACGCGGCCGCGCCGGCCGCGCCGGTGGCGCCGCCGCCCAGGGCGCCGCCCATGAGGCCGCTCAGGAGGCTCGCGGGGTTGGGGATGGGCGTCTGGTCCACCTGCCGCTGGAAGCGCAGCAGGAGCCGCCCCAGCGACAGGCCGGAGCGGGCCATGTAGTAGGCGCGCACTTCGTCGCGCTGGTTGGCGGCGAGCTGCAGGTCCACGCGGGTGTTGTAGGCGAACTCCGTGGCCACCACCGTGAGCAGCGTGATGGACACGAGCGCGATGATGAGCGCCACGCCGCGCGAGCGCCGGTGCTTCTTCTCCGCGCTCGAGCGCGCGGGGCGCGTCTGGGCATGGACATGGACAGGGGCCATCCGCGCCTTGCCGCGCCGGCGGGACGCCTGCTGGAAGTAGGGGAAGGCCATCAGTTGAACCTCGGCAGCGTCGTGTTGAGCACGATGCGCGCCTGTGTCGTGTAGCGCGCCTCCTTGCCCGCCTCATCCAGGGCGATGACGGTGATGCGCACGCGCGTGGGGAGGATGTCCTTGCGCTCGTTGCGCCGCGTGTCCCACTCGTCGTCCCATTCCTTCTTGTCGGAGTCCCAGTAGGCGAACTCCACGCCCTTGACGCCTTCGAAGAGGACGTCCGTGGTGCCGCCCCGGTCCATGCGGTCCCCCACGTTGGGGTCCACCCGGCGCTTCAGGTCCTGCCGCTGACGGGCGCCGCGCTCGCTGGAGTTCTCCACGAAGTACTCCACCACCGCCTGGTCGGACTCCTTCACGTCCGTGTACAGGCGCTGGTGCGCGAACGTCGTGAAGGTCAGCTTGTCGCGCTCGCCAATGAAGTTGGTGGGCCGGTCGTTCTGGTCGCGGAAGCGGCGCAAATCGTAGCGGTCGCTCACGAAGGCGGAGCCAATTTCGCGGGCCATGCGGTTGAGCGACACGCGCACCATGCGGTAGCGCTCGGCCTCGCCCTCCACGACCTCCTTGGCGTTGATGCCCGTCTGGAAGGCCATGGCGACGACGGTGCCCATCAGGGCGGTGATGCCCACCGCGACCATGACCTCCATCAGGGTGAAGCCACGCATGCGACGCTTCATCGGATGCCTCCGCGTCCAGGCAGGCCGGGCAGGCCGCGTCCGCCGAAGATGCCACCGGGGCCGCGCGGGTTGATGCCGGTGTTGCCGGTGCCACCGCCCTGCTGCGAGCCGCCCGGGTTGTTGAGCTGGTTGAGCATGGCCGCGCGGTTCACCAGCGGCTCACGCGTGTTCGGGTCCAGCTTCTGTCCGTTGGGGCCGTCAATGGGGTTGTCCACCACCTGGCCCGTGCGCGGGTTCACCCACTGGTTCTCCGCGCCCGCCGTGCTGCCCGCGTTGGGCGTGAAGCCGCCGTTGCGGTCGCCGCCCGGCCCCAGCGACACGACGTGCGTCACCACGTCCACGCTCTCCACCTGGGTGCCTTCCTTCCAGTACACGGTGAGGTGCACCTCGCGGACGGACTTGGTGAGCTGGTCCACCATCTGCGTGAACATGGGCTGCGCCATGCTCATGGCGGATGCGCCCATGGGGCTGGCGGTGGTGGTGCTGCCCGGAGGCGTACCGCCCTTGCCGTCGCCGCCACCGCCGCCAAAGAGGCTGGCCAGGCCGCCCAGCGGGTCGCCGGAGTCGCCGCCGCCCATGGGCAGGTTGAAGATGGCGCCAATGAGCTGATCCGGCGTCACGCCGTCCGTCTTGGGCGCGATGATGCGGGCGCGCCACTTGAACTGGGGCCAGCCCTCGTCGGAGAAGTCGCCGGACTGCTCGTCGTCGTCCTGTTCGAAGCCGTCGTCGTAGAGCTTCTGCTCCAGGTCCGTCATCTTGGAGCGGGACAGGAGCGCCGCCACGGTGAGCCGCTTGGTGTAGACGTGGTTCGCCACCGCGCCGGAGTTGAGGTCGAAGATGGCCATCAGCGCGACGCTGAGGATGGCCAGGGCCACCATCGTCTCCAGCAGGGTGAAGCCCGAGCGCCTTCGCATGGGGGTCCTCATGAGCGGGGCACCTCCAGGGCCTCGGGTGCGATGAACACCTTGCCCGTCAGGGGTGACACGTCCAGCGTCCAGGCGTTGTCACCCTGGCGCAGGAAGACCATGGCCTTCTCCGTGTAGCCCTGCGGGAAGAAGTAGAGATAGGCCACGCCGCTCTCCACCGGCTCGCGCTGCTGCCGCGTCCACACCGACACCGCCACGCCCGCCGGAAGCGACTTGGGCGAGATCTCCTCCGCGGTGTACGCGGAGAAGGTGGACTGGGCCTCGATGCGGTTCTTCTCCTCGTCCATCAGCTCCTGCGCGGACGGCTGCGAGCCCTCCGAGCGCGTGTAGTTCTTGCGCGAGTCTCCGCCGTTGTTGCCGTCGCGCGCGCGGCGCTCGCGGTCGCGCGACTCGTCGCGCAGCGCCGCGTCCCGGTCTCGCGAGGTGGTGACGCCGCCGGCCGCGCATTCCGCGTGGTAGCGCGTGGCCTCTTCACGCTTCGGGTCCGGGATTTCAAACACCAGCCGGCACGTCTTGCCGCTGAGCGCCGCCGAGTCGTAGAGCGAGCGGATGACGCCCGCGAGCTCCGTGGCGCTGCCCTTGGCCTTCGCGCCGGTGATGGCGCCAATGCCAATGGTCACCGCGGCGAACATCACCGCCGCGATGGCCAGCGCGATGGAGATCTCAATCAGCGTCAGGCCGCGCGGGGCACGGCGGCGGCGGGCGGGAAGAGGGGAGGACATGGCCCGCTTCAAGGCTGCACCTCCTGTGCCACGATGCCGCCCGAGAACAGGTCCGCGGCCTCGCCCGTGCCGCCGGGCTTGCCGTCGGAGCCGAGCGACAGCACGGCGCCCGTCTTGCCCTCCATTCGGTAGATGTATGGGTGGCCCCACGGGTCCAGGGGCGTGCCGTCAATCACCTTGGAGTCGATGAGCGGCGTGAAGCCCTGCTCCTGCGAGGGGAAGAACCCCATCAGCCGGTGGTGGGCCTTGAAGAGCCCCTCCAGGCGGCGGATCTGCTCGCGCGCCTGGCGCTGCGTGGGCGTGAGGGTGTTGTCCTCGGTGGCCCACACCAGCGCGAACGCGAGCAGCGTGGCGCCCACGAAGACGCCCAGCAAGAGCAGGCGCCCCAGGCGGGAGGAGCGGGCGCGGGCCTGCTCGGTGGAAACGGCGCGCGCCTCGCGCGCGGACGTCGGTGAGGAAGTGTGCTCGGGGGTCATCACGGGCATTCCTACGACAACACGCGGGAGGCGCGGCTTTGCTTCAGGAAAACGCCGTTACTGACGGGCGTTCTGGTCCTTGGAGGAGATGTCGGCGTCGGAGCCCTCGCCGCCCGGGTTGCCGTCGGCGCCGTAGCTGGTGATGACCGGCTTGCCGCCCTCGTTCATGTACACGTACTCACGGCCCCAGGGGTCCATGGGCATGCGCTCCAGGTTGTTGGTGTCCACCAGCGCCTTGAGGCCCGTGGCGGTGTCCGGGTAGGAGCCCTTCTTCGTGTAGTAGAGCTTCATCGCGCTCTGGATGTTGCGGATGTCCAGCTTCGCGGTGTCCTGCTTGGCCTCTTCCAGCTTCGGGATGACGGCCACGCCCACCGCCGCCGCGATGAGCCCGAGGATGGTGATGACCACCATGATCTCGATGAGGGTCATGCCGCGGTTCTTGCGGCGCTGCTGCTTCTTCGCGTTCGTCGTGTGCATGTCTTCACTCACCTTCGGGTGACTTTCTGGCAAGCCACCGCGCCATGGGTGTGTCGGGATGTCAGGGGAGGCTGCTTCAGGGCGCCGTGCCCGCGCTGGAGGCGGCGGGCGGGTCACGGTGGGCGTAGAGGGTGGCCCCCACCGTCGCCAGCGTGGCGGCCAGGGCCAGCAGGCCCATCAGCGTGGCGCGCTGGATCCACCGGTCGAGCGTGTCGTTCATCGCGGAAGCTCCCTCCACCTAATGGATGGCCGTGTTCACCTGCAGAATCGGCATCAGGATGGAGAGCGCGACGAATGCAATCATCACGCCCATCACCACGATGAGCATGGGCTCCAGGAGGCTGGTGAGCGCGCCGATGCGCACGTTCACCTGCGTCTCATAGGAGTCCGCCACCGACAGGAGCATGTCCTCCAGCTGCCCTGATTTCTCACCGATGGCGACCATGTGGTACACGAGCGGCGGGAACTGGCCGGAGCGCTTGAGCGGGTTGGCGATGCTTTCGCCCTCGCGGATGGATTCGCGGGCGTTCTCCACCGCGTCCGCCAGCACCGAGTTCGTCATCACCGCCTTGACGATGTCCAGCGCGGCCAGCATGGGCACGCCGCTCTTGAGCAGCGTGGCCAGCGTGCGCGCGAAGCGGGAGATGGCCAGCAGGCGCACCAGGCTGCCGAAGATGGGGGCCTTGAGCGTGAAGCGGTCCCACTTGGGCTTGCCCTTGGGGCTCCGGGTCCAGCGCATGAACATCACCACGCCGGCGATGAAGGCCGGAATGATGATGAACCACCACGCCTGCATGAGGTTGGACGCGGCGATGAGGATGCGCGTGTTGAGGGGCAGGGTGGCCTTCATGGTCTCGAAGATCTTGGTGACCTTCGGGACGACGAAGACCATCAGGAGCACCAGGATGCCGCCGCCCACCGCCAGCATGATGATGGGGTAGATCATCGTGCCGATGATCTTCTGCTGCAGCTTGGCCTGGTTCTCCGTGAAGTCCGCCAGACGCAGGAGGACCTGGTCCAGCGCGCCGGAGGCCTCACCCGCGCGCACCATGTTGATGTAGATGCTGGGGAAGATCTTCGGGTGCTGGCTGAACGCGTCCGCCAGGGACGAGCCCTCGTTCACGCGCTGCTTGATGTCGGAGAGGGCGCGCTTGAGGCGCTCCTTCTCCGCCTGGTCCACCAGCGCGTTGAGCGAATCCACGATGGTGACGCCCGCGCCCAGCAGCGTGGCCAGCTGCCGGGTGAGGATGGCGACGTCCTCCGTGGACACGCGGCCGCGGCCCAGCTTGCGCAGGTCCACGTCGCGCGCGAGCAGGTTCGCGTTGGCGCCCTTGGAGACGCCCGCGCGGCTGCCTTCCGCCTGACCCAGCACGTCCGTGAGGAAGATGCCGTCCGCGCGCAGCTTGGAGCGCAGCGTCTTGGGCGAGTCCGCCTCCAGCAGGCCCTTCTTCTGCCTGCCCTGGGAATCAAGGCCTCTGTATTCGAAGACGGGCATGGCGGACCTAGATGTCCTCCTGCGTGATGCTCAGGACTTCGGCGATGGTCGTCTCGCCCAGGGCGATCTTCCGCACGCCGTCATCCAGCAGCGTCGTCATGCCCTTGGCCAGGGCGGACTTCTTGATGGTGGACGCGTCCACGTTCTTGAGCACCAGCTGGCGCACGTCGTCGTCCACGAAGAGGAACTCGTAGATGCCGGAGCGGCCGCGGTAGCCGTTGCGGTTGCAGGACGGGCAGCCCACCGCGCGGTAGATGCGGTCCGTGTTGAACTTCGCCTTGAAGCTGGCGAGCGTGAAGCCCAGCTCCTTCAGCTCCGCGTCCGTGGGCGTGTACTGCTGCCGGCAGTCCGGGCACACCCGGCGCACGAGGCGCTGGGCGAGGATGCCGGTGAGCGACGACGCCACGAGGAAGGGCTGCACGCCCATGTCCACGAGTCGCGTCACGGCGCCCGCGGCGTCGTTGGTGTGCACCGTGGAGAGCACCAGGTGGCCCGTGAGGGACGCCTGGATGGCGATCTCCGCCGTCTCCTTGTCGCGGATTTCGCCGACCATGATGACGTCGGGGTCCTGGCGGAGGAAGGAGCGCAGGCCCTGCGCGAACGTCAGGCCAATCTTCGGAGCGATGGCCATCTGGCCAATGCCCTTGAGCTGGTACTCGACCGGGTCCTCGACGGTGAGGATGTTGAGGTCCGAGGTGTTGATCTTGGAGAGCGCGCCGTAGAGCGTGGTCGTCTTGCCGGAGCCCGTGGGGCCCGTCACCAGCACGATGCCGTGCGAGCGCTTGATGACCGACTCCATGTTGGCCAGCACCTGCGGGCTCATGCCGATCTCCGCCAGGTCCAGCAGCGTCGCCGTCTTGTCCAACAGACGCATGACGATGCGCTCGCCGAAGGACGTGGGCGTGGTGGACAGACGGATGTCGATGTCTCGGCCGGCCAGCTTGATGCGGATGCGGCCGTCCTGCGGCAGGCGCTTCTCCGCGATGTTGAGCTGCCCCATCACCTTCACGCGCGCGATGATGGAGTTCTGGTAGCGCTTGGGCGGCTTGATGACCTCCTGGAGCACGCCGTCGATGCGGAAGCGCACCAGGAGCTCGCGCTCCATGGGCTCGATGTGGATGTCGCTCGCGCGCTCCTTGGCGGCGCGGAAGAGCACGGAGTTCACCAGCCGGATGACGGGCGCTTCGTCGTCCGCGTCCAGCAGGTCCTTGGGCTCCTCCAGCTCATGGGCCAGCGAGTCCAGGTCCTCCGTCGTCTCCATCTCGTCCACGAGCGCTTCGGCCTCGTTGACGGAGCGGTCGTACACGCTGTTGATGGCGTCCACGATGGTGGAGGCCAGCGCGATGCGCGGCTGGATGGCCTGCCCCAGCAAGAGGCGCGCGTGGTCCAGGGCGGTGGTGTCCAGCGGATCCGCCACCGCGAGCACCACCTCGTCGCCCTCCAGGGAGAGCGGCAAGAGCTGAGTCTGGCGGGCGAAGTTGATGGGGATGCGCTTGACCAGCTCCGCGTCCACCTCCTCCACGAAGATGCGCTGGAGGTAGGGCAGGTCCAGCTGGTGGCCGAGCGCGCGGGACACGTCCTCCTCGCTGACGGCCTTCATGCCCACCAGGATTTCACCCAGGCGGCCGCCCTTCTCCTGCTGGGCGGCGAGCGCCTCCTGGATCTTCTCCGGGGTGAGGCTGGGGACGAGCGCGCGGAGGATTTCGCCCATTGGCCGGCCGCACAGGTACGCCAGCCCGTGGCCGACGACCTGGGTGGCGTCGTTGCGGCCGCCGGACACGTCGGGCGTCGCGGTGGAGCCTTGAGAAGTGGGGGTGTCGGCGGTCAGGTCCATGGGTCTCTTACTCTCCGTCGCCCGGCTGGATGCGCAGCCGCTCGGCGTCCGCGTCCGGGCTGGGCGCGACGACCTCGGGCTGTGGCGCGGGGACTGATCTCTCCG
Source organism: Corallococcus interemptor (assembly GCF_003668875.1). Taxonomy (GTDB): domain Bacteria; phylum Myxococcota; class Myxococcia; order Myxococcales; family Myxococcaceae; genus Corallococcus; species Corallococcus interemptor. Next base: position 3,658 of record NZ_RAWM01000082.1, on the reverse strand, counting down.
AACCCTCCGGAGGCGCCTCGAAATTTCGTGGTGCCTGCTCGCCCTCGGGGGCGGGCGCGGCACCTTCCTGCGCGGGCGGCGCTCCCCCGCCCGGCCGCGCGGGGGACGGGGAGGGGGCCGGCTGGGTGCCGTTGCCCTGGGCGCCGTTGGGGCGGATGACGCGCTCGTTGGGCGTGCCGCTTCCGCCGTTCTCCACCCGCTGCTCTTCCTTGATGACGGACTGGTTCATGCGCGACAGGGGGCCGGGCTTGCGGCTGAAGTCCACCGCGACGTCGTAGCCGGGGACCTGGCCGTAGAACTGCTCCACGAACTGCTGCCGCTCCTTCATCTTGCGCTCGAAGATGCGGCGGAAGTCCTCCTGGCCCCGGATGATGTAGGGCGTCAGGAAGAGCAGCAGGTTCGTCTTCGTCTTGCGGCGCGTGGTGTCGCGGAACAGGTGGCCGAGCAGCGGGATGTCACCCAGCACCGGCACCTTGGAGACGGACTCCAGCGTGCGGTCCTGCATGATGCCGCCAATCACCACCGTCTCCATGTCCTTGGCGATGACCGTCGTCTTCGCGCTGCGCTTGGACGTCGTGGGGCCCAGGACGGGGTCCGTGGAGGCGATTTCTTCCGTCTGCTCGGTGATGACCAGGCGGATGTAGTCGCTCTCGTTGATCTGCGGCTTGACGGTGAGCTTGAGCTCCACGTTCTGGCGGGTGATGGGCGCGTACAGCGAACCCAGGCCGCCCAGCGAGCCCAAGAGCGAGGCCTGCACGCCGCCGGCGCCGGGGACGCCACCGGTGACGGAGCTGCCCAGCGCGGACGGGGTGAAGCCGGACTGGAAGGGCACGTTCTGGCCCACCGTGATTTCAGCCTCCTCGTTGTCGCTGGTGAGCAGGTGCGGCGTGGACAGCACGTTCACGTCGGAGGACTGCTGCATGGCGTTGAGCACCACGCCGAAGGCCGGGATGTCGATGCCCAGCGCCTTGAGCTCCGGGAGCACCGGGCCCTGGATGCCCGCGAGGAAGCCGCCCATGCTGGCCAGGTTCGCCAGCGAGAAGGACGGGGGCACGCCGCCGCCGGAGTAGTTGGTGCCGAGGATGCCGGGGATGGCGCCGTCATCCGTCTTGAGGCTGAAGCCCTGGTGGAAGTTGATGCCGAACTCGCTGTTGCGGTCCAGGTTCACTTCCATGATGACCGCCTCCACGAACACCTGGCGGCGCGGCTGATCCAGCTGCTGGATGATCTGGACGATGTTCTTGTAGTCCGCCTGGCTGGCGACGATGACCAGCGAGTTGGTGCCCTTGTCCGCGGAGATCTTCACCTCGCCGCTGAACAGCTCCGCGGCCTGGGCGGGCGCGCGCGGCAGGCCCTGCGGCTGCGCCGGGATGGGGCCACGCTGGGGGCGGTTGGCGGTGCCCTGCGCGAGCGACTGGAGCGTGCTGGCCAGCTCTTCCGAGTTGGCGTTCTCCAGCGGGTAGACGTTGATCTTGTTGCCGCTGCCGGACGGGATGTCGATCTCCCGCACCAGGTCCTGGATGCGGCCGAAGGCGGCGGGGCTGGCCACGACGATGAGCTTGTTGGTGCGCTCGTCCGGGATGATCTGCGACAGCGTGACGGCGCCGCCCGACTCGGTGCCGGAGACGCCCTCCGCGCCCGGAGGAGGCTGGCCCGGCTGGCCCTGCGTGAAGTTGCCGGGGCGCTGGCCCGCGCGGCCGCCCGCGCCGGCCTTGGCCTCGAAGAGCTTCTGGATGGTGTTGGCCACGTCCTGCGCGGTGGCGTACTGCACCTGGATGATGCGCATCTCGTCGCTGGAGGAGCGGCTGTCCAGCTGGTTGATCAGGCGCTCCAGGCGGTGGATGTTGGAGCCCACGTCGTTGACGATGATGGTGTCCGGCGGGTACGGGATGGTGTCGCCGTCCTTGGAGACCAGCTGCTGGAGCACGCCGCGCAGCGGCTCCACCTCCACGTACTTGATCTTGAACAGCTTGGTGACCATCTGCTCGTTCGTCGTGTACGGGGTGGTGTCGTCCACGATGGTCGGGATGGGGTTCTGCTTCGCCGAGCGCTTGTCGACGATCTTCAGGAACCGGCCGTACGGGTAGACGGCCAGGCCGTTCGCGTCGAGCGCGGCGAGGAACGCGGAGTAGAACGAGTCCGAGTCCACCTCCACGCGGCCGTTCTCCGGGCCGATGATGGAGATCTTCCCGCGCACGTTCTCCGGGAGGATGAACGTGCGGCAGGTGGCGTCCGACACGGTCTGGACGAGCTTCTCGATGTCCACCTTGTCGAAGTAGATGCCGTAGCGCGCGTTGCGCCGGGCCTGCTCGCACGTGGGCGTCTGGCGCGGGCCCTGGTTTTCGGCGGGCGCGGGGCTGGCGCTCTGCGGGGTGATGGTCCGGTCACGTTCACCCGAAGCCTCGCGAGTGGGGGCCGGGTTGGCGGGCTGTGTAGGACGGCGCTGGGCCCACGCGGGAACGGAGAGCGCGAGGCACAGGCAGAGCATCCAGGACGGGAGCGTCGTCTTCATGGAGGAGCGGGCGCTTTGACGGGGGTGTTTAACGGACGTTGTAGGATTTGCGGATCGGCGCGCCGTTGCGCTCGATCTCGATCTCGATGCGGCTGGAGTCCTTCAGCTTCGAGTAGATCTCCAGCGCCTTCTCGGGGCTGTTCATGTCGAAGCCGTTGATGCGGCGGATGACGTCACCGTTCTGGACGCCGATCTTCGAATAGATGCTGTCCGGGCGGATGGAGAACAGCTTGAAGCCCACCGCCTGGCCGTCCTTGAAGGCGGGCACGATGCGCGCCTGCATGGCCACGTCGTTGAGGTTGCTCAACGTCTTGTCGATCTCGGCCTTGGGGACTTCGTACTCGTTCTCACCCGTGGACTTGATGCCGTTGCCCAGGCTGTTGGTCGGGGTGGCGGCGGGCGTGGCCGTGGGGGGCGGGGTGTAGGCGACGGCGCCGTCACCCGGCTGCCCGTCGATGAACTCGCGGCGCCCGTGGTTGTTGATGATGACGCGCTCGCGTTCGATCTCCATGACGGTGGCGCCCATCAGGTCGTTGCCGATCATGTACGTCTGCGACCGCTGGGTGTTCATGTCCATGACGGATGCGAAGGACCAGTCGGGGTTGGCCGCGACGAGCGTGCCCAGCAGCTTCACGCGCAGGCCGCTCTTGGCCGGCGGGGCGTTGGCGTCGAACTCCGGCGCCGTGGGCTCCTTCACCGCGACCTCCGGCTCCGGCAGCTTCACGCCGGTGAGGCGCGACAGGCGCTCCGCGTCGATGGTGGCCAGGCCGCTGTCCGCGGCGTGGGTGCGCTGCGCGACGCGGGCGGGCGCCTCGGACGCGGGCGCGGGGGAGATGGAGGATTCGACGAACAGGTTCACCGTGCGCGCCGCCAGGAGGGCGACGAGCAGGATGAACAACAGGTTCACGCTCCAGAAGTACTTGCGAAAGAAGAGTTCCATCACGCTTCCGGGAGAAAGCCAGCCCCAGCTGGGACCTTGAGCAAGGCAGGTGCCATCGTTGGGCGGGCGTCAAACCCAGGACCTACGGCCAAGTCCTTGAAATTATTTCGGAATACGCCAGGGCCCCAGCCAGGGGGACAGCGGGGGCAGGCGCCTGGGACAAATTGTCAAAAGCAGGCGGGGGCCGGTGTGACGGCCTGTCAGTC
>NZ_RAWM01000081.1 GCF_003668875.1 Corallococcus interemptor | reverse complement strand
CCCGGCACCTTCCCGCCCCAGGCCCGCCCTCCCATTCCTCGCGGCGGGCTACCTGGAGGAGTGCATGGACGAGCTGTCTCCCAATTCTCACTCAGAGGCCGTGGCCGTCTTTCGCCACGGAGTCATCGGCGCCCTGACTCAAGCCGAGCTCGACCGCGGCCAACTGGCTGCGGCGCTCGCGCAGCTTTCCACCCAGCGCTTCCGGCCCCCGGGGGCGGACGCGACGCGCAGCTTCTCGGTGCCGACGCTGGAGCGGTGGTACTACGCCTTTCGCAAGCGGGGACTGGTGGGACTGACACCCCGGCCCCGGCGCGACAAGGGCCGGGCGCAGGAGGTGCCGGGGCCGCTGCGCGAATTGCTCTGCGACATCCGCCGTGAGCACCCCTCGGCGTCCGTCGCCCTCATCCTGCGCACGCTGGTGGCCGACGGGCGCATGCAAGAGGGCGTCGTCTCCGCCTCCACCGTCCGCCGTCTCTTCCACCAGGAGGGCCTGGACAGGGTGGCCCTGCGCGACTCAGCGGGGAGTCGCACGCGCCTGCGGTGGCAGGCGGAGCGCCCCATGGCGTTGTGGCATGGGGACGTCTGCCACGGCCCCGCGCTCGAGGTGGGCGGCAAGTCCCGTCCCCTGCGCGTGCACGCCCTGCTGGACGATGCCAGCCGCTACGTCGTCGCCCTGGAGGCCCACCACTCCGAGAGGGAGGTGGACATGCTGGGCCTCTTCGTGCGCGCGCTGCGCCGTCACGGCAAGCCGGACGCGCTCTACCTGGACAACGGTGCCACCTACCGCGGTGACACCCTGGCCACCGCGTGCGCGCGCCTGGGCATCAGCCTCTTGCACGCCAGGCCCTACGACGCCCCGGCGCGCGGAAAAATGGAGCGCTTCTGGCGCACGCTGCGCGAAGGCTGCCTGGACTTCCTGGGGCCGGTGGCCAGCCTGCACGACGTCAATGTCCGGCTGTGGGCCTTCCTCGACGCGCACTACCACGCCGCCGCGCACTCGAGTCTCGTCGGCCGCACGCCCGCGTCCGTCTTCGGGGCCCACCCGCGCGCGCCGGATGGGCTGGACGAGAAGGTCCTGGCCGATGCGCTCACCGTGCGCATCCGCCGGCGCGTGCGCCGCGACACCACCGTGGCGCTGGATGGCGTGGACTACGAATTGGACGCAGGCCACCTGGCGGGTCGCCTCGTCTTCATCTGCCGCACCCTGGCGGACGCCGACGCGGCGCCCTGGGTGGAGGTGGACGGCCAGCGGCTGCCCCTGCGCCCGGTGGACTGTCAAGGACCGGGGGCATGGATCGCGTGAGGGTCGGCCAAGCGGATCGCCCTGGTGAGTTCGTCAGGGAGCCGGTGCTCGAGTTCGCGGCGCTGACGAGATTGGGGTCGGCCAAGCGGATCGCCCTGGTGCCTAACGGGCCTCGGTAGCGGAGGGCTTTCGCCGCCGAGCCGGGGGCGGATTGCGGTAACTGTCGCCTTCGATGACCAGGACGTGGGCATGGTGGAGCAGCCGGTCCATGGCGGCGCTGGCCATCAGCGGGTCGCAAAAGAGCGGCGGCCACTCCTCGATGGCGCGGTTGGAGGTGATGACGGAGCTCTTGCGCTCGTACCGCTGGCGGACCACCTCGTAGAGGTCCACCGGTTCATCCTGCGTCAGGCCGCGCAGGCCCAGGTCATCGATGAGGAGCAGGTCGGGCGAGGTGAAGCGCAAGAGGCGCTTCTCGTAGCTGCCATCGCCCCGGGCGGCTCGCAGTTGCATGAGCATCTCGTGGGCACCGACGTAGAGGGCGCTGTAGCCAGCACGGCAGGCACGGTGGCCGAGGGCCTGGGCCAGGTGGGACTTGCCGACGCCGGTGGGGCCGACGATGAGGACGTTGTCGTGGCGCTCCAGGAAGCCGCACGTGCCCAACTCCAGCACCTTGGCCTTGGGGACGCTGGGGTTGAAGTGGAAGTCGAAGTCCTCGAGCGTCCGGGCGTGCTCGAAGGACGCGCGGCGCACGCGCTGCGACAGCTGCTTGGAGTCGCGACGCTCCACCTCGTCGCCCAAGAGGCGGTAGAGAAATTCGGAGTGGGAGAGGTTGTCGTCCACGGCCTGCTGGGTGCGCAGTTGCAGCGACTGGAGGACGCCGGACAGGCGCAGCTTCTTGAGCATGGGAATCAGCTCGTCAGTGGGACTCAATTTCGGGCTCCTGGGGCACGGCGGGGTGGTGCAGCAACTCGGCCACGCTGCGTGCGAAGCGCGGCTGAGGAAGTGAGGACGTCGCGGGGGCGGCGAGGGCCAGGGGGAGCGGCTGCAGGTCCAGCCCCTGGCGCAGGAGGTTCTTGAGGCCTCCGTAGCTGTACGTGCCGTAGTAGTGGGCGCGCCGGGCGGCCGCGCGTGCGCGCTCGGGCGGGAAGCCTTCCAGGTGCGTGACGATGGCCTGCACCGCGCGCAGCTGCGACAACACCTCATCGGAGTCGAAGACGGCGCGCACGTACGTGAGCACCTTCTCGCCCAGCTGCGCCGCGCGTGCCTCCCAGTAGCCGCGGCTGCGGTGGCGCAGGTCGGCGCGGTGCTGGGGCAGGTGCTCCTCGCAGGTGCTGTAGAGGCCCGTGCCGCGCCGGGCGTGCGTGGCCACGCGCACGTCGTCCGCGTACACCTCCAGGCTGGCCTCGGTGACGCGCAGCCAGACGTCGCTGCCCACCAGGCGCCAGGGCACCGAGTAGAAGCGCCTGTCGAAGAGGACGTGGCTGTCCTGGTGGACTCTCGCGGGCTTCCAGACGACGGGGGTGAAGCGCCGGGTGGGCAGTGGCCGCAGGGCGGGCAGCTCCTCCTCGCCGAAGACGTCCACCGGGCGCCGGCCCGTCTTGCCGTGGCGCCGGACGTTGGCCACCTGGGCCAGCCACTTCTTCAAGTCCGCGCGCACGACGTCCACGTCCTGCCCCTGGCGGCCCTTGAAGAAGTTGGACTGCACGTACTTGACGCCCGCCTCCACCTTGCCCTTCTTCTGGGGCGCGTACGGCGGCGTCGGGTCCACCTTGAAGCCGTAGTGCCGCGCCACCTCTCGGTAGCTGCGATTGAGGGCGGACGGCACGTCCGGAGTGAAGGCCGCTCTCAGCACTGCGGCCTTCAGGTTGTCCGGCACCACCGTCTCCACTACGCCGCCCAGCTGCTCGAACGCCTCGACGTGCAGCCGCAGCCACGTCGGCAGTGACTGCTCGAAGACGACGTCGGCCACCAGGTAGCGGCTGTGCGCTAGGACCAGCACGAAGACCCACGCCTTGCGCAGCACCTTCTGCCGTGGGCACTGCAACTGGCCGACGTAGCCGAAGTCCACCTGCGCCACTTCTCCGGGCGCGGTGATGACAGGAATCGCGACCTCCTCGGCCCGCACGCCCTGGGCCTTGCGCAACTGCCGCACCATGCGCTTCACGGCCGAGTAGCTCGCCGCGAAGCCCTCCACCTCCAGCCGCAGCCTGTCGTGGATGGCGCGTGCGCCCACCCCCTGTCCGAGCAACGTTTCCACACGCTGCTGCCACGCCACCAGTGACGAGGTCTGCTGCGGTGGCAGCTTCGACGGCAAGTGCACCTGCACCAGCGCCTTGAGCACCTCCAACTCGGGCACCTCGTCCTCAGGGCCCTCCAGCACCCCGGCCGCCGAGAGCGCCGCGCGGTACGTCCTCTCGGTATTCGGGCCCATGCCCAACAGCCGTGCCACTTCGCGCGCACCCGTCCCCATGCGGTGCAGCCGCACCAACTCTCTCAACCTGTCCATGTCGACTCTCCGGTAGCTCATCCGCGCGCGTCCCTGGCCGCACCGCGGGGGCGGTGCTCGTGGACGCGCGAGAATGCACGGGATGACTGGCCGGGTAGGCGCTCAGCCCACCTACTGGCCGCGTTTCTTCCAACCAGCTCCAGGGTGAACGGACCGCCGCCCCAGTTGCTCCGCGCTGCGATCCGCTTGGCCGACCCCGTCGCGATCCGCTTGGCCGCCCCCGCTGTGAACAGCTTGGGTGACCCGACTGCGATCCATTACCCCGGCCCGTCACACTCCAAGGAGGTATCCGACGCGGACCTCTGGCTGCCCACCTCCAAGGCCGCCCTCGTGGAGGAGTTGGGCGAGGCCCTGAAGAACCGCGCCAGCGTCGTGCTCACCGGCGAGCCGGGCGTGGGCAAGACGTGCGTCTTGCGAGCGCTGCGACACCGGCTGCCGGCCCAGGGCTTCCGCCTGACGTACTGCCACAACGCCACCCTGGGCCGCCGGGACTTCTACCGCCAGCTGTGCTTGGCGCTCGGCCTCAAGCCGTCGGCCACCGCCGCCGCCGTCTTCTACTCCGTCACGACGCACGTCGAGCAACTGGGCGCCGAGAAGCTGCACCCCGTCTTCCTGCTGGACGAGGCCCACCTACTCCACCAGGACGTGCTGGACCATCTGCACATCCTCCTCAACTACCAGTGGGACTCACGCGCGCTGCTCTCGCTCATCCTCGTCGGGCTGCCAGAGCTGGAGTCGCGGATGGTGCGTCGGCACAACCGCAGCCTCTACTCGCGCCTGCACACCCGGCTGCGCATCGAGCCACTCACTCCGGAGGACACTGCTGAGTACCTTCGAGTGCGGCTGGCCCGTGCCGGGTGCGAGCGCGAACTCTTCGCCTCGGACGCACTGGCCATGCTGCACGAGGCCGCCAGTGGCGCGCTGCGCGATGTGGACCGGCTCGCCACGGCGGCGCTGCGCGAGGCCGCTCGGCGAAGGAAGAAGCTGGTGGAGCGCGACGCGCTGGCCCGCGTGCTCGACACCGTCGGAATCGATGAGCCGTAGCGCTTGAGCGCATCACGGGCTTGCGCGCTACGCGCGCTCGCCCCCGATGCCCATCACGCTGCGCGGCGCGCTGACGCGCGCCTCCAGCGATGGCCATCAACCAGCCGGATCACCCGGCCATCAACAAAGATGCGCGGCAACAGCAAACATCGCCGCCTCACCGCCCCAACGCGGCGACGAGTCGGGCCACGTACGCCACGTCCGTCCCGACGGCGAAGCGCACCCGCGCTCCGCTCGCGGCCACCACCTCCAGCAGGGACTCCGTCGCCGCGGGACTCGTCGCCACCTGCACCGGCAAGAGTCTCACGGCTTCCGCTCGCGACGGCGCGCTCCGCCGCAACCGGTACACCCACGACTGCAACGTGCTCAGCCGCACGCCGTGCGCCAACGCGAACTCCCGCTGCGTCTGCCCGCTGGCCTCGAAGGCCTCCGCGACGCGCGCCCACTCCGGCTTCCCCACCTGCTTCGCCATGCCCCGAAGCGTCCGCTGCGCGCCGCTACGTCGGCAATCCCTCACGGCACGTCGTTGGCCGGACGGTTACTCCGGAGGCCTCCAGGTCCGGACGGAGGGTCCTCTGCCATGGACGGGTATGGCAGTGTTCCGCCTCGGGACCGAGCCGGTCCCGACCTTGCAGAACACGCCCCCATGCCCAACTTGAAACACCTGTTGTTGCTCGGCTGCATCGGCCTGAGCCCCGCCTGCATCGACGTTCCCCCGCTGGTGGAAGAGCCGCCCAAGCAGGACGCGGGCGCTCCCGACGCGGACTTCACCTTCACGGCGGTCCCCCTCCAGGAGCAGGTCCTCCCGGGAGGAACCCTGGACTGCGACATCCAACTCACCTGGACTGACACCACCGGAGGCGCCGTCACCTGGAGCCTCCTCTCCCCGCCCGCGGGCATCGAGCTCCAGTCCTTCACCCTGCCCAGGGGAGAGACGCGAGGAACCCTGAGCATCCGGGTGGGCGCGGGCACCGTGCCCGGCCCCTACACGCTGACGCTGCAGGGCAAGAACGGCACGGTGACGAAGCAGGCCACGGTGGCGGTGACCGTGGGTAAGCCCGGGGACCTGGTGGTGAACTGGGTCGTGCCCACGCCCGGCAAGGCGTACACGCGAGGCCCCCTGCTCCTGCAGTTCACGGTGGAGGGAGGCGCGGCCGAGCAGGCGGAGATCCTCAAGGACACCACCGTACTGGTGAAGCCCACGGGGAGTCCCTACTCGTTCACCTGGGACACCACCTCGGAGGCAGAGGGGACGTACCAGCTGTCCATCCGCGCGACCCGTGGTGGAGCCGCTTTCATCAGCGCGCCCAGGACGGTCATCGTGGACCGGACTGCACCCACCGTGGCGTCCTTCCTGCCGGCCAGGGACGCGGCGACCGTGGGCGTCCACGACGCCATCCAGGTCACCTTCAGTGAGCCCATGAACCCCAACTCCGTGACGGAGTCGGCCGTGGGGCTCAAGACGGGGACCGGGGCGGCCATCGCGAAGTCCGTGGCCCTCTCCGCGGATGGCAAGACGCTGACCGTGACGCCGCTGAGCGCCCTGGCGGCGCCCAGCACCGTCCAAGTGGACTTCACTGCCGCCGCGAGCGCCCTGACGGACCTGGCGGGCAATGGGGTGGTGGCAGCGCCGGCATGGTCGTTCTCCGTGCCGACTTGGTTGCCCCTAGGCGGGGCCGTAAGCGCAACAGGTGGCGCGACGTCGGCAGAGAGCGTCATCCTCAAGCTAGATCACAATGACCGTCCAATCCTTGCATGGGTTGAGTCAGACGGAACCAACAAGAATGTTTACGTTTCTCGTTGGAGTGGGGAGACGTGGACCATGCTAGGCGCGCCTCTCAATGGACTGACTGCACTCGGAACAGATGCGGCAAATCCCACGCTGGCCATTGACGCTTATGGCGAACCCGTGGTGGCGTGGGACGAGGCGACGGGGAGCAGTTACGACAGCACAATCTTCATCCGACGCTGGACGGGCATGAAATGGGAATCAGTACCTTCACCGACGCCTCCCTCCGCCCTGGATCGGCTTTTTGAGCCAAGTCTTTCCATTGGCCCTGACAACACGCTCAGCCTTACTGTCTCACGATACGACACCGCAAGCACTTCAATCCTACACTATCGATCACTTCAGCAGACGCCATACTGGCAGCAGCCGTGGACGCTCAGCAAAGCCCCCTATCTGCACAACCCCGGCAACGCAACATCGACCACGTCAGGCGGAGATGTCTTCATTGCATCGGAAATTTACAATGACCACACAGAGCACCACAGCATCACAGTTCACAAGAACGAAGATCCATATCTTGGAAGCATGGCATTGGGGCAAGACGCAAACACGCCTTCCATTGGCGTCGATAGCAACGGGCGCCCATGGGTAGCATGGGAGGAGTTCGAAGCAACACCTCAGTCAGACTGGAAAATCCACTGGGCACGCTGGGAAGGAGCCTCTTGGACAAACCCTGCCGCAATTAGAACTCGATCAACGGGAAATACATCTCCAAGCATTGCGCTGGCAAAGGGAGGCCCCCATGTGTTGGCATGGAGTGGAATCGTTGATTCTGAACGAAGCATCATGGTCAGCCAATGGATTTCAAGCTCATGGCAGACGATGGACTCACCACTCAATGCCTTGACCGCAGCTGGCACCCCTGCGACTGGTCCATCAGCAACTCTGAACTCCGAAGCACTGCCATTCATTGCATGGACTGAAGCAGATGCCATCTCAGCCAGTATTTATGTTGTCCGTTTCAACCGATAACCAGTAACTCAGAGTTCCAATGGGCCTGCGGGTGCTCCCGCAAAACAACTCCGCAGTGCCCTTTGGATTGACTGGTTACCCCTGCCGCTTGGGCACGACCAGTCCACGGCTCAACCGATTAAGGACGCGTCGCTTTTGCCGTCGTTTGTAGCTTTCGTGAGCGTTGTCTCCGAGTTCATTCCTGCGGGCCGTTTCTTCGTCTGCGATTTGGAACTCAACAAGCGCGAAGGTAACTCGCCCCTTTCTGAGCCGCGTGTCACTTTCTGGGGGCGGCAGATACGGATCCATCCGCAGCGGAAGGTCAACGACGAAGTTGAGGACCCGGTAAGAATCTCCAGAGAAGGCATTCCCCGTCCGGTCCTCGCGGTCCTCGAAGTCCCGGTCTAGGTGGAGTTGTGGGATGAACTGCTCGAAGTGAGGGTTCTCCGCTAGGAGTCCCTTGAACGGCAGTAGCGAGTTCTCCGTCTGCCCCGGTACGACAAAGTTGAAGGGAAACAAACGCTGCGTCAGGAAGTAAAGAACCGGCAGCAAGTCCTCCCGCCTGCGCGTGATGACGCGAAACCGCGTGCGGTCATACACCTGCGCCGCCACGGTTTCCTTCTTCGCGATCAGTTTCGTGATCAGAGAGTCTCGCGTCTTGATGGAGTGGGCGAACTCCACGATGGGTAGCCCCATCCCCTTCATTTCGCGGGCAACCCCCAGCACCTTCTCCGTGACCATTTCCGCCAATTCCGCCTCGGAGGCGGCAAGCCGGAAGAGCAGGTCCCGGCCCTCGATGTGCTGGATAACGTGCATCACCTTCAGGACGATGCAAGCGATCCGCCGGTAGCGAGCAAGACCCTTCGCACCCGATGCGAATAAGAAGAGATCATGGATTTCTTCTGGCTGGGCTACGGCGTCCGCGACCCGGTAATCGAAGGTCTTCCGCAGGTACTCCACCGCATCGGCGAGCACCGTTCGAGCCCAGGAGTCATCGTAGGGCCTCGACACATCCAACTGACAAAGGCGCAAGAACCGATCCACCTCATCCCGAGTCTGGAAGTGCATGCGTCGCCAGTCGATGACGGAGCCTCCTCTCAGGATGAGCCGGATACGCTCAAGTTCACGTAGTCCCATCTGCGGCACCGTGCAGATAGGGACAGCGGAGAGGACTGGAACTAGAGAAGGGGCCTTCACGGTGTTGTTCCTATCTGGCCGGAGGGCCAAGGAAAAGCCCCGCAATGCGAAGGGCCCCGGCCTGGAAAGCAGGCTGGGGCCCTCTTGACCACGGCCGCTTGGCTACTTGGCGGCGACTTCCTTGCCCTTCTCGAAGCGGCTCTCACGAACGATCTTGCCGTCCTCGCTGAACTCCTGCACTACGCCATCCTTCAGGCCGTTCTGGTACTGCTCGATGAAGTGGGGATTGCCGTTGGCGAAGTAGAGCACCCGGGTGCCATGGTAGTTGCTCTCACGGAACTCCGTCTTGCCGTACTGATTGCCGGCTTCGTCGTAGAAGTACCAAGTTCCAGTCTGAAGACCGTTCAAAAGCTGCCCCACAGCAGCCTTTTTGCCGTTGGCGTGGAACGACCGGTAGGGGCCCTCAGCCATACGCCCACTAGAGTCGGACAACTTGCGACAGAAGAGCCCTTCTTCTTTAGAGCCAGCCTGCTTCGTGCCCGCAGGGCAAGTCAACTGAACCGTGGAATCCGCAGCGGACGCGACCGGCGCTGCAAGTGAAAGCCCCAACGCGAAAATCTGCATCAGTTTCTTGGACTGCATGGAGTCTCCTTTTCAAAGTCGCCGGAATGCCCGCGCGCATTCAGCAAGACGAGAAAACACCAGACAATATTCATGTTCCATCCAGACATAAGAGGCCTTCGCTCCATGAAGTCCCATGCCGTGAACGGAAACAAACAACCCCGCCCAATAGTACTTGGGCGGGGCTGCAGAACTTCACTACTCGACCAGCAGCCAGCACTAGTGGCCGCTAATCAGCCCCACTAATAGTTGGACTGATAGCAGTAGAAATTGCCACCCGTGAAGTAATACCCCAGGGAGGTCGTGTTGCTCGATTCAGCAACGCAGGTGCTGATGATGATATCGGCGCGCTCACGATTGGCACCCGACACCGTGTAGTTGCCAGAAGAGCTACTCACCGAAGGAGTGAGGGTGGTGCCATTGACCCTGACGTACAAGAAGCCGTTCAGCTCTTTAGCCGTCTGCGGGAATGGCGTGCTCGAATACGCGGAGAGCGTAACCCTCGCGCGCTTCGGAGCACTGGGGTCCTGGCAATAGCCAGTGTCAATTGCTGCGCCAATGGTCTCGACCTTGAAGATGATCGGGCCCGTGGTGCCCAGGGCGGCCTTGTTGCCGAAGTTCTGGTAGTTCTCGCAGGTCGGGGCCGGGGGCGCATCGCACTTGTTGCTGTAGCAGGCATTGCCGTAGGCGCAGGTGGACTTGCCCTCACCAGTGCAGGTCGCCGCGGCCGGGCTGCACACGCCCGTGGAGGTGTTGCAGGTGTTGCCGGCGGCGCAGTCAGCGTCCTTGGTGCAGCCCGCGGGCGTGGAGCCGGGCTCCTCGCAGCGCTTGGAGACGGTGCCGCAAACCAGGGACGTGGAGTCGTCCGTGTTGCACAGCTGGTTGGTCTGGCACTGGCAGACCTTCTGCGTGTTGGACGAACCCGCGAGCGGCGCGCAGTTCTTCTCGGTGTCGGGGCAGTCCGAGCCGCTCTCGCAGGTGTCCATGCACACGCCGGCGGCCGTGTTGCAGAAACCGGAGGAGCAGTCGGTGTCCGACGTACAGGATTCGACCGTCGTCGGATCATCGCCACAGGCCGTCAGGGCCAGGCTCATCGAGCTCAAAGCGGCGAGCATCACCATCATCTTGCGCAGCTGCATTCGGAACTTCCTCCTGGATGAATTACGTCGCCCGGTGTCTCCGGCCACGTGAGTCCAGACACCGGGTTTTTAGGTCGAGCGGGCTTTAGTCTCCCCGCTCCAGACGTGTCAACGAGTGTCGACGACCTTCCCACGGCCCAGACCGGGGGAAATTCACTGTTCACGAAAGCGCACAATCCAGCCGCACGGCACAGCGACATCGCCGTCATACGTGACGGCGATGTCACTCCTGGACTTCAGAACGTGAACGGGAAGTCGATGGGCTCGCCCTGCTTCTGGTGCTTCGGGAAGGACCAGCTCTTGATGAGCCCCGTGATGCACGTGGCCATGTAGCTCGAGCGGAACTCGTCCGTGCGGCACGACACGTTGGTCGTCTTGCCGCTCGTCTGGACCGTCCAGCGCATCACCAGCTTGCCGCTGAGCGACGGGTCCTTCTGCTTCTGCTCGTTCACGCACTTCACGATGGCCGGCTTGTTGTTCAGCACCACCTGCATGATGTCCGACTGCTGCAGGCGATCCAGCGTGCCACCGCCCGGCTCGGGCGGGATGTAGGCCGTCGCGGTCGGCTTGGTCGCCGGCTTCGCGGCCGCCGGCTTCTTCGTGCCGAACAGCTCGTCGAAGTCGTCATCCCCGCCACCGGAGCTCGACGACGAAGCGGACGACGACCCGGAGGGCTTCGACACGGTGATGGCGTCGCCCTCGTCCTCGTCCCGCTGGGAGCCGCGGCTTCCGCCGGAGCCCGTCTTGCGATGGTTGCGCGAATCCACCTTCGCCACCGCCGTGCCCATGTTGGGCGTCGTGGAGGCAGGCTGCACCGCCGCCGTGGGCGGAGGAGGCGCAGGCGTGGCGGCCGGAGCCGTCGCCGCGGCGACAGGAGGCGTTCCGCCCGCCGCGGGCGGAGTGCCAGGGGCGGCAGGCGTCCCCGTGGCAGCGGCCGCGGTGCCCTCCGCGGGCGTCGTGGCAGCCGGAGGCGTCGCCGCCGCCGGAGGAGGCGTCTGCACCGCCGCGGGAGGCGGCGGCATGGGCGGCATCTCCGCCTTGGGCGTCGGCGCGGTCGCGACCTGGACCGGCTGCTCGGCGGGGCGCTCGGACGAATTGCCGCGCGCGACGAAGACGACCGCGGCGCCGGCCATCACCAGCACGCCCGCCGTCACCGCGACCATCATCCCCGTGCGGCCCTTGCCACCCGAGGGTGCCGCCGCGGGCGG
The DNA here is from genome assembly GCF_003668875.1 of Corallococcus interemptor. GTDB lineage: Bacteria > Myxococcota > Myxococcia > Myxococcales > Myxococcaceae > Corallococcus > Corallococcus interemptor. The sequence continues at coordinate 28,351 of NZ_RAWM01000081.1, read as the reverse complement.
CGGGTAGGCCGCCGGATAGCCCGGAGGCGGATAGCCCTGCGGCTGCTGCCCGTACGGCATCTGCGGCTGCTGCGGCGCGTAGGCCTGCGGCTGCGGCGCGTACGGCTGCTGCACCGGCTGCTGCGGCGCGTAGCCCTGCGGCTGCGGCGCCGCGTAGGCCTGGGGCGCAGGGGCCATCATGGCCCCAGGCATCGACGGAGACGACACCGGCTCCGGCGGCGGCATGGGCACGTCCAGGAGGCGCGACTGGGACAACGGCTCGCGCTCCAGCGACGGCGCCGGACGCGGCGGCGGCTTGCTGAGGGCGTCGTTCTCCTCCTTCACCAGCGAGGCCAGCACGCTCGCGGCGGAAGGCTTCCAGCCCACCGGCTCCTCGGCCACGGCCGAGTTGCCACCCGCGCCCGGACGCGAGGCGCCCGCGCTGAAGGCGGACTCCACCGGACCGGCGGGAAGCGTGGGCGAAGACGTGGACACCGGCGCGGGCGCGACGATGACCGGCTTGGCCGGACGCGGCGCCAGCACCGACGCCAGCTCCGCCGTCTCCGACAGGGGAATCCAGTCGCTGAAGCCCGAGCGCCAGCAGAGGTTGTCCGGGCCCACCTCGCCGCGGTCCCAGGCGTCCTTCACCTTCTCCACCGTCCAGGGGCCGACCTGCTTCTCGTCAATGGCGACGTACCACTCGTGCGTCGCGGCGGCGGCCTTCTCCTCCGCGGTCGGCTCGGCGGATTCGGCCTCGGCGAGCTTGCGCACGGCCTCCGCCTTCGCGGCCTTGGCCTCCGCTTCGGCTTCCGCGGCCTTGAGCTTCTGCGAGCCGGTGCTCAGCACCTGGTCGAAGACCGCGCCAATCTCATCCTCTTCCACGTCCGTGAAGAGGCCGCCTTCCGGCGGCGTGCCCAGCGTGGCGGGCAGACCCGTGCCAGACGACTCCACGATGCGGGGCGCGTTCGCATCCGCGCTGCTCTTGGCCTCAGTGGCGGCGGTGGCCTCCGCCCCGCCCTCCTTCGCCGCCGATGCACCGGCGGGCCTCACCAGAATGGTGTGACCACACTTCTTGCAACGAAGCTTGACCCCCTTCGGGCCAACCTTGTCGTCGCTGATCATGTACTGCGCGCGGCAGCTGTCGCAGACGAAACGCATCGTTCCCGTAAGCCTCAGAAATGACGGGCGAAATCCCGTCTGAATCGTAGAAGTGGCTCCAGGCGGAGATCAAGGACACCTGCCTTGAACGCCCGCCTGCTTTCAACGCGTGAACCCTCGTTGCGGTCTGAGGGCTTTACTTTCGCACCTGGATCTCGACGTGTGTGCCAACGGCCACACGCAGCTCGTGCAGGTCCTCGGAGGTCGCGAACACCAGCAACTCCCGCAGCTTGGTGCGTGGGGCGACGCGGAAGGCGGACCCCGTCTCACCCTGCACCATGCGGCGCACGGGCTCCAGTTCGCCCGCCGCGAAGAGGCCCGCGCGTGATGCGGTGAGCTCCGCGCCCTCCAGCCACGTGCGCACATCCTGCGGCGTCGCCGTGGGCAGGTAGGCCCTCGCGACCTTCGCCAGCGCGGCCCGGTCCGGCTCGCTCAGGCTCTTGTGGAGCAGCTGCCGCTCCACGTCCACCAGCCGCGGATCCACCGTGTAGCGCACGTTGCCCACCACCAAGCTGAGCGCGGCCTGCACCACGGCCTCCAGCCGCTCGGGCGCGACGCGCTGGCTGAACGCCAGCTCCGGACGCGCCAGCGCCAGGGTGCGCCCCAGGAGGTAGTACACCTCCTTCTGGCCCTGCTCCGCGAAGTACTTGCCGCCCACACGCACACACGCCGGATGCGTCTGGAGCAGGTCCACGTTCACGAGCGGCTCGGGGGCCGGTTCGTTGGAGCGCTTCGCCAGCCGCTCACGCGTGGCGACGAGGAAGGGCGAGTACAGCTCCACCGCCTCCATGCCGAAGAGCCGCGCGACGTAGCGGTAGTGGTTGACGTGGTACTCCTGCGCCGTCGCCACGTCGATGCGGTGGCGCTTGGGCACCAGCTGGTACTGCGGGAAGGGCACCGCGTACAGGTGGCCGGCCTTCTCGAAGAGCAGGCCGAGCAGCTCGGACAGGGGCCCGCGCACCTTTGGGTGGAAGAGCGCGGTCTGCCACAGCCGGTCCGTCAGCGGCCGCTGCGCCAGTTCCTTGTTCTTCGCGTAGGGCCCCAGCTTGGTGAGGATCTCCTGCTCGGTCTCGCCCACCTCGCCCAGGAGGCCCGACACCGCCTGCGCGGCGAGCCACGCGGCGTCGTAGTCCTTGCGCTTCGCGGACAGCTCCGCCAGGGCGCCCACCACCTTGCGCGGGTTCCCCGTGTTCGGCAGCGCGCGGCGCAGCGCTACGATGGCCTCTTCCTCGCGGCCCGGCATCTTGCCGGCCAATTCCGCGAACGTCTCCTGGATGGACGCGTCGTCCGGCAAGCCCTTCGCCGCGACGCCGTAGGCGGCCACCGCGCCCTCCGGGTCCTTGAGCCCCTGGAGGTACAGATCGCCCAGCGCGCGCCACAGCGTCATGCGCCGCGGGTTGGTGTCCGGCGTCTTGGGCAGACGCACGAGCATGCGCGTGTAGTTCTCCTCCAGCACCTTCCACTGGCGCGCGCCGCCGAGCATCGCCTCCAGCGCGACGAAGGCCTCCATGAAGCGGTGGTCCAGGTCGAGCGCGGCGTTGAAGGCCTGAGTCGCGCCCTCCACGTCCTTCAGCTCGTCGCGGCGGATCACTCCGAGCGCGAACCACACGCGCTTGGCCTTGTGCGGCTCCAGGGCGAGCGCGGGCAAGGCCAGCATGCGGCCCAGCACGTCCGCGGCCTTCTGGCCCTGACGCGTCTCGACCAGCAGGCGGTAGAGTGCGTCCATCACCTCCGGCGCGTCCGGCTGCGTCTTGAGCGCGCCGGTGAACGCGTCGATGGCCATGTACGGGTCACTCAGCTGATCGCGCGCGATGCGGCCCAGCTCCAGGTAGACCTTGACCTTGGCCTCGCCCTCCAGGCTGTTGACGAGATCCTGGCGCAGCTCCGCGGACCTCTCGTAGTTGCCCGCCTTGTCCATCAGCGCCACCAGTGAGCGCAGTGTCTGCTCGTGCTGCGGGTCGATGGCGAGCGCCTTCTCGAAGTGGTTCTGCGCGCGGTCCGTCTGGCCCAGGGCGGCGTGCACGTCACCCAGCTGCCAGTAGATCTCCACGACCTCCAGGTCCGGCAGCGCCTCGCGGTGGTGGATGAGGATGGTCTGGAAGACCTTGAGCGCGTCCTCGAACCGCTTCGCCTGCACCAGCAGCCTGCTGTAGCCCTCCAGGGCGGGCAGGTACGTGGCGTCCAGGCCGTAGGCCTTCTCGTACGAGGAGAGGGCTTTGTCGCTGCGGCCCAGCTTCTCCGTCACGTAGCCCAGCAGGTAGAGCTGGCGGCAGAGGTCCTGCGCGATGGCGGCGTCCTTCTCCGCCATGGCCTTCTCCGCCATCTTGCGCGTGACGATGTCCAGCATCCGCTCCGCGGACGCCCAGTCCTCGCGCTCGATGTAGACGACCGCCAGCGGGTGCGCCGCCTCCAGGCTGTCCGGGATGTGCTTGAGCGTCTCCTCCCAGTAGGGCGTCGCCGTCTCGCGGTCCTTGCGCGTCTCCGCGTGGTAGCGCGCGACGTCCAGCAGGGCCTTGCCCTTGGCGGCCGGATCATCCGTCTGCTGCGCCTCCTGCAGCAGCGTCTGCTCGTAGCCGCTCCAGTCCTGCTCCTGCTCCTGGATGCCCTTGAGGGCGCGGATGGTGGGCAGGTGGCCCGGGTCGATGGCGAGCGCCTGCTGGTACGCGTTCCTGGCGCTCGCCATGTCCGCGAGCATGTCCTCGTTGATCTTCCCCAGGCGGTGCCACAGCTCCACGGCCTTGGGGTCGCTGCCCACGACCTGCGCTTCCTTCTGCAGCATCTCCAGCGCGAAGGGCCAGTTGCCGCTGCGCTCGTAGAGGTTGCCCAGGGCGTGCAGCGCGGGACGGGACTCGGGGTCCGTGGCGAGCGCCGCGTGGTAGCTGTTCACCGCGCGGTCCACGGCCTTGAGGTTCTGGTACTGCACGTTGCCGATGTCCACGTACAGCTCCGCCTGCTCCTGCGGGCTGGTGGCGAGCGCGAGCTGCCGCTCGTACGCGAGGATGAGGTCCTCCCAGCGCGACTGCGCGCGGCGCAGGCGGATGAGGGACTTGATGGCCTGCGCGTTCTGCGGGTCGATGGAGAGCACGCCCTCGATGCACGCGTCGGCGTTGGCCGGGTTCTGGTACGTGTCCTCCCAGATGGTCGCGCTGCGGAAGAGGACGCGGACCTTCTCGCGGTAGTCCTGGGACAGCTCCAGCATCCGCTCGTAGATGGCGAGCAGGTCCGCCGGCTGATCCAACCGCGTGTGCAGCCGCTCCAGCGCCTCCAGCGCGTCGCGGTTGAACGGGTCGAACTCCAGCGCCATGCGGTTGGCGGACACCGCGGACTCGTCGTCCTTGAGGTCGCGCTCGTAGACGGTCGCCACCTCCACCTGGATGCGCGCGCGCTCCTCGTTGCTGGCCGACAGGTCGCGTGCGCGAAGCAGCGTGGTGGCCACGTCGCGGTACGCGTTGCCGCGCCGGTAGAGGGCCGTGAGGACGCCGAGCGTCTCCAGGTCCGGCTCCAGCTCCAGCGCACGCAACAGGGCGCTGGCCGCTTCGGTCGGGTCGTCCAGGGTCTCGTCCCAGACGCGGGCGATCTCCTTGAGGATGCCCTTGCGCGCCTCGATGGAGCCCGCCGCCTCCAGCTTCTGCTCCAGCGCGACGACGTACTCGCGGTCGCGGCCGCGGCGCTGGAACACCGCCGCCAGGCCGTCCAGCGCGGTGGCGTTGGTGGGGTCGAACTCCAAAATCTTCCGGAACGCGGCCTCCGCGGCCTGCGGATCATCCAGCCGCGAGTCGTGGATGCGCGCGAGCGTGGCGTAGATGCGCTCCGCGAGCGGGCCGCGCGGCAGCTCGTCCGCGACCTCCTCGTAGACCGCCGCCAGCTCCTCGTGGCTGCCCGTCTCGTCCGCCAGGCGCTCCACTTCCTCGCGCAGCGCGTCCTCGGCCGCGTCCAGCTGCAGCGCGCGGCAGAGCGCCAGGAAGGCCACGTCCTTCTGGCCCAGGCGCTCTTCCTGCACCCGGGCGATCTCCCGCAGCGCCGCCATCTTCTCCTCGTCGGTGACGAGGTGGGGCATGTAGCGGTCCATCACCGTGGCGTAGGCGCGCCAGTCGTTGTTCGTGCGGTACAGCGCGCACACGCGCTCGTAGGCGGTGCGGTTGGCGGGGTCGAGCTCCAGCACCTTCTCCAGCGCGCCGGCGGACAGCTCCGGCTTGCCGCCCTGCCCCTCCCACAGGTCCGCGACCGTGAAGTACGCGGCGATGGCCGGGTCGCGCTCCTCGGACGCCAGGTGCACCTGGACCTTGAGCTCCAGGGCGCGCACGGCGTCGTTCCACGCGCGCAGCGACACGGACAGCGCGTACACGCGCTCCAGGTCGGAGACGGCGTGCGGCTCCACCTCCAGCGCGCGGCGGGCCGCGTCCAGCGACTCCTCGCGCCGGCCCATGCCCGCGAGCACCTCCGCCATCCGCAGGCGCAGCGCCTTCACGCCGTCGCTGCTGTCCTGCAGCGGGATGAGGCGGCGCAGGATGCCCACCAGCTCCTCGCGCTGGCCCGTCTCGTCGTAGAGCTCGCGCAGCGTGTCCAGCACGCCGCGGTGGCGCGCGTCGCGGTCCAGCGCCGCCTTGAAGTACGGCACCGCCGCTTCCGGCTGCTTGAGCAGGCGGTACACCACGCGGCCCAGCCGCTCGTTGAGGCGCACCACCTCACGCGGATCCAGCGTGATGGCCAGGCGGCCTTCGAGCATCTCGCGCAGGTCCTGCGGACGGCCGGCGCGCTCGTACAGCGACTCCAGCGCGGAGAAGACCTGCTCGTTGCGCGGGTTCTTCGCCAGCAGCTCGCGGTACAGGTCGATGGAGCGGCCCAGGTCGGACAGGCCTTCCGCCGACACCTGCGCCATCTTGCCGAGGACGCGGTCGCGCTCGCTGCCGGTGACCTTGTCCGCCTGGAGCTTCAGGATGGCGTAGAGCTTCTCGGACGCGCCCGCGCCCTCGTAGATGCCCTCCAGCAGCCGTGCCGACGCGAGGTGCGACGGATCCAGCGCGAGGATTGCCTCGTACGCACTCGCCGCGCGGTCCGGGCTGTCCATCCGCTCCTGGTAGAGCTGCCCCAGGCGGAAGAGGAAGCCGATCTTGTCCGCGGGCTGGGTCGCGCCGGTGGCCAGCGCCTCCAGCACGCCGGCCAGCTCCGGCCACGCCTCCAGGTGCAGGTAGAGGCGGTCCAACGCGACGAGCGAGGCCTGCTGCACGGACGTGTGCAGCGTGCGCGCGCGCTCGAAGTAGGACACCGCGCGGTCCGGGTCACGCAGGCGCGTCTCCAGCACCTGGCCCAGCTTGAGGCACACCTGGGCCGCGTCGGCGGCCTCGGCGATGCGCGGCAGGGCTTCTTCGTACAGCACCACCAGCTCGTCGTAGCTGCCCGCGGCGTCGGTGGCGTTCTCCAGGCGGCGGCGGACCTCGCTGTCGTTCGGGTCCTCCTTGAAGCCGCGGTAGAGCGCGAGGAAGGCCAGCTCGCTTTCGCCCTGCGTCTCGCGCAGCGTGGCCAGCTCGCCGAGCAGCTGCTTGCGCTCGATGGCATCCGGCGACACGCCCACGCGCGTTTCAATCAGCTGCGCCAGCCGCGTGACGTCACCGCTCGCGCGGAAGGCGCGCAGCAGCGTCTCCACCGCGAGCAGGTTCTGCGGCTCACGCGCGACGATGGCCTCCATGCGGCCCACCGCGCCCGGGTGGTTGGGCTGCACGGACAGCACCTCGCCGAACAGCGACAGCGCGCCTGCCTTGTCCAGCAGCTTGGACTCGCGCACCGTCGCGAGGCGGAACTTCAGCTCCAGGCCCTCCTCCGGCGGCATCAGCGCGATGCGCCGCGCGAGGACGTCCGCGAGCTCCGGCCAGCGCTCCTGCTTCTGGCAGAGGCTGTCCATGCGCGCGAGCGCCACCGCGTCATCCGGCTGCAGCTCCAGCAGGCGCCGGAACGTGGCCAGCGCGCCCAGCGGATCCTTGAGCTGTTCCTCCTGCAACGCGCCAATCTGGTGGAGCACCGCCGCGCGACGCGCCGGCTCCTCCGACAGCGCGAGCTGACGGCGCAGCACCTCCAGCAGCTCCGAGGGCCGGCCCGTCGAGGCCACCAGACGCGCGGTGCCGTCCAGCGCCTCGGAGTCCGTGGGCTTGAGCTCCAGCACGCGCTTCCACGACTGGAGCGCCTCCGCCGGCTCACCCAGGTCCACCTGCATCCGGGCGAGCGCGCGGTACAGCTCCGCGCGGGCCGCGTCGCTGGCCTTGGGGGCCACCTCGCTCAGCACCGCGCACAGCTCCTCCGGCGCCTCCGCCTTGTCCACCAGCTGGATGCACAGCTCCAGCGAGCGGGGGTCCTCCGGCAGCTCGCGCAGCGCGCGCGTGGCGGAGAGGAACCCCATCTCCGCGTTCTCCAGCGACGTGGCGTAGATGTCCGCGATGCGGCGCAGCAGCGCGGCCCGCTCCTGCGGCACGGGCTCCGCGGAGACGCGCGACTCCAGCATCTCCACCTGCTTCAGGTGGTTGCCCACCGACGCGAAGATGGGCTCCAGGGCGTGCGCCGCCGCGCCTCGCAGCGGGCTCTCCGAACGCGCCAGCTCCTCCAGCGCGCCCACCGCGCCCGGGTGGCCCGCGCGCCGCGCGAGCACCGCCTGGTACAGCTCCAGCGCGCCGCGCGGATCATCCAGGCGCGACACCTTCAGCCGGCCCAGGCGCACGCGCAGGTCGGACGCCTCTTCCTGCGCGTCGCGCGCGTCCGCCATCTGGATTTCACGCTCGACGTGCTGCGCGAGCTCCGCCCAGCGCTCCATGTCCGCGAGCACGCGGCCCAAGAGCTTCAGCGCGTTGGCGTTCTCCGGCCGGCGCTCCAGCACCTCGCGGTACGCCTGCGCCGCCAGCGACTTGTCCGCCAGCGTCTCCTCGGCCAGGTGCGCCAGCTCGAAGAGCAGGTTGATCTGCGAGGACGGATTCGTCTCAGCGGCCACCTGACGGCGCATGACGAGCGCCAGCTCCCGGTGCGCGCCCGTGCGGCGATGCACGCGGGCGATGGCCTCCAGCACCGGCTTGTTCATCGGGTCGCGCCGGCTCACCTGCTCCAGCGCGCGCACCGCCAGGTCGTAGCGCTTCAGGCGGTTGTCGTAGATGGCCGCCAGGCGCCGCCACAGGTCGCCCGCCAGGGGCTCCGCGGGGTCGCGCTCCAGCTGGTCTTCGTAGGCCGCCGCCACCTCCTCGAAGGAACCCGAGTCCGCCGCGAGCCGCTCCAGCTCGTCGCGCACGCCGGCTTCCGCGGGCAGCTCGTTGAACGCGCGCAGGCGCGCGACGAAGGCCAGCGACGTCTGGCCCAGGCCCTCGCGCAGGATGGCGATCTCCTGCAGCCGCTCCAGGCGCTGCTCCGGCGGCACGCCCGGCAACAGCACCTCCAGCACGTCCACCAGCTTCCGCGTGTCATTGAGGCCGCGGTAGACGGGCTCCAGCAGCCGCGCCGCCTCCAGGCGGGGGCCGTCGTGCGCGAGCAGGCGCTCCAGGCCAGCCACCACCTGGCCGTCGCCCGGCGACAGCTCCAGCAGCCGGCGGTACACCGGCAGCGCCTCCGTGGGGCCGACTTCCTTCTCCAGCAGCTGCGCGCGGCGCAGCAGGTACGCGCGGCGCCCGGGCTCGTCCGGCGCGAGTTCCGCGAGCTGATCCAGCACATCCGCCTGCTCCACGAAGTGGCGCGTCTTCGCGTACAGCTTGTCGAGCGCGAGCAGCCCCTCGGGCACCTTGCGGAGGGCCAGCGCGGAGCGAAGCACTTCGATGGCCTTCGCGTCCTCGCCCGCGCTCGCGTAGGCCTCGCCGGCCTTGAGCAGCAGGCCGAGCCGGGTCTCCGGGTCGGTGGAGAGCTGCGCCTGGCGGGCGTAGACCTCCGACAGGCTCTTGGCGTTCTGGCCCTTCTCGTAGAGCCGCGACAGCGCCTCCAGCGCCTGGCGGTCCTGCGGTGCGTCCGCCAGCAGGTTCTTCCAGAGGCGGGTGGCCTCTTCCGGCTGATCCAGGCTCTCACGCAGCTCCGCCGCGCGGCGCAGCAGGTCCAGCATCACCGGATCGCCGGTGGTGAGATCCACGGCGGCGCTCTCGTAGATCTCCGCCAGGACCTCGTGGGAGCCCGTCTCGCGGGCCAGCCGCTCCAGGTCCGGACGCACGCCCTCGCGGTCCAGGTCGTTGGCGAACGCCTTCACCGCCGCCATGAACGCGAGCGACGGCTGCTGCATGTCGCGCTCGTAGATGCGGCGGACCTCTCCGGCGAGGATGATCTTCTCCACCGTGAGCGCGGACTCCATCCGCGTCTCGCGCAGCGCCACGCGGCGGGCATGGTCGCCCACCTGCGCCAGCACCTTGTCCAGCACCTCCAGCGCCGCGCCGCTCGTGGGCACCGACGCCTTCACCCAGGCCTCCAGCGCGGCCCTCGCGCCCGGGTGGCCCGGGTCCTCGGTGAGGATGCGCTTGTAGAGGCCGAGCGCCGCGTTGGCGTCGTCCAGCACCGTGCGCAACAGCTCCGCCAGGCGGAAGGACACCTCACGTCCCTGCGGGCTCTGGCCTTCCTGGTTGCGCCTGAGCGCGAGCGTCCACGCCAGGTCCTTGGGACGGTTGAGGTCCGTGTAGAGGCGATCCAACGCGGTGGCGGCCTCACGCTGCGCCGGGTCGCGCTCCGCGATGGCGCGCCACGCGGCCGCCGCGCTCTCCTTGTCGGTGAGCTTCGCCTCGTGCAGCAGCGCGGCCTCGCGCAGGCACACGAGCTGATCCGCGGGCTCCTGGATGGCCGCAGCCAGCTTCTCCAGCACCTCCGCCAGCGCCGCCCACTCCTCACCCGCGCGGTGCAGACGCTGCAGCGCCCGCAGGCTGTCCAGGTTGCCCGGCTCCAGCTCCAACAGCGCGCGCAGCGCCTTCACCGCGCCGGGCCGGTCGTCGAGCTTCTTCTCCTGCACCTCCGCCAGCTCGCGCAGCAGCGCCGCGCGCGCCTGTCCCACGTCGCCCTCTTCCGTCAGCTCGGAGAGGATCTCCGCGAAGCTGTCGAGCGAGTCCGCGTCCTCCGCTGCCTGACGCGCGGCGGCCCGGAGCCCACCGTCGGCAGGCGCCAGACGCATCGCCCGCGCGAGCGACGCGAACGCCAGCTCCGGCTGCCGCAGGTGCGCCAGGTGCACCTGGGCCGCGTGACGCAGCGCCTGCACACGCCCGGCGTCGTCGCGAGCCACCTCCGCGAGCACGTCCAGCGTGGCCACCAGCTTGCGGTGTTCCTTCGTGCGCTCGTACGCCGGAATCAGCGCGCGCGCCGCCGCCTCGCGCGACGGACCCGAGGCCAGCATCGCCTCCAGCGCCGAGAGCGCGTCCGGATCCGACGGACGCTGCCGCAGGAGGTCCGCGTAGCTCTGCACCGCCTCCGCGCTGCCGTCCTGCGAGCCCTGCAACAGCTGCGCACGGCGCAGCTTCAGCCGCGACACGTGGTCCGCGTCACCGGCCGTCTCCGCCAGGCCAATCATCCGCGCCAGGGTGTCCCCCAGCTCGCGCTGCATGCCGGCCTTCTCGTAGAGCTCCGCGAGGCGCGGCAGGTGCCGGCCCTCCTCACCGCCATGCGTGATGGCGGACTGGAGCGCTTCGGCCGCATCCTGCGGACGGCCCAGCTCCACGTTCAGGTCCACGAGCCGCAGGAGCAGCTCCAACCGCTCCGGCCCGCGCGTGGCGTGGATGCGCTTGCGCAGCAGCGTCTCCGCGTCCGCGGAGCGGCCCGCGCGCCCGTACAGGCGCACCAGGCGCTGGAGCACCTGCGGCGACTCGGGCGAGCGCGCCAGCGCGGCCTCCAGCGCCGTGATGGCCTCCGCCGCCATCCCGCCCTCCTCCGCCAGCACCGACGCCTCGGAGAGCAGCTGCACGGCGAGGACCGGGTCCTCGGACTCCGTGGCCAGCGTGCGCAGCACCCGGCCCAGCTCCGCGTGGGCGGACAGGTCGCGCGCCAGACGCGCCGTCTCCGCGCGGCCCGCTTCGTCCTTCGGCTCCTCGCGCACCATGCGCAGCCGCGTGTCGAAGGCCGCGCGGCTGTCCGCGAGCTGCTTCTCATGGATGCTGGCCAGCACCGTCAGCAGCCGCTTGCGCGTGGGCGCGTCCGTGGTGGAGTCCAGCTGCTGCTGGAGCGCCGCCACCTGCCGCTGGTGGTCACCCGTGCGGCCGTAGTGGTTCGCCAGGGCCTCGGTCAGCGCGACCGTGCGCACGCCGCCGGCCGCCAGCCGCTCCAGGCCACCCACCACCACGCCCGTGGAGACGTTCTCCGCCAGCAGCGCGAGGAACAGGTCCGCCGCGTCCTCCTGGCGGTTCAGCCGCTCCGCGTACAGCTTCGCCTGCCGCGCGGTCCACTCGTTGCGCTCCAGCTGCGACTCGGAGAGCGTCGCCAGCTTGCCCGCCAGCGCCGCCGCCTCCTCGAACTTCGACAGCGCCACGCACAGCGCCTGCAGCCGCTGCACCGCCTGCGAGTCCTCGGGCGCCAGCTGCACCCACTGGCGCACGAACGGCTCCAGCTCCACGGGGGAGGCACCGGCCGCCTCGCGACGGGCGATGTCCGTCTCCAGCCGCGTCTTCGGATCATCCGCCAGCGCCGCGGCCGCCTGCAGCGACTTCACCGCCTCGCTCGCCGCGGAGTCACCAGGCACGCGCGAGAGCACCTCGCGCCACGCCGCTTCCGCCCGCACGGGGTCCGCCAGCGGCCCCTGGAGCAGCTGCGCCAGGTGCCGCCACAGCGCCACCGCCACGGCCGGAGGCGTCGCCCCCTGCGCCGCGCGAAGCAGCGCGTGCGCCAGCGCCGGCTGCGCGTTGGCCTTCTCCGCGTGCTCCACCACCGTGTTGAGCAAGAGCGGCCGCCCCGGCTCCAGCTCCAGCGCGCGCGCCAGCACCTCGAAGGCGCCGCGCGCGTTCTCCTGCTCCTCGAACATCAGGGCCAGCGCTTCGCAGAACGCCACGCGCTCGGCGCGCGGACGCGGGGCGAGCATGGCCAGCTCCAGCAGCGGCAGCACCTCGTCCAGCTTCTCGTCCTCGGCCAGCAGGCGCGACAGCTGGAAGGCCGCGAGCGCGTTGGTGGGCTCCAGCTTGAGCGCCGCCTCCAGGTGCGCGCGCGCCGCGTCCGCGTCCTTCAGCTGCTGCATGCACAGGTCCGCCAGGCGCAGGCGCAGGCTGGCCTGCTGCGCGCGGTCCTTCACCGTGCCCAGGTAGCGCTCCAGCGTGGCCACCGCGTCCGCGTAGCGCTCCTGGCCCAGCATCAGCTCCGCGGCCAGGCTGGCCGCGTCCGCGCGCGACGCATCCGCCGCCACGGCCTTCTCGAAGGCGGCCAGCGCTCCGGCCGCGTCGTTCATCCGGCCCAGCTTCAGCGTGCCCACGCGCAGCCACAGGTCCACCTGCGCCGTGCGGTCGCGCGCCTCGCCCGCCATCGCCTCCAGCTGCGTGATGGCCGGCCCGTAGTCGCCCGCGCGCCCCGCCATCCGCTCGATGAGCGTGAGCGCTTCCGGCATGCCCGGCCACAGGAGGAAGCAGCGGTCCAACGCCTCCTTCACCTTGGCGGCGGAGCCCGGGTCGTACCAGGCGAACAGCTTCGCCACGAGCAGCGACAGGCGCGCGGCGCTCTTGCGGTCGCGCTCCTCCAGCGACATGCCGCGCAGCATGCGGACCTTGTCGCGCCACACCTGCTCGAAGCGCTGCATCGCGCGCGACGCCTTCTCCGCGCGCGCGTTCTGCGGATCCAGCTCCCGCGCCACGTCCAGCACCTGCTGCGCCAGCGCGTGCTCGGTGGGGTCGTCCACCAGCCGCTCCGCGAGCGCGGCGTACTCCTCCGCCATGCCCGCGTCGCCCAGCGCCGCGCGCTCGCGCTGCAGCGCCTCGAACGCAGGCTGGAAGCGCTCTTCCGAGAGCAGCAGCTGACGCACGCGCCGGAACGTCGCGCGGTCCGGCTTCACCCGCGCCGCGCGCTGCAGGCACAGCACCGCGCGGTCGCGCCGGAAGAGCTTCTGCTCGTACAGGTCCGCGGCCTTCAGGTAGTGGCCCGCGCTCTCCTCGCCTTGCGTCGCGGCGCCCAGCCGCTCCAGCACGTCCACGAGCGACGACGAGTCCTGGCGGATCTCATGCAGCCGCTTGAGACCGCGCAGCGCGGGCATCGGATCCTTCGCGACCAGCAGCGCACGCTTGAGCAGGTCCTCCGCGCGCGGGGCGTTGCGCTGACGCTCATGCGCCAGCTCCGCCGCGCGGCACAGGAGGCGCGCGGCCTCCTCCGTGGGAACGTCCCGCGAGCGCCCCTCGTAGAGGCGGATCAGCTCCTCGACACGGCCCGTCTTCTCCAGGGCCGCTTCGGTTTCAACGAAGGAGCGGTCGTCGGTCACACGCAACGTGGGACGCGCAGGGGCGGAAGGCTGTTCCATGAGGCTCGTTGGACAAAAGGGGGAATGAAACGAGGGCGCCAGCGGCCGGAGTGTACCGGCCACGGGCGCCCCCGGGCAATCATGCAAAACCCGTCAACCGGCGGGAATTATTGGCTTTCTTGCTCGCCAGCCGAGGAAGCATTTTCCGCCGGAGAAGCTCCGGATTCCGAGTCGTCACCCGCGTCCGGCTTGCTGCCCTCGGGGGGCGTGGCCGGGGTTTCCGGGAGGGCCTTGGCGCGCTCCACGCCGGCGCTGTCGTTGAGCTGCGTGTACAGGGCGATGGCCTTGTCACGCTGCTGCAGCTCCTCCGCGATCTGCGCGGCGCGGGGCAGGTGCTCCCCACCGAGCTTCTCGTACAGGGGCAGCGCCTTGTCCTTGCGGCCCGCCTGCGTCCACGTCTCCGCGGCGGCGGTCAGGTCGCCCAGCAGCTCCAGCCACCGGGCGCGGCCGGCGGGCTTCTGCTCCTGTTCGGCGCGAGCCAGCTCGCGCTTCGCGAGCTCCTTGGCCTCGTCCTCCAGGGTGAGCCGCTGCATGAAGTGGAACGCCTTCGGAGGAGGCAGGGGGCTCAGCACCTCCACCGCCTCGCGCCGCTGGCCCACGGCCACCAGCAGGGTCGCCGCGCCCAGACGGTCGCCGCGCTCCACCAGGGCCTTCACCTCCAGGCCACGGATGCGGTTGGCGCTCGCCATGTCCCGGGCGCGCTCGTACGCCTTGCGCGCCAGGGTCAGCTTGTTGGCGCGCTCGTACGCGAGGGCCGCCTGGTCGAACTGCCGCGCGCGCTCGTAGAGGCGGGCGACGTTCTCGAAGTCGGCCTTGGCGACGTAGTGCTCCATGAGCAGCTCGTACGCGCCGGCCTTCTCCAGCGTGGGGCCAATCTGGTCCGCGGGCAGCGTGCCCACGAGGCGGCGGACCGCGTCGTTGTCCTGGCCGGACAGCGCCGTGCGCAGCGCGCTCTTCAGGTCACCGCCCGCCTCGAACAGCCGGGTGGCATCCGTGAAGCTGTTGTTGCGCTCGTGCATGCGCGCCGCGTCGCGCGTGCGGCCCATGCCTTCCAGCTGGGTCGCCTGCTCCTTCCAGTCGCCCGTCAGCTCCGGCATCGGCGCGCGCTCGGGGCGCTCACCGCGCGGAGGACGCTCGGGGCGCTCGCCCCGGGGAGGACGCTCGCGCCGCTCACCGGCCGCGCCGCGCTCCGGGCGCTCTCCGCGAGGAGGACGGTCGCCACGCTCGGGGCGCTCGCCCCGGTCCCGGCGCTCGCCACGCTCCGGACGGTCACCGCGCGGAGGACGCTCGGCGCGCTCCTCGCGGGCCGGGGCGGAGGGCTCCGGGGCCGGCTCACGGCCGCTCAGCGCGAAGGCCGCCTGGGAACGGTCCGCGTCGCCCGCGGCGCGCCAGACGCGCCCCACCAGCGACATCACGTCCACCCAGCCGTCGTACTTCTCCTTCGCGGGGTCCACCGCCGGCTTCGCGGGGGCGGCCTCGGCGGGCGCGCCTCCTTCGGCCGGAGCAGCACCCTCGGCCGCGGCAGCGCCCTCGGAAGCCGGAGCCTCCGCGGGAGCGGCTTCGGTGGAGGCGCCCGCTTCCGGTGCCGCGGCCTCAGCGCCCGCTTCCGGCAGGGCCGGCTTCGTCTGACGCTGCACGCGCAGGAGCGTGGTGATGAGACGGCCACGCGTGTTGAGGTCCAGGTCCTCGAGCGACTTGAGGTTCATGGTCCGCAGCGAGCGGACGATGGCCTCCAGCGGACCCTTCTCCGCCCCGAAGTCGTTCTTGGAGAGCGCCTTCTCCAGGACACTCAGCTCGGCGATGACACGCTGGCCGGGCCCCACCGGGCCGGCGTCGCGATCACGGCCACGGCCTTCACCCCGGCCGCGCCCTTCACCCCGGCCACCGCCAGGACCGCCACGACCGCCGAAGCCTCCCGGTCCGTCACGACGGGGCCCCTGGCCCGGCGCGCCCCCGTTCGGACCGCGTCCACCCGGACGCGATCCACCGCTTCCATTCTCCTGAGCCACGTGAATCTCCCGCTAGAACGCGTAGCGAATGTTGGGCGCCACCGCGAACCCGAAGGCGCCCTTGGAGGCGAGGTAGTTCCCCACGACCTCCAGCCCCACCGAGAAGTGGCGCAGCCGCGTGTAGTACTCCACTCCGGGCCCGGCAAACACAAGAATGTCGGAATCGGGGAGGAGCTTCTTGGGAGAGAACATCGCGTAGCCCGCGCCGACGCGGGCGTAGATCCAGGTGCGCTTGACCTCCTGGCTGTCGGCGAAGCCCACCAGGCGGGCGCGCAGCACGGCGCCCGGCACCAGCATGGTGAAGTCACCGGACGCGGCGCCCTGCGAGTAGCCGACGTATTCCGCGCCCGCGCGGTTGGCGGAGCCCATGAAGAAGACGCCCAGCGACAGGCGCTCCCCCAGGTCCACGCCCAGCTCCACCTGGGCCATCTGGCCGGACGAGAAGGGCCGCGGGCCGGTGTCCGCCGGCGGGTTGGTGATCCACGAGGGACCGCCATACACGCCGAAGTACACACCGCGCTCGACCTCGTTGTAGGTCACCGCGGGGCGGTCCTGCATCGCGGAACCGGCGCTGGGGGTGTCCTGGGCGCCCGCCATCGCGGGAAGGAGGAGCGCGGCGCTCAGGGCAAGAGGAGCAAGGACTTTCTGCATGGAGGGCAGCCTGGTGGGGGGCAGTCCTCCCGCGGGGGCGGGAGGTTGAAGTGAAGAAGCGGGCAGCCCTGTCTCCAGGACCGCCCGCGCGGACTTACGGATGTGTTGATTCTACGTCAGTCACCGGCCTGCTTGAAGATGAACGGGTAGGTGACGATCACGGAGCCTCCACCCTTGGGCTCCGGGAACTTCCAGGTGCGCACGCGGCCGGCCACGCAGGTCTCCAGGTCCGAGTTGCCCGCCGTGGACTGCGCGACGTTGGACGTGGCCACCGAGCCGTTGGCGCTGATGATGAACTTCACGGAGACCTTGCCGCCCAGCTTGGGGAAGCGGTTGAGCAGGCTCTCGTAGCAGTAGCGGATCTGCCCGCGGTTGCGCTGGATGACCTGGCGGATCAGCTCCTTGTCCAGCGAGCCCATGACCTCCGGATCCGACGAGGTGATGCCCACGTCCACGCTCTGCTTGCCGCCGAGCGTGCCCACGCCGGTGCCGTAGCTGCCGCTGCCGCCGCCACGGCCCTTGGTGCCGATGCCGCCGATGCCGATGCTGTCACCGGTGCCGCCGCCACCGCCGCCGCTGCCGCGCAGACCCAGGCCGCCGAAGCCGCCCGCGTCGCCCGCCTTGGCGCCGAACATGTTGCCCATGGCGCTCTT
Organism: Corallococcus interemptor; assembly: GCF_003668875.1. Taxonomy (GTDB): domain Bacteria; phylum Myxococcota; class Myxococcia; order Myxococcales; family Myxococcaceae; genus Corallococcus; species Corallococcus interemptor. The sequence continues at coordinate 11,489 of NZ_RAWM01000081.1, read as the reverse complement.
GAGCTCACCACCCAGGCCGGACTTGCCGAAGATGGTGGAGATGCCGCCCTTGCCGCCGCCGAAGATCTTCGCGGTGAGGGCGCGCGCCTCGTCCTTCTTGTTCGGGTCGCCCTTGGGCGCGGTGCGGTTGTTGGACTTGGGCGCGTCCTTCTTGCCCATCTGTCCTTCGTCGCCGCGGGACTTCTGGGCCATCTCGCCCGACTTCTTCTCCTTCTGCTGGTTCAGCTTCTCCAGGAACTTGTTCTTCTGGGTCTCCGGAGGCTTGATGATCAGCTTCGCGATGCGCGCGTCGTTGCCCGCGAGCTCATCCGCGTACTGATCCTCCTCCCCCATCCCGTTCATGGAGTGGATGACGAAGGCGGTCCCGATGAAGAACATCACCAGGAAGATGTTGAGCGCCGTGTAGTCGATGTTCTCGCCAATGGGCACGGCGACGCGCTTGGGAACCGGCTGGAACTGCGCCTCCAGCGTGAGGCCGCCCAGGTCCACCCAGATGAAGTCGTCGGCTTCCAGCGTGACGCCGTAGGCATCGCCGTCCTGGGACGCCTTGCCGGATTCCATCACGGCTTCCAGGTCCAGCGTCTGTCCCTTGCGCGTGAGCTCGCCCTTCATCTTGCGCGCGAAGCGCACGGTGAAGGCCTGGCCGTCCGTGCGCAGGACCTCGAAGGACGGGGCGCCCAGCTTCGAGTCGCCCATCACGAAGTCCACGCCCTTGGCGCTGCCCACGGTGATGCCCTTCTTCGCGCCGGGGGGCACGAAGAACTCGCCCACGCGCTGGTCACCCCAGAGCAGGCGCAGCGACACGCCCTGCGGGCCGCTGGACTTCGTCTTCTTCACGGTGCGCACGCGCGGCGCGGCGTCCTGCTCGTCGTGCGCGTCGTCCTCCACCGGAACGGCCTTGGGGGCCCGGGCGGGCGCCACGGCGTTCTTCTGCGTGGGCGCGACGGACGGATCCAGCGCGGCGGCGGGGGCCGGAGCGGCGGGCGCGGCAACCGGGGCGACCGGCGCGGCCACGGCCTGCGCGATGGCGGCGGCGGGGGCCACCGGCGCGACGGTGGGGTTCTTGTCCGTCGGTGCATCCGCCTGCGCGACGGCGGCGGCCAGGTTCACCGCGGCGACGGCGGCCGGGTTCTCCAGACGGATGGTGGTGCCGCCCACGCGGACCTCGTCACCGAAGGAGACCTGCCCCTTGTTGACGCGCTTGCCGTTGACGTAGGTGCCCTCGACGCTGCCCATGTCGATGATGGACATGGAGCCGTCGGCGGCAACTTCGATGACGGAGTGGATGCGGCTGACCTTGTCGTCCTCCAGGCACAGGTGCGCGGAGGAGAGACGACCAATCTTGATGATGTCGCGCTCGTAGTCCTTGGAGGCGACCAGCGTGTCGCCCTTGAAGACCTTGAGTGTCAGGGGTACGGCCATGGGGGGCTCCCGGTAGGGCTTTGCGCTCTTGGACAACGGTGCCGGCGGAAGGTTCCCACCGCCGGTTTTCAGTTCGTGGAGGGGGACTACAGCTCGCCCACGGACTGCATCACCTTGTCCTCGAAGTCTTCGCGGATGCGGATGAGGTTGGAGTGCTTCACGGTCTTGCGCGCCTCGACGTACTCACCGTCCGGCTTCGTGAGGTCACCCTCGATGGTGTCGTCCTCGAAGTCGACGCTGGTCGTCTTCTGCATCCTGGCGCCACCGCCCTCACCCGACTTGCCGCCCTCGTCCTGGGCGAAGGCCGGGGCCACCGACAGCGTCACGCACAACATCAGCCACTTCCGCATCCTGCCTCCACGTGGGGCCTTCCCAAGGCCCACTGGTGTTTCCGCATGGTGGGCCCCCGCGCCAGAAGCACGAGGGGCTCACAAGGTTCGCATCTTCCCGAGCCGCACCGCCAGCGTGAAGCCACTGGCGGGCGTCTCCCACATCACAGCAGGTCGTCCGTCGGCTCGTCGGAGTCCACCGGAGCTGCATTCTTCTGGGCAGGGGCCGTCTGCGCACCACCCGCGGGGGTGGCGGCCGGCTGCTGCGTGCCCGTGGCGGAGGCCGGCGTGGCCTGCGGGGCGGTACCGGTGCCGGACACGGGCGTCGCTCCACCCGGCGGCGGCGGCGTCTGGCCCTTCTGCTTGGCCTCCTCCGCCTTCATCGCGGCCTGCTGCTGCGCCTGGAGCGCCTCCATCTGCTTGGCCTGGGCCTCGGCGGCGGACGCCTCGCGCTTGGCCTGCACGATGCTCTCCGCCTCGCGCAGGAGGCCGAAGACGGGGGCTTCGGCATGGAGGGCGACTTCGCCACCGGCCAGCGCGACGTACTTCTTGTAGAGCTCCACCGCGCGCTCGGGGGCGTCCTTCACCTTGTGCAGGATGATGCCGCGGTTGAGGTACGTGGCGCCCAGGTCGGGGTTGAGCTTCTCCGCCTCGTCGTACTCCTGCATGGCCTTGTCGTACTGGCCCTGGCCCTTGAGCGCGATGCCCAGGTCCACGTGCGCGGCGGCGTTCTTGCCGTCGGCCTGCAGGATGCGGCGCAGGTGCTCCTCCGCGCCGGGGAAGTCCTCCGCGTTGAGCGCCAGCTGGGCCAGCTCCACGTGCGCGGGCACGTAGTCCGCCTTCGCCTCCAGGGCGCTCTTGAACTGCAGGCGCGCGCCCTCCGTGTCGCCCTCCTTGAGGAGGATGAGGCCCACGGCCTGGTGCAGCTCCGGATCCGTGCCGTCCAGCTTCACCGCGCGCAGCGCGACGAGCTTCGCCATGGCCAGCTGCTTGCGGTCCAGGTAGCTGCGGATCATCACCTTGAGGGCGTTGGTGTTCATCGGGTCGCGCATGAGCGCGGCGCGAGACAGCTCCATCGCCTTGTCGTGGTCGTTGTTCTGCCGGTAGATCTCCGCGAGGCGCGCGCGCGAGCCCGCGTCATCCGGGTAGCGCGTGAGCACGTCCTGGTAGAGCGCCACCGCGCCGGCCACGTCGCCGCCGTTCTGCTTCATGATGGCCAGGTTGTCGGATGCCTGGCGCAGCGACGGCTTCTTGGTGAGCGCGGCCGCGTAGCGGGCCTTGGCCTCGTCGGCCTTGCCCATGCGCTCGGCGATGACGCCCAGGTTGTACTCGGCCTCCGCCAGGTTCTGGTCCGCCTCCAGCGCGGCCTTGAACTTGCGCTCCAGTGACGGGTAGTCGAACGCCTTGGCCTTCTTCTGCGCGTCGAAGGACTTCACCGCGTCATCGAACAGCAGCATGGCGCGGTTGGAGATGGACACCGGGCCCGTGGGAGCGGCCACGGGCTTGGCGACGGGCGACGGAGTGTTGGTCTGCGTGGTGGAACAACCGACGGCGGTCAGCGCCAGCGTGGCCAGCAGGAGGGGGCGGAACGGGTGCATGCGGCGATTCATTAGAGGAAGTCCTCCGGCTCCTGATCATCAACGGTCTTCTTGGGGGCCCCGTCCTTGGACGCGGCGGCGGGCTTGGCGACCTCGGACTCGGTCTGCTGGCGAAGCGCGTTCGTCAGCGCGGACAGGTCCTCGTTGAGCGCCTCGCTCTTGGCCTGCTTCTCCGGTTCCACCTTGGTGACCGGGGGCGGGATGTCCTGCACGGCGGCCAACAGGTCGCCGCCCAGCACCAGTTCCTTGTTCTTCAGCGCGAGCTTCTCCTCCAGCACCTCCGGGTAGCGGTCCGGGGCGTAGGTGGTGCGGAGGATCTTCAGGCTCGCCGCGGCGCAGTCGTTGAACACGCCCAGCTCACGGCTCTTGGCCACCGCGCTGGAGAAGGCCTCCGTGGCCTTGTCCTTGAGCGGCTGGGCCTGGTTGGCGAACTCGTCGCGCAGGGCCTGCTGCGACTCCTCGTCCAGACCGCGCGGCATGGGCGCGTTCACGACGAGCTCCGCCATGTGGTCATACGCGAGGCCAATGCGCTGCAGCGCGCAGATGGCCGGCTCCGGGGCACCCAGCGCCACGGTCTGCACGTACTTCTTCTGCACGACCTCCAGCGCGCGGCCCTTGTCCGCCAGCGAGCCCTTGAAGCGCTCCGGCGACGGCGGCACGCCCCAGTACAGCTTCAGGCGCTTGAACTCGACCCAGTCCGGCTCGATGGCCAGCAGGTTCGCCTGCGCGGCGGCGGCGAGCGCCGGCTTCTCCAGCGCGGTCTGCTGACGGCGGGGCAGCTGGTCGAAGTACTCGAAGATGCGCTTGTTCATGCGGCGCACGTCGTTCGTCTTCTTCATCTTCGCGTAGATGTCGACGATGCGGCCCTCGGCCATGAGGAACTTGCTCTGGGAGCGCATGTTGTCGCGCTCGTACTCCTCCAGGAGCTTGATGGCCTTCATGTACGCGCCCTGCTTCACGTGCAGGTCCACGATGGACAGGAAGGCGGCCTCGGCGTCCTTCGACTTGGGCCACAGCTCGATGTAGTGCTCGCGGTTCTTGAGCGCGGCCTTCAGCTGGCCCAGGCCCTCGCGGTAGGTGGCCGCGTTGAACAGGGCGATCTGCGCCTTGGACTCGTCCCACTTCTGCACCACCGCGGGCTTCGCGGGGCCGTCATCGTTGGAGGCCTGGCGGGCCTTGCCCCTGGCCTTGCTCTTCGCCTTGGCCTTCGCCGGCGCGCCGCCCTTCTCGTTCAGGTTGCGCTCGTAGCCCTTCACGTAGAGTTCGTAGGTGCCGGCCGCCTCCTCGAAGTCACCGATGGCCTCCAGCGCCTCCGCGTTCGCGTAGATGGAGTCAGGCACGTACTTGGACCGGGGGTACTCCGCGAACAGGCGCTTGCGGACCTCGATGGCCTTATCCAGGCTCTTCGCCTTGTAGTAGTCGACGGACGCGTTGTAGAGCGCCAGGTCCGCGATCTCCGTCTGCGGGAAGTCGTGGACGAAGTTCAGGTACGCCTCGGCCGCCTTGGAGAACTCCTTCTTCTCCTCCAGCTGGCTGACCAGCTTGAACGACGACTGCTCGATCAGCTTCGCCAGGTCGTCGCGGAACTTGCCGGTGGCCAGCTTGTCGTTGGCGTAGAAGCGGCGGGCCCACTCGTTGACCTTCGCGAAGTCGCCCAGCAGGTTGTACGAGTCCAGGATGAGGTTGGCGGCGATCTCGGCCGCGCGCTGACCGTCCTCGAACTTGTACTCGGGGTAGCCGAGCGCGATTTCGGAGAAGCGCAGCACCGCTTCGTCGAAGTGGTTGTGGCGGTAGTAGATGTTCGCCGCCTTGAAGGCGATCTCCACGCGCTTGTCGCCCTTGGGGACGTACTTGAGGTAGCGCTCGCACGCGTCGAGCAGCGACTTCTTCAGCGTGGGGATGGCGATCTTCTTCTGGATGTCCGTGCCGGCGGACTCGGACTTCGCCTCACCGCGCGCCTCGGCGGCCTTCACGACTTCGTCGTAGGCGAGCACGGCGTTGTAGGAGGCGTTGGTCAGCCACTTGCCCGGCTTGCCCGGCTTGGGCTTGCCCTTGTCGTCCTTGGCCTCCAGCACCTTGGCGTCCTGGAGGACGACGAGCGTGTAGTTGGCGGCCGCCTTGTCGAAGTTCTGGAGGTTGTCGTTGAGGAGCTCCGCCCAGAAGAAGCGCAGGTCGTACGCCTTGGGGTTCTCCGGGAAGAGCGTGAGGTAGTCGCTGTACACGGCGTCCGCGTACTTGAAGGTCTCCTCGCTGCGCGTCTTCTTGCCCTCGTTGTGCCAGGTGACGGCGAGGTTGGAGAGCGTGCGCTCGGACAGCTCCTTCGCCTCCGCGAGCGCCTTCTTGTCCTTGTCGTCCTTGATGACGCCAGAGGACTCGACGTCCTTCATGATCTTCACGAGCCGGCGCACCTGGGCCACGGTGCGCTCCTTGTTGCCCATGCGCAGGATGCAGTCGACGATCTTGCCCTGGAAGCCGGGGGCCTCCGGAGACAGCGGCTTCTCCTTGATCAGCGCGTTGTAGGTGATGGCCGCTTCGCGGTCCTTGCCGTCGCCGTAGTACAGGTTCGCGAGCTGCTTCATCATCGCGAAGCGGTCTTCCGGATTGGTGGCGACCTTGCCGAAGTCCGCGCGGGCCTGCGTGACGTCACCCTCGCGGGCGAAGGCGCGCACGTAGTCGGCGCGCGCTTCACGCACCAGCGAGCCCTTCGCCTTGGCCTTGCCGTCCTTCTCCACGGCGCCGGCGCCGGCCAGCTCACCGTAGAGGACCACGGTCTTGTACTTGTCCTTCGCGGACTCGTACTCGCCCATGTTGAAGTAGCACCAGCCCTGCTTGTAGAGGGCGAAGGCGTAGACCTGGTTCTCCGGGTACTCGGCGGCCTTCTTGTAGGCCGCGAGCGCCTTCTCCAGCTCCGGGCGCTTGCCCTTGGAGTTGTTGAAGTAGTACTCGCCGAAGGCGAAGTACGCGTCCGGGATGTACTTGGACTGCGGGTACTTCTCCACCAGGCGCTTGAACGCGACGAGCGCCTTCTTGTCCTGGCCGTCCTCCATCAGGTACTGGCCGAGGAAGAAGAGCACCTCGTCCGTGCGCTCGAACTTCGGGTACTCCTGGACGATCTTCGTGTACTGCTCGACGGCGTACTTGCCGTTCTCCTTCACCTTCGCCATCAACTCCGCCTTCTCCGCCTTGGCCCTCTGCTGGCCCGCGGCGTCGTTGCGGTTCATGGCGACGATGAGCTCGTCGTCCTTCCGGTTGGCTTCGAAGAAGAAGAACTTCGACTCCTCCCAGTAGAGCTCACCCAGGCGGAACAGCAGGCTGGGGGCCTCCTTCTGATCAGGAGACAGCGAGATGATCTTCTTCAGGGACTCGATCTGTTCGCGGCGCTTGGAAGCGACCTGCACTTCCACGCCCAGGCGGAACTGATCATATTGAAGCGCGGGAGCGGCCTGCTGGGCTTCCTTCGGGCGAGTGATGTCGCCTGCGAGGGACTTGTCCACGGTGGTGGTGGACTTCTTGCCCAGGTCAGCGTCGCGCAGTGCTTTCTTCTCCTGGGCCGAAGCCATGGAAGTCAGGAGAACGAGGCAAACGAGTAGCGAGCGGCGCATGGTCTTCCTAGGAGCGGGGAACCGGCGTCCACGGATGCCTGCTTGCTTGGCAAGTGTCCGGGAATCTTCGGGAATTTCCATGAGGGGACCCGTACTATGCGCGGTTTGCGCAAGGCGGGTCAACTCAGACGACGGGACGCCAGCTTCGTCGGATAGCAAGCGGGAAAACTTCAATTTCGCTGTGCGAAAACACCGCTCCAGACAGCGACAGGAAGGTTGCACGGCGGTCCCCAAAGGGTATGGGAAGCTGGCGGCTGTTCGTCTGGCTGCCCTGCCTGGAGTGGTCGTCGGATCATGAGTCTTCTGCCGGAGAGCGCCAGCTTCGAGGAGCTGGTGCAGGACTACTTCCTCGCGGTGCGCGGCGCGGGACTGATGCTGTCCGCGCTGGACACCGAGCTCGTCACCGCGTGGGCGCAGGAGGGCGTGCCCTTCGAGGTCGTGGCGCGGGGCATCTCCCGCTCGGCGGAGAAGGCGCTGTGGGACGCGCGGCCCGGTGAGCCGGTGCTGCGCTCGCTGCGCGCGTGCCGGCGCCAGGTGGAGACGGAGATCCGCAAGTACCGGGACCTGTCCGCGGGCCAGGGCGAGGAGGCGCGTCCCGCGTCCAAGAAGCGCCCCGCCCGCTCCTGGGAAGAGGTGCGGCACGCGCGACTGTGTACCGCGCTGCGGGCACTCACGGAGCGCGAAGCCGCGCTGGCGCCCCGGGTGCACCGGCTGCTGGACACGGTGCTCGCGTGCGTGCCGCGCGAGCCCTCGGCGATGGATCAGCAGGAGGCCTGGGCGCTGATGGCGCTGCTCCGCGCCCTGCCCTTCCCGGAGCGACGCTCGGTGTGGCGCGATGCGCGCACCGGTGAACAGCAGCTGATGACGGCCCGCGCGCGGCGTGTGGCCCGGCGCTTCCGGCTCCAGGCAGCCGTCAGACGGCGGCTGGACATGAAGGAGACCTGAGGGGTTGTTCCCCCTTCTCGCGCCTGAACGGATGGGCAGTGGGCTGACGGCCAGGGGTGACGGTGTTATGGCAGGGGCGATGGCTGCCAAGGCGAACGGCGAGGCGTGTGGGCAGTGCGGCGGGCGGACGTACCTCATCGAGCGGCGCGGTGAGCTCGCGACCGCGCGGGTGTGTGCGTGCTCGGTGGACTGCCCGATGTGCGGTGGACGCGGGCACCGGCTGGTGCAGAAGGAAGGCACCTTCAGCGCGAAGGTGGGCCCCCGGACGTACGAGGTGCTGGAGCCGTGCGTGTGCACGCTGCGGCGCACGCGCGTGGCGCTCTACAACGACGTGCAGATGCCGGGCGTCATGGCGCACGCGTCGTTCGACAACTACCGGCCCTTCAACGAGTCGCAGGACCGCGGCCGCGGCGTGGCGATGCACTTCGCCAACCAGTACGTGAAGGGCGCCACCAACAAGGGCTTCGTGCTGAGCGGGCCGGTGGGCACGGGCAAGACGCACCTGCTCGCGGCGACGCTGGGGCACCTGGTGCTGGAGATGGGCGTGAAGTCCCGCTACGTCGAAATCTCCCTCCTCTACGCGACCATCCGGCGCGGCTTCCAGGACGGCAAGAGCGGCGGGGAGATCATCGGGCCGCTGTCGGAGGTGGAGGTGCTCGCCATCGACGAGCTGGGCAAGGGGCGCGGCAGCCCCTTCGAGATGGAGACGCTCGATGAGCTCATCGCCCGGCGCTACAACGCGGGGCGCACGACGCTCTTCGCCACGAACTACTCGCTGGAGCCGGAGCGCAAGGGCGCGCGCAGCAGCGCGCCTTCGGGCTACCGCACCACGGACGACGCGAGGAGCGCCATGAAGGACGCGGAGCTTTTGCGCGAGCGCGTGGGCGAGCGCATCTACAGCCGGCTCTGCGAGATGTGCACCTTCGTGGAGCTGCCGCGCGACACCCCGGACCGGCGGCGCACGCGGCAGGAGATGGACGCGCCGCCGCCCATGGGCGGCATGCGCGGCCCGGGCCGCTGATCAGCGCTGGATGGCGCGCACCAGCGAGTTGCCAGCGTCCGCCACGTAGAGCGTGCCGTCCGGCCCCACCGCGAGCCCGGCGGGCAGCACCAGCTGGGCGTCCCGGCCCGCGCCGTCGTCCGCGCCGTAGCGGCCGCTGCCCGCGAGCGTGGTCAGCTTCTGCGGCTCGCCGGACGCGTTGAAGGTGAGCCGGCGCACGCGGTAGTTGCCGGGGTCGGAGATGGCGAGCGAGCCGTCCGCCAGCAGCGCCAGGCCCAGGTACGGCAGCAGCTGGCCGTCCTTCGGGTCCCCGTCGCGGAAGCCGGGCGTGGAGCCCGCCATCACGGTGGTGACGCCGTCGCGCACGCGCACCACGCGCGCCATGCCGCTCTCCACGACGTAGACGGAGCCATCCACCGCCTGGACCACCGCGGAGGGACGGTAGAGCCAGTCACCCTGGAGCGTCGTCACCGGGTTGCCGGGCGTCACCATGTCGATGCGGCGGATGACGCTGTTGTTCAGGTCCGCCACGAGCAGCGCCGTGCCGTCCGGCGTGAAGGACAGGCCCGCGGGCTGGTTGAAGGCCGCCGACAGCGCGGGGCCGTCCTGGTAGCCCCACGTGGTGCCCGCGAACACCTCCGCGCGGCCGTCCGGGGTGATGCGGCGGATGACCGCGTTCTCCGTGTCGGAGACGTAGATGTTGCCCAGCGCGTCCGCGGCGATGCCCATGGGGCCCGCGAGGTTGGTGAGCACCGTGCGGATCTTCCCGTCCGGCGACACGCGCTTCACCGCGTTGGCCAGCGAGTCCGCCACCGCCCAGCCGCCATCCGGCAGCACGGCGACCGCGAGCGGCGCGCCCAGCTCGTCCGCCGCCACCTTCGTGCCCGAGTGGCAGCGCTTGCCGGGCTGTCCCGCCACCGTCGTCACGGACGCGGCGAAGGGCCCCATGGGCGTCGCGGCCGCGGGAGGCTGGAACTTCACCAGGTCGCCCGGCACCTTCCGGCCCAGCGCCTTGTAGAGCACGTTGGCCACGATGCGGCCCGCGCGCGGATCCGCCACGCGGTCCCCCACCCCGGCCAGCTTCTGCACGAAGTCGATGCTGCCCGAGGAGAACACGTACGCGTCACCCTGCTTGCGCACCACCATGTGCGAGAAGCCGAAGCCGCCCTGGAGTGACAGCATGGGCGACTCCGCGAGCACGTCCAGGCCAGCGGGCTGGCGGCCGTTGGTCACCAGCTGATCCACTTCGTAGCCGTTGGCCATCCACAGCGTGTCCCCGGCCTTGAGGCCCGTGCCGTTGAAGATCCAGTGCTCCGGGTTGGTGATGACCGTGGGGAAGGGCCACTGGTGCCAGCGCGCGGCGAACTGCACGCCCAGCAGCGCGTTCTCCGGACGGGGCGCGGGCAGGTCGCGGAACTTCACCGTCCTGCGCTGATCCCGGTACGGGTCCTCCGGCGCGCCCTTGTAGCAGGTGACGACGCGGCGCTCGCGGCCGTCCGCCGCGGGCTCGAAGCGCACCTGCCAGTAGGCGTTGTTCGCGCCCAGGTTGAGGATGGAGCGCCCTTCCGACAGCGCGCGGTCCGCGTGGTCGCGCTGCCTGGCGGACCAGTACTCGTCGTGGCCGGACATCACGAACACCTTCGCGCCGCGAAGGAAGTCGTAGCTTTCGTCCATGTCCTCGTCGGTGAAGTAGCCCACGTCCAGGTCCTGCGACTCCAGCCAGGTGATGAGGCTCAGGTCGTCCGTCATCAGGTGCCCGGAGCCCTGGCCCCGGTAGTAGGGCCGGTCGTAGGAGGACTGGAAGGCGCGCGCGACGCCGTGCGCCTTCATCACGCCCTTCTGATCATCGTAGAGGCTGGTGCCGCCCCAGGTGTTGTACGCGGCCCAGTTGGAGGTGGGGATGAGCACCGCGACCTCCGCGCGCGGGTTGGCGTCCCGCACGTAGAAGGGCACGTAGCGCGACGGCCGGTCGTCGCGCACGAGCTTCACCACGTACACGCCGCGCACCCAGTCCTCGCCAATGGGGATCTCCAGCGTGGGGGACCAGGAACAGGCGATGATGCCCGTGCCCGGATCCGCGGGACAGTCCGCCTGCCGCGTGCCCTGGACCGGGCCTCCGCGCGCGACCTCCCGGGCGCCCACGCCGCCGTAGTAGCCCAGGCGGTAGACGAACCAGCTGAACTTGCGCTCCTCGGAGAGGGACACCGCGACGCGCAGCGACTCGCCCTGCTTGAGGGTGGCCTTCAGCGCGTAGCCTTCAATCTCCCGGCTGTTGGCGTTCTTGTCGATGCGCCAGCCCGTGGTGCCCTTCTTCTGGTTCTCCTTGTGGACGGCGTCCGGGTCCCGCTCGGGCAGCGCGCTGCCGCCGTCGGGCAGCGTGCCCGCGTCCGGCTCCTCCTCGGGAGTGCCGGCGTCATATTCGGGAACGATGATGCCGCCGTCCGGACCGGCGACGCCCGCGTCGTTGTTGTTGAGGGGCGGCTCGTCGTGCCGGTCACCCGGAGGCGGCGTGCCAGGGGCGGGACCGGAGTCCTTGCACCCCGAGGCCCCCGTCACCAGGAGCGCCAGCACCACCCCCAGCCCCACCCAACGC
>NZ_RAWM01000080.1 GCF_003668875.1 Corallococcus interemptor | reverse complement strand
TTTTTCATGTCGAGCGGACACCACGGCCAGGGTTCCGCGGGGAGGTCGCATGCGCACGCCGAAGGACGAACTGCTGCTCCGGGCGATGGATCATGCGCTGTCCGCGCGAACGCTGGAGGCGGGACGGAGGCGAAGCCGGTGGGGCTGGTGTTCATCGCGGTGCAGCGGCGGGGGAGGCCGGCGGTGGTGGAGCGTCACCGGTTCGAAGGGGACCGGCGCCAGGTGCGGCAGGCCGCGGCGGCGCGAGGGCTGGCCCTCCTTCTGGAGCAGGTGGGCGTGGAGTCTTGAATAGGGGCCTCATCCCTCCGGACGTTGGCACGTGGACGTCTGATGCGAGAGAAGGGTTTGACGCAATCTCACGCAGGGGGCCTCGATGTACCGAATCGACGTGGACCGAGCGGAATCCATCGTGAGCTTCGCGCTGGAGGGCTACATCCGGCTGGAGGAGATGCAGCGCTTCGTGCAGGACCTGCGAGCGGCGACGGATGAAGTGGCGGGGCAGCCCATCAAGATTGAAGCGGACCTGCGCACGTTCCGGCCGGCGTCGCCGGAGGCGGCGGATCTCATCAAGCGTGTGCAGGAGTACGGGCTGCGCTCGGGGGTGACGCGGGTGGCGGAGCTGGTGCAGAACCAGATCGTCGCGTTGCAGTTGAACCGGGTGGCCTCCGGGAGCGGGACGGACAAGATCCTCCGCCGTTTCTGGCAGGAGTCCGCGGCCAGGACCTGGCTGTTGCACGGAGACGCGGAGCTGGGAGTGGCGCTGCGCAGCTGAGCGGAAACGAACATGCCAGCGCGCGGGTGGTGCGTGCTGTGGATGTTGTTCGTGACAGGTTGCGCGACGTCACGGACGTGGCGGTTGGACACGGGAGAAGGCCCGGCGCGTGAGTACACACCGCGCACGGAGACACGGCCCGTGTCACTGGACGGCGACACCTTCGAGGAGACGGTGCGAACGCTGGCGCGAAGTGCGCCGGTGCCGAAGCGTCCACGAGCCTCGTTGGGCGTCGTGTCCGTGAACAGCGTTCGCGTGTCGCAAGGTGGCTCGGAGCTGGAGGCCGCCTATGGACGCTGGTGCGTGCGCAAGCGGCTGTCCGGAGACTGTCTGCACCTGTTGGACCGGGGACTGACGCTGGATGAGGAGGGCAAGCGGGCGCTGGCCTTCCGCATCGCGCTGGACTCGGTATGGGAGGAGACGGCCGAAGCGCTGGAGGGGATGGTGGACCCCGAGGCGACGGTGTCGCTGCTGGTGATGACAGGGGCGGTGTACTTCAGCCTGTGGCTGGTGCCGGAGCCGCTGCTGTCGAAGGGAGTAGCGGCGACGCTGACGGTGGCGCTGATTGCGTACCTGGGCTGGGACACGGTGTGGAGTCTCATCCAGGGCTGGAGGGTGCTGGCGGCGGAGGTGAGGGACGCGGACACGTTCGACGGCATCCGGAGCGCGGGAGAGAAGTACGGCGAGGTGATGGGGAAGCAGGCGGCAAGGGCCTTCGTGATGCTGGCGATGGCGGCGCTGGGGAGCACGGCGCAGACGCTGGCGTCGAGGGTCGCGACACTGCCCGGTTCAGCACAGGCCGCGCTGGTGGGAGCGGAGCAGGGAGGCTTCCGGCTGGTGGCCGCGGCGGAGGTCTCCGCGGTCGCGGTGTCCGCGAGCGGAGAGGTGACCATTGCCCTGGCACCCAACGCCGTGGCGATGGGCGCGAAGGGATCGAACGTCCCCGCGCCTGTCGAAGTCCGGGTGCATCACATCGCCACGAACAAGTGGTGGGAGGCGACGCACAACGGTGGCCCATGGTCCCCCAGGTTCCAGAAGCTCTTCGACCGCGCGGGGATGTCCCTGGATGACGAGGTGAACACCGTCCGCGTTCCCGGACATAAAGGGCCTCATCCGGAGGCGTACCATAAGGCAGTCTACAAGAGACTGCGTGACGCCTTGGGGCGGTGCAGAACCATCCTGACCTGCAGGGAGTCACTGGTAGAGGAGCTTCAATCCCTGGGGCAGGAGATCTCCACGCAGAACACCCCGCTCAACCTGCTTGTTACCCAACCCTGACGCAAAAAAGAGTGATCCCGATGCGGTACTTCGAGCTCTTTGACGACATGGAATTGATGGACCGCTGGCTGCCAGGTGAAGCCACGAATGGTCAGGGCCAGGAGATCGATGACATCTGGCAGTTCGCGGATGGATGCCCTGTCCAGGTCAATGAGCCTCTACGGATCCCCATCGGTCATCCAGGAAGGGTCGTCGACTTCTCCACGACGAGCGTGGGTGCCGCGCCGGTTGTTCATCGGAGGGTCGCCAGCGTGTTCAGCGAGCTGGCGCCCGGCGAGGTGCAGGTCATTCCGGTCGAGGTCGAAGGACAGTCCGAGCCTTACTTCATTCTCGTCGCGACGCGGACCATTCGATGTATCGATGATCAGGAGTCAGCGGAGGTGCTGTATTGGAAGCCTGAAGACGGGCGGCCGGAGAAGACCGGGCGATACAGGTCCGTCATGGGTATGCGCATCGACACGACGAAAGTGGGCGATGCCAAGGTCTTCCGCCCCTGGGGCTGGACGGGGGTGCTCATTGTCTCCGAGGACATCAAGGATGCTCTGGAGCGCTCTGGTGCCACGGGGATGGTGTTCACGGAAGTAACGGGCCCCAGCGAAGTCAGCCCGGAACAGCGCGAGCACCGCCGCAAACTCCAAGCGCTCTACGAACGGACCGAAACGGCCCGTGAAGCCTTCTGGCGCACGCTGGGCACACTGGATGAAAACGCCATCCTCCCCATCGTCGTCGGGGGCGGCTGGCCCGCGAGGCGCCAGGTCTGGCGCGTCATCCACCGCCCTGAAGGCCGCGCCCTCTTCGTGACGGACGGCCTCTCCGACTTCTTCGTGGACACCGTGGAGCCCTCCGTGGGCTTCGGCCTGGAACTCGCACTCGAAACCGATGAGCCGCAGGCCAAATGGCCCGTGACGCTGCTGGAGCGCATCGCCAACGAGCTCGTGGGCCACGAACACCTGCGCGAACCCGCGAGGACCGGCCTCCTCTCCATGGAAGTGGACGGCGCGCACCTGCCCGAACCCCTCCTGACGAAAGAGGGCCGCGTGGGCGTGCTCCTGGGCATGGACACCCCCACCCTCCCAGGCCACTTCACGATGCCAGACGGACAGGTCCGGCTCGTCACGGTGAAGACCCTCATGCCCCGGGAACTCACGTACCTGCTGGAGCACGGCCGGGAGGAGCTGCTTCACCGCTTCAACCAGTCCCCCCCCGGCCACCTGTCCAAGGCCTGGCGTCAGCCCGTGGTGTAGTAGCCCAGACCCGGAGGCAGTCCATGTCGCTGCGCTGGCTGTGCGTGATGTGGCTGCTGTTCGTGACAGGTTGCGCGACGTCACGGACGTGGCGGTTGGACACGGGAGAAGGCCCGGCGCGTGAGTACACACCGCGCACGGAGACACGGCCCGTGTCACTGGACGGCGACACCTTCGAGGAGACGGTGCGAACGCTGGCGCGAAGTGCGCCGGCCTCGCTCCGGCTGTTGAATCCCAGGGCACAACGTCCGCGCATCGTGTCCGTGCAGGGCGTTCGTGTGTCGCAAGGGCGCACGGAGCTGGAGGCCGCTTACGGGCGCTGGTGCGTGCGCAAGCGGCTGTCCGGAGACTGCCTGCACCTGTTGGAGCGGGGGCTGACGCTGGATGAGGAGGGCAAGCGGGCGCTGGCCTTCCGCATCGCGCTGGACTCGGTATGGGAGGAGACGGCCGAAGCGCTGGAGGGGATGGTGGACCCCGAGGCGACGGTGTCGCTGCTGGTGATGACAGGAGCGGTGTACTTCAGCCTGTGGCTGGTGCCGGAGCCGCTGTTGTCGAAGGGAGTGGCGGCGACGCTGACGGTGGCGCTGATTGCGTACCTGGGCTGGGACACGGTGTGGAGTCTCATCCAGGGCTGGAGGGTGCTGGCGGCGGAGGTGAGGGACGCGGACACGTTCGACGGCATCCGGAGCGCGGGAGAGAAGTACGGCGAGGTGATGGGCAAGCAGGCGGCAAGGGCCTTCGTGATGCTGGCGATGGCGGCGCTGGGAAGCACGGCGCAGACGCTGGCGTCGAGGGTCGCGACACTGCCCGGTTCAGCACAGGCCGCGCTGGTGGGAGCGGAGCAGGGAGGCTTCCGGCTGGTGGCCGCGGCGGAAGTCTCAGCAGTCGCGGTGTCCGCGAGCGGAGAGGTGACCATTGCCCTGGCGCCCAACGCAGTGGCGATGGGCACGAAGGGACCGAACGTCCCGGCACCGGTCGACGTCCACGAGCACCACATCGCCACGAACAAGTGGTGGGAGGCAACGCATCATGGAGGACCTTGGTCACCCAAGTTCCAGGAACTCTTCGACCGTGCGGGCATGTCCCTGGATGATCCCGCGAACAAAGTCCGCGTCCCTGGACATAGAGGTCCGCATCCTCAGGCGTACCATGAAGAAGTCTACGAACGCTTGCGCAGGGCACTGGGAAGATGCAGGAGCATTCAGTCGTGCAGTAAGGCGCTTGTGAAGGAACTCGAGTCGCTGGGCTCGGAGATCTCTACACAGAACAGTCGGCTCAACTTGCTCGTCACACAGCCCTGACGCCCGGGAAGGTGAACCCCAATGAGGTACTTCAAACTTCTCGACGACATGGAGATTCATGACCGCTGGCTTCCAGGCGAGGCAACGAACGCCCAGGGGCAAGAGATCGATGACATCTGGCAGTTCGCGGATGGCTGCGCGGTCCAGGTCCATGAGCGCCTGACGATTCCCGTTAGCCATCCGGGCGTGGTTCAAGACTTCTCGACGTCGAGTGTGGGCGGGACACCTGTCGTCCACAAACGCGTCGCGAGTGTCTTCCTGGAACTGGCGCCGGACGACGTGCAGCTCATCCCCGTCGAAGTCGAAGGACAGTCCGACCCTTACTTCATCCTCGTCGCGACACGGACCATTCGATGCATTGATGATCAGCAATCCGCCGAGGTGAAGTACTGGTTGCCAGAGGATGAGCGACCAGAACTCACTGGGACATATCGAGCCGTCTACGGCATGCGCATCGACACGACGAAAGTGGGAGATGCCAAGGTCTTCCGGCCCTGGGGCTGGACTGTCGTGCTCGTTGTCTCCGAGGACATCAAGGATGCTCTGGAGCGCTCGGGTGCCACGGGGATGGCATTCCGGGAGGTCACCGGTCCCAGCGAAGTCAGCCCAGAGGAGCGGGAACACAACCGCAAGCTCCAGGCCCTCTACGAGCGAGCCACGAAACCCCGTGAAGCCTTCTGGCGCACGCTGGGCGCCATGGACGACAACTTCGTCATCCCCATCGTCGTCGGAGGCGGTTGGCCGGCGAGAAGTGAAGTCTGGCGCGTCATCCACCGCCCCGAAGGCCGAATGCTCTTCGTGACGGATGGCCTCTCCAACTACTTTTCTGACAAGGCCGAGCCATCGATAGGCTTCGGCCTGGAGCTCGCGCTCGAGACGGATGAGCCCGTGGAGAACGTGGCGAAGAGCTGGCAGCAACTTCTCTTGGAGCGCATCGCCAACGAGCTCGTGGGCCACGAACACCTGCGTGAGCCCGCGAGGACCGGCATCCTCACCATGGAAGTGGACGGCGCGCACCTGCCCGAACCCCTCCTGACGAAAGAGGGCCGGGTCGCCGTGCTCCTGGGCATGGACACCCCCACCCTCCCAGGCCACTTCACCATGCCAGACGGACAGGTCCGGCTCGTCACGGTGAAGACCCTCATGCCCCGGGAGCTCACGTACCTGCTGGAGCACGGCCGGGAGGAGTTGATCCACCGCTTCAACCAGTCCCACCCCGGCCACCTGTCCAAGGCCTGGCGCCAGCCCGTGGTGTAGTAGCCCAGACCCGGAGGCAGTCCATGTCGCTGCGCTGGCTGTGCGTGATGTGGCTGCTGTTCGTGACAGGTTGCGCGACGTCACGGACGTGGCGGTTGGACACGGGAGAAGGCCCGGCGCGTGAGTACACACCGCGCACGGAGACACGGCCCGTGTCACTGGACGGCGACACCTTCGAGGAGACGGTGCGGACCCTGGCGCGCGGTGCGCCGGTGCCGAAGCGTCCACGAGCCTCGTTGGGAGTCGTGTCCGTGAACAGCGTTCGCGTGTCGCAAGGTGGCTCGGAGCTGGAGGCCGCCTATGGACGCTGGTGCGTGCGCAAGCGGCTGTCCGGAGACTGCCTGCACCTGTTGGAGCGGGGGCTGACGCTGGATGAGGAGGGCAAGCGGGCGCTGGCCTTCCGCATCGCGCTGGACTCGGTATGGGAGGAGACGGCCGAAGCCCTGGAGGGGATGGTGGACCCCGAGGCGACGGTGTCGCTGCTGGTGATGACAGGGGCGGTGTACTTCAGCCTGTGGCTGGTGCCGGAGCCGCTGTTGTCGAAGGGAGTGGCGGCGACGCTCACGGTGGCGCTGATTGCATACCTGGGCTGGGACACGGTGTGGAGTCTCATCCAGGGCTGGAGGGTGCTGGCGGCGGAGGTGAGGGACGCGGACACGTTCGACGGCATCCGGAGCGCGGGAGAGAAGTACGGCGAGGTGATGGGGAAGCAGGCGGCAAGGGCCTTCGTGATGCTGGCGATGGCCGCGCTGGGAAGCACGGCGCAGACGCTGGCGTCGAGGGTCGCGACACTGCCCGGTTCAGCACAGGCCGCGCTGGTGGGAGCGGAGCAGGGAGGCTTCCGGCTGGTGGCCGCGGCGGAAGTCTCAGCGGTCGCGGTGTCCGCGAGCGGAGAGGTGACCATCGCGCTGGCGCCCAACGCAGTGGCGATGGGCACGAAGGGACCGAACGTCCCGGCACCGGTCGACGTCCACGAGCACCACATCGCCACGAACAAGTGGTGGGAGGCAACGCACAACGGTGGGCCGTGGTCGCCCCAGTTCCAGAGGCTCTTCGATCGAGCAGGGATGTCCCTGGATGATCCCGCGAACAAAGTCCGTGTCCCAGGCCACAAGGGACCTCATCCCGAGGCGTACCATCAAAGAGTGCTCTCCCGACTGAACGAAGCAATGGAAGATTGTGGCAGCATCCATCAGTGCCGCGAAGCGCTCACCAACGAGCTTCGTCGGCTCGCCAGCGACATCTTGAACACGAGCACGACGCTCAATAAGTGGGTCACGAAGTCATAGCTGAGCGGGAGTCTCTCGTGGCAATGCGGTATTTCGAGCTGATCGATGATCTGCATGTTCCCGGTCGGTGGTCGCTGGGCGATCCCATTGATGCGTCCGGCCGGGAGGTCGCCAATCCATGGATGTTCAGGAAGGGTGAAGCCGTCGGCTTGGAATCGCCCTTGAAGATTCCGGTCGACCATGCCGGTCTGGCATTGGGATTCACGCTGGCAGGCATCGGTCTGGCGCCCGTCGTTCTTGCGGATGCGGCAGCCATCCTGAGCAGGCTCGCTCCAGATGATCTTCAGCTGTTCCCAGTAACGATTGCGTCGGAGCCTGGACCGTACTTCCTCGTCAACGTGCTCCGTCTCGTCAGGTGCATCGACGACGAGGCTTCCGAAGAGGTGCTGTATTGGAAGCCTGAAGATGGGCGTCCAGAGAAGGTAGGGAAATACAGGGACGTCGCGGGCATGCGCATCGATCCGACGAAAGTGGGCGATGCCAAGGTCTTCCGCGCCTGGGGGTGGACTGTCGCTCTCATCGTCTCCGAAGACATCAAGGATGCGCTGGAGCACGCGAATGTCACAGGAGTGAAGTTCCGGGAGGTCACGGGCCCGGGTGCCATCAGCCCTGAGGAACGCGAGCACCGCCGCAAACTTCAAGCGCTCTACGAACGGACCGAAACAGCCCGCACCGCGTTCTGGCGCACGCTGGGCACCCTGGATGAAAACGCCATCCTCCCCATCGTCGTCGGAGGAGGCTGGCCCGCGAGGCGCCAGGTCTGGCGCGTCATCCACCGCCCCGAAGGACGTGCCCTCTTCGTGACGGACGGCCTCTCCGACTTCTTCGTGGACACCGTGGAGCCCTCCGTGGGCTTCGGCCTGGAGCTCGCGCTGGAAACCGATGAGCCGCAGGCCAAATGGCCCGTGACGCTGCTGGAGCGCATCGCCAACGAACTCGTGGGCCACGAACACCTGCGCGAACCCGCGAGGACCGGCCTCCTCTCCATGGAAGTGGACGGCGCGCACCTGCCCGAACCGCTCCTGACGAAAGAGGGCCGCGTGGCCGTGCTCCTGGGCATGGACACCCCCACGCTCCCCACCCACTTCACGATGCCAGACGGACAGGTCCGGCTCGTCACCGTGAAGACCCTCATGCCCCGCGAGCTCACGTACCTGCTGGAGCACGGCCGGGAGGAGTTGATCCACCGCTTCAACCAGTCCCGCCCCGGCCACCTGTCCAAGGCCTGGCGCCAGCCCGTGGTGTGACTACCGCATCCCCATCACCAGCCACGCCGCCAGCGCCCCATACAGCGGCACGTTGAACGCCAGCGTCAGCCGGTTGATGCGCCGGAACCGCTCCTGCTCCGCGTCCGCGAACCACACGCCGTCCTCGCCGGTGGTGCGTCCCTCCACGGCCTGGTGGAACAGCGCCGCATACGCCACCTCCACCCCCAGGCTCACCAGCACCAACCCCACCAGCGCCAGCGCCCACACGTCGCGCCCATCCAGCACCCCGGCCCACTTCTCCCCGGTGTACGCGAGCCCCGCCCCCACCAGCGCGATGCAGCCCAGGTCGTGGCCCACGCCATACGGCGGCCGCCAGTTGCGCGACACGTAGAGCATGTAGAGCTCCGCGGCGCCGCGCAGCCACATGGACACCGCGAACGCCCCCAGCACGACGCGCGCCTCCATCGGCACGGACGCATCCAGCGCCACCAGCGGGCACACGATGAACCACAGGAACACCGCGTACAGCAGCCACGCCAGCTTCGGCCCGGAGATGCGCCCACCCCGGCCTCCCTGCGCGTTCTGTCTGCGCCGGAACGCCACCGCCACGCTCGCGCACACGAGCAGCGCCACGACCAACATCACCCGCGTCGTCGAAGTGAGCATCAGGAGGAACGGGGATAGTGGTGGGGAAACCGTGCGACGTACCACGCGCGAAGCCGGGGCAGGTGCGTGAGGGACACCTGCGGATGCAGGTGATGCACCACGTGCATCCCGATGTGCCGGGGCGCCAATCCCAGCCACCCCCACCACCCGAGCCCATGGTCGCGCGTGCACGCGAAGACATCTTCCAAGGTCCGCCCGTGCACGGATGCGGCGGTGTGCTCGGAGAGCAACCGGTGCGCGTTGAACCCGGACGCCACCAGCAGGGGAATCCCATACCCCCACAGCACCGCGGAGGGCCACCGCACGGCCAGCGCCACCACGCCCAGGTGGAACAGCACCTGCCCCGCCTCCACCCGAGCACACGCCGCCACCTCCGCGTCTCGCGCGAGCACCCGCCCGGAGCGGTCCTGCAGGAACACGCGCGCATACGCCGTGCGCAGCGAAGGCAGCGCCCACGCGCACAGCCCCACCGGTCCGCGCAGCACCCAGCCGGGAATGACGCTCAGGAGCAGGAACCAGCGCCACGCCGTGCGCAGGCGCCCTCCGTCCGGAGGCTTGCGGTACGGATCCGACGGCAGGCCCGCGTCGCGATGGTGGCGGAGGTGGTGGTAGCGCATCGCCGCCAGCGTGGACGCGATGGGATATCCCGCGACGGCCTCCAGCAGACACAGTCGCCATTCGCGCCTTCGCGAAGGCAGGTGGACCGCGTCATGAAGCAGGACGCCCAGCGCGTGCAGCCGTCCCGCGACGACGAGCACCGCCAGCGGCATGAACACCGGAGGCGCCCAAGCCATGACCGCCCATCCCAAGGCCATCCCCGCCCACTCCACGGCCGCCAGGCGCAGCAGGCCCTCGGGGGTGGCGGGAACAAGCAGCTCGCGAGGCACCGCCGCGCGGCGAGGCAGGGGAGAGGACATCGGGCGCCAGGACTCCACGCATGGCCGCCGGACGCAAGCCCCGTGGGGATTGGACACCCGGGGACGGGCACGGCACGCTCCGCGCGTGCACCGGGACGGTCAATCATGAGTGTGGATGTGCCAACGCAGCCGGCCCTCGCGGGTACGCGCGTGGAGTGGGGCGGCTGGGTCTTCCCCCGCTGGAACGACCCGAGGTTGCCCTTCGCGGCGCTGCTCACGCTCTACGGAGTGCTGGGCTTCACCTTCTTCGGCTTCAACCGCAGCCCCGGGCAGATGGCCTTCCTGGTGGTCTCCGGCACGCTGCTGGACGCGGTCCTGGGCTGGGTGCTCAAGCGGCGCAAGGAGCTGCCGCTGTCCGCGTACATCTCGTGCTGTTCGCTGGCGCTGCTCTTGAACTACTCGCACGCGAGCACGCTGTTGTGGCTGCCGGTGTGGCTGGCCATCGGGTCCAAGTACGTGCTGACCTTCCAGGGGCGGCACGTCTTCAACCCGTCGATGTTCGCGGTGGCCGTGTCGCTGCTCACCACGCGCGAGCTCATCACCGCCGCGCCCGCCTACCAGTGGGCGAACGGCGAGGTCGCGCTGTCGGCCTTCATCGTGATGGCGGCGATGGTGCTGTTCTTCTTCCGGGTGGGACGAGGCTGGCTGGTGATCAGCTTCCTGTCCTTCTACGCGCTCCAGACGGCGCTGCGAGCGTTCATCCTCCGCCACCACCTGCCACCGGAGGTGCTGTTCCTGGGCACGCTGGGCGCGCCGTCGTTCTTCATCTTCGTCTTCTACATGCTCACGGACCCGGCGACGTCGCCCGCGAAGCCGAAGGCCCAGGTGCTGGTGGCGCTGGCCATCACCTGCGTGGACCTGGTGCTGCACCTGAAGGAGAGCGTCTACACGTTCTTCTACGCGGCGCTCACCGTGGCCACCTGCCGCTTCGTGTACATGCACGCGCGCGAGCTGTGGCGCACCCGGGGCGCGTCGCTGCGCGGGCTGCTGGCCCCGGACATGCTCAAGCGCGTGGGCGTGGTGGGGGGGCTCGGGGCGGTGCTGGCCTCGGGCTACGCGGTGTCCGCGGCGCAGGGGGAGCGGCAGGCGCCGCTCGCGTTCCACCTGGATGCGCAGGACCTCCAGCAGGCGGGCCTGGGCTCCCAGATGGGGCACACGCTGGAGGAGCTGGATCCGCGCGTGGCCCATGTCGCCAAGTGGCTGGTGGCCGTAGGCGACGCGGTGGCCACCGGTGACTTCGACGGGGACGGCAAGCTGGACCTGTTCCTCACGCACCCGCTGGGCACGCCGGAGCACCACGCGGGCCTGTACCGCAACCTGGGCGGCCTGCGCTTCGAGCGCGTCCCCGTGCTCGCGCTGGAGCGCTTCGCCACCCGCTACAAGGAAGAGGGCCTGGCGGGCGGCGGGACGTTCGTGGATTGGGATGGGGACGGGGACCTGGACCTCGCGGTGGCGGTGGCCTTCGGGCCGGTGCGCCTCTTGCGCAACACGCTGCGCGAGACGGGCTCGGCGGGCTTCGAGGACGTGACGGACGCCGCGGGCGTGACGGACCACGCGGTGAGCCTGGGGCTCACGTTCCTGGACTACGACCGCGACGGGCACCTGGACCTGCTGGTGCTCAACGCGATGACGACGCACCTGCCGGACTACCCGGAGCCCGCGCCGCCGCTCAACCTCTTCAAGCTGCCGGAGCCGGAGTACGCGGGCGACCGCCGCATGCTGCGCTTCATGCATGACGGCTGGCACAACGCGAGCAACGGCGGGAAGAACGCGCTCTACCGGGGCCGGGGGGACGGCACGTTCGAGAAGCAGGACGTGGACGCGCTGGGGCTGAAGGAGACGCACTGGTCGCTCGCGGTGAGCACGGTGGACCTGAACCAGGACGGGTGGACGGACCTCTACGTGGCCAACGACTTCGGCCCGGACGACGTCTACCTGAACGAGGGCGGCCGGCACTTCCGCCACCTGGTGGGGACGCGCTTCGGGGAGATTGGCCGCGACACGTACAAGGGCATGAACGCGAGCGTGGCGGACTTTGACCGCAACGGCTGGTTGGACGTGTACGTGTCCAACGTGCACCACTCGTTGCAGGCGGAGGGAAGCCTGTTGTGGATGGTGGGGCCGGGCGAGGACGCGTTCGTGCCGCGCTTCCAGGACGAGGCCACGTTCCGGGGCGCGCTGAACGAGCGCCGCTTCGGCTGGGGCGCGGCGGCGGGGGACCTGGACGCCGACGGGTGGCCGGACCTGGTGCAGGCCAACGGCATGGTGGACGCGCGCCTGGACGCGGAGAAGTGGCGCATCCCGGCGGGACAGCGCAACGACTACTGGTACGTGAACCACAAGCTGATGCAGTCCGGCCCGGAGGTGCACACGTACGCGGACAAGTGGGGCGACATCCGGGGCCGCGTGCTCTATCCGAACGAGGCGCGCCGCGTGTACCTCAACCTGGGCGACTCGCGTCCGGGGCACTTCGTGGACGTGGCGAGGGAGGTGGGCATCGACGCGCCGGACAACTCGCGAGGCGTGTTGATGGCGGACCTGGATGACGACGGCGACCTGGACGTGCTGATCACGAACCAGCACGCGCCGGTGTCGCTGTACCGCAACACGCTGCGCGCCAGCGCCTCGGAGGCGAGGCCGGACGGACACTTCGTGGGGCTGACGCTGGTGGGGAATGGCCAGGGCACGCACCGGAGCGCGGTGGGCACACGCGTGGTGGTGTCCTACGAGGAGAACGGCCAGCGCGTGGAGCAGGTTCGTGAGGTGGGGTTGATGGGCGGCTTCTCCGCGTCGGCGGATCCCCGGTTGCACTTCGGTCTGGGCCGTCACGCGGGGCCGGTGAAGGCGGTCATCCACTGGTATGGCGCCCAGCCGCAGGAGGTGACGTTGGAGGCGGACCGGTATCAGGAGGTGCGTCAGCCTCCCTCGCCCACGGCGATGCGGGGAGGGCGCTGAGGCGATGCTCTCCGCGATGAAGGGCACGACGGTGCGGCGGGAGGACCTGGACGCCGGCACCCGGGCGCGGATGCTCGCGCTGATGCAGTGCTGCTACGTGGGCGTGAGCGCCGAGCGCTTCCACGCGGACCTGGACGCGAAGCAGTGGGTGTTCCTGCTGCACGCCCGGCGCACGCGGGAGTTGGTGGGATTCAGCACGGTGCGGGTGGCGGAGGAGGACGGGGTGGAGGTGCTGTACTCGGGCGACACGGTCATCCATCCGGACTGGTGGGGCCACAAGACGTTGCAGGTGGTGTTCGGGAGACTGTTGCTCGCGCGCAAGCTGCGTCGGCCGTGGAGGCCGCTGTACTGGCTGCTGTTGTCGGGCGGGTACAAGACGTACCTGCTGGCGGTGAACTACTTCCCGCGCACGCATCCGCGCCGGGACTGGACGCCGCCGGAGGGGCGCTCGGAGTTCCTGCAAGGGCTGGCGGCGCGGTGGTTCGGTGCGCAGTACGACGCGTCGAAGGGCACGCTGCGCTTCGACGGCGCGCACTACCGGGTGCGGGACGGCGTCTCGCCCATCGACCGCGACGCGGCGGCCCATCCGCACATCGCCTACTTCGCGGAGCGCAACCCCGGCCACGCCGAAGGCGAGGAGCTGGTGTGCCTGGTGGAGATCCGAGGCTGGGACCTGGCAAGGGCGCTGGCGCGAAGCGTCTGGGGCCAGCTGCGCCGCTGGGCGCGCAGGGAGCGGGATGCCTCGCGGATCCGCGTGGGGACGTGACGTGCTGACGTCCCGCGCGATGCTGTCCGCCACGATGGCGGCGCTGACGCCGTCCGCGCTGCGCTTCCGTCACGCGCTGCGCGAACCGGAGGCCGCGCAGGCGGAGTGCCTGGCGCGCATCCTCCGCGCCGTGGAGGGCACGGTGCAGGCGGGCCGGGCGCCGCATTTCGGGCGCATCCGCACGGCTCGGGAGTTCCAGGACGCGGTGCCCATCACCACGCCGGACACGGTGGCGGAAGACGTCGAGCGCATCGCGCGCGGAGAATCGCGGATCCTCACTCGCGAGCCCGTGCTGCGCTTCGAGTTGTCCGGTGGTTCCTCCGGCGCGTCCAAGCGGGTGCCGGTGACGCAGGGCCTGCTCCGTGAGTTCCAGCGCGCGCTCGCGCCCATGCTGCATGAGGTCTTCCTGCGCCGCCCCGCCGTGCGCGAGGGCCCCAGCTACTGGTCCATCTCTCCCCTGGGCCGGAGACAGCACCGGACCTCGGGCGGCATCCCGGTGGGCTCCGCGGAGGACAGCGCGTGGTTCCCGCGCCCGTTGCAGCCGCTGCTCTCGCGCGTCTTCGCCGTGCCGGGCGCGGTGGGTCAGGCTCCTCACGTTGAACCGTGCCGCTACGTGACGCTGTGGTATCTCGTGCGGTGCTCGAGCCTGTCGCTGATCAGCGTCTGGAACCCCAGCTTCCTCACGCTGCTGATGGACGCACTGGAGCGGCACGGGGAACGGCTCGCGGAGGACCTGGAGCGCGGCACGTTGCGGCCTCCGGAGCACGACGCGGACGGTGCGCCCGTGGGTTCGGATCCCACCTGGACTTCGCTCGTGCAGGGGCTCCAGGGCGTGCGGGACCTCCCGAGCGCCCGGCGACTGCGTGACGGGCTGTCCTCCGCGCGCACGCTGTGGCCGGGGCTCGCGCTCCTGAGCATGTGGACGGACGCCCAGGCGGCGCACGCCGTAGCGGCCGCACGCCGCCGCTTCCCGGGCGTCGAGGTCCAGGGCAAGGGCCTGCTCGCCACCGAGGGCGTCATCACGGTGCCCCTCTTCGAAGCACCCGCGCCGGTGCTCGCGGTCCGAAGCCACTTCTTCGAATTCATGGAGCCAGAGAAGCCCGAAGCACGTCCGCTCCTGGCGCACGAGCTGACGGCGGGCCGCACCTACGCGGTACTCCTCTCCACGTCTGGCGGGCTGCTGCGCTACCGGCTGGGGGACCTCGTCCGCGTGGAGGGCTTCGTGCACGCGACGCCCTGCCTGCGCTTCCTCTGCCGAGCCGACGCGGTCTCCGACCTCGTGGGCGAGAAGCTCTCCGCCGCGCGAGCAGGCACGGTGCTGGACGCCGCGCTGGGCCCCACCCGTCCCACCTTCGCCATGCTCGCGCCGGAGTGGGGCACGCCTCCCGCCTACCGCCTGTTCCTGGAGACGGACGCACCCACCGACGCCCTGGCCGCGAACGTGGAGCAGGCCCTGTGCGAAGGCCATCACTACCGCTACGCACGGGAGCTGGGACAGCTCGGTCCGGTGCGCGCGGTGCGAGTGACCCAGGGCGCCCGGCGCTACGAAGCCCGGTGCATCCAGCTGGGGCAGCGCGCGGGGGACATCAAGCCCGTGGACCTGCACCGTCAGCCCGGCTGGACGGAGTGGTTCACACGAGGGACGTCATGACGGTGGACCTGGACGCGGAGGCGGACCTCGCCCGCTGCGGCGCGCTGAAGGACTTCTGGTACGTGGCGTGTCTCTCCACGGAGCTGCCCGCGAACAAGCCCATCGCGCGCACCGTGTTCGGCACGGGCCTGGTCCTCTTCCGCGGACCCGACGGCGCACCCACCGCGCTGCGAGACCGCTGCCTCCATCGCAATGCGCGCCTGTCGAAGGGCGACGTGTTCGACGGGAAGCTCGGCTGCCCGTACCACGGCTGGGTCTACGACGCGTCCGGCGCGGTGGTGGAGATCCCCGCGCTCGGTCCTCCGCAGCGCGGAGAGAAGCTGGACGCGCACGCCTGCGCGCACGAAGGACTCAAGCCCGCGCCCTGTGAGCTGGGACGGCTCGCGCGCTTCCCCACGCGGGAGCAGGACGGGCTCGTCTACGTCTACCTGGGAGCGGACGTCACCCAGGCCCGAGCGGAACCCTTCCGCGTCCCCTACTGGGGCCAGCGCGGCTGGACCGTCTACTTCATGGTCACGCGCTTCGCGAACGGCGTGACGAATCTGGTGGAGAACTTCATGGACGTGCCGCACACGTCCTTCGTGCACCGGGGCTGGTTCCGCAACCCCACGCGCAAGCGGGTCCCCTCCACGGTGAAGCGTCACGCGGGCCGGGTGCGCATGACCTACCACCAGGAGGACGACGCGCTCACGGGCCTGGGCCGGCTGTTCAATCCGCGCGGCCTGCCACTCGTGCACACGGATGAGTTCATCGTCCCCAACGTCACGCGCGTGGACTACCAGTGGGGAGACAGCGGCTTCGCCATCAACTCACAGTGCACGCCTATCGGGCCCACGGACACGCTCGTGTACACGGCCATCAGCTACCGGCTGCCGGTGGACGTGCCGGGTGCGTGGGTGGGCCGCGCGCTGACGCCGCTGGTGCGCTGGTACACCCAGCAGGTCATCCAGCAGGACGTCCGCATCATGGAGACGCAGCGCCAGGGGCTGACGGATGGCCCCGGTGGCGGCGTGTACTCGGGCACGGAGGCGGACCTGCACCACGCGGACATCGAGGCGTACCGCCGCTGGCTGCGCGAGGGCGCGCACGGCCCCGGCCCCGAGGACGCCGAGCGCGACGTGGTGTTCTGGGTCTAGACCGCGCCGGCGGCCTGCGCCTCCTCGGAGTCCGAGGAGGGAATCAGCGCCACGTAGTACCCGCAGAGGAAGGTCGCCCCCAGGAAGAACCCGTGGAGCAGCCCCAGCGTGAGCGCGAAGGGCGGCGTGGGCAGGTTCTCATGCAGCCACATCAGCGTCGCGGCCGCATTGGACGCATGGCACGCCGCCGCCACGCCCAGCGCGATGCAGAGGTGCACCAGCAGCACCCACGTGTTGGCGGTGGAGGTCACCCAGGAGGCCAGGCTCCCCAGCTTCGCGAGGATGCGCGGGTACATGAACTTCCGGAAGAGCGCGCCACAGGCGAGGCCCAGCAGCAGCGGGCCCGCGATCTCGAGGATTGAGTTGACCTGTTCCATGGCCGTGACCCTGCCAGAGGGCGCACGGCCCGTGCAAATCCTCTCACCCCATGCGTCGCAGGCCCGGCAGGTCCTCGGGCCGCAGCACCCAGCGCGGCGGCTCCGGCGGTGACGTGCGCGTGCCCACCTGCGCCGCGGGGAAGCCCTCCACCAGCGCGTAGTCCGGGAACACCGCGCGCGCCTTCACCAGGCTGCCGGCGGCCACGTGGCAGCCCTTCCCCAGGTGGCTGCCCTCGCAGAGGATGGCGCCGGGCTCCACCACCGTGCCCGCGCCCAGGTTGCACGCGTGCAGCACGCAGCCCGGGCCCACCACCACGCCTTCATCCAGCACCAGCATGGTGTCCGGCTGCAGGTGCAGCACCGTGTTCTCCAGGATCTGCACCCGCGCGCCAATGCGCACCGGGCCGTTCAGGTCGCCGGTGATCTTCACCCCCGCGCCAATGATGGCCCCCGCGCCGATGACCACGTCGCCGGACACCTCCGCGGAGGAGAAGAGGGTGGCGGTGGGGTGGACGAAGGGGTGGCGGTCGCGAAAGGCATACAGCTGTCCCATGGGGGCGTCCTCGGCGCGGTCTCGCGCGGAGAAAGGAGTCAATGGAGCGCCAGGCAGCGACAGGTCGCCGCCCCGGCGCTGCTGGAGGTGGGTGAGGTCCTCGGAGGAGAGCATCCGCAGGACCTGTCCTGGCCGGCCCAGCACCACGGATTGGTCCGGCACCGTCATGCCCGGCGGCAGCACCGTGCCCTCGCCCACCAGACATCGGTCGCCCAGCGTCACGCCGGGCATCAGGATGGCGCCATCCCCGATGTCGCAGAGCGACCCCACGCGAGCGCCCATCACCAGCGAGCGCGGACCGAGCACGGTCTTCTCGCCGATGGAGGTGGGCCGTTCGGGCGTGCCCACCACCACCGCGTCCTCGCGCAGGGCGGAGAAGGCTCCCAACGTCACGGAGCCTCCCACCGAGCGCACGACGGCGCCGCGGGAGATGACGGCCCCGGGCCCCACTTGCGTGGTGCCCAGCAGTCGCGCGGACGAGGCCAGGGTGAAATGAGGACCTACCGCGGTGGGCAGGAGAGAAGCGGTCGCGGGTAAGGGACTCATCGGGATGCAGCAAGCTACTCCCGGCTCTCCCAGGGGCATGTTGTCCCGAGGCGCGACCCGCCGTCCGCCAGCCAACGCTCGCTCGCTGGCTCGAAGTGGGTGGGTGCGGCACCTTCAGATGTCAGGAGCCGGTGGCAGGGTGCGTGGGAAGCCCGCGTCGCTGGGCGCCACGTGTGGGCGTTTCGCGGTAGGAAGTCCCCTCGCTCTCGAAAGGCCTCACCCGTGGAAGAGACACCTCTGGCGGACCGCCCCGCGCAGGCGCCCGCGCCCGTGGACACGGCGAGCCCCGACGCAGGACAGAAGGGGCTGTGGGCCCTGGTGAAGGAGGCCCTGCACGGCACGGAACAGGACCTGACACGGCTGCCGCTCGGGCGGGCCATCTTCCTGCTCGCCGTACCCATGGTGCTGGAGATGTGCATGGAGTCGGTGTTCGCCGTGGTGGACGTCGCCTTCGTCGGCCGGTTGGGCGCGGAGGCGGTGGCCACGGTGGGGCTCACCGAGGGCATCCTCACCCTCATCTACGCCGCCGGCATGGGCCTGAGCATCGGCGCCACGGCGATGGTGGCCCGCCGCATCGGAGAGAAGGACGCCGAGCGGGCGGGGCGCACGGCGGTGCAGGCCATTGGCCTGGGGGTGATCATCTCCACGGTGCTGGCGGTGGCGGGCATCGTCTTCGCCCGGCCCATCCTGGCGGCGCTCGGCGGCTCGCCGTGGGTGCTGGAGCACGGCGTGGGCTACACGCGCGTGATGATGGGCGGCGTGGTGAGCATCCTGCTGCTCTTCCTCATCAACGCCATCTTCCGGGGCGCGGGCGACGCGGCCATCGCGATGCGCGTGCTGATGCTGGCCAACGGGCTCAACATCCTGCTCGCGCCGTGCCTCATCTTCGGGTGGGGGCCGTTCCCGGAGATGGGCGTGGTGGGCGCGGCGTGGGCCACCACGCTGGGCCGCAGCGCGGGCGTCGCGTATCAGCTCTACCGGTTGGTGCGGTCGAACGGCCGGCTCCAGGTGCGGCGCGAGCACCTGGCGCTGGAGCCCGCGACGATGCTCGCGATGCTGCGGCTGTCCGGCGCGGGCATGGTGCAGGCGCTGGTGAGCACGACCAGCTGGGTGGTGCTGGTGCGCATCGTGTCGACGTTCGGCAGCACGTCGCTGGCGGGCTACACCATCGCCATCCGCATCGTGATGTTCGCGCTCTTGCCCGCGTGGGGCCTGGGCAACGCGGCGGCCACGCTGCTGGGGCAGAGCATGGGCGCGGGGGACCCGGACCGGGGCGCGAAGGCGGTGTGGCTGGCGGGCCGGTACAACCTGATGGTGCTGGGCAGCATCGGGGTGCTGTTCTTCGTCTTCGCGCATCCCTTGCTGCGGTTCTTCACGACGGACCCGGCGGTGGTGGAGGAGGGCGCGACGGCGCTGCGCGTCTTCTCCTTGAGCTTCTTCTCCTGCGCGTACGGCATGGTCATCACCTCCGCGTTCAACGGCGCGGGGGACACGCGGACGCCCACGCTCATCGACCTGGGGTGTCTCTGGGTGCTGGAGCTGCCGCTGGCGTGGGTGCTGGCGAAGCCGCTGGGGCTGGGCGTGGTGGGCGCGTACCTGGCGGTGCCGGCGGCCTTCGCGGCGATGTCCGTGCTGGGCATCGTCCTGTTCCGGCGCGGGCGCTGGAAGACGCGCGTGGTGTGAGCGTCAGGGCAGGCAGATTTCAAAGCCGGTGCGTCCCCCGGGGAAGGTCCTGGGGGGACGCGAGGCGGGCGTGACGGCGTAGAGGTGGAAGTCCAGGCGCCGCTGGATGAAGCCGTCGAAGGCGGAGGCCAGCGGGTCGTTGGCGTCCTGCTGCACGGTGAAGAAGTGGAAGCCCTGGCCGTGGAACGCGGCGTAGACGGCGTCCAGCAGCGCGCGCAGGACGGCGGGGTCTTCTGACGGGATGCTGGTGTTGCAGAGGTAGAAGTAGCGGAAGTCGCCGCCGGGAGCGGGCAGGCGGGGCGCGCCGGTGACGGTGGCCAGCGCGTTGAAGCCCCGGCGGACCCACTTCATGCCGCCCCGGTACGCGAGCACGCGGTAGCGCTTCACGGCGTCGGGGTTCCACGCGGAGGTGCAGCCGACCAATTGTCCGGCGGGATCGAACGCGAGGAACGAATCCTCCAGGCGAAGGCCCGGCCAGCGCGCGAGCCGGTGTTCCAGTTCACCCGTGTCGAAGCGGTAGCCGAAGGGGCGCGAGCGGTGGTCCGCGTCCAGCAGCGCGGCCATGGCGGGCACGTCCGCGGCGGTGGCCCGGCGCACGGAGTAGCGGCTGGGGCGCGGCTTGCGGCGCAGGACGAACTGGAGTGACACGGCGGAGAACGCGCGCATCAGGTGGTAGTGCGGCTGCGCTTCCCGCGAAGCGCCCCGGCGCACCAGGGCCTGGAGCGCGGCGGCGTTGGAGGCCATGACGGCGGTGAGGAACACGTCCACGCCATGGCGGCGGGAGGTCTCCTCCAGCACGGGGCCATAGAACCGGGCCAGGCCCCGGGAGCGGCGCGCGGAGAAGCGGGTGCGAAGGTCACCCAGGTAGCCCACGCGGCAAGGCTTGCCATCCAGCCAGCCGTCACGGACATGGATGGCGCCCATGCCATCCAGGCGGGAGGTTTCGCCGTGGGCCCATACTTCGGCCTCACCGCGCTGCATGGCGAAGAGGCCAAAGTAGTCCGGCGACCGCTGCGTGCTGAGCACCAGGTCCCCGGTCATGGGCACGTCGCCAAACAGGTCCAGGAGCGCGGCGTTGTCGTCCCGGGTGGCGCGGCGGAGGGGGCTCATGTCACGGGGTGGGAGAGGGCTTCGACCAGGGCGGTGCAGGAGCGGAGATTTTCGACAGACTCGTAGAAGGAGCGCCCGGCGCAGTACACCTCTTCCGCCGGGAAGGAGTTGGCGAGCGCTTCGTTGTGGTGATCCGCGACGCACTTCTTCATCACGACTTTGGGCTGGTGGACTTCATCAAGGCGAGCCCGGTCCTCGGACCATTCCGCGATGAGTTGTGCGTGGTCGTCAGAATCGTGCTCGTTCTGGCAAAGAGGGCGCAGCTCATTCGTGGCCTGATAGAGCCAGGACTCCATGCTGTAGCAGGGAGACAAAACAAGGAGGCGGCACAACGCGGTATCCGCCTGCTCTGCTGTCAGTGGAGGGCGCGCACGTGGATTGATGGGCGGCGCTCCTTCTCCCAGAAGGCGGCGACGCACTCGGTCGCGAAGGTGGGTTTCGAATTTTCTCCGATTACTCTTGGGGGCGGTATCGCGCTTGCTCCACACCAAGTCAGTATCGAAGTGGAAAACGACGAACCCAGCTGGTTCTAGCAGGCGCCCTGCGATGGCCTCAATCAGGCGAATCGTGTCCACTGTAGGCGGATCTTCCTTCCAGCTGTTGCCGCGCAATCCGAGGCGTGCACGGTCGTTCTCTGGCAGGGGTTCGATCTTGATGCGAGCTGGATTCAGATCGACGCCTTCTACGACGATCTTGAGCGCTTCTTTCAAGATTTTCAGAAGGGTGGGGTGCCCCTGACTACCTGAATCCTCAGTCAATGCGAGGATGCGAGCACGGGCCATCATGACTCGTCACCAAAGGCCCTTGGTGAGCAGGATGTCCGAGACGCGTTGGATACCGGTCTGATAGGCGAGGAAGAAAGACTCGGCTTCTTCCTCTGTAAGATTGCGCCAGATGAGCTGCGCATTTTCAGCGCTGCCAGTGCGTTCACAGATGATGAATGTGTGACGGACTTGTTCGAGGTTTTCGAAACGCAGAAAGTCAAGTAGTAGGGGGTTTTGACTTGTCAGGAACGCCTGTCGTTCACCTATTTCGTCAAGGCATGCGGAAATCCACTCGTGATGAAGACCATTCACGAGTTCGTCTGCAATGACGATGTCCGGTGAGGCGTCTGAGTGAGCGAAAAAGGCGAGCAAGCGCTTCTGGCCATAGCTGAGCCAGTCATGGGACACCTCTTCGCCAGGACGCTTAAAAAAGAACTTGAGGTTGCTCAGTCGCGCAATGTGTCGGTTCGGCTCGGGACTAAGCCGTTCAACGTCAAATCGAGCTGTCGCGGAGTCGTACCCAAGGGCCTTCGCTGCACGGTCGAGGAATGCAAGCGAGTAAGTTGCAATATTTCCGTCAGGAATCGGGGCTTTTTGTATTTCAATCATAGAGAACGGAAAGTGACTGCCGCTCCATGCCTTCTGCTCGCCGTCTGATTGGATTTCTAAATTTAGGAATGCGTTGAATCGATTTAGGCTTTCATCCATTCGTCCTGCTGTTTTGACGTAGCTTGTCACAAGCCTGCTTGCCAACTCTTGAGCCTCATTGCTCTTGTCTTTCCAGAGGCCAAGGACGATCGCTAGAACCGGAGCGGCTTGGGGACTGCGTGCTTCACGCCTTGAGTGGCCGGCACGGTTGATCACTACCTCTGTTGGTAGTGCTTCGGCTCTCAAGACTGTATTGCCGTCCTGTTCAAAGCGAAGCGAGTCGAGTTGTTGAAGACTTGAGCGAGAACCCGTTCTTGGCAGACTTGGGTCAAGTGGAAACGATGGCTCTTCGATATGCACTCTTGAGGTGCTTTGCTCGAAGTTGAATTGGTCGCCGGTCACACGACAGTTCGCGCTCAACAACTCGTCCGGAAACGAATCGCCAGGGTATCCGAGCATGGTCGACAACAGCCGGAGTAGCGTCGTCTTGCCGGCCGCGTTTCGCCCAAGAACCACATTGATCCCCGGGCGGAACTCCAGCGTCGTCGGCACGACATTCCGGAACTTGTTGATGGTCAGCCGCGTCAGCTTGTTCATCGTGGATCCGCCCGGTGCGTCAGAGGGTGCTGCCTAGTCGAACGACCGCACCACACGCCCCCTCCAGGGTCAAGAACACCTCCACCCGCACTTCCGCCCCCGCCTTCCGTGCGCCACATTGCGGGCCAGTTCACACGCCGCACGGGGAGGACGTCATGGGGCTGTTGGGGTGGATCATCTTCGGCTTCTTCGCGGGGCTCATCGCCCGGGCCGTGCTGCCGGGGAACCAGCGCCTGGGGTGCATTGGCACCACGGTCCTGGGCGTCGCCGGGGCCTTCGTGGGCGGCTTCCTCACGTCCGTCTGGCGGGGCACCCACTGGCGGGATCCGGAGCCCACCGGCTTCCTTGGCGCCATCCTGGGCGCCGTCGTCCTGCTCCTGGTCTCCCAGGCCGCCTTTGGCGGGCGCTCCCGGTAGACGCCGGGAATCCGGGGCCTTGCCGGGGGTTGGGGGGCCCGGCGGCCGGTTGTCCTACCTGCATGGACCCCCTTCCGGGGAAAGCACGGTTCCCAAGAGGAAGCCGGGCACTTTCTGTAGTAGACCGCGCCCCCAGGCATGCAGCGGGGGGCGGTCGGCCGCCGCTGAGCCAAAGGAAAGGCGACGACATCATGATGAAGAAGACGATCCTGATCGCGGCGATGCTGAGCCTCACGGCCTGCCAGGGCCAGAGCGCGAAGCCGGGCGAGACCGCTGCCACCGGCACCTCGACGGCGGGCGCCGCCGGTGCTCCCCAGACCGAGGAGCAGAAGACGCTCTACGCGCTGGGCCTGTCCATCGGCCGCAGCATCAGCGTGTTCGACATGACCCCGCAGGAGCTGGAGTTCGTGAAGGCCGGCCTCACCGCGCAGGTCACCGGCGCGAAGACCGACGTGGACCTGGAGACCTACGGTCCCAAGCTCCAGGACCTCGCGCGCGAGCGTTCGCTGCGCAAGGCCAACGCGGAGAAGGAGAAGTCCAAGAAGTTCCTCGAGGAGAAGGCCAAGGAGCCCGGCGCGGTGAAGACCGACTCCGGCCTCATCTACAAGGAGACCCAGGCCGGCACCGGTCCCCAGCCCCAGGCCACCGACATCGTGAAGGTGCACTACAAGGGCACCCTCTCCGACGGCAAGGAGTTCGACTCCTCCTACAAGCGCGGTGAGCCCACGCAGTTCCCGCTCCAGGGCGTCATCAAGTGCTGGACCGAGGGCCTCCAGAAGATGAAGGTCGGCGGCAAGGCGCAGCTCGTGTGCCCCTCCGACATCGCCTACGGCGACCGCGGCGCGCCCCCGAACATCCCCGGCGGCGCCGCCCTGGTGTTCGAGGTGGAGCTGCTCGAGATCGTGAAGGCCCCCGAGGCTCCCCCGGGCATGCCGGGCATGCCCGGCGGCGCTCCCCCGGCCCCTGGCGCGAAGCCGCCCCCGGCCGCCAAGCCGCCCCCGGCGACGAAGTAACCACCGCCTCCCCCTAGGGGAGCAGCGGGAACGAGGGCCGGACGTGAGGGACTTCCCCTCGCGCCGGCCCTCTTCGCGTCTCAACGCGCTGGCGCCGGTGCCTCCAGCGCGCTACGCCCGGAAGGCACGCGGCAACGAGTGGAAAGGACACGGACGATGAGGCCGGACATGAAGAGGCTCACGTGGGTGCTGGCGGCGGCGCTGATGTTCACCGCCTGCGCAACGGGCAGGCCGGCGGAGGTGGCGCGCACGCCCTCCGCGACGGGCGCCGTCTCCGAGGAGGAGTTCAAGGCCATGCACACCCTGCGCACGGACGCCGCCCCCGAGCGCAAGGGCCAGCCCGTGGAACTGTCCGACGGCTCCAAGGCCTACCTGAGCCTGCCCCCGAACGCGAAGGGCCCCCTGCCTGCCATCATCGTCATCCACGAGTGGTGGGGCCTCAACGAGCACGTGCAGGCCTGGGCGGACCGGCTGGCCGCGGAGGGCTACGCGGCGCTCGCGGTGGACCTCTACCAGGGCAAGGTGGGCACCACTCCGGACGAGGCGCTCGCGCTGGTGAAGGCGGTGGACGACGACCAGGCCACGAAGACGCTGCTGGCCGCGCACGCGTTCCTCAAGAGCGACCCGCGCATCCAGGCTGTGCGCACCGGCAGCATCGGCTGGTGCTTCGGCGGCGGCTGGTCGCTTCAGACCGCCATGGCCATCCCGGAGCTGAGCGCCGCGGTCATCTACTACGGCCACCCGGTGACCGACCCGCAGGCGCTCTCCAGCATCAAGGCGCAGGTGCTGGGCATCTTCGGCACCAAGGACAAGTCCATCCCGCCGGAGACGGTGCAGGCCTTCGAGAAGGCGCTGGACGAGGCCGGCGTGCGCAGCCGCATCGTGGAGTACGACGCGGACCACGCCTTCGCCAACCCCTCCGGCGCCCGCTACGACGAGCGCTCCGCCGCGTCCGCCTGGGCGGAGACGTCCGCCTTCCTCGCGCGCACGCTCAAGCGCTGAAGGACGCCCGGGCCAGTGGCCTCTCAGTACGGCCGCTGGCCCGCGTAGTTGCCCGGGGGCGCGTAGTTGCACACCCAGAAGTCCCAGGTGGTGCCGTTCTCGGTGCATCGCTGCACGCCACAGCCCAGACGGCGCGTGTTGCGCCACACCACCTGCGTGTAGTGGCCACACTGCTTGCCCGCCTTGCAGGTGTTCTTCGCGTAGTCGTAGTCCGCCACCTCCGCCACCCAGGCCTTGGTCACCACGCCCTTCGTGTCCCAGTAGCCCGGGGTGGCCCAGGCGATGTTCTCCCCGGCGTTGCCCCGGCTCGGGTTGTGGTCGAGCGCGCAGGTGTCCGCCCACCTCTGGGCGACCTCCGCCACCGCGGGGTCCCACGTGAGCGGCTCCAGCGCGGGCGACGGCGTGGGCTTCGCGTCGGCGCGGGCCGCGTTGTGGGCCTCCAGCATGTCGCGGGCGAACTGCGTCAGCTCCACGGTGCCCCCGTCAGGGCTGGTGCCTCCGTCCTCTTGAACCCCCGCGTCCGTGTCGTCCGTGTCCCCGTCAGGGATGCAGGCGAGCAGGAGGAATGAGGGGAGCAGCGCGGCGGACAGGGAACGAAGGCGGGAAGGGCGTCGCATGGCGGGGATTATCCGCGCGCGGGTGGGTGTGCGGGCAAGCGGACAGCGGGGCCGCGAGGATGGGGAGGGGCGGGGACGCCGTGGTAGGGTCTTGGGCCGGTCAGGAGACGCGACATGAGCCACGACGAATCCCGCGCGCGGAAGATCCAGACAGCCCTTGAAGGGAACGATGAGTTCAGCACCTTCTCCATCGACCCGGACCTCAAGAAGCTGAAGCAGAAGCTGGACCTCCAGTCGGAGGCGCAGCACCAGCAGTCCGGCCGCCCGGAGACCGCCCCCAAGTCGGGCATGTTCATGCGGCTGTTCCACAAGATGTTCCGGGGTTGAGGGAAACGATGGCCAAGGAGTCCTACCGCGCGCAGTGGGACCGCTCGCGGGCGTATCTGGAGACGGGGGACCTGGGGCTCGCGCTCCAGGAGCTGCGTGACGCGCTGTCGCTGGCGCCGGACGACGTGGTCCTCTGGGAGGAAGTCTTCAACCTGTCGCTGCTCGGGGGGCTCACGCAGAACGCCCTGGCCGCCGCGCTGCGGCTGCGCCAGCTGGCGCCGGAGAACCCCCAGTTCCTCGGCCTGCACGCCATGGCCGCGCTGCTCGCCGGCAAGCTGACGGAGGCCGTGCCCCTCTTCGAGGAGGTCCTCCAGCGCGACCCTGAGTCGGTGGAGGCCCGGAGGCAGCTGGCGCGGGCGCTGGGCATCGCGGGCCAGCGCGGCCGGGTGCGCACGCTGCTGGAGGAGGCCGTCGCGCGGGCGCCCACGGAGACGGGCGCGCCCAACGACCTGGCGGTGCACTACCTGGAGCACGTGCCCCAGGAGGGCCCGGCGCTCGCGGCCAGCGTGCTGGCGCCGGTGCTGGAGGCGCACCCCCAGGACCCCACCACGCACTTCAACCTGGCGCTGGCGCTGCGCCTGTCGGAGCCCGCGAAGGCCCGCCACCACGCGCAGCATGCCGCCCAGGGCAGTGACAAGGCCCTGCGCTCCAAGGCCCAGCAGCTGCTGACGATGATCCCCGCCTGAGGGTTCGCGTCAGGAGGCGCCGGGGGCTTTCGTCCCGGCGCCATGGATTTCCAGAGACAGACCCTGAAGACCCCCGGCGCCGTGTCCTCCCTCTGCTGGAGCGGCGACGCGCTGGTGGACCCGGTGGGAGGCCTGGTGCGCTACCACCTGGACGGCACCTCCTTCGACCCGTGCGTGCGGTACTCGTTCCGCTTCGACCGCGCGGTGATGTCCCCGGACGGCCGTTACAGCGTGCTGTACGAATCGCTGGGGACCACGGGGCTCCTGCTCGACGGCACGCGCGTGGTGCGGCAGCTGACGCGGGACTTCTACCACGCGGACACGCACGACCATCCCGTGGCCCTGCACACGCTCCCCAGCGGACGCACGCTGCTGGCGCACTGCCCGGAGTCGTACTGCGTGGTGGAGCTGGAGGACGCCGCCACGGGCGAGCGCCTCACGAAGCGCGACAACACCCCGGTGGACATCTTCCACTCGCGGCTCCAGTTCAGCCCGGACGGGCGCTACCTGGCGAGCGCGGGGTGGATCTGGCACCCGGTGGACGCGGCGTCGGTGTTCGACGTGGCCCGCGCGCTGGAGGAGCCCGCGTCGCTGGACAGCGCCGCGCTGATGGACGGCGTGGAGGGCGGCATCTTCCTCCTGTCCGTGGCCTTCGGGGCGAAGGACACGCTCGTGTCCGTGCGGATCGAGGAGTCCAGCGACGACGCCCGGTTCTTCCTGGGCACGTACTCGCTCACGGAGAAGAAGGTGCTGTCGGAGGTGGAGCTGGAGGAGCCCGCGGGCCCGCTGATGGTCGTGGACGCGGAGCACGTGGTGGACTTCTTCCAGCACCCGAAGCTCGTGTCGCGCTCCACCGGCCGCGTGGTGCAGCGCTGGGAGGACCTGGACACGGGGAAGGCGCTGGGCAGCATCCGCCGCCACCTGCCGGCCCAGCCGCACTTCGCGATGGACGCCGCGAACCGCCGCTTCGCCGTGGGCACGGCGAGCGGCATCGAGGTCATCACGCTCGCGGCTCAGTAGGGCTTCTCACCCACCCAGTTGCCCGGCGGCGCGTAGTTGCACACCCAGAGCTGCCACGTCTTCACGTTCCCGCCGAAGGGCGAGTTCTTCGTGCACAGCCGCGTCGCGCAGCCCACCGCCTTCGTGGTGCGCCACACCACCTGCGTGTAGTGGCCGCACATCTTCCCGGCCTTGCACTTGCCGGAGGCGAAGTCGTAGTCGGCGGCTTCATCCGCCCAGCCCTTCACCACCTGCGCGGTGGTCCAGGTGTCCGGCGTCGCGGCGGCCAGGTTCTCTCCGAAGCTGCCCCGGTCCGGGTTGTGCTCGAAGCGGCACTCCTTCACGTACGACTCCGCCTTGCGCGCCGCCTCGTCGGACCAGGTGAGCGCGGGCAGCGCCGGCTTCGGCGTGGGACGTGAGGCCTTCGCTCGCGCCTCGTTGTGCGCGGCCACCATGTCGCGCTTGAGCTCCGCGGCGGACGGCACCGGCTTGCGGGTGCCCTCGGAGGGCGCGGGGGCCTTGCGCGCGGCGGTGGCCGCGGCCTTCTTCGTGGAGGCGGAGATGGGGCGCTGCGCGTTCGCGCTGGAGCCGCAGCCAAGCAACGGAGCCAGCAGCAACACCGCGAGCCCACGACGGAACACTGGAGGTGCCATGCGCGGAATCATTCCGCACCGGCGACTTCCGTGCAGCGGAACCGAACCGGGCAGGCGGACCCCGGGGGGCCCGAGTGCCTTCCTGCCTACGCTCCCAGTCGCGGCAGCGGCCCGGTGCCGTCGTCGCCGAAGGTCGTCGCGGGCACGCCGAACATGTGGAGCAGGGCGATGTAGAGGTTCGCCAACGGCTGGCCCCCGTAGCGGAGGTGCCGTCCCGGAGCGATGGCGCCTCCCGCGCGGCCCGCGAGCAGGATGGGCAGGTTCTTGTGTTCGTGCATGTTGCCGTCGGCGATCTCACTGGAGAAGTACACGGCGCTGTGGTCCAGCAGCGTCCCGCTTTCCTCCTGCACGCCCTTCATGCGCTGGAGGAGGTAGGAGAACTGCTCCACCTCCCACTTGTCGATCTTCGCCAGCGCGTCGTAGTTGGCCTGGACCCGCTGGTGGTGCGAGTACGCGTGGTGCTCGCTGGACAGCCCCAGGAACGAATACACGCGCTGGCTGCGCGCGTTGCCCAGCATGAAGGTGCACGTGCGGGTCAGGTCGCACTGGAACGCGAGCACGATGAGGTCCAGCATCGCCTTCGTCTTCTCGCGCACGTCCTCGGTGTCCCCGGGCGATATGGAAGTGCCACACGAGGGGCCGGAGGCGTCCATCGCGTTCACGCGCAGCTCCAGCTCGCGCACGCCGGTGAAGTACTCATCCAGCTTGCGCTGGTCCGTGGTGCCCAGCTTCCCCTGGAGTGCCTTCGCGTCGTCGCGCACGGCGTCGATGATGCTCAGGCCGTACGCCTTGCGCTTCGCCAGCTCCGCCTGCGTGACGTTCGGGTCGAAGTCCGCGAACAGCCGCTCGAAGGCCGCGCGAGGCTTCGTCTCCTTGGGCACGGGCGTGGACGGCCCCGCCCACGCGATGTTGTTCGCGTACGGGCACGCGTAGCCGGAGTCGCAGTTGCCAATGCCCTTGCCCTGGTCGATGCCCAGCTCCAGCGACGGGTAGCGCGTCGCCGCTCCCACCGCCCTCGCCAGCACCTGGTCCATGGAGATGCCGGTGCGGATGTTGGTGCCCTCCGTCTTGCGCGCCTTCACGCAGGACAGGAACGCGGCCGTCGCGGCGGCGTGGTGGCCGTCGCCGTCCGGCCTGCCGGGCAGGTTGTCCAGACCGCTGAGCACCAGCACGTCGCCCTTCACCGGCGCCAGCGACGCGAGCGTGGGCGTCAACGACCACTCCGCGCCCTCGCCGCCCGGCGTCCACT
This sequence comes from Corallococcus interemptor, assembly GCF_003668875.1. Taxonomy (GTDB): domain Bacteria; phylum Myxococcota; class Myxococcia; order Myxococcales; family Myxococcaceae; genus Corallococcus; species Corallococcus interemptor. Next base: position 10,654 of record NZ_RAWM01000080.1, on the reverse strand, counting down.
TGGGCATGTGGATGCCGCAGGGCGTGTAGAAGGCCACGAAGCGGCGCGGAGCCGGCGTGGCGGCACGGGCCGTACCGGGCCGCATGATGTCCAGCAGCGGCAGCGCCATCAGCGCGCCCATGCCGCGCAGGAGCGTGCGGCGGGAGAGGGCAGGGGTGCGGCTCATGGCGTGTGTCCCTCCGCCTCGCCGCGCCGCTGCAGGAATGCGTCACTGCGGACGATGGCGAGGATGTAGTCGGTGAGGCGGCCGCCCCGGGATTCGGCCTGCTGGGAGATGTCGCGCACGGTGCAGCGGTCCGCGTCCTCCGCGCCGCGCCCGAGCGCGTACGTGAGCAGGTGGCGCGTCATGCACGCGGACAGGTCCGGGTCCTGCTTCACCACCGCGCGCATCTCCGCCACGCCGTTGAAGGACTTGCCCCCGGGAAGCTCGCCGCTGGGGTCCACCAGCGCGCCGCCCTCCTCCTTCGTGCGCCAGCGGCCCACCGGGTCGAAGTTCTCCATGCCAAAGCCCAGCGGATCCATCAGCGTGTGACAGCCCGAACAGGTGGGGTCCACGCGGTGCTGCGCCATGCGCGCCTTGATGTTGAGCGTGGGGTCCACCGCCGGGGCCAGCCCGCCGGCATCAGGAGGCGGCGGCGGAGGCCCCTTGCACAGCAGCTGCTCCAGCACCCAGACGCCGCGCTTCACCGGCGACGTGCGGTCCGGGTTCGCGGTGACGGTGAGCAGCGCGCCCTTGCCGAAGAGGCCCGCACGCTCCGGGTGGCCCTTCAGCTCCACGCGCGTCATGGCCTGGGTGCCGGGTTTGGGCAGGCCGTAGTGCGTGGCCAGCCGGTCGTTCACGTAGGTGAAGGGCGCATCCAGCAGGTCCTTGAAGCGGTGGTCGCCGGTGACGAACTCCTGGAAGACGAGCTGCATCTCCTGGCGCATGGCCGCGCGCAGCGGTTCATCGAAGCCGTAGCGCGACTCCGGCTGGGCGAAGTCGAGCGCGCGCGTGTAGAGCCACTGGCCCGCGAAGTTGTCCACCAGCGCGTGGGCCTTGGGGTCCGCCAGCATGCGGCGCACCTGCGCCTCCAGCACCTCCGGCTCGTGCAGGCGGCCTCCCTCCGCGGCCTGCAACAGCGCTTCATCCGGCATGCTGCTCCAGAGGAAGTAGGACAGGCGGCTGGCCAGCTCCAGGTCGCTGATGGGGTGCGCCGCGGTGGACGTGGGCGCGGCGTCCAGCTCCACGCGGAAGAGGAAGTGCGGCGACACCAGCACCGAGCGCAGCGCCAGCTTCACGCCCACCTCCGGCGCGTCGCCCTGCTGCCGGGCCAGCGTGACGAACGCCACCAGCCGCTCGACCTCTTCGGCGGTGACGGGCCTGCGCCAGGCCCTGCGCGCGAAGGTCTTGAGCAACTCTCGCGCGCAGGCTTCCGGTTTCGCCGGGTCCAGCACGCACGTCTTGAACGCGCCCCGCGTCCACGCGGACTCCACCATCGCCTCCGCCGCGTGCGAATACTTCTCCATCAGCAGCGGGGACATGCTGAGCACGTCCGCGTTGTTGTCGAAGCCGAAGCCGTGGTCGTCCGGCGGGAAGCTGCTCGCGGGCGAGCCCGTTTCACCCAGGAGGTCGCGCACGGTGTTGTCGTACTCCGCGCGGTTGAGGCGGTGCAGCGTGACGCGGCCCGGGTCGCGCGCCGCCGAGCGGCACAGCACGTCCTGCGGATCCACGGGAGTGCCCGGCGCGTCCGGTCCCGGCAGCACCCGTGCCTTGGGAGGTGAGTTGTTGCAGCCCGCGGCCAGCGCCACCACCGCCGCCGCGAGGCCCACCCTTCGCCATCTCCGACCGCAGGCCGTCACCGCGCATGCCTCCTCCGGGCCGCGAAGGGGCCCCGGCGAAGCGCGCTCCAAAGCAAGACGCTCACCAGCCGCCGCGTGACGACAGGCCGACGCACGCCTCCATCCCCGGGGTGGAGATGGGCACGTGCAAGGCACTTGAAGGGGAAGGAGAGTTCCGCGACCGGGCAGGGCCCTGGGGCCGGGAGGGCACCGCGCGCCGACTCCTGCCCCGGAGGACGGGGCAGGCGGCGCGCGGCGCTTCATTCTGCGACGGCTACTTCGCGTCCTTCGCGGTGCCGGTGTTCTTCGCGGTGCCGTCGAGGTACGCGCGGTAGGCCTCGAAGCCGTACGGCCGGCCGAGGAAGTCCTTCACCTGCTCCGCGGCGGGCTTGGAGCCGCCGGGCTCCAGCACCGTCTTGCGGTAGTGCATGGCCGTGTCGCGGTCCAGGTAGCCGTTCTCCTGGAACTTCGACTCCAGGTCCTTCGCGATGACGGAGGACCAGAGGTACGTGTAGTACGCGGCCGAGTACCCATCCAGGTGCCCGAACGCGAGCTCGAAGTGGGTGCCGTCGCGGTACTCGTGGCGGAAGGGCGACAGCTTCTTCTGCAGCTCCGCGAGCACCGCGGACGTGTCGAAGCCCGGCGCGCGCGAGTAGTACTGGAGGCTGACCGCGGACAGGAACAGCTGGCGGCGCGCGAACAGGCCCTGGCCGAACTCCTTCGACGCGCGCAGCTTCTCCACCATCTCCGCGGGGATGGGCTCGTTCGTCTCATGGTGCTTGGCGAAGCTCTTGAGCACCTCCGGCTGCTCCGCCCACTGCTGCAGCAGCATGGACGGCGTCTCCACGAAGTCACGCTCCATGGAGATGCCGGAGATGGGCGTCCACTGCTGGTGGCCGGAGAAGATGGTGTGCATCAGGTGGCCGAACTCGTGGAAGAACGTCCCCACCTCGTCGTGCGTCATCAGGTCGCCGGGGCGCGGGAAGTTGCACACCAGCACGGCCTCCGGCAGCCGCTTGTCCAGCTCACCCGTCACCAGGTCGAACTGCGCCGCGTGCTTGTACTTGTCGTCGCGCGGGTGCATGTCCAGGTAGATGCGGCCCAGCGGCTTGCCGTTGTCGACGACGTCGTACGCCTCCACGTCCGCGTGCCACGTCTTCGCGTCCTTCACCGGCTGGAAGGCCACCCCCCACAGGCTGGAGGTGATGCCCATCACGCCGTCCTTCACCCGCGCGTACTCCAGGTAGGGCCGCACCGCCTGCGAGTCGAACCCGAACTTCTCCGCGCGCAGCCGGTCCTCGTAGTAGTCCTGGTCCCAGGGCTCCACCACGGTGGCGCCCTTCACGTCCTTCTTCTTGCGCGCCAGCAGGTCCGCCATCTCCTTCTTCGCGCGTCCTTCCGTGGCCTGCGCCAGCTGGTCGATGAAGTCCGCCGCGGCCTGCTGCGTGCGCGTCATGCGCGTTTCCGTCGTGAAGGCCGCGTAGGTGTCGTAGCCCAGCAGCTTCGCCAGCTCGTTGCGCTTCTCGATGAGCTGCGCGAGCACCGCCTGGTTCTTGGGGAACGCGCGCTGACGGTAGGTGCGCCAGAGCTTCTCGCGCGCCTTCGCGTTCTTCGCGTACGTCATGAACGGGAAGTAGTCCGGGTAGTTGCTGGTGATGACCACCTTGCCGTCCGCGCCGGGCGCGTGCGCCTTCTTGTAGTCCTCCGGCAGCCCGTCCAGGTCCTTGGGCGTGAAGGCCACGCTGCGCGTGTCCTCCGCGATGTTCTGACCGAACTGCTGGCCCAGCTTCAAAATCTCCTCGTTGAGCGACTTCACCTTGGCGCGCGTGGCCTCGTCCCGGTCCACGCCCGCGCGGCGGAAGTCCAGCAGCGTGCGGTCCACCCAGTGCTTCGTGGCCGCGTCCATCTTGGACAGGTCCACCAGCGACAGCGCGTCGTAGACGCCGCGGTCCTGGGACAGCGCCACGCTGGCCGCGTCCACCTGCTGCTCGCACTCGCGGGACGCGTCGCGCATGGCGGCGTCCGGGTGCACCTCATGCGCGAGGCTGGAGCGGTTGGCCGCGTTGAGGATGGCGGTCTGCGCCTCGTCGTACGCCTTGAGGACGCCCAGGCCGTTCGTCTTGGGGTCCAGCTTCTTGAGCGCCGCCACCTGCGCCTGCGCGCGCTCCAGGTCCGCCTTGCACAGGGCCTTGTACGCGTCCGGCGTGCTGGCCAGCGCCTCGGAACCCTTCATGGGCGCCAGCTGGGGCTTCGCCGCGTTGGCCGCGAGCCGCGCGCGGACCTCGGGGTTCTGGGTGATGCTGCCGTTGGAGCAACCCGTCGCGGCGAGCGCCGCCATCACGGTGAGTGCGGGGATTCTCAAGGGGACTTCCTCCACAAGGGGAACGACGAACTGCTTCGCGGGGGCCGTCATGCCACATCCCCGCCCCTCCGCGCCCGTCCGCCGTGAACAGGCAGGGTGTCCCCCGGTACAGGCCGGATGCTTGGAGGCCCCAGCTGACGCACCTCGCCTTGTTCGCCGTTCAGCCCCCCGGTAATCCCGCACTCGCTTCGAATTCTTGGAAGTGGTCCTGGCCGGAGGGTGAACACGGATGCGCAAGGCACTGGGTGGTGCGGTCGCGGCGTTGTTGCTGTGGGGCTGTGGTGGAGCGGGCACGGAAGCGCCGCCCGCGTCCCCCGAGGGGCTGTCACTCACCACCGGCACGGGGCTGACCGAGGGCACCTGGGCGCAGGACGGGCAGACGGTGTCCTTCGCCTCGCGCGAGGTGGAGCCCGGCGTCTACCGCCTGGAGGTGCGCATGCACGGCATGACGCTAACGGGCCTGATGGACCCGGCGTCGGGCGTGTCCACGCTGGACGGCTTCGCGGACGCGAACGTGCAGGACACGCAGGTGGTGGACGCGGACCGCCAGACGCTGAGCGCGTTCTACGGCGCGCTCAATGCGGGATTGCCGCAGGGTGACGCCGCCGCGCCGGAGGCCATGTACCTGCGCCGCGCGGTGGGCCTGTGGGCGCAGCAGCCCACGAGCGTCACGCTCAAGCGCACGGTGATGGGCGAGCAGAACCGCGGCTACACGATGCTGTGCAGCTACGCGAAGTGCGCCGGCAAGTGGACGGGCAGCTGCGGCGGTACCTACAACTGGTACTCGTACGCGAAGCACGACTGCAACAAGGGCGGCTTCGACAACGCGCGCAACCAGCAGATCGCCCAGCTGGGTGACCACACGACGTGCAGCGGCGACGAGTACTACATGAACGGCAGCACCTGGGTGTGCGGCGAGCCGGACCACTGGTCGCGCCCCAAGGTGATGGGCAACTGCTTCGGCCGCTGCGGCGGCGGCTGCGGTGGCGACACCCAGTACACGCTGGACGCCACCAACCACGACGGCTGCGTGCGCAACGGCCACGTGCTGGCGTCCGGCTACTGCGATGATCAGTTCATGTCCGCGTCGGACGACGAGCTGTTCGCGCCCAACTGCTACTGACAAGGGATGCGGCGACGCACGGTAGCGCTCGCGGTGGGGCTGTGGCTGTCCGCCCCGGGCTGCACGTCCACGACGTCCTCCAAGGCGGAGGCCGGGGAGGCAGCGGTGCGCCGCTTCTTCCAGGCCCTGCCGTCCGGGGACTGCGCGGTGCTGGGCCCCATGCTGGTGAGCGGGCAGGGCGTGCCTTCGTGCGAGGAGACGGTGAAGGACCTGCGCGAGCACGGCATGGGCCTGGTGGACGTGCTGGACGCGAAGGTGGATGGCCGCGACCCGAACGCGGTGGTGGTTCGGGCGCGGGTGTCGCAGGGAGGAACGGAGCGCGCGGAGCCGTTCCTCTTCCGGGTGGAGCGCCAGGGTGACGGCTGGCGCCTTCGGTTGTAGCGGGAGTGGACGATGCGGAACCGTGAGCGGGTGATGCTGGGGAGCGCGGGCGTGCTGGTGGCCGCGCTCGTTGCCGTGCTGCTGTGGCCGGCCCGGGAGGCCGCGTCCCCCACGCCTCCGGTGCCGGCCGCGCAGGTGTCGCCCAACCCCGCGGTGCCGGTGCGCACGCCGGACCCCGCGCCTCGTCACGCCACGGTGGTGCCGCCCTCGCCCGGAGACGTGCCGCCGGAGCCGGAGGTGGCCAACGCGCCGCCGCAAGCGAACGACGCCATCCCAGAGGAGCTGCCACAGACGGCGCGCTGGAAGCTGGAGAAGACGGAGCACATCGCCACGCTGCTGGGGCGCGACGTGTCGCGGCTGGAGGGCGAGCGGCAGGAGGCGAAGGCGCGCGGAGACAAGACCCGCGTCGACCAGGTGGACGCGCTGCTCCAGCGCCACCGCGTCCGGTTGAACGAGCTGCGCGAGGAGGCCCGCACCCTCGCCGAGGCCGCGCGCGACGAACCGGCCGACCCCTGACGGTGGGCGTGCCTGGCCGGCCGCCCGGTGGGCCGCCAGACGTGGGCTTCACGAGCGGCGTTCGCCCCTTCGCGCTGGGAGTATGGGCGCTTCTGCCGTGCCGGGCCGCGCCTTCACGCGGGCGTGACAGGCACGGGCCGGCATGTGCATAGAAAAGGACGTGTCTGTTTCCACCACGACCCTCTCCGGCGGGCCCTCCAACACGGTTTCCACTCGAGGCTCCCGGCTGGCGTCCGTCGCCGTGGCCAGCGCGCTGTTCATGGAGTTCCTGGACTCCACCGCGCTGTCCACCGCGCTGCCCACGCTGTCCGTGGCGTTCGGCACCGACCCGGTCCACCTCAAGCTGGCGCTGACGTCGTACATCCTGGCCCTGGCCGTGCTCGCGCCCGCGAGCGGGTGGATCGCCGACCGCTTCGGTCCGCGCCGCGTCTTCATGACCGCCATGGTCGTGTTCCTCGCGGGCTCCGTGCTGTGCGGCTTCTCGCGGACGCTCGCGCAGCTGGTCATCTTCCGCGCCCTGCAGGGGCTGGGCGGCGCGCTGATGGTGCCCGTGGGCCGGCTCATCGTCGTGAACTCGGCGCCGCGCGAGAAGCTGGTGTCCGCGATGAGCTGGTTCACCATGCCCGCGCTGGTGGGGCCGCTGCTGGGACCGCCGCTCGCGGGCCTCATCCTGGGCGTCGCGGACTGGCCGTGGATCTTCTTCATCAACGTGCCGGTGGGCCTGCTGGGCATGTGGGCCGTGGCGCGCTTCGTGCCCCCGCTGGAGCAGCCGGACCCGGGCCCCTTCGACTCGAAGGGCTTCGCCATCTCCGTGGTGGCCATCACCGCGCTGATGGGCGCGGCGGAGACGCTGGGCATCGGACTGGTGCCGTGGCCCGTGCAGGCCGGCATCACGCTGGTGGCGGTGGGGGCCGTGGGGGCCTACGTGCGGCACGCGCTGCGCACGCCGCGCCCGGTGCTCGACCTGCGCCTGTTCCAGGTGGACACCTTCCGCGCCAGCATGATGGGCGGGGCGCTGGTGCGCATTGGCCTGGGGGCGACGCCGTTCCTCCTGCCGCTGCTCTTCCAGGTGGCCCTGGGCTGGGGGCCGCTGGAGGCGGGGCTCGTCACCATCGGGACGGGGCTGGGGGCCTTCGCGTGCAAGCCGGTGGCGCCCGCGCTCATCCGCCGCGTGGGCTTCCGCCAGACGCTCGTCGCCTCCAACCTGCTGACCGCGGCGCTGACGGCGGTGCCCGCGTTCTTCGGGCTGGGGACGCCCATCCCGTTCATCATCGCCACGCTCGTGTGCAGCGGCTTCATGCGCTCGCTGCAGTTCACCGCCACCAACACGGTGGCCTACGCGGACCTCCCCAGGGAGTCGGTGAGCAACGCCTCCACCCTCGCGGTGGTGACGCAGCAGATGGCGCTGAGCGTGGGCATCAGCTTCGGCGGCCTGATGCTGCACGTGGCGCGCGGCGGCGGTGACGTGCGCCTGACGCCGGACCGCTTCGTCCTGCCGTTCGTCGCCATCGGGCTCGTGTCATCGTTGGCCGGGCCACTCTTCCGCCGGCTGCGTCCGGACGCCGGTGAACACATCGGCGGCCGGGCCGCGGCCCGAGGCTGACGCTTCGTAGGGCAGGCAAGCAGGCGGAAACCCTTTTTCCCACCTTCTCTCGCTCCTCCCTGCCCACCAGTTTCCGTGCGGGGTATCCAACGGAGGGGGTGGGAATGGGTTGGGCAGCATTCACAGGACTCCTGCTTGCGGGCATGACGGCGGCGACGCCGCCCTCGGCCATCCCGGTGCGGGGGGGGAACGCGCTGACACTGCCCGCGCACCGGCACATCGTGCGCGTGTCCCGCAGCGAGGGCTCCGTGCTGCTCGCGGCCGTGCAGCAGGGCGGACAGGACGGGCACGGCCTGCGCCTGTTCCGCAGCGACAACGGCGGCGGCACCTGGAAGCAGGAGGGCATCATCCACGACGGCTCCACCTATGACCGGGCGGACCTGGTCGCGGTGGGCAAGGACGTGGCGCTCGTCTACGCGGTGGAGACGCCGGACAGCACGGGCATCAGCGGCTCCACGTCACGCGACGTGTACTTCCAGTGGTGGCGCTACAGCGCGTCCAAGAACCACTGGCTGCCGGACAAGGCCGTGCGCGTGTTCGACTCCACCAGCTCCAGCACCGCGTACTACCGCGCGGAGCTGGCGCGCGACTCCAAGGGCCGGCTCTGGGTGCAGGCCTTCTTCCGGGAGAAGGACGCCAGCAACACGCTGGTCATCTCCGTGAGCAGCGACGGCGGCTCCACCTTCCGCACGCAGTCCGCGCTCGCGCGCGACATCTCCAAGCGCGGCGGCGGGCGGCTCATCAGCCTGGGCAGCCGGATGATGATGCTGTGGAGCTCGCACGACGGGCGCGACTCCACGCACTACCGCATCCGGGATGACAGCGCGTCCGTGTCCAGCTGGTCCTCCACGCGCACCGCCTTCTCCGACGGCATCTACCACGGCGCCGCGATGAGCGCGGTGGCGGACGGCAACGGCGGCCTGCACCTGGTCTACAAGGACAACTCCGAACGGCTGATGTACCGCCGCTTCAACGGCACCAGCTTCGGCTCCGCGGTGAGGGTGCTGGAGGACGGGGACTGGGCCACGCAGCCGGCGCTCGTGCGCTCGGGCAGCAGCCTGTACCTCTTCTACAACCAGCCCCGCAGCGACGGCAGCGGCTACCGGCTGTGGGTGCGCGCGCTGTCCTCCAGCGGCAAGCCGGGCGCGGGCAAGGAGCTGGCGTCGGTGTCCGGCTTCGCGGGCTACCCGGCGGCGCCGGACGTGCTGCCCTCGGGCGTGCCGCTGGTGTGCTTCTTCGGCATCGAGCCGTCCTCCGGCTCCAGCTACCGGCTGTCCTTCTTCTCCACCAGCGCGTCGTCGCTCAAGTCCCAGGCCGTCGCGGCGAAGCAGGCTCCGGCCAGCACCGAGGATGACGACGCCCGGTTCACCGCCACCGGCGGCTCCGGTTCCTACGGCCCGCCGCAGGACCCCGGCACGCTGGTGAGCGCCGCCACGACGCCCTCCCAGCAGGCGATGGCCGCCGGGTGCGGCGGTGCCAGCGCGACGCTCGCGGTGGGCGTGACGTTCCTCCTGATGGAGTGGGGCCGCCGCCGACGCACCCGGGTGCTGACCGGGTAACAAGCACACGCAGCGCCAGGAAACGAACGCGGGCGGTCTCCCTGGGACTCTCTCCCAAGGGGAACCGCCCGTGTGCGCGTCTCCCGGCGAGGGGAGACGCGGGGACGTGTGCGAACGGCTACGTCGTCGCGGGCGCGGCGTCCGGCGCTTCGTCCGTCGTGTCGTCGGCGTCGCTGGCGCCGTCGGATTCGACCGGGGCCGTGGAGGCACCGTCCGCACCCGGCGCACCGGCCGCCTGGGGCTTCTTGCCCGCGCTCGGGGGCGGGGACTTGCGAGCGGCCGCCGCGGCCTGCCGCGCCTGTTCACGCGCCTTCTGCGCGACCTTGGGCGTGGGGGCCAGAATCATGTACATCTGCCGGCCTTCCATGCGCGGCAGCTGCTCCGCCACGGCCACGTCCTTCAGGTCCTTGATGACGTCATCGAGGATGGCGCTGCCCAGCTCCTTGTGCGTGATTTCACGCCCGCGGAACTGGATGACGACCTTGGCCTTGTTGCCCTCTTCGATGAACCGGCGGGTGTTGCGCACCTTGAACTCGTAGTCGTGCTCCTCCGTCTTGGGACGGAGCTTCACTTCCTTGAGCTGGATGACCACCTGCGTGCGCTTCGCGTCCGAGGCCTTCTTCTTCTCCTCGTACTTGAACTTGCCGTAGTCCATGATCTTGCAGACCGGCGGCTTCGCCATCGGGCTGACTTCGACCAGGTCGAGCGACTCGGAGCGGGCCTTCTCAAGCGCCGCCTCGATGGTCATGACGCCGAGCTGCGAGCCATCCGAGCCCACGACACGGACTTCCCGCGCGCGGATGCGGCGGTTGGTTCTCTGGTCCCGGTTGGGACCGCGGCTGCTGTTTCTCTGTTCGCGAATGATGTGAACATCCTCCAAAAAGGGTTAGCGGACCCACCACCCGTGAAGATGTGGCGGACCCTCCAATGTGTCAGTCCCCTCCGGCGGAGAAGGCAGGCATGCAGGCCTTCCGCCCCTTGGGGCAGGGAGACGTGCAACGGACTCTATCCGGTTCACGTCCCCCCGGGGCAAGGTAACGCGGGGCGTCCCCCATTCCCATGACCCCCTGTTGCCTATGATGCGCCCCATGGCGAAACGGTCCACCGGGTCCGGCGGGCAATGGACAGGATGCCGACCCCCCCGGGGGGTTGCGCTCGGGGCCTGGCTGGCGCTCGCCTGCCTGCCCTCCTGTGGGCCGGTGGACGCCGGGCCCCCTGGAAGCCAGGGCCAGGCCGTGGTCGGGGGGGCGGACGCGCCCGGGGACGGGGCGGCGGTGGCGCTGGTGGCCCGC
>NZ_RAWM01000007.1 GCF_003668875.1 Corallococcus interemptor | reverse complement strand
CCCCAGCCCAGCGGCCGCCCCACCGTCGGCTCCACGGAGACGCGTGAAACGCCCGCCGCAGCCCCGGACACCGCGCCTCCCGCGGACGCCACCTCCGCGGAACCGCTCGTCTTCAAGCTCGTGCGCGAGCGGCCGCTCGACCCGAAGCCCTACCGCGGCCTCGTGGACCACTTCGACCAGCGCGGAGACGCCACCCGCTCCGCGCTCATGCGCGAGCTCGCTGACGCGCTGGAGGGCCGAGACGTCTCCGCCCCTCGCGTGCAGCGCGCGCCCCTCACGAATCAGGAGCGCGCCGGCCTGCGCCACCCGGGCCTGCGCACCCCGTCCGGCGAACTGCTCGCGTGCGTGGGCATCGCGCTGTGCCGGCTGTTCCCGTCACCCGCGCGCATCGCCAACACCACGGAGCCCCTGCGCGCATCCTCCGGTCCGGGCGCCGCCGCCGTCCTCGACGCGCTGAACACCGCCGCGCGCCTGTTGGGCGTGCCCCTGCCGGAGCTCGTCGCGGGCGACGACGACACCGCCAACATCACCCCGCTGCACACCACCGCCCCGCGCCTCGTCGTGGGCCGGCTCCTCGTGCAGCAGCCCCCCACCAACGCCGAGCTGCGCTTCCACGCTGGCCGCGCGCTGTTCTCGCTGTCCCCGGACCTGCTCGCCCTGCGCGCCCTGCGCAAGGACCACCTGCTGCGAGCGCTCGCGCTCCTGTCCTCCGTCCTCAAGAACCCCAAGGACGCCGGCGACGACGCCCGCGTGGTGCGCGAATCCCTCTCACCCAAGGCCCTGGAGCGAGCCGCCGTCCTGATGGAGCCCGGCACCCGGGACTTCGACGCGAGCCTGCTCGTCGCCGCCGCGCGAGACTCCGCCAACCGCGCGGGGCTCGTCGCCTGCGGAGGCCCGGGCCCCGCGCTCACCGTGCTCCGGGCCCGCCGCCCCCACGACTCGGAGCTGGAGGAGCTGGTCCGCTTCGCCGCCTCCGAGCGCTACCTCGCCCTGCGAGACCCCACCGAATCCGGCCGGGGCCGCTAAGCGCTTCAGTTCACCAGCAGCCGCAGCGTGAGCGCCAGCATGCGCCCGTTCAGCCCGCCCAGGTCGTGCTGGTACGCCAGGTCCACGCCACCGCCTCCGGGCGACAGGAAGCCCGCGCCCACCGTCACGCGCGACACCCGCTGGAAGCCGTCGTACGTGTAGCCCACGCGCAGCGGAATCGTCTGGTCGACGATGTACTCCGCGCCGGTGTTGTACGTGAACACCGAGGAGTCGCGCGTCTCGAAGTCTCCGCGCATGTCGAACGCCACCACCACCGACGGCCCCACGTAGGCCACGTGCCCGGAGAAGTAGCGCGTCAATTCCACGTTGTCCGTGTCGATGAGGTTGTGCCCGGACACGCCCAGCGACAGCTGCTCGCTCAGCCGGAAGATCAGGCCCGCGTCCATCGTGACGGAGTTGGCGAAGCGCGACTGGCCATTCAACCGCAGGTAGTGCCCCGACAGGCCGATGAGCAGCGACTGCCCCAGGGGCAGCGCCGCGCCCAGCGTGCTGTAGCTCGACTTCGTCCGAGCCCCGCCGCGCCCCAGGGACAGCCAGTGGTAGTCCACGCCCATCGCCAGCCGGCCGCTGCTGGAGTCCGCCAGGCTGATGCCCAGGTAGCCCTCCTTGTTGCGAGGGTCGACCGCGCCCGTGCCTTCAATCCGGTAGGCCGGGAACAGCGCCATCGCCGCCGGATTGCCCAGGAGTGCATCCGCACCCAGGCCCGTGGCCCGGAAGGCGCTGCCCATGCCCAGGGACCGTGCATTCGCGACGTTGCGCAGCTCATCCGCCCTTTCGGTGGTGACGGCGCGGGAGGTGAAGGGGACCAGGAGGAGCGTCAACGACACGACGGCGGCAATGGCACGGAGCGGCATGGCTGGAGGGAATCTATCCGGCTTGCTGGGGTTCTGGGCCACCAATAGATTCCCCGCCCCATGTCCTCCACCGACACGAAGGCAGCGAAGCTCATCCGCAAGTGCGTCATCCCCGCCGCTGGCCTGGGCACCCGTTTCCTCCCGGCCACCAAGGCCGTGCCCAAGGAGATGCTGCCCATCGTCGACACGCCCACCCTCCAGTACATCGTGGAGGAGGCGGTGAAGGCCGGCATGGAGGACGTCGTCGTCATCAACGGCCGCGGCAAGGGCGCCATCGAGGACCACTTCGACATCGCGTTCGAACTGGAGACCACGATGCGCGCGCGCGGCAAGACGGCGGAGGCGGACCGGATGCGCGCCATCGCCAACCTCGCGCGCATCAACAGCGTGCGCCAGAAGGAGCCGCTCGGCCTGGGCCACGCGGTGCTGTGCGCCAGGAGCGTCATCGGCGACGAGCCCTTCGGCGTCCTCCTGGGCGACGACATGATCGACTCGGAGGAGCCGGGCATCGGCCAGCTGGCGCGCGTCTACCAGCAGCACCAGAAGGCCGTCATCGCGCTCATGGAGGTCCCCGAGAGCGAGACGCACATGTACGGCATCGCCGCCGGCAAGGACCTGGGCAACGGCGTCATCCAGATTGAGAACGTGGTGGAGAAGCCCAAGAAGGGCACCGCCCCGTCGAACCTGGCGGTGATTGGCCGCTACGTGCTGCCCCCGTCCATCTTCCCCATCCTGGAGAAGCAGACCACCGGCGTGGGCGGTGAAATCCAGCTCACGGACGGCCTGGCCACGCTGCAGAAGACCGAAGGTCTGCTGGGCTACAAGTTCCAGGGCCAGCGCTACGACGCCGGTGACAAGGTGGGTTACCTCAAGGCGAACATCGCCTATGCGCTCAAGCGCCCCGACCTGCGCGGAGGACTCCTGGAGTACCTGCGCGAGGTCGTCAAGACGGAGAAGCCGTGAAGCGTCTCATCGCCGTATCCGCAGTCCTCGCCTCCCTCACCGCCGGCGCCTACGTGCTGCCCGGCGGCTCCATCCTGCGGCGCATGGCCACCGCGCGGGAGGACAAGCACCTGTCGGCCTTCCGCGTGGAAGGCTCCGTCATCTTCTCCTCCACCGGCGTCCAGGAAGCGGGGGCCGCGCTCAACGTCCCCACGGACCGCCCGGAGCTCCAGGGTGACGGCGTCCTGTCCGTGAAGATTCCGGGCCGCTGCCGCTTCGACGCCAGCTCGCCGGACAGCAGCCTCAAGTCCTCCACGGTGCAGGCCTCCGGCAAGAAGCGCGTGGAGGGCAAGGAGCTTCCCGCCGTCTCCGTGCTGGTGGCCCAGGTGTGCGCCATCCTCGCGCAGGACGCGGGCAGCGTGCAGGACACCAAGCTGGCCCAGGAGGCGTACCTCCAGGGCCTGGGCATCAACACCAAGGTCACGTCGCTGGCGCGCTTTGGCGGCGAGGTGGCCTACGTGCTGGGAGACCCCGCCGAAGGAAAGCCCCAGTTCTGGGTCTACAAGGACGCCTTCCGGCCCGCGCGCGTGCGCTACTCGGACGCGTCCGGGGCGGCCTGGGACGTGCGCTTCCTGGACTACGCGTCCCCGGCCACCGGGGACTGGATGCCCCGCACGGTGGAGGTCTGGAAGGCGGGCCAGCGCGTGGTGCGCTTCACGGCCCTCAAGGCGGACAACCGCTCGGCCGTGCCGGACACGCTCTTCAAGTAGCGCGTTCCGCGCTGAATCGCTTGCGGCGGGCGGGGCTGACGGTGAAAGTCCCGCCCGTTCCAGAACCGGGATTTCCCCGGTTCATGGCGCGGAGGCGATTCGCATGAAGCTCTATGGCAACCCGATGAGCACGTGTACCCGCAAGGTCCTCACCGTCCTGGCGGAGAAGGGCCGCGAGGCCGAGTTCGTCAACATCGACCTGCAGAAGCACGAGCAGAAGACGCCCGCGCACCTGGCCCGCCAGCCCTTTGGCGTGGTGCCCGCGCTGGAGCTGGATGACGGCTTCATCATGTACGAGTCGCGCGCCATCGCCCGCTTCCTGGACCGCACCCTGCCGGGCACGTCGCTGACGCCCGCGGACCCCAAGGCCTACGCGCTGATGGAGCAGTTCATCGGCGTGGAGCAGTCCTACTTCTCCGGCCCGGCGATGAAGATCGTCATGGAGCGCTTCTTCAACACCAACAACGAGGAGAACATCGCCAAGGGCCGTGAAGGTGTGAAGCGTCCGCTGGAGGTGCTGGACGCGGCGCTGGCGAACCGGCCGTTCCTCGCGGGCAATGACTTCACGCTCGCGGAGGTCTGCTTCGCGCCGTACGTGGAGTACCTCTTCGCCGTGGGCGAGAAGGACCTGTTCGCTCCGCACAAGAACGTGAGCGCCTGGTGGGACCGCGTGTCCAACCGGCCGTCCGTGAAGAAGGCCCACGGCCGCTAGCCCGCCCGCACGAGCCCCTTCCTTTCCGCGCCGTTCGCAGGCCCCCGGGCCTCTTCCGAACCCTGCCCCGCAGGGCCGGGAGGGGCCCTTCGTCTTTCCAGCATCAGGGGCCAGCACCAGGGGAATGTCAGACGCCCGGGGCACAGTGGATCCCGGGTGCAGGACGGGCGGGCCGGGGACGTCGAGCGGCAAGAGGGCGGTCATGGAGCAAGAGCACTTCGCGCTGGGTGGTTTTCCGCGGGCACCAGGAGCGACCCCCGCTCGGGGTTCCATTCCGTTGCGGACGCGGCGTACGGAAGTGGGAAGGGAAGTGTCGCAGCGGGAGCACGCCGGTACAGTGCGCCCCGTCGTGAGCGCCACCCCTGCCCAACTTGCCTCTGTCGCCGTGGGCCGTCCCGTGCGCGGGGAGTTCACCTACCTGGTGCCGGAGGCGCTCGCGGGCAACCTCGCCCCGGGCCAGCGCGTGCTCGTGCCCTTCGGCCGGGGCATGGCGCTGGGCTTCTACCTGGGGCCCGCGAACGCGCCGGTGGAGGGCGGCGTGCGGCTCAAGCCCATCCAGCGCGTGCTGGAGGACTCGCCCTCCCTGCCCAAGGACCTCATCGCGCTGCTGCGCTTCACCGCGGAGCACTACCGTTACCCCCTGGGCGAGGTCATCCGCGGCGCGCTGCCGCCGGGCCTCTCCACCGCGGTGGATGAGAAGGAAGCGAAGCCGGACATCCAGTTCTTCGTGGAGGCGCTGGTCGCGGAGGTGCCGCCTCAGCTCGCGCGCGCTCCGGCGCAGGCCGCGGTGCTCCAGTACCTCCTGGCGGTGGGCGGACGCGCGCCGCTGGACGAGGTGACGCACGCCATCCCCGGCGCTCGCGAGACGCTGAAGAAGCTGGCCACGCGCAAGTTCGTGAAGTGGGTGGAGGTGACGCTGCAGCCCGGCGTGCGCGAGGGCCTGGTTCAGAACCGCCCGGACCGCCTCACCCCGGAGCAGGCCCTGGCGGTGAAGGAGCTCCAGGGCGCCGTCGACGTGGGCGGCTTCCAGCCGTACCTCCTGCACGGCGTCACCGGCAGCGGCAAGACGGAGGTGTACCTGCGCGCGGTGGAGCACACGCTCGCGCGCGGCCTGGGCAGCCTGGTGCTGGTGCCGGAAATCGCGCTGACGCCGCAGTTGGTGGGGCGCTTCCGCAGCCGCTTCGGCGGCGACGTGGCGGTGCTGCACTCGGGGCTGAAGGACCGTGAGCGGCTGTTCCACTGGCAGGCCCTGCGCAAGGGCACGGTGAAGATCGCCGTGGGCGTGCGCTCGGCGGTGTTCGCGCCGGTGGAGCACCTGGGGCTCATCGTCGTGGACGAGGAGCACGACCCGTCCTTCAAGCAGGACGAGAAGCTGCGCTACCAGGCGCGCGACCTGGCCGTGGTGCGCGGCAAGCAGGCCGGCGCGGTGGTGGTGCTGGGCTCCGCGACGCCTTCACTGGAGACGCTGCAGAACACGCGCTCCGGCCGCTACAAGCTGATTGAGCTGAAGAACCGCGTGGATGACCGGCCCATGCCCACCATCAACCTGGTGGACCTGCGCGTGGAGCGTCCGCGCGAGGGCCAGGTGACGGAAGAGGCGCCCATCCTGAGCCCGCAGATGCTCCAGGCCATGGAGGAGACGGTGGCCAAGGGGCAGCAGGTCATCCTGTTCCTCAACCGCCGGGGCCACAGCACCATCCTGCTGTGCGAGGTGTGCGGCCTGTCGCTCAAGTGCCACGACTGCGACGTGTGCATGACGCACCACCGCTCGCAGAACCGGGTGGTGTGCCACTACTGCGGTGTGGCCTTCCCGGTGCCGGACCGCTGCCGCGAGTGCACGGGCCCGCTGCTCAAGCTCGGCATCGGCACGGAGCGCGTGGAGGCGGAGGTCCTGGAGCGGATGCCGCACGCACGCGTGGCGCGGCTGGACCGCGACTCGGCGACGAGCGCGGAGAAGCTGACGGAGCTGCTGGCGTCCTTCGCTCGGCGTGAAATCGACGTGCTGGTGGGCACGCAGATGGTGGCCAAGGGGCACGACTTCCCCGGCGTGACGCTGGTGTGCGTGGTGATGGCGGACACGTCCCTGGCGATTCCGGATTTCCGGGCCGCCGAGCGGACCTTCCACCTGTTGACCCAGGTGGCGGGGCGCGCGGGGCGCGGGAAGGACCCGGGGCGGGTGCTGGTGCAGACCTACAACCCGGACGCGGAGCCGGTGAAGCGGATGCTGGCGCACGACTTCGACGGGTTCTCCAAGCAGGAACTGGAGTGGCGCAAGGCGCTGGCGTACCCACCCTTCGCGCGCATGGCGGCCGTCCGGCTGGAGGGCGAGCATCCCGAGCAGACGGCGGGGGTGGCGCGCTTCCTGGGGAACCTGGTGGGCCGGCACATGCCGCCAGCGTCGGCGGGGGTGCGCCTGCTGGGGCCGGCCCTGGCGCCCATTGCCCGAATCCGGGGCAAGACGCGCTGGCAGTTGCTCCTGAAGGCGCCGACGCATGCGGCGCTCGCCCCATTGCTCGCCCGGTTGGAGGCGGCGTTGGCGGATGTACCGAATGGAGTGAAGGTCGTCATCGACGTGGATCCCGGGGCCATGCTGTAGACTCCCGGGCTCCCCCATGGGCGCCTCGGTCCTCCTCGTACACGACGACATCGCCACCATCGCCGCCGTCCGGCGATTGCTGTCCCGCGAAGGGCACGAGGTCATCCTCGCGACCTCCGCCGCGGACGCGCTCATCGCGTTCGGCCATCACCTGCCGGAGCTCATCGTGCTCGCGCCGGGCGTGGAGAGCGGCCGCGGGCGCGTGGTGCTGGAGGAGCTGGTGGTGCACCCGGACGGCCACAAGGCCCGGGTGCTGCTGCTGAGTGAGGCCATCGAGGGCTTCAGCGCGCCGGTGGCGCCGCTGCCCCTGGACGGTCCCAGCTTCGTGACGTTGGTGGACACGTTGATCCGCGCGCCCGCGGAGGCGGACGCCTGGCGCGTGGTGGAGAACCGGACGCTGGGGGAGCCGGCGAAGGGGAGCGCTCCGGCGGACGAGGCGTGGCATGTGACGGCGCCGCGCTCGGTGGGCGGGGACCCGGCGCTGGCCAACGCGCTGTTCGGGGACCTGGCGCCGCTGAACCAGACGGACTGGGAAGTGGCGGCGATGACGCGCGAGGAGCGCAGCGCGCACGCGGTGACCCAGCAGCGCGAGCGCAGCACCCAGCTGGCGATGAACGCCGCGCTGGAGCAGGCGCACCTGGAGGTGGAGACGGAGTCGATTTCGTCCATCGACTCCGCGCTGTCGGTGGGCACGAAGTCGGAGTGGAGCGGGGCGGCGGAGGAGGGGGACTCCGGTGAGGCGTGGGGCGAGGAGGATCCGGACGCGAACGTCGGCTCGGAATGGGACGCGGAGCCGCCGGACGCGGAAGAGGGCCGTTCACCGGAGGCGCGCTCCACGCTGCGCTTCCCGTTCCCGAACGAGGAGGGCGCGGAAGAGGCGCCCGCGGAGGGCCAGCTCGCGTTCCGTGAGGAGCACCTCACGCCGCCGGGACTGAGGCCGGTGAAGCCCGCGCCGAAGCTGGGGGACGAGGGGTTCTTCGACGTCGACTCGGACGAGGACAGCGGGGCGGCGAAGGCCGAGGAGCCGGAGGGCTCGGCGCCGCTGGCGTGGAAGGAGCTGGAGCCGGATCCGGAGCTGGAGGCGGCGCGTCCGTCACCGGGCGGAGTGGAGGACCCCGACGAGACGGACTTCGGTTCGGTCGCGGACGACGTGGCGGCGGAGGAGCGGGCCACTGCGGCGGCGCAGGACGACGCACCGTCGGAGCCGACCGAGGAGGAGCTGGCGGCGGCGGGCCTGTCGAACTGGGATGTGCTGGAGGCGGACCTCAAGGCCTCCGCTGATGCCCGCGAGCAGGAGGACTCCTCCGCCGACGCGAAGCCGGTGGGGTCGGACTGGTTCGATTCCGAGACGGTCGACGACACGAAGGAGGAGGCGTCCAAGCCCCTCCAGTGGACGGAGCCCGCGGCCCGAACGAGTGGGGACGACGCGAAGCCGGGCAAGGCGGCGTCGGGTCCGGAAGAGTCCAAGGCGTCGCGGGATGCCGGGACGTCGGACAGCGCCACGCCGCGAGCGAACACCGAGCGGCCACTGCGCGTCGCGGCCCGTGTGCCGCTGCGCTCGTCGGGCAAGAGCAGCGCGGGCGTCGTGGCGACCGTCGGTGTTGCGTCCGCGAACCCGAGCGATGGGGCAGGCACGAGCGGCACCTCCACGCGCGCGGGCAACGAATCCGCAGTGGGTGACGCGGCGGGAACGGGAGGTAGCGCCGAGGGGCTGAGCGACAAGCCCGGAGCGGGTGAGGCGGCAAGGGCCGGCCACACCTCCGCGCATCCGGGCGACGGTGCCGAGGATGCAGGCAGTGCCTCGTCGCGAGCGGAGAGCACGAGCGCCCGGCTGGAAGTCCAGGCGCCGTCGTCACCGCTGATGGTGCCCGGAGGACTCCAGCGGGCGAACAAGACGCGCACGCAGGAGCAGGAATCCCCCGCGTCATCGCGCACGGACGCGGCCGAGCCATCATCGGATCTCGTCGCGGAGCTGGAATCGCTGCGCGAGGAACTCGCGCTGGCCCACGCCGCCATCGAGGAGGCGGAGGCCCGAGCCGCCGACGCGGAAGCCCTGGCCGAATCGGAGCAGTCGCTCCGCGTCGAGCTGGAAGAGCGCATCGCGAGCGAAGAGCGAGCACGCGAAGACGCGAGGCTCGAAGCGGATGCGGAGGTGGTGGCCCGGAGCGCGGTGGAGGTACGCGCCGAAGCAGAGGTCCACGCCCGAGCCCGAGCCGAATCCCTGTTGAAGCAGGCCTCCGAGGCACACGAAGCCTCCGAGGTCCGGGCCGTGTCCGCGACGCAGGCCCTCGCGGAGGTCGAAGCAAGGCTCGCCTCCGAGGCCGCCGGTCGCGTGGACGCGGAAGCCCGGGCGGACGCCGAGGAGCGCGCCCGCCGCGAAGCCGAAGCCATCGCGGAGATGGCCCGGCTGGAGCTCGCCGAGCTCGAGAAGCGCCTCGCCACGGAGGTCCAGGCGCGCGAGGAGGCCGAGCTCCGGGCCCGCCAGGAAGCCCAGACGCGCGAGGAAGCCGAAGCCCGCGCCGAGCTGGAGCAGTCCGCGCGCGCGGACGTGGAAGCGCGGCTGGAAGCCGAGTCCAAGGCTCGCGAAGACGCGCGCCAGCGAGCAGAGGCCGAATCCGAGCAGGCACATAGCCAGAACGACGAAGGGGCCGCGCTCCGAGCGGACCTGGAGGCCCGGCGTGCCGAAGCGGAAGCCAGGGCCGAAGCGGAGGCAAAGGCCCGCACGGCCGCCGAAGCGAAGGTGAAGCACTCCGCGCAAGCGCTCTCCCTGGTGGAGGTGCGAGCACATCAGCTGGCCCAGTCGCTGAACGAGTCCGAAGCGAAGGCGAAGCAGTCCGCGCAGGCGCTGGCGCAGGTGGAAGCCAGGGCGCAGCAACTCGCGCAGGTGCTGCTCCAGGGCGAAGCCAAGGCAAAACAGTCCGCGCAGGCCGTGAGCCAGGCCGAAAGCCGCGCCACGCAAGCGGAAGAAGCCCTCGCCGCCGCCGAAGCGGCGAGGCAGCAGAACGAGGCGCAATTCGCGGAGACGCTGAGCCAGGCCAACGCCCGGATGGAGCAGCTCAAGCAGGCCCGCCAGCGAGCCGAAGCCAAGGCCGCCGAAGCCGAAGCCCGCGAAGCACAGCTCAACGCTGGAGCGAAGAAGAGCGCCGAGCTGTTGAAGCAGGCGCGAGCTGAAGCAGAGGCCCGTGCGGAGCAACTCCAGCATCTCCAATCCGACTCCAGGACCCAGGCAGAGCAATTCGCACAGGCCCAGGCGCGCATCGAGCAGCTCACCCAGGCGAACACCGAAGCCCAGGCGCGCATCGAGCAGCTCACCCAATCGCTCACCGAAGCGGATGCCCGCATCGAACAGCTGACGCAGAAGCACGCGGATGCCGAGACGCGCATTGAACAGCTGACCCAGGAGCGCACCGAAGCCGAGGCGCGCATTGAACAGCTGACGCAGAAGCACGCCGAAGCCGAAACCCGCATCGAGCAACTGACACAGGCGCGCGCCGAGGCAGATGCCCGGGCGGAACAGCTCACCCAGGCACGCGCCGAAACGGACGCCCGAGCGGAACAGCTCACGCAGGCCCAGACCGAAGCACAGGCCCGCATCGAACAGCTCACGCAGGAACTGGCCCAGGCCAGGTCCCGCGCCGAGCAGTCCACGCACGCCGACGAAGCCGCACAGGCCCGCGTGGCCCAGGCCGAACTGGCCCGCGCCGAAGCAGAAGCCACCGCCGAACAACAACTCCAGGCCCGCACCGCCGCGGAGGCCCGAGCCCTCCAGGCCGAGCAGAAGGCCACCGAAGCCACCGCCAAGGCCACGTCCGAAGGACGTCTGCGCACCGTGCTGGAAGTCCGCCTCGACTCCGAGGCCCGCGCACGCCAGGCCCTCGAAGCCCGCATCGAAACCGAATCCCAGGCCCGCACCGCCGCGGAATCCCAGCTCGCCGCCGAAACCCAGGCCCGCGCCGAAGCCGAAGCCCGGGCCCGCGCTGAAGCCACGGACCTGACCCAGGCCCGGGACACGCTGCAAGCCCAGCTCGACCAGCTCCGCGAAGAGCTCACCCGCGAGCGCGAAACGCGCACCCGGCTCGAAGCCGAAGCCGTCGAACAGCGCCTCCAGGCCGAGCGCGAGCGCGAAGCCCTCGAAGCCCGCGCACTGCGCGACGCCGAAGAGGCCGCGGCCCAGGCCCGGGCCACCATCATCCCCCTCGAGTCGCCCGGCCGCCCGGAGATGGCGGTCTCCCGCAGCGGCAGCCTCACGCAGGAAGGCCTCGCGCGCCTCATCCTGCGGCTGTGCGACGCGCGCATGGAGGTCCGCCTGGAGCTCAAGGTGATGAACGCCTTGCGCGTCCTCTGGCTGCGCGACGGAGCCCTCGTCGGCGCCGCGTCCTCCGCGCAGGGCGAATCCCTCATCGACCGCGCCCGAGCGGACGGCCTCATCGACGCGCGACAGGAAGCCGAGCTGCGGCTCGTGCGCAGCGCCACCACCGGCACGCTGCTGGAGGCCCTGCGCGGACGCGGCTACGTGCGCGAAGCCGAGTCCGTCCCGCTGGTCCAGCGCTACACCGAACAGGTCTTCCTGGACGCGCTCTCGGAGCCCTCCACGCTCTACCGCCTGGTGCCGGAGCCCGCGCCCCACGAGGTCGCGCTCGCCGCCGCCACGCGCCCGCCGCTGCACCTGCTCGCGGAAGGGCTGCGCAACACGCTCACCGCCGAATCGCTCCTGGACGCCGCCGGCTCCCTGCGAGCCACGGTCGCCCGAGGCGACGCGCACATGGCCCCCGCGGACTTCGGCCTCTCCGCCCGCGAGCTCCAGCTCCTCCAGTCCGTGGACGGCGAGCGCACCCTGGAGGCACTGCTCCTGGGCGCGGGCCTGCCGCAGGACGGCGCGCTCAAGACGCTCGCGGTGGCGCGGGCGCTGGGCCTCATCGCGCTGCATCCACCGTCGGAGGACGCCCAGGGCGACCTGCCGCCGGAGCTGGACGTGCACCGCCTGGAGGCCAAGTTCGAGGAGATCCAGGACGCGGACTACTTCACCGTGTTGGGGCTCGCACGCTCGGCCGGCAGCGAGGAGGTCAAGCGGGCCTACGCGCTGCTCGCCGCCGAGTTCCACCCGCTGCGCTTCGCCGGCCATCCGGACCCCGCGCTCCAGCACCGCGCGCAGCAGATCCGCGCGGTGTTGACCGAGGCCGCCCGGGCGTTGGGAGACGACCGCCTGCGGGGCGAGTACGCCCGTAATCTGCTCGACTGATGCCCGGTGGAACGGTTGCCCGTCGCGGTCCGGAGGGGTTAAGAGTCCCCTCCATGGTTCGCGAGATTCTCATCTGGCCCGACCCCATCCTGAAGCAGAAGGCCCAGCCGGTGGCGAAGGTGGACGACAAGGTCCGCGCGCTCATCAAGGACATGTTCGAGACCATGTACGCCGCGGAAGGCGTCGGTCTCGCCGCGCCGCAGGTGGGCATCCTCCAGCGCATCATCGTCCTGGACACCCGGCCGCAGCAGCCGGAGTCCAAGCCCCTGGCGATGATCAACCCGCAGTTCGTCTCGCTCGAAGGGGAGACGACCTACACGGAGGGCTGCCTCTCCATCCCCGGTGAGGCCGAGGACGTGGACCGCGCCGCCGTCGCCACCGTGCGCTACCTGGACGAAGAGGGCCAGGAGCAGACGCTGCGCTGTGACGGCCTCTTGGCCATCGCCGTGCAGCACGAGACGGACCACCTGGACGGCACCGTCTTCGTGGACCACGTCTCCACGCTCAAGCGCGAGTTCATCCGCAAGCGCATGAAGAAGCTCAAGGCCTCGCGCGAGCAGGGCGCTCCGGCGTCCGCTTAAACAACCTTCGCGGTGGCGCGCACGCCCTTCTTCGGGCACCGCGCCGCCACCACGCAGGAGCCGCAATCGGGCGAGCGCGCGAAGCACGTGCGTCGCCCGTGCCACACCAGCAGCTGATGCCCCAGCGTCCACCGCTCGCGAGGCAGCAGCGCCTGCAGGTCCTTCTCCACCTTGTCCGGATCTTCGTGGGGGGTGAAGCCCAGCCGGTACGCCAGCCGCTTCACGTGCGTGTCCACGGGGAAGGCCGCGTCGCCGCCCAGGTGGATGCACACCACGCCCGCCGTCTTCAGCCCCACGCCCGGCAGCTCCGCCAGCGTGTCGCGCACCAGCGGCACCTGCCCGCCATGCTCGGCCACGAGCGCGCGCGCCGTGGCCACGATGTTCTTCGCCTTCGCGCGGTACAGCCCGCAGGTGCGGATGAAGGGCTCCACGTCGGTGGGCTCGACGCTCGCGTAGGCCCGCGCATCCGGGAAGCGGGCGAACAGGGCAGGGGTCACCAGGTTGACGCGCTTGTCGGTGCACTGCGCGGACAGGATGACGGCGACCAGCAGCTCCAGCGGCGTGCGGTAGTCCAGCTCGATGCGGGCGTCCGGCATGGCTGCCTCCAGACCGTCCAGGACCGCCACCGCGCGCTGCCGCTTCTCACCCACTGTCTCTCGCCGGGCCACGCGGGCGTTGTATGTCACGGAGCGGCCCTGCCCAAGCACCATGGCGGGCCTCTCTTTCCACGCAGCGAGGAGAACCATGAAGCCCATCGACTTCCGCTCCGACACCGTGACGAAGCCCACGCCCGCCATGCGCCGCCTCATGGCCGACGCGGAGGTCGGCGACGACGTCTACGGCGAGGACCCCACGGTGCGCCGCCTGGAGGAGCGCGTCGCCGGACTGCTCGGACTGGAGGCCGCGGTCTTCGTCCCCTCCGGCACGCAGGCGAACCAGATCGCCATCGGCGCGTACTGCCGCCCCGGCGACGAAGTCCTCACGGAGGAGGGCAGCCACATCCTCCAGTACGAGGGCGGCGCGGTGCCGGCGCTGTGGGGCGTGCAGCCCGGACCCCTGCAGGGCGAGCGGGGCCTGCTGAAGCCGGAGACCGTCACGGCGGCGGTGCGCGAGGACAACATCCACGCCCCGCGCACGAGGCTGCTCTCGCTGGAGAACACGCACAACCGCGGCGGCGGCACGGTGTGGCCGGTGGAGCGCTTCCGCGCGGTGGTGGACGCGGGGCGCAAGGCCGGGCTCGCGGTGCACCTGGACGGCGCGCGCCTGTTCAACGCGCAGGTGGCGGCGGGCCAGCCCGCGTCCGCGTGGGCGTCGCTGACGGACTCCACGTCGGTGTGCTTCTCCAAGGGGCTGGGCGCGCCGGTGGGCTCGGCGCTCGCGGGCAAGAAGGACGTGATTCGCGAGGCGCGGCGGCTGCGCAAGCGGCTGGGCGGCGGCATGCGGCAGGCGGGCATCCTCGCGGCGGCGGCGCTGTACGCGCTGGAGCACCACGTGGAGCGCCTGGCCGAGGACCACGCCAACGCGCGCCGGCTGGCGGAAGGCCTGGCCCAGGTGCCGGGCGTGAAGGTGGACCTGGCGCGCGTGGAGACGAACATGGTGTTCGCGGACCTCGTGCGCCCCGCCGCGGAGGCCTCCGCGCTGCTCCTGAAGCAGGGCGTGCTCGCCAACCCCACCGGCCCGCACTCCATCCGGCTCGTGTGCCACCTGGACGTGTCCACGGCGGACATCGACGACGCCCTGGCGCGCATCCGCAAGGCCTTCGCCAGCTGACGGTCCCCTCCGACCCCGGGACGACCTTCTGTCCACGCCAGGTGCGGACCGCTCGCACCTGTGCGCTGGAGGAATGATCCACGGCCGCGAACGGGTGGACGGCCGGGAGCGTGGTAGGTTCGTCCCGCCGTGCGCCGACCCGCCGTCCTAGCCCTGCTGGCCCTCTCCGCCTGCGCGACGCCGCAGCGCGAGAAGATGAGCTTTGAGGAGCTGTACGCCACCTCGGGCGAAAGCGGCTTCGTCAGCGACAGCACCCCCTTCCTCCCCCACGAACCCAGGCACGCCCGGGGCCCCCTGGCGCCCGTGCGCTCCCCGGAGCTGGAAGCGCGCCTCGCCCTGTTCGCCGAGAAGGCCCAGGCCCTCCGCGCCAAGGCCCCGCGCGGCAGCGCCATGCCCGTGGAGCAGGTGCGCAACTGGGAAGCGGTGAACGCGGCCCTGGACGCCTTCCTGGACCTGCCGGTGGAGCAGACCGACACCCGCGACCTGACGCGCGCGCGGGGCGTGATGGAGGCGGAGCTGGAGCAGGACGCGCGCCTCTACGGCGACATGCCGGGCGCGCTCGCGGAGGCCGTGGTGGTGCGCGTGGGCCGCCTCATCGTGCGCGCGTCCACGCTGCGCCGCTGGGCGCAGACGCCAGCGGAGGAGACCTTCGGCCCGCCGCGCCTCGCCTGGCCCGTGGAGCCGGTCACCATCACCAGCCTCTATGGCGAGCGCTGGCACCCCATCACCGGTCGGCTGCGCCGCCACTCGGGCGTGGACCTGGCGGCCCGGAGGGGACAGCCCGTGGGCGTCGCGGACAAGGGCGTCGTCCTGCGCGCCGGCTGGAACGGGGACCACGGCAAGATGGTGGAGGTCCAGCACGCGGGCCAGTGGGTGACGCGCTACAGCCACCTGTCCGAGGTCCTGGTCACGACGGGCGAGGTGCTGGGCAGGGGCGACGTCGTGGGGCTCGCGGGGGACACGGGTCTCGCGACCGGCGTCCACGTCCACTTCGAGCTCTGGCACGACGGCAGCGCGTTGGATCCGCTGGAGGCGCTCGTCGCCCCCGAAGCGGACCCGGACACGTCGCAGGAAGCGACTACAGCGAGTTCTTCAGCTCCTTGGCGGGGCGGAAGCCGACCGTCTTCGACGCCTTGAGCTTCATCATCTCGTTGGTCTGCGGGTTGCGGATCTTGCGCGCCTTGCGCGAGCGCAGCGACCACGTGCCGAACCCGGGGTAGCTGAAGCGCGTGTCCTTCTTCACCGCCTTGCCGATGTTGGTGAAGACGCTGTCGAGGATCTGGGCGGCCTGCTTCTTCGTGAGCCTCGACTGCGCAGCCACCACCTCCACGAGCTCTGCCTTGGTCATGACACCCCTCCCTCTGTGCGTTGTCTGGCGTTGAACGAGCGGATGGCGGAGGTAACAAATCGAGGTTTCGACTGTCAATGCGCCACCTGCTCCGAGGCCGGAAAATCGGCCTCTGGATGAAAACTCGCCTCTGAAAATACACCCTGTAGAGAGAGTGGAGGATCGCATCTTTTGATACAGCCTCACACTCCTCCTTTTCCCATCAGGGGGAGTGATCGCGTGCTGATCGCTTCCGGATGAAAGGCATTGGGAAATCGATCACTTAGCAGTCGCTCCTGATCCAGCTCCAGCAGGGTGCCATCAAGGGGCTAGGATGCCTGCCCGCGTGCCCACCCGACTGCTGCCATGGCTCCTCGCCTTACTGTTCGCCTGCTCACGGCCCGCGCCGCGTCCCCAGGCGGCGGCGGAGCTCTGGGTGGACGCAGCGGCGGCCCCTGGTGGTGAAGGCACCCGGGAGCGGCCCCTGCGATCGCTGACGGAGGCCCTGGCCCGCCCCGGCCCGAAGCAGGTGCACCTGGCCACCGGCCGCTACGAGGGGCCCCTCCGGCTCCCGGACGGCACGCGGCTCGTGGGGAAGGGCCTCGCCACGATCCTGGCGGCCACGGACCCCGGGGCCACCGTGGTGGACGCCTCCGGGGACACCTCCCTGGAAGGCCTGACGGTGGAGGGAGGAGGCTGGGGCCTGGACGCCCGGGGGCCCGTGCGGGTCCAGGCGGTGACCTTCCGGAACCAGGCCCGGGGCGCCATCCGGCTGGGGGCGGGCCCGCTGGAGGGCAGGGGCCTGCGCTTCGAGGCCGGAGCGGACAGCCAGGCATGGACCTGTGATCCACCCGCCGCCCCGGCACCGAAGCCGGCAGGCACGGCACTGGGCGTGCTCGTGGAGGCCGGAACCCCGGAGGCCGCGCCCTCGCTGATCCTCCGGGACAGCGCGTTCGTGGGGCCGTTTGATCGCGCCGTCCGGACCCGGGGCGGCGCCACGGTCCGCCTGGAGGGCGTGTGCGTCCAGGGAGCCCGGATGGCGCTGAGCCAGGAGGGCGGCACGGCCGAGGTCGAACGGGCGCGGGTCTCGGGAGGCACGGGCACGGCGTTCTCCACCGTGGAGGGCGCGCTGACGCTGGTGGACGTGCGGGTCCAGGGCCACGAGTACGGCGTGACGGCCAACCGGGCCCGGCTGTCGGTGCGGGGCTTCACCTCGGAGCACGCCACGCGCGCGGGCCTGGGGCTCACGGCGGCCACCGGGCTCCTGGAGGACGTGGTCGTGAAGGACGCGGGCAACTACGGCGCGCTGCAGCTCACCGCCTCGGACCTGGAGGTGCGGCGCTTCCGCCTGGAGGGCTCGAGGGAGTACGGCGTGGTGGCGCTGCAGGGCCGCGTGCGCCTGCGGGACGGAGTCATCACGGGCGTGAGCACCGCGGATGGCATCGCGGGTGACGGGCTCCACCTGCGCAACGTGGACGCGGACGTCGACACCGTGACCGTCGAGGGCGCCAGGGGCTCGTGCGTGCTGGCCTCGCAGCGGGCGAAGGTGGCGCTCCGCAAGGCCCGGCTCTCGGGATGCGGGCTCGCCGCGGTGGCGGTGGACTCGCGGGCCACCCTGACGTCACGCAACATCGACGTGCGTGACACCTCCGGCTCCATCCTGCTGGCCATCGAAGAGGGCCAGTTGCAGGTGGAGGACCTCACCGCGAAGGACGCTCAAGGCGAGCTCGTCTCCACCGACTGCGAGGGCCAGACGCGCGTCCACCTGCGCCACGTCGACGCCAGCACCACGCGAGGCCTTCGCGCCCCCTGTGTCCAGCTCGACGCCCGCGCGCCTCAGCCCTGAGCGGGCGCGGACGTGGGGGGCAGGGGCGTGGCGCGCTGCTCGAGCCACTCGCGAATGACGGGGTAGACCTCCTCGGGCGCGCCGGTGCCGAAGATGAGGTCCCCGTGGCCGTAATCCATCTTGTCCCCGCGGTCCCGGCCAAAGACGTGCAGGGTGCGATCCGGCGACGTGAGCAGCGCGTACTGCGCCTCCACGTTGGCCGAGGTGGCCAGGCGGTCCGCGCTGCCGCCCATCACCAGCACGGGCAGCTGGAGCTTCGCGATGCCCGCGCGCCAGTCCGTCTTGCGGTCGTAGGAGCGGAACGCGTCGTGGGAGATCCAGTCCTGGAACTGGAGCAGCACCTTGCGGCTCATCGCCGCCATCATGTTGACGGACAGCTGCCGCAGGACGCGCGGCGGGACGTGCCGGGGATTCACGACGATGTCCGACAGCGGCAGCGCGAGGTAGCCCAGGAAGGGCGCCATGCTGGCGCTCACCCACGACTGCCGGATGCTCCCGGGCCACGCCGCGCGCACGCCCAGCGAGATGAGCGTCCGCAGGAACGGCTCGGACTTGAGGTACACCGGCGCTCCCAGCTCGAGCAGGCCCGCCAGCTTCACGCCCTCGGGCCCCTGCGCCACGCCGTACCCCACCAGGCCTCCCAAGGAGTGGCCCAGCCAGAACGCCTGCTTCGCGCCGGTCTCCTTCAGCGCCAGCTCCAGCAGGGCCGGCCCGTCGTGGGTGATGTGGTCGTCGACGGTGAAGTCCGTGGGCCGCCGTCCCCTGGGCGGACGCTGCGAGTGCCCCGTGCCGCGCCACTCCACGCTGAAGCAGTCGAAGCCGGCCTCGGTGAGGTAGTGGGCCACGGAGTAGGGCGGCTCGAAGTCGAAGGTGAAGCGGTTGGCCGCCAGCCCGTGGCACAGGAGGACGGGCTCCGCGAAGCGGCGCACCGGCGCCCGGCGGGCGTGCACGGTCAGTTCCCACCCATCCGCGCACTTCACGCGCAGCATCTCGGGAAGGGGCCCCTTGAGGCGATACCACCGCCGCACGAGCAGCACCCACGCCACGTTCACCAGCAGCAGGACGGCCGCCGCGGTCAATCCCCACAGGGCCCACTGCCCGTACGGCATTTCTCCTCCCATGCGACCGGGGACTGACTCCGGCGCGAATAAAACCCTGCTAAGGTCCGTTCCCTCGCCGTTTCTGCCACATGGGCAGCCGACCACCTGGGGAAGTCGAGGGAACGATGAAGCTGCGGAAACTGATGTTCGTGCTCCCGAACCTCTTCACCGTCACTTCCATCTTCTGTGGCTTCTACGCCATCACCCTGTGCTCGGGTGAGGCTGAACCGGTGCAGCTGTACCAGGCGGCCCTGGCCATCCTCTTCGCCATGTTCTTCGACGGGTTCGACGGACGGGTGGCCCGCCTGACGAAGACGCAGAGCGACTTCGGCATGCAACTCGACAGCCTCGCGGACGTCATGTCCTTTGGCGCGGCGCCGGCGCTGCTCGTCTACAAGTGGGCGTTGGCCCCCATGGGCTTCTGGGGCCTGTTCATCTCCTTCGCGTTCATGGCCTGCGGCGCCATGCGGCTGGCGCGCTTCAACGTGCTCGCCATGCGCAACCCGCACGGCGGTGGCGGAAGCTTCTTCGTGGGGCTGCCCATCCCGCTGGCGGCCGGCGTGCTCGTCTCGCTCATCATCTCCCACCACGTGGCCACGCAGGGCGAGGCGCTCGGTGACGGCGCGCGCCTGCCGGTGGCGGTGGCGGTGGGCGCCCTGTCGCTGCTGATGGTGTCCACGGTGCGCTACCGCACCTTCAAGGACGCGCGTCCCAGCCGCAAGACGGCGCTCGTCTTCATGGTCATGGCGCTCGCGGGCGCGTTCATCGCCCAGCGCTTCCACCCGGCCTGGGTGCTGGTGACGTACTTCGCCGCGTACCTGCTCATGGGGCTGGTGGAGTCCGCGGTCTCCGTGCGCAGCCGGCTGGCGTCGCGCAAGGTCGGCGCCGTCGCGGCGGTGGTGGTGGCGGCCGGGCTCGACGAGGACGACGACGAGGACTCCGAGCCCAACGCCACCACGGACGACGGTCCCGCGTTCCTCTGAGCAGTCAGGCGCGGGAGCCGGGACGCGGGCCGTGCTGGCCGCTAGGATGCCCGGCCCATGCGCGTCGAGCTGCTGTGCACCGGTGACGAGCTCGTCACCGGCCTCATCACGGACACCAACAGCACCTGGCTGGAAGCCCGCCTCTTCGACCTGGGTGTGAAGGTCGAACGGGTCACGGTGGTGGGCGACGTGCGTCCGGACATCACGGGCGCGCTGCTGGAGGCCTCGGCGCGCGCGGACGTGGTCATCGTCTCGGGAGGCCTCGGCCCCACGTCGGACGACTTCACGCTGGAGTGCGCCGCCGCCGCCGCGGGCGTGTCCATGCAAGAGGACGCGCGAGTGCTCGGCTGGTTGAAGGAGCGCTACGCCGCGCGGGGCATGGCCCTGAATCCCGGCGCCCTGCGCATGGCGCGCATCCCCACGGGCACCGAGCCGGTGCGCAACCCACAGGGCTCCGCGCCGCTGGTCATCCAGCGGTTGGGCCGAGCCCACCTGTTCTTCCTGCCGGGTGTCCCGCGCGAGTACCGCGCCCTGGTGGACGGAGAGGTATTGCCGCGCGTGCGGACCTGGCTCGCGGTGGAAGCCCACCGGACGTTCCGGGCCTTCCGCCTGCTGCGAACCGTGCGCCTGCCCGAGTCCGTGCTGAACGAGCGGGTGATGCCCCTGGCCCCCAACCATCCCCGGGTGGTGTTCGGCTTCCGGACGCACGCGCCGGAGAACCACCTGAAGCTGATGGCGGAGGCCCCCTCGCAGGCGGAGGCGGACGCCGCGCTCGCCGCCGCGGAGACCGCGTGCCGGCAGGTGCTGGGCACGCACGTCTACGGCGCGGATGGCCGCGAATACGCGCCCGTCCTCCTCGAACTGCTGGCGCGGGGCGGCCATACGCTGGCGGTAGCGGAGAGCTGCACGGGAGGCCTCATCGCGCAGCAGCTCACGGCCATCCCGGGCTCCAGCCAGGTCTTCATCGGCGGCGCGGTCGTCTACTCGGAGAAGATGAAGTCCGCCTGGGTGGGTGTGCCCGCGGACGTCCTCGCGAAGCACAGCGCGGTGTCCTCCCAGACGGCGCTCGCCATGGCGGAAGGCGTCCGCGCCGCATGTGGCGCCACGTTCGGCCTGTCCGTCACGGGCTACGCGGGACCCGGCGGAGGCACGCCCGAGGACCCCGTGGGCACCGTGTACTGCGGACTGGCCGGCCCCGGCATGGAGCCCCGCTGTGAGCGCATCTCGCTCGCGGGTGACCGGGACCGGGTCCGCCTGTTCGCCGCGTCCCACGTGCTGGAAATGTTGAGGTTGCACCTGCTCGCCGCCCCTGTGTCGCCATGAGCCGCTCCAAGTCAAAGCGTCCCCGTCCTTCCTCCGTGGAGACACCGTCCCCGGTGCCCCCGGCCCCCGCCGCCATGAGCGAGCCTGTCCCGGCCACGCCCGAGCCCTCCGCGCCGCCCGACAGTCCCCCTCCGTCCCCAGCAGGAGCGGGAGCGCATCCGGTGCGCGGCGCGGTGCGCCTGTGGCTGTCGGCCTACCGGGTGGAGGTGGTGCTGTTCCTGGTCGCGTTCGCGGTGCTGGCCAGCTTCAGCTCGCAGCGCTTCCTCCGGCAGAGCGCCGCGCCGCACTTCATCTACCAGGCGCAGTCCTGGCTGGACGGCCGGCTCGACGTGGACCCCCAGGTATTGCCCAACCTGGAGGACTGGGCCTGCGTGCGGCTGGTGGACGGACACAAGGTGCGGTGCGAGGGGCGCGTGCTCCGCGATGACCGCTGGTTCGTCAGCTTCCCGTCCTTCCCCGCGGTCGTGATGCTCCCGTTCGTGGCGCTGCACGGCTACCAGTTCAACGACACGTCCTTCGGCGTCTTCGTGGGCGCGCTCGCGGTGGCGCTCTTCTACTCGCTGCTGCGCTTCCTCGCGCAGGAGGGAGAGACGGAGCGCAACCGCAATGACAACGTGGCGCTGTCGCTGGTGCTCGCCTTCGGCACGCTGTTCTTCTACTGCGCCATCCGGGGCGAGGTCTGGTTCAGCGCGCAGGTGATGGGCGTGGCGCTCACGTGTCTGTACGTGCGCAACTCCGTCAAGGCCCGGCGCCCCGTGCTCGCGGGCCTCTTCTTCTCCATGGCCGTGCTCACCCGCACGCCGCTGGTGTTCGCGGGCCTCTTCTTCGTCCTGGAGGCGCTCTGCCCCGGGCCGGACCGGCTGGCCCAGCTGAAGGCCCTTCCCTCCGCGTGGAAGCCCGCCCTGCGCAAGCTCGCCCTCTTCGGCGCGGGGGCCGCGCCCATCGCGTCGCTCGCCGCCGCGTACAACTTCTACCGCTTCGGCAAGCTGGGCGAGTTCGGTCACTCGTACTTCTACAACAACCGGGTGAACGCGGACATCGACCGCTTCGGGCTCTTCAACCTCGAGTACCTGTCGCGCAACATCCAGGCCGCGTTCCTCAAGCTGCCGCAGGTGTCGCTGTCTCCGTTGCGGCTGTCGTACGACCCGCATGGGCTGACGCTGCTGCTCACGCTGCCCCTGCTGGTGTTCCTGCTGGTCCCCCGCACGCGTCCCCGGCTGCACTGGCCCCTGTGGCTGACCGTGGCGGTGTGCGCGCTGCCGGGGCTCTTCTACCAGAACACCGGTTACATGCAGTTCGGCTTCCGGTTCAGCCTGGACTACACGCCCTACCTGCTGCTGCTCTTCGCCATTGGCGGATGGTCGCTGCGCAACCGCGCGGTGGTGGCCGTGCTGGCGCTTGGCGTGCTGGTGAACTTCTGGGGAGCCGTGGCCTTCCGTGGCTACACGGAGTTCGTCCGGAACTGGTAGGCCTCCAGGCCCCGGCGGCTTGAATCCGCCGGGCCCCACCCGCACATCAAGGGCGACATGCAACCTCCCACCGGCCAGCCCCCTCCAGGCAAGCGTTGGCACACCCGTGAGGACAGCGGCATCCGCCTGGATGCGGCGTTGCGCTGGTGGCACGACGACGAGCCCATCGAGCACCCGAAGATCATCGAGCTCTTCAACGCCTCGCTGGTCCTGGATGACGACGGGCGCTACCAGCTCCGCATCGCCCCGGACTGGTGCTACGTCCAGGTGGAGGACGCGGCCTACGAGGTCCGCACCGTGGACGTCACCCCGGACGAGCGCGTGTCCCTGCGCCTGAGTGACCGGACGGCGGAAGCGCTGGACCTGGCATCGCTCCAGCTCACGCCGGACGGAGTCCTCACCTGCCGCGTGAAGCAGGGCAGGGCAAAGGCCCGCTTCTCCCGGGATGCGCAGTACCAGTTCGGTGAGCTCCTGGAAGAGGGCCCCGGAGGGCACCTGGTGCTGCGCGCGGGTCAACGCCAATGGGAGGTCCCCCTCTCGCTGGATGCGCTCCAGGCCGCGACCTAGGCCGCCTCGGCGGACGCGGACGGCACGGACGGCGCGGTGGCCCCCACCAGGTCGCGGGCGAGGGACTCCAGGACGTCCGGGTGCTCTCGCAGCCACTCGCACGCCCGCTCGCGGCCCTGGCCGATGCGCTCTCCGCGCAGGCTGAAGTGGCTGCCCGACTTCTCCACCACGCCCGCGCTCACGGCCAGGTCCAGCACCTCGGCGGCGCGGTGGATGCCCGTGCCATAGAGCACGTCGAACTCCGCCTCCTGGAACGGGGGCGCCAGCTTGTTCTTCACCACCTTCACGCGGGCCCGTGAGCCCACCACCGCGTCGCCGTCCTTGAGGTTGCCCGTGCGGCGGATCTCCATCCGCACCGACGCGTAGAACTTCAGCGCGTTGCCACCCGTCGTCGTTTCCGGGTTGCCGAACATCACGCCAATCTTCATGCGGATCTGGTTGATGAAGATGATGCAGGTGCCGGAACGGCTCACGGCGCCCGTGAGCTTGCGCAGCGCCTGACTCATCAGCCGCGCCTGGACGCCCATGTGCGCGTCGCCCATCTCCCCTTCGATTTCCGCGCGGGGCACCAGCGCCGCCACCGAGTCCACCACGATGAGGTCCACGGCGCCCGAGCGCACGAGCTGCTCGGTGATTTCGAGCGCCTGCTCTCCGGTGTCCGGCTGCGCCACGAGCAGTTCCTCCGTGCGCACCCCCAGCTTGCGCGCGTAGGACAGGTCCAGCGCGTGCTCCGCGTCGATGAAGGCCGCGACGCCGCCCACGGCCTGCACCTGCGCAATCGCATGCAGGGTGAGCGTCGTCTTGCCGGAGGACTCGTTGCCGAACAGCTCCACCACGCGCCCTCGCGGGTAGCCCCCCACGCCCAGCGCCCGGTCCAACCCCACCGAACCCGTGGGAATGACCGCCACCTTCTGCTCCGGAGCGTCCGCGCCGAGCGTCATCACCGCGCCCCGGCCGAACTGCTTTTCGATGGCCGCCACCGCCGCCGCCACTGCCTTCAACTTCTCCGTCAGCCTGCTCATTCGTGTCTGCCTCCCTCGCCGGCGGTCAGAGCAACGCTCATGCCGCGCAGGAGCCAGGGGAGCAGGGCCTGCAAGGGCGTCCAGGTCCGCTCACTCCGTCCAGATTGGCGGAGCGGCAAGGCTGTCTCCCGGGTGCTGAGAAGAGACACAAGGTGAGTGCGCCACCGCATAAGCAGACCCGAGGGCGTGCGACAGGTCCGCTTGAAGGGATGGAAGGCTTTGCATTGAATCCCCGGCGCCTCGACGTGACATTCCCTCTCGTGAATACGACCCGTGAGAACCTTCCCCATGTGGTCATCCTGGGAGGCGGCTTCGGCGGCCTCTACGCGGCCCGGTACCTGCGAAAGGCAGGGGTTCGCGTCACGATGGTGGACCGTCACAACCACCACCTCTTCCAGCCGCTGCTGTACCAGGTGGCTACGGCGACGCTCAGCCCCAGCGACATCGCCGCGCCGCTGCGAGCGATGCTTGGGCGCAATCACGTCCAGGTCCTGCTCGCGGAGGTGACCGGCGTGGACCCCGAGCGCAAGCGGGTGCTCCTGGCGGATGGCGAACTGTCGTACGACTTCCTCATCGTCGCCACGGGAGCGACGCACTCGTACTTCGGCAATGACGCCTGGTCGCGACACTCGATGGGGTTGAAGACCGTCGAGGACGCGCTGGAGATCCGCCGCCGCGTGCTGCTCGCCTTCGAGCAGGCCGAACGCGAGCCGGACCCCGGGCGCCGCCGCGCGCTGCTCACCTTCGCCATCATTGGCGCGGGACCCACGGGCGTGGAGCTGGCGGGCGCGCTGGCGGAGATCAGCCGCAATTCATTGTCGGGTGATTTCCAGAACATCGACCCCCGGGATGCGCGCGTCATCCTCATCGAGGGAATGGACCGCGTGCTTCCCACCTACCCGGAGAACCTCTCGGGCGAGGCCCGCGGGGTGCTGGAGAGGCTCGGCGTCGAGGTCCGTACGGGCACCCGGGTCACGAACATCGACGACGCGGGCGTGGACATGGGCGCGGAACATCTGGCGGCGCGCACGGTGCTGTGGGCCGCGGGGGTGGAGGCCTCGCCCGTGGCCCGCTCGCTCGGCGTGACGTTGGACAGGGCAGGGCGCGTCCCGGTGACGCCCGAACTCACCGTGCCCGGGCATCCCGACATCTTCGTCGTGGGCGACCTGGCGCTCGTGAAACAGGAGGACGGAAGCGCGGTCCCCGGAGTGGCGCCCGCGGCGATGCAGGAGGGCAAGCACGCGGTGCACAACCTCCGCCGCCAGCTCGCGGGGCAGCCCATGCAGCCCTTCCGCTACTGGGACAGGGGCACCTACGCGGTCATTGGCAGAGGCCATGCCGTGGGCGTGGCCTTCCGCCGAGTGAAGCAGTCCGGCTTCATCGCGTGGCTGGCCTGGCTCTTCATCCACATCACGTTCCTCATTGGATTCCGAAGCAAGCTGGCCGTGCTGCTCAACTGGGCATACTCGTACCTGACCTTCGGCAGGTCGGCGCGCATCATCACGGGCCCCGCCCCCCGTCTGGAGGAGCGGAGCGTGGAGCCACTGCTGCCGGGTGGAGCGTCAGCCGTTCTCGCGTCTGACCGCAGAGGCACGGGGTAGGGCATCCACCGCGCCCCGGGTATTGGCGTGGAGCCAGCCCCGGCGGTCGAGCATCCGGCAATCGACGGCAAGCTGCATGTCCACGGCCTCGATACGTCCGTGTCCCTCCAGGTCCGCGCGCGTCAGCGCGAGCTTGAGGATGCGGTCATGCGCCCGAGCGGACAGACCAAAATGGGTGACCGCGTCCCTCAGCGCCTCTTCCGCTTTCGGTGACATCACGCAGTAGCGGCGCAGCAGGTGCGAAGGCATCTGGGCATTGCAGTGCACCCCAGGCATCTCGTGGAAGCGGGCGCGCTGCCGTTCACGCGCGGCCTCCACACGCTGCCGGTAGTAGTGGCTGGGCAGTTCCTGGTTCCTCGCGGCGAGGTGGTGGTACTCCACCGGCCGCGTCTGCACGGTGATGTCGATGCGGTCCAGGAGCGGCCCGCTGATGCGCTCGTGGTAGGCAAAGACACGGTGCTCCTGGCACTCGCACTTGCGCCCCGGCACGTTGAAGTAGCCGCAAGGGCAGGGGTTCATCGCCGCCACCAGCATGACCCGGCAGGGATAGGTGATGTGCTGGGTGGCGCGCGCCAGGTGGATGGCGCCTTCCTCCAGGGGCTGGCGGAGCACCTCCAGCACGTTCTTGCGGAACTCCGGCAACTCGTCGAGGAACAGCACGCCGTGGTGCGCCAGGGACAGTTCGCCTGGACGGGCCGTGGGGCCTCCTCCCACGAGCCCTGCATCCGACAGGGTGTGGTGGGGCGCGCGGAATGGACGCTCGCGCATCAATGCCTGCTCATCTCCCAGCAGCCCCAGGATGGAGTAGACCTTCGTGACCTCCAGCGCCTCGTCGAAGGTCATCTCGGGCAGGATGCCCGGCAGCCGTCGCGCCAGCATCGTCTTGCCCGAACCTGGAGGGCCGGCCATCAAGATATTGTGTCCGCCCGCCGCCGCGAGCTCCAGCGCCAGCTTCAGCTCCGGTTGCCCTCGCACATCGGCCATGTCCGCGGTCACCACGCGAGGCCCGCTCGTGGAGCCTCCCGTGCGCGTCAGCGGCGTCAGCGGGGCCTTGCCGGTGAGGTGACCCACGGCCTCTCGCAGGTGGGCCACGGGCAGCACCTGGAGCCCTTCCACCAATGCGGCCTCGGCTGCGTTGGCGGCGGGGACCATCACCCCCTGGAAGCCGCCATTCCGTGCCGCCACGGCCAGCGGGAGCACCCCCTTGATGGGCTTGATGGAGCCGTCCAGCGACAGCTCACCGCCAAAGAGGTAGCGCTCCAGCGGCTCCTCCTCCATCAACCGCGCCGCCGCCAGGACGCCCAGCGCGATGGGCAACTCGAACGCCGCCCCCTCCTTGCGGATGTCCGCGGGCGCCAGGTTGACGGTGATCCGCTTCTGCGGAAGGTCGAAGCCCGCGTTCTTCAGCGCGGAGACCACCCGGACCTTCGACTCCCGGGCTGCTCCCTCCGGCAGCCCCACGACGTTGAAGTAGGGCAGCCCGAGAGCCATGTCGACCTCGCACTCCACCACCACCGCGTCGATGCCCATCAACGCCCCAGACCGCACCCTCGCCAGCATCGTCTCCCCCTTCCAACCCGTACGGGAGGAGGGAAGAGCAATGCTTGTACCGGCGCGGCGCCCTCTGGGACGGCCGCGCACGGCCATCCATCGCGCCAGACGTCGGGTCCCGGGTGGGGACGCGGGGCTCTAGAAATGAAGAAGCCCGCTGGCGTCGGAACGCCAGCGGGCTTCGGATTCAATCGATGACGGCGTGGATCAGGGCGTCGGCGGGGCAGGGGGCGCGGGCGGCGCGCCGTCCGGCGTGGTCTGCGTGCCCTGGATGACCGCGTTCTGGGGGAGCTCGGTGGCCATGCCCAGGATCTTCGCTCCCGCGGCACGGGCGCCATCCAGCGCCACCACGAGCTTGCCGTAGTTCGCCGCGTCGTCCGCCATGAAGAAGACGACCTTCTCGTCCGGCTTCTTGGCGTTCAGCATCCGCTTGAGGCGGGCGATGTAGTCCGAAGCGGGGATCTGCTCCGTGTTGATGGAGTAGGCGCCGGACTTGTCCACCTGCACGACGATCTGCTGATCATCGGGCTCCGGCGGCGGCTGGTTCTCCTCCACCTCCGTCTCCGGGACTCGGACGAGGATGTCCTTCTCCAGGAGGGGGGTCACCACCATGAAGATGATGAGGAGCACCAGCACCACGTCCACCAGGGGCGTGACGTTGATCTCCGAGTTCGGCGCGGACGCGGGCTTGACCCACTGACGCTGCTTGTGTCCTCGGGACATTACTTCTTCTCCTCCACGCCCAGGGCGATCTGCTTCGCCTTGGCCTTGCGGGCCGTGTCCAGCACCTTGCGCACGTCACCCACGTTCAGGGCGTTGTCGCCCTTCAGGAGGATCTTCTTGCCTGGATCCTTGCTCAGCTCCGCGGCGATCTTCTCCTGAAGCCCCTTCTCGTCGACCTCATCGTTCTCCACGAACATCTTCTTGTCCGGGGTGATGGAGAGGATCAGCGGGTCGGCTTCCTTGCCTTCCTTTTCGATCTCCGTGGCCTTGGGCAGCTCCACGGACTTGCCGCGCTGGAGCATGGGCGTCACGACCATGAAGATGATGAGGAGCACCAGCACCACGTCCACCAGCGGCGTGACGTTGATCTCGCTCTTGATGCCCCCTTTGGGGCCTGCTGACATTCCCATGCGTGCACCTGTGTCCGGGAAGGGACGCCCACCCCGGGGCAGCGAGGCTTCTCAGCCAGACCGCCCTCATGGGTGGGAACGCCCCTGGGTGGGGCTACGACTAGGCCGTGTGCGAACCGCCGCCCACGTGACGCGCCACCACGTCCAGGAACTCGTTGGAGGACTCGGAGATGTCCACGGAACGGGCATCCACCCAGCCCTGCAGGAAGTTGTAGGCCATCACGGCGGGGATCGCCACGAGCAGACCGAACGCCGTGGTGATGAGCGCCTCGGAGATACCGGCGGAGATCGTCGCCAGACCGCCGGAGCCCGCGGCCGCCATCAGCTGGAAGGCGTTCACGATACCCATCGTGGTGCCGAGCAGACCGACGAACGGCGCCGTCGAACCGACCGTGGCCAGCAGGCCCAGGCCGCGCTTGAGGCTCTGCACCTCGCGCTGCGCCTGGCGCTCCAGCGCGCGGGCAACGGACTCCACCGCCAGGTCCTTGTTGCCGGGGGTGATCCGGTACGCCGTCAGGCCGGAGTTGATCACGCGGCCCAGGTGGCCCACGTCCTTGCCCAGGTTGGTGTTCGCCGCGGTGGTCAGGTCGCCCTTCGCGAGGATGGCGCCCATCTTGGCGGCGAAGTTGCGGCTGTCAGAACGGGTCTTGCGGAAGACGATGATCCGCTCCGCCATGACGACCAGCGACGCCACCGACATGATGGCGAGGGTGAAGATGATCATGCGGGCGAAGAGGCCCGTGTGGTGCCAGATATCAAGCAGGGTAAATTGCATGGCTGTGGAGCGCTCCTCCTCACGAGCGCGAGGTGATGTTCGGCGGACTGCTCAAGCGTGACTGCCTGCTTTGGATCAGCGCGGCAGCTTCAGGTTGAAGTTGAACGTGTACTGCACTTCGACCGGCCTGCCCTGGAACGTGACCGGCTTGTAGCGTGAGGCGGTGAGCACGTCCATCACGGCCTGCTCCATGTGAGGGAGCGGCTTGATCGTGCGGCAGCGCTCGACCTTTCCCTCGGTCGTGATCACGCACTTCACGATCATCAGGCCCTGCACGCGAGCCTCGAGGGCCTCACGCGTATAGGCCACTTCAGGACCGGCGATCTTCTCAGGACGCGTCATGCCCTGGCCGAACGCCAGCACATCCGTACCCGTACCACCCAGCTGCCCGCCCACCACGCCGCCGATCACGCCACCGACCACGCCACCGACCACACCGCCCGCGACGCCACCCTCCACGCCACCTTCGACCTCGGACTCGCTCGCCTCTTCTTCAGGCTCGGGCGCCGTCTCCGTCTCCTGCGGCTTCTGCTGCGGGATCTCCTTCGGCTGCACGATCACGTCCTTGGGCTTCTTGGGCGTGACCTTCTTCTCCGTCTTCGGCTTCGACGCCGGGGGAGGCGGAGGCGGAGGCGGAGGCGGAGGCGCCATCGTGGCCTTCAGGGTGACCTCGACCTCCTTCTCCTCCACGGGAGGCGGACGCGTGGAGAGATAGGCCACAAGACCCAGAAGGCCAACGTGGAGCACTGTGGAAACGCCAGCACCCACGCCGAAGCGCGACCTGGGTCCTTGCCCGCGGTCAAGGACTGAATCGAACATGTACGTAACTCCTCTTCACCAGTGGACTACCCGTCCCCGCCATGCCCGGATTGAAGGGCGGCCACCATACAGAAAAGGGTTCCGGGTTCAAGCAACCGTGTATGAAGCCGCTGCGTGATCGCGCAATGCCGCACTGGTCACCAAAAAGCAACGGTCTATTGACAACTGCTTGACCTCGGATATTTTCCGGAGTCATTTTCGGTTGCAGCCCACCTTGGAGGGGTTAGGTATGCAAGTGAAACAAGTACTTCGGGAAACCGGAGTCGTCCTTGCTGCGGGTCTGTTGTACGGATCCGCGGCTTTCGCGCAGTCCAGCGTCATCATCGGCACTGTCATCAATACCGAGGACAAGAAGCCGGCCGCTGATGTCGTTGTCACCGCCACCTCGCCCAACCTGCAGGGCGAGCAGACCGTGGTTACCGACGCACAGGGTAACTACCGTATTCCCCAGCTTCCACCGGGCACGTACACCCTGCGGTTCGAAAAGGAGTCGTTCAAGCCTTTCGCCCGCCCTGAAATCCAGCTGCTGCTCAACCGCACCATCCGCGTGAACGTGGAGCTGCTCCCTGAGAGCTTCTCGTCGACGGAGACCATCGTTGGCGCCCCGCCGACGATCGACGTCGGTTCGACGAACCAGGGCGTCAACGTCGACCAGGAGTTCATCAAGCGCATCGCGGTGGCCCGTCCCGTGGGCAAGGGTGGCGCGACGCGCTCCTTTGAATCCCTGGCCGAGCTCGCCCCGGGCGCCCAGTCCGACCAGTACGGCGTGTCCATCAACGGCACGACGTCGCCTGAGAACGGCTACGTGGTGGACGGCCTGTCCACGAACGACCCGGCCTTCGGCGTCAACGCCAGCCCGCTGAGCATCGAGTTCGTGCAGGACGTGAACATCATCACCGGCGGTTACATGCCGGAGTTCGGTCGCTCCACGGGCGGTGTGATCAACGCGGTGACGCGGTCCGGTTCCAACGAGTTCCACGGCTCCGTGTTCGCCAACTGGACCCCGGGCTTCGGAGAAGGCAAGCGCAAGCTCGTCATCGAGGACGGCAGCACGATCACCGGCCTGAACGCCCTGAGCAACATGGGCGACTTCGGCGCGACCCTCGGTGGCCCCATCCTCAAGGACAAGCTCTGGTTCTTCGCCGGCTTCGCGCCGTCGTTCCAGCGCTACGAGCACACCCGCGCGCTCAACGCCTTCCAGCTGGAGGCCCCGTTCGACCCGGCTCCGAACGCGAAGAACCCGGTCGCCACCGACGAGAACGGCTTCAGCATCACCGAGCGGATCCCGGGCTCCGAGCGTCAGTACTTCGCGGACTCCCGCACGATCCAGTTCATGGGTAAGTTGACCTACCTCATCAACCAGGATCACAACGTGTCGTTCGCCCTGAACGGCACCCCGACCGTGACGGGTGGTCTGGGCAAGCTGCAGATCGATCCCCAGTCGGGCGGTCTGCCGGCTGCGCAGGCTCGCCGTCCTGGCGACATCGGCGCCACCGAGAACCGCGCCAACACCACGGCGCTCGCCTTCAAGTACGCGGGCGCGTTCCTGGAGAAGAAGGTCCTGGTCGACGCCAACCTCGGTTGGTTCCACCAGACCGCGGGTAACTCTCCGGCGGACGGCACGGCCATTGGCGATACGAACGGCCTGGCCGGCTACGCGCTGGCCCGGTACTCGACCACGCGTCCCCTGACGGTGTTCGAGAGCGTTCCGGGTGCGGATCAGTACTGCGGCGTGACCGACGCTGAGCGGGCGGCCCGCTGCCCCGTGACGAACTACAACGTCGGCGGCCCTGGCTTCATGTCCCAGGCCACCCTGGACCGCTACCAGATCAACGCGAAGGCCACGTACCTGCTGAATGCCCTGGGCACGCACGTGTTCAAGGCGGGCGTGGACACGGAGTTCCTGACCTTCGATCAGAAGAAGGCCTACTCCGGTAGCGTGTTCCTGCAGGAGTCGCGCGCGTCCTACAACGGCTCCACCATCAAGATCTGGGCGGACAACCGCCGCTACGGATACCAGACGGCCCCGGACACCCCGGTGTTCGAGACCCTGCAGCAGTCCTCCACGAGCGGCACCACCATCGGTGGCTTCCTCCAGGACAGCTGGTCCATCGCCAACCGCGTCACCCTCAACCTGGGCGTCCGGTACGACGTGCAGTCCATGTACGGCGGTGACGGCAACCTGGCCCTGAAGCTCGGCAACCAGTGGTCGCCCCGCCTCGGCGCGGTGGTGGATCCGTTCGCCAACGGCCGCGCGAAGCTGTTCGTGAACTTCGCCCGGTACTACGAGCAGGTTCCGCTCAACATGATGGACCGTGCCTTCCCGGGTGAGCGCCGCTTCAGCGCGCGTCGCTTCTTCTCGGAGCCGGGCGCCGGTACGGCCGGTTGCGATCCGTCCACGCTGGAAGGCCAGCGCGGCAACTGCGCGGACAAGAACTTCATCGTCCCGCGCCCGGAGAGCACCTTCCAGTCGAACCAGTACTACAGCGGCGGTCTGGTGCAGAACGAGCCGGTCGATCCGGACATCAAGCCCCAGTCCTCCGACGAAGTGGTGGTCGGTGGCGAGTACGAGCTCCTGGCGAACACCCGCCTGGGCGCGACGTACACGCACCGCGACATGAACTCGGTCATCGAGGACATGAGCCGCGACGACGGCAACACGTACTTCCTCGGCAACCCTGGCAGCGGCTTCGCCAAGGAGTTCCCGACGCCGGTGCGTGACTACGACGCGGTCACCGTCTACCTGAACCGCACGTTCACGGACGGCTGGCTGGCGCAGGCGAGCTACACGTGGTCCCGCCTGTACGGCAACTACCCCGGTCTGTTCCGTCCGGAGAACAACCAGCTCGACCCGAACATCCTCGCGGACTTCGACCTGATTGCCCTCCTGAACAACCGCACGGGCCTGCTGCCCTTCGACCGTACGCACGCCATCAAGGTCTTCGGCGCCAAGGAGTTCAACATCTCCAACGCGCTGTCGGCGAGCATCGGTCTGTCCTACCGCGGCAACTCCGGCACGCCGATCAGCTACCTCGGCGCGTACCCGGGCTACGGCCAGGATGAGACGTTCATCCTGCCGCGCGGCACCGGCGGTCGCACCCCGTGGGTCAACAGCGTTGACTCCAACGTGGGCGTGAACTACCGCGTCAGCAAGGACAGCGTGGTGTCCTTCACCGTGGACGTGTTCAACCTGTTCAACTTCCAGACTGCGGACCGCGTCGACCAGTCCTACACGTTCACCGAGGTTCTCCCGATCTACGATCCGGTCACCCAGAAGGCGGGTACGCAGGCGGATCTGCCCGGTGGCGTCCCGCTCGCGGACGGCTCTGGCGACTTCCTGACCGACGACGACCTGAACAAGAACTTCAAGAACCCGGACCGTTACCAGGCCCCGCGGCAGATCCGCTTCGGTGTCCGGTACACGTTCTAATCACCTGACCACGTGAGGAAGATCAGCAACATGCGCAAGAGCATTCTTTCGACAGTGGTGATGCTTGGGCTCGCTGGCGGCCTGTCCGCCTGCGACGTCGAGCAGCCGGATCCTGGGTGCATCGTTCAGGACTCCACGGCCGGCAACTGGTGGGCGAAGTTCGACGCAGTGGATGCGCCCCAGGGCACCTGCGAGGGCTTCGAGCCGCTGGTGGGTGACGAACTCGGTGTCTGGAAGTTCGCGGACCCGGTGGCCAACACGTCCATCCTGGTCATCCGGCCGTTGGGCCTGGCGGCCCTGGGACAGTTCGACACGGACAGCACGCCGACTGGGTTCGCGAAGCTCCAGGCGACGGGCAACCTGAGCATCGACAAGGACGCGGAGCAGTTCTGCACCGCGGACGGGTTCACTGCGGCAGGCGTTCTGGCGAACCAGGGCAAGTTCTCGGCGGAACCGCAGGACATCAACTACCAGTTCGGCAAGGTTCGGGTGTACTCGAACCCTGGCGCTCCTGGCACGCAGATGACCGGCGAGCTGACCTACACGAACAACGGCTGCACCGCGAAGTACGTCATGCGCGCGATCTGGCCGGCGGTGGGTTGCGATCCGTCGCTGGATCCGAACGATCCGGCGAACGCCCCCTCGACGTGCGGTGCGGGCTCCGGCATGAACCCGGACTTCGCCGTGACGTGCGACCCCGAGACCGAGGCCTGCACGCCGACCAAGGCCATCCCGTCGTTCAAGGAATAGTCGGCACTGACCGACCCTGAAGGCCAACGCGGCCCCGGCAGCCCCTCCCCCACGCGGGAGTGGCGGTCCGGGGCCGCGCTGTTGTTAGGTGTCTGGAAT
The DNA here is from genome assembly GCF_003668875.1 of Corallococcus interemptor. Lineage (GTDB taxonomy): Bacteria > Myxococcota > Myxococcia > Myxococcales > Myxococcaceae > Corallococcus > Corallococcus interemptor. The sequence continues at coordinate 104,738 of NZ_RAWM01000007.1, read as the reverse complement.
CCACGTCGGGAGGACCATGGAGGGCCGTTACGAACTCATCGAGCACGTCTGCTCGCTGCTGGCGGACGAAGCAGGGACGCTCCGCAAGGAGGCGCCCTACCGGGTCGCGCTCTGCTACCCGAGCCCCTACCACGTGGGGATGAGCTCGCTCGGCTACCAGGCCATCTACCGGGAGGTGCATGCGCACGCGGGCGCGACCGCTGAGCGTGTCTTTCTTCCGGATGATGTCGAGACATACAAGAGAACAAGGACGCCACTGTTTACCTGGGAATCCCAGGCATCCGTGTCTGGCTTTGAAATGCTTGCCTTTTCGGTTGCCTACGAATTGGAGCTTTCAGGCTTGTTCACGATGTTGGATTTGTCTGGTTTGCCGGTTCTTTCTGCGGAGCGGGATGCCAGGCATCCGCTGGTGGTGGCGGGCGGCCCGCTGACGTTCTCCAACCCGGATCCGCTGGAGCCCTTCGTGGACGTGCTGGTCCAGGGGGAGGCGGAGGATCTGATTCACGTCCTGCTGGACGCCGCCGCCTCCATGGACCGCGAGGCGCTGCTGGATCACCTGGCGAAGGTCCCCGGCTTCCGGGTGCCCGGGCGGGGTGGGGCGCGCTACCACGTGGCCAAGGCGACGGATGCCCGGCTGCCGGCGCGCACGCAGATCATCACGCCGCACACGGAGCTGCGCTCGATGTTCCTCATCGAGCCGGAGCGGGGCTGCTCCCGGGGCTGCCACTACTGCGTCATGCGCCGCACCACGAATGGCGGCATGCGGACGGTTCCCCCGGAGCGCATCCTGTCCCTCATCCCGGAGCACGCGAAGCGTGTGGGTCTGGTGGGCGCGGCCGTGACGGACCACCCGCGCATCGTGGAGCTGCTGCGCGCCATCGTGGACTCCGGGCGCGAGGTGGGCGTGTCCTCGCTGCGCGCGGACCGGCTCACGCAGGAGCTGGTGGATCAGCTCCGCCGGGGCGGGGCGACGAACCTCACGGTGGCCGCGGACGGGGCGTCCCAGAAGATGCGGGACCTGGTGGACCGCAAGCACTCCGAGGAACAGATTGTCCGCGCGGCCCGGTTCGCGCGCACGGCGGGCATGAAGCAGCTCAAGGTCTACAACGTGGTGGGCCTGCCCCATGAGGAGGACGCGGACATCGACGAGTTGATCCGCTTCACCACGGAGCTGTCGCGCATCCTGCCGGTGGCGCTGGGGGTCGCGCCCTTCGTGGCCAAGCGCAACACGCCGCTGGACGGGGCGCCCTTCGCGGGGCTGCGCGAGGTGGAGAACAAGCTGGAGCGGCTGCGCAAGGGCCTGCGGGGACGGGCCGAGGTGCGGCCCACGTCCGCGCGCTGGGCCTGGGTGGAGTACATGCTGGCCCAGTGCGGCCCGGAGGCGGGGCTCGCGGCCATGGACGCCTGGCGCGCGGGGGGCAGCTTCGCCGCGTGGAAGCGGGCCTTCCAGGAGCGCGGGTGCGAGCCGTACATGGCCCGCCGGGTGGAGGACGGGCGGCGCCAGCCCACGGTGTGGCCCATCGTGCCGGGTCGCCCGCCGCCCCAGCCGTCCGCCGCCTGACGGGGCCCGCAAAGGCCGTATTCGCCGGGCTCCGCTTTCGCTAGAAGGCGGCAAGGCGGGGCCGATGGCCGGCACTCGCATGGCCTCGGAGAGCATCTGGTGAGCACGCAGCGCGTGGAAAAGTCGTGGCAGAAGACGGGCCTCAAGGACTACTCGACGGAGGCCCTGCTGGGCACGCTGGGGCACTACGGCGTTCCCGTGGGTGAAGAGGACTACCGCAAGCTGGCGGAGTCCGCCTATCCGCTCGGCATCGCCCAGCAGTGGGCGGCGAAGTGGAAGGGCACGGGCCCCTTCAAGGACTACGTCGTGGCCGCGGCCGTGGAGCTGTGGCGCCGGTGGATGCCGGACCGCGTGTCCCCGCAGGAGTTCACCACGTCGCTGGCGACGCTGATGCAGGTGCTCGTGCACAAGCTCAACGGCGCGAAGGAGGCCCCGGTGGCCTCCTCCTTCGAGCACCTGAAGGCGCTGCGCTCGAAGCTGGCGGTGGATGACAAGGGCGCGCTGCCCGCGCCGTTCCTCCAGGAGGCGCTGGCGCCCTTCTCGGAGAAGGACGCGGAGCTGTTCGACAGCCTGGCGGAGTCGCTGGCCGCCCAGGGCCACCTGGAGGACGCGACGGCGTTCGCCGAGGTGGAGGAGTTCCTGCTGCCCGACCGGCGCGGCATCTCCCAGGCGGTGGTGCGCGCGGCGAAGGGCGAGCGCGAGCCGGCCATCCAGGACCTCAAGAACCTCATCCACGACACGGCGCGCGCGCCCATCTCGCGCCTGCTGGCGGTGGACGGCCTCATCCACCTGCAGGCCTGGATTGACGCGTCCGTCGAGGGCCGCGGCCTGCTGGCGGAGGCGGAGAAGGCCAACGACATCCACCTGGCGCTGGACCTGGTGCCCCGCCTGGAGCACGTCTTCAAGCAGCAGAACGACCGGTCCGCGCTCCTGGAGCTGATGGGCACGCAGGAGCGGCTGGAGGCCCTGCACGACAAGATGCACCCCGGCCACCGCGCGCACCGGCACCAGCACGCGCAGCCGCAGCGCCGCCGCTAGTTCACGTCCCCGTGCGCCGGGGGCCCTGGGATTCCGGGGCCTCGGGCGCTTCGGGCTCGCTGGCCGCGGCGGGCTCGACGCCAGGCTTGGGCTCAGGCCTCTCTGGCGCCGGGCGCTTGAGCTTCACGACGGTGACTCCAGGCACGCCTTCCGACACGTCGCGCACGGGCACCACGGCGCCCACGGTGGTGTAGCGGATGGCACCCGTCTGGGTGAAGGCGTGCTTGAGGGCGTACTCCTTCGCGCGCGGCAGGAACCACTCGCGCACCCGGGGCAGGGGCAGGGCGTGCAGCTCCCCCTGCGTGAGGAACACGTAGAGCATCAGGTCCGCGCCGCTGTAGAGGAAGCAGCCCGGCGTGTCCTTCTCCAGGTTGGAGATGAGCTCGAAGAAGTAGCGGCGCCGGGTGGCCTGGCGGTCGCCCTTCACCTCGATGCCGCGCACCTCTCCGGAGGGCAGCTCCCAGAGCAGGTCCACGCCCCGGTGCTGGAAGCGCGGATCCAGCTGCACGTCGTGCACGCGCGAGCCGGGCTCCGTCTCCAGGAGCCACGCACGGGCGTGCTGCACGGCCCGGTCGGCCGCGCCCTGCACGCCCCTCATGCTGAAACTGCGGCCTCCCATCGCGGCTAGCGGCGCAGCTCGACGCCGGAGGCCACGAGCTGCACCTCGCGGGGCTTGCCGTCGGTGCCGCGCGGGACGATGGCGCCTTCCGCCTCGTAGTGCTTCGCGTGGGCGTCGCTCAGCTCCGCGACCTTCACCACGCCCTCCACGCGCGCCTGCGAGCCCGCGGAGTCCAGCGGGACGAAGAAGCCGTAGTCCTTGAACGTCACGCGCACGCCGGGGCTCTTGGCGTCCTGGGCCAGCTCCATCCAGCAGCCCTTCTTCTCACACGCCTTGCGCACCTGGCCCTCCACGCGCACGACCTTGCCGTCGTGGGCCTGGGGCTTCGCGAGCAGCTCCGACAGCTTCACCGTCTTCTCGCCCTTGAGGGGCTCGCCGCGGGTGAGCGTCCAGCCGCCGGAGCTCTCGGCCTTGGCGGCCTCGGGCGTCTTCGCGTCGGCGGGGTGGTGGCAGTCGCTCGACGCGGCTTCGGCCTTGGCGGCGGGCTTGGGCGTCTTGTCCGCCGCGAGGGCCACGAGGGGAGCGGCGACCAGCATCACGAGGGCGGTGCGGAGCATGTGCATGCCCGTTCGCTTAGCCCAGGTTTCCGGGCCCCGGCAAGGCGCCCCTTCCATCCACGCGACCTATCCCGCACACTCGGCGCGAGGTGCGCATGAAGATCACCATCCCTGCTCCCAACCGCCGGTTGGGCACATTCGAATGGCTCGGGCTCGTCGGGCTCGGGGGGCTGCTCATCGGGCGCTACGTCCCCGTGGCGCGCATCATCCCGTTCTGGGGCTGTGTGCTGCGCGAGCACACGGGCTGGCCCTGCCTGGGCTGCGGGCTCACCCGCGTGGCGGACCGCGTCGCGCACTTCAACATCCCGGGCGCGTGGGAGGCCAACCCCCTGGGCACCGTGTGCGCGCTGCTGTTCGCGCTGGCCGCGGTGGTGACGGTGCTGCACTTCCTCTTCGCGCTGCCCATCCCGGAGGTGGAGTTGAGCGAGCGCGAGTGGCTGTGGGTGCGCATCGCGTTCCCGCTGGTGTTGCTGGTCAATTACGCCTACGTCGTGGTGCACACCCGTTTCCCGCACCTGCTGTCCTGAAGGGCGGGACCCTGTCCTCTTCCGTGCTCTCCGCCTTCCTCCTGCTGGGCTACCTCTGCGGCTCCGTCCCCTTTGGCGTGCTGCTGACGCGGTGGCTGCGCGGGGTGGACGTGCGCGCCAGCGGGAGCGGCAACATTGGCGCCACCAACGTCACGCGCGTCGCCGGCAAGAAGCTGGGCGCGGTGGTGCTGCTGCTGGACGCGCTCAAGGCCGTGCTGCCCGTGGCGCTGGCCGTGCACTTCATGCCCGGGGACGCGAAGGCGCACGCGCTGGTGGGCCTGGCCGCGGTGCTGGGGCACGTGTACCCGGTGTGGCTCAAGCTCCAGGGCGGCAAGGGCGTGGCGTCCGCGCTGGGCGTGCTGGTGGTGCTGGTGCCCAAGGCGGCGCTCGCGGGCGCCATCATCTACGGGCTGGTGGTGGCCCGCTGGCGCGTGAGCTCCGTGGGCTCGCTGTCCGCGGCGGTGGTCGCCATCGCCACCGCGTTCCTCACCGCGCCCGCGCGCGAGTACGTGCTGCTCACCGCGGGGCTATTCGTCCTGATGCTCTGGACGCACCGGAGCAACCTCCAGCGGCTCGCCCGGCGCACCGAGCACCGGCTTTGAGCCGGGCGGCAGCGGCCGAGCGCCATAACCCAGCAGCGTGCAGGGGATGGGGCCGTTCCACACGTCGCGCCGGGCCATGGGGCGCGCGTGGAAGGCGCTCTCGAAGGCGGGGTTGCCGGACAGCACCCAGACGCGCCAGCCCGGCAGCGCGCGCAGGCTGTCACCCAGCTTGAAGTAGAAGGTCTTCATGCCCTTCTGGCCGCCGGAGCCGAGCCGGTCTCCATAGGGCGGGTTGGTGAGGACGAGTCCGCCGCCCTCGGGCAGGGGCGGGAGCTTCGTGGCGTCGCCTTCCGCGAGCTGGATTTCCTCACCCAGCCGCGCCGCCTTCACGTTGCGGTCCGCGGCCTCCAGCGCCTCGTCGCTCTTGTCGAAGCCGAGGATGGGGACCTCCACCTTGCGCTCGTTGCGCCGCGCGTCCGCGCGCAGGTCCGCGAGCAGCTCCTTCGCGCGTGTGCCCAGGTGCGGCCAGCGCTCCACCGCGAAGCCGCGGTTGATGCCCGGGGCCCGCTTGCGCGCGATGAGGCCGCCCTCGATGACGATGGTGCCGGAGCCGCACATGGGGTCCACCAGCGCCTCCGTGCCGGTGTAGCCCGCCGCGCGCAGCAGGGCCGCGGCCAGGTTCTCCTTCAGGGGCGCGGGGGTGGGGCGCACGCGGTAGCCGCGCCGGTGCAGCGGCTCACCGACGAGGTCCAGGGAGAGCGACAGCTTCTCCTTCACCAGGTGCGCCACCACGGACACGTCCGGGTTGCGGGTGTCCACGTCCGGCCGCGAGCCCAGCTTGTCGCGCAGGCGGTCCACGATGGCGTCCTTCACCTTCAGCGCCACGAAGCCGGAGTGCGCGTGCTCGGTGTCCTTCAGGTTCGCGTCCACCGCGAAGGTCACGTTCGTGGTGAGGTGCTCCTCCCACGGCACGCTGGCGACGGCGTCGTAGAGCCCCTGGGCCCCCTTCGCGTCGAACTCGCCCAGCGGGTAGAGCACGCGCATGGCGATGCGGGACCAGAGGCAGACGTTGAGGGCTTCATCAAGCGCGGCCATGAAGCGCACGCCGCCCCGGTCCTGGCGGATGCGTTTGGCGCCGAGCTCCTTCAGCTCCTCGGCGAGCAGGTCCTCGGTGCCGCGCGCGGCGGTGGCGAATAGGGCAAGACGTTCAGCCATGGTGCACCGCCCTTAGACGACTTGGGGGGCGATTGGGAACTGCTCAGGTGGCCACGACCTCGTACATCGTGAAGGTGGCGTCCTCCTGGGACGCGCTGGCCCCCTTCGCCCGCTGGAAGTCCTCTGACTGGAAGTAGGCCTTCAGGGCCTCCCGGTCCCTCCAGCGCGTGACGAGCAGGATTTCAGGCGAGCGCTCGAACGAGCGCAGCACCTCCAGGCCCAGGAAGCCCGCGTGGCCGTCCACCCGCCGGGAGCGCTCCTGGAGCCGCTGGACCCAGCCGTCGGCCTCTTCGGGGGACGCGCGGAAGCGGGAGATGGCGACAATCATGGTCAGGAGGAAACCGCCGGGGACGGGAGCCCGTTCCCCGGCGGCCTTGAAGCGGTCTTGAATCGGTGAAGGTGGCTACATCGCCCCGGCGCCGGGCATGTCGCCCAGGCCGCGCAGCAGCACCTCGCGGGGCTTGGCGCCGTCCGCGGGGCCCACCACGCCGTCGCGCTCCATGCGCTCAATCATGCGCGCCGCGCGGTTGTAGCCGATGCGCATCTTGCGCTGGAGCATGGAGATGGAGACGGAGCGCATCTCGCTGACCGCGGCGAGCGCCTGGTCGTAGAGCTCGTCGGACAGCTCGTCCTCCTCGCCACCACCGCCCTCGCTCTCGTCGTCGCGCGGCTTGAGGATGGACTCGTCGAAGACGGGCTTGCCCTGGGCCTTGAGGTGGTCCACCGCCTTCTTGATTTCCTGCTCGGAGACGTAGGCGCCGTGCACGCGCTGCAGGTGCGCGCTCGTGGGCGGCATGATGAGCATGTCGCCCATGCCCAGCAGGGCCTCCGCGCCCACCGTGCCCAGAATCGTCATCGAGTCCGGCTTCGAGCGCAGCATGAAGCTGATGCGCGTGGGGAAGTTGGCCTTGATGATGCCCGTGACGACGTCCGTGGACGGACGCTGGGTGGCGACCATCAGGTGGATGCCGGCGGCGCGCGCCATCTGCGCCAGGCGCGCCACGTAGGTCTCCACCTCGCGGCTGGCGACCATCATGAGGTCCGCGAGCTCGTCGATGATGACCACGATGTAGGGCAGCTTCTTGAGTTCCTTCTTCTCCGTGGAGGCGGCCTCGGCCGGCGTGGACTCCTCGCCGTCCTCCTCGAACTCCGCGTCCTCCTCGCCGTCGGCCTCCAGGTTGGGGGCGGGCTCGGAGACGATGGCCTCACGCAGGTCCTCGTCGTCCTCGCGCGGCATGGCCACGCCCAGGCCGTCGCTGGCGGAGGCGGAGGCCGCCACCGGCTCGGCGCTGCCCTCCACGACCAGGACCTTCTTGGGCTTCTTCTTCTTCGCGGCGGGCGCGGCGACGGCGGGCTTCTCCTCGGTGGCCTGCGTCTCCACCAGCTTGTTGAAGCCGGCGATGTTGCGCACGCCCGCCTCGGACAGCATCTGGTAGCGGCGCTCCATCTCCTCCACCGCCCAGCGCAGCGCGAGCGCGGCCTTCTTCGGGTCGGTGACGACGGGGAGCAGCAGGTGCGGGATGCCCTCGTAGACGGAGAGCTCCAGCATCTTCGGGTCCACCATGATGAAGCGGACCTCCTCGGGCGTGGCCTTGAGGAGGATGCTCATGATCATGGAGTTCACCGCTACGGACTTGCCGGAGCCGGTGGTGCCCGCGATGAGCAGGTGGGGGGCCTTCACCAGGTCGAAGACGTACGGCATGCCTTCGATGTCCTTGCCCACGCACATGGTGAGCTTGCTGCCGCTCTTCTGGAACGTGTCCTGCTCCGCGATCTCCTTGAGGAACACCGTCTCGCGGTCGCGGTTGGGGACCTCGATGCCGACCACGCCCTTGCCGGGGATGGGGGCGACGATGCGCACGCGCATGGCCTCCATGGCCATGGCCAGGTCGTCCTGGAGCGCGGCGATCTTGCTGACCTTGATGCCGGGCCCGGGCAGGAACTCGTACATGGTGACGACGGGGCCGGGGCGGATCTCCACGACCTCGCCCACGATGCCGAAGTCCGCCAGCTTCGCGCGCAGCTTCTCCGCCGTGACGAGGAACGCGTCCTTGTCCAGCGCGGAGCGCTCCTTCTTGTCCGCCTCCAGCACGTCCAGGGGCGGCAGGGAGAAGCTCTTGCGGTCACCCACGAACTCGAACTGGTCCTGCGGCCGCTTCGTGGCGGTGGGCTTGGGCGGCGCCTTGGGCTCCACGATGAGCGGCATGCGCGCCAGCGCGGCGGGCGGCGCGGGGATGAGGGCGTTGCCCGGCGCGGCGGCCGGCTTCTCCGCGGCCACGGGCTTCGCGGCGGGCTCGGCGGCCGGAGGCGTGAGCGACGCGGCGGGCACCGGCGGCGTGGAGGGAGCGGCGGGCGGGGTGACGATCTGCGGCGTCTTGCGAGCGCGGCGCGGGGGCTCGCCAGCGTCCACGCCGGCGGGCAGCTGCGGCTGGGGCGCGAGGAAGGACGCGGCCCAGGCGGGGTCGGCGCCCGGAGAACGGCGCTCGGCGCGCTCGGGCGGCAGCGAGGACTGCTCGCCGGAGGCGTCGTCGTGCTCCTCGTCCTCGGACGGCTCCTCGCGGGCGAGCTTCTTCTCCAGCTTCTCGCGGTCCTTCTGCTCCTTGAGCGCCTTCTTCGCGTTGGCGAGCTGCTCCTTCTCGTTCTGCCGGGCCAGGCGCACGGCCTCCTCGGCCAGGGCCTCGGCCTCGGCGGCCTCGGCTTCGGCGGCCAGGCGCTCGGCCTCGGACAGCTCCTCCTCCTCTGCCTCCAGTTCCGCGAGGAACGCGGCCTCCTCTTCCTTCTCCTGCGCGAGCCGCTCCTGGCGGGCCGCGTAGTTGACCTTCTGCTGCTCCCAGAAGACGTGCGCGGACTCGGAGAGGCGGCGGCCCAGGACGGTGAGGCCGGCCCACACCAGCGAGCACAGCTTGAAGAACGTGTACTGGGTGCCCACGATGAGCGCCGCCGCGCTGATGGCGGTGACGAGGATGATGGTGCCGACGGTGGAGAACATCCCCTCCATCAGGCCGCCCAGGCTCGCGCCCAGCGCGCCGCCGGGCGGGTGGGCCCAGCCCTTGTCCTTGGCGAACATCAGCTGCGCGAGCACGGACACGCTGCAGGTGAGCAGCGCCAGGGAGATGATCTGAGGCATGCGGCGCCGGTCGCGGCTGCCCACGAAGAGCACCACGGCGGTGTAGATGCCCCCCACGGGGATGAGGTAGGCGCACACGCCCAGCGCGCCGCGCAGGGTCTCCGCGATGAGGTGCCCCATGGGGCCCACCGCGTTGTGGAAGCCGGGGCCCACCCGGTCATGCGCGTCGAACGTGGCGACCGCCAGCAAGGCCAGCAACGAGGCGGCCAGGATGAAGACGCCCACGAGCGCCCGCTTGGCGGGACTGGCCGCGCCCGGCGCCTTCATCTTCTTGTTGTTGAGCGCCTTGCGGCGCGTCGCGATCTCCTGCCGGGAGAGCACCGCCTTCTCGCCCCGGCCACCCTTCTTTGCCGCTGTCATGGACCCCTGTTCCCTCTGCCCGATTCCAGCCGCGTAGCGAGCTGTAGCAATCCGCCCGGCGAGAATAGGGAGGGAGGGGGCGGGGTCAATTTTCCGGCAGGCGTCCAAGGGGGCCCCGAGGAGGCGGCAGCAGGGCCTACATTTCGGGCGCGTCCCCGCGGCGAGAAGGTATGGTGCCTGCCGCCAAGGAGAACCCAAGACCATGTCCAACGTGACCCCTGACAAGCCCTCCCACAACGAAGACGACTACTTCGCGCGCGAGGAGATTGAAGCCAAGCGCAAGCTGGCCCTCGAGCAGTCCAAGGAGATGGCCGCCCAGCAGCGCGAGTCGCTCAAGCAGCTGCACTACATGAAGTGCCCCAAGTGCGGCATGGACCTGCAGACGCTGAAGCAGGGCAACGTGGAGCTGGACAGCTGCTTCAACTGCCACGGCGTCTGGCTGGACGCGGGTGAGCTGGACGAGGTCATCAAGCAGCACGGCCACGAGGGGAGCGGCAAGGTGATGGGCGCCATCCTCAACCTGTTCAAGCGCACGCCGCCGACCCCGTAGTCCCCCGTCTGGAGGAGGCTTCCCCATGGCCCTCACGCTCGAGCAGGTCCGGCACGTGGCCACCCTGGCGCGGCTGTCACTGACGCCGCAGGAGGAGGAGCGCTATGCCACCCAGCTGTCCGCGGTCCTGGACGCGGTGGCGGAGCTGGAAGCGCTCGATGTGAGCCAGGTGGAGCCCACCTCCCACGCGACGCTCGCGTCCTCGCTGTTGCGCGAGGACGTGCTGCGTCCGTCGCTGCCCCCGGAAGCCGGGCTCGCCAACGCGCCGGCGAAGGTGGGCAGCGCCTTCGCGGTCCCGAAAATCCTGGAGTAGCCCGCCATGTCGTCGCTCACCGACCTGTCGATGCTGGAGCTGGCGGCGAAGCTGGCTTCGCGCGAGGTGTCCTCCGTGGACGCCACGCGCGCGAGCCTCCAGCGCATTGCCCAGGTGGATCCCAAGGTCCGCGCGTTCCTGCGCGTGGACGAGTCCGGGGCGCTCAAGGCCGCCGAGGCCAGCGACGCGCGCCGCAAGGCCGGCAGCCCGCTGAGCGCGCTCGACGGCGTGCCCGTGGGGCTCAAGGACATCTTCCTCACGCAAGGGGTGGAGACCACCTGCGCCTCGCGCGTCCTGGAGGGCTTCGTCCCGCCCTATGACGCCACCGTGGTGCGCCTCCTGAAGGAAGCGGGCCTGCCGCTGTTGGGCAAGCTGAACATGGACGAGTTCGCCATGGGCTCGTCCAATGAATCGAGCGCGTACTTCCCGACCCACAACCCGTGGGACCTGACGCGCACGCCGGGCGGCTCGTCCGGTGGTTCGGCCGCCGCGGTGGCGGCGCGTGAGGTGTTCGGCGCGCTGGGCACGGACACGGGCGGCTCCATCCGCCAGCCCGCGGCGCTCACCAACACCGTGGGGCTCAAGCCCACGTATGGGCGGGTGTCGCGCTACGGCGTCATCGCCTTCGCCTCGTCGTTGGACCAGCCGGGCCCCATGGCGCGCACGGTGGGGGACACCGCGGCGCTGTTCCAGCTCATCGCGCGGCATGATCCGCTGGACTCCACCTCCGCGGACGTGGAGACGCCGGATTGCCTCACGGGGCTGGAGGACGGCGTACGCGGCCTCAAGCTGGGCGTGCCTCGCGAGTACTTCGCGGAGGGCATGGACCCGGAGGTCGCTGGCACGCTGCGCGCGTCGCTGGAGGAGCTGGAGAAGCTGGGCGCGACGCTGGTGGACGTGTCGCTGCCGCACACGAAGTACGCGCTGGCGACGTACTACCTGCTGGCGTCCTCCGAGGCGTCCAGCAACCTGGCCCGCTACGACGGCATCCGCTACGGGCAGCGGGCGAAGGACGCGCGCGGGCTCAAGGAGCTGTACACGCAGACGCGTGGGCAGGGCTTCGGCGCGGAGGTGAAGCGCCGCATCATGCTGGGCACCTACGCGCTGTCCGCCGGCTACTACGACGCGTACTACCTGCGCGCGCAGAAGGTCCGCACGCTCATCCGCGAGGACTTCACGAAGGTGTTCCAGCAGGTGGACGCCATCGTGTCGCCCACGTCGCCGGTGCCGGCGTTCAAGCTGGGCGCGAAGGTGGACGACCCGCTGTCCATGTACCTGATGGACGTCTACACGCTGCCGTGCAACCTGGCGGGCCTGCCGGGCCTGTCCGTGCCGTGCGGCTTCACTCAAGGCGGGCTGCCCATCGGCATGCAGCTGTTGGGGCGCCCCTTCGACGAGGCCCGCCTGCTGCGCATCGCCCGCGCGTTCGAGCGCGAGCACGACTTCTTCCGCCGCGCCGCCCCCGTCTAGCGGGCGCGGACACACGGGTGACACCGCCATGCCCCTGAGCGACTTCCAGACGGTCATCGGACTCGAGGTCCACGCGCAGCTGCTCACGCAGTCGAAGATTTTCTGCGGCTGCTCCACCGCGTTCGGCGCGGAGCCCAACCACCACACCTGCCCGGTGTGCCTGGGCATGCCCGGCGTGCTGCCGGTGCTCAACCAGCGCGTGGTGGAGTACGCGGTGCGCACGGGCCTGGCGCTCGGGTGCACGGTGAAGTCCACGAGCGTGTGGAGCCGGAAGAACTACTTCTATCCGGACCTGCCCAAGGGCTACCAAATCACCCAGTATGATCAGCCCATCTGCGAGTGGGGCGAGCTGGTCATCGACACGCCCTCCGGTGAGAAGACGGTGCGCGTGCGCCGCATCCACCTGGAGGAGGACGCGGGCAAGAGCATCCACGACGCGTCCGCTTCCGCGGGGCAGAGCCTGGTGGACCTGAACCGCGCGGGCGTGCCGCTGATGGAGATCGTCAGCGAGCCGGACCTGCGCGACGCGGACGAGGCGGTGGAGTACCTCAAGGCGCTGCGTGACGTGCTGGTGTACCTGGGCGTCAACGACGGCAACCTGGAGGAGGGCAGCTTCCGCTGCGACGCCAACGTGTCGGTGATGCCCAAGGGCTCCACCACGTACGGGCAGCGCTGCGAGCTGAAGAACCTCAACTCGTTCCGCTTCCTCAAGCAGGCCATCGAGTACGAAGCGGCGCGCCAGGTGGACGTCATCGAGTCCGGCGGCAAGGTGGACCAGGAGACGCGCCTCTGGGACGTGAACAAGGGCGTCACGCGGTCCATGCGCTCCAAGGAGGACGCGCACGACTACCGCTACTTCCCGGAGCCGGACCTGCCGCCGCTCCTGGTGTCGGACGCGCTGCGGGATTCACAGCGGCAGTCGCTGCCGGAGCTGCCGCGCGCCAAGCGCACGCGCTTCATGAGCGAGTACGGCCTGCCGGCCTACGACGCGCGCATCCTCACCGCCGAGCGCCCGCTGGCGGACTTCTTCGAGGCCTGCGCGAAGCACGTCTCCGACGCGAAGAAGCTCTCCAACTGGTTCCTGGGGGAGCTGAGCCGCCTGCTCAAGGAGGAGGGCACGCCCATCTCCGCGCTGCGCTTCACCCCGGCGCAGCTGGGCGAGCTCTTGACCACGGTGGAGAAGGGCACGGTGTCCGCGAACGCGGGGAAGGACGTGCTCGGGGAGATGTTCCGCACGGGCCGCGCGCCCGCGGACATCATCGCGGAGAAGGGCCTGGCGCAGGTCAGCGACGTGGGCGCCGTCGAGGCGGTGGTGGACGACATCCTCGCGAAGAACGCGGGCGAGGTGGAGAAGTACAAGGCCGGCAAGAAGAGTGTGTACGGCTTCTTCGTGGGCCAGGTGATGAAGGCCATGAAGGGCAAGGGCAACCCCGGCCTCGTCAACGAGCTGCTCAAGAAGAAGCTGGGGGACTAGCGGGGCACGGTGACGTGGAGCACGTCCTCTCCGCGTGGATCCGCGGACTGGGCGAGCACGTGCACGTCGTCCGGTCCCCGGCGCTCCAGGATGAGCGAGGGCGCCTCGAAGGTGTTGTCGAAGAAGCCGCCGGTGAGCTGCGGGTTCACCGCGTAGCGCACGCGCTTCAGGGTGCGCAGCTGCGTGAAGAGGCCTTCGTTGAACCACTGCTCGCGGCGCAGCTGTGTCTCGCCCGGCGCGTTGAAGGCCCAGGGCGCGTCCCAGCTCCACGCGTTGGCGGACGGCTGCGCGAGCACCTCCACGCCCAGCGCGTCCAGGTACTGCGCGCAGGGCACGAAGTAGGGTTCGCCGGACGTGTGGGGTTCGCGGAAGCCGTCGTAGCAGACGAGCGTCCCCAGCTTCCCGAACGGCGTGTCCAGCACGGGCAGGTCCTCCGGGCGGCCCGGGCTCAGGTGCAGCACGTCCTCCTGCGTGGGCACCAGGTTCACCTTGCGCGTGACGGCCACGCAGTGGCCCTCCGGTGAGAACGTGTAGCTGGTGTTGAAGGTGCGCGCGCCCGCGGGTTCGTACTCGGGCGTGTCCGGGCCCAGCCGGTTCATGGGCAACAGCGCGCTGCCGGCCACCACCCACAGGCCGAAGTCGCGCGCGATGCCGGAGAAGGTCTCGTACATGGCCCGGTGCACGCGCGGCGCCACCGTGGCGTAGAGGCATTCCTCCAGCGTCGGCGGGTGGAAGGCGCTCCACGTGCGGAACATGCCCAGCCACTCCGCGAGCGCCACGCGCGTCATCGCGCCGTTCGTCGTCTTGCGGTTGCGCACGCGCGGCAGGTGCCCCATCAGCCCCAGCGCCGCGCCCACCATCTCCGGCCAGACGGCGAGCGCGGGGTTCAACGGCCGGCCCGAAGCGTCCCGGGGGCGCAGCGCGTCCACGCGGGCCGCCAGCGCCCGGTGATGCGCGGCGAAGGTCTCCGGCGAGGCGTAGTCGTCGAGCGTGACGCGCGGCTGGATGGCGAACAGGTCGAGGGAGGTGGCCACGGTGCCGCGAGGATGACACCCGCCCCAAGGGCACGCGAGCCTCCCGGCGATGGACCGTCAGCTTCCGGGAGTGCCACCGTCGGGGCCGTGATGCCCACGAAGAGGACACTCCAGGTCGAGGTGCACGCGTTCGTCGACACGGCGGAGGCGCTCGCGGGACGCAAGGCGAAGGCCCGGGGCGTGGCGCCCGACAACACCGTGTGGTGGCTCGCGGAAGACGGCGAGGTCCTCCACTTCGCGGACGCGTGGGACTTCTGGGAGCGCTTCACGCTGCCTGCCGGCGCCCCGGACTTCGACTACGTCCAGCCGCTTCCCGACGGGGAGGTGCTGCTCGTGAACGCGCGGTGCCGTTACCTCTCCGAGAAGCAGCATGAGCGCAACGCCCACGTCTATTCGCCGGAAGGCCTGTTGCTCCGGGAGCTGACCCTGGGCGACGGCATCGCGGACGTGCAGACGACGTCCGATGGACAGCTCTGGGTCAGCTACTTCGACGAGGGCGTCTTCGGGAACCGGGGCTGGGGCGGTGAGGGGCCTCAGCGGCCCATCGGTGAGGACGGCCTGGTGCGCTTCGATGCGCTGGGACAGCGGCAGGAGAGCGGCGTGCGGATGGCGCTGCCCGGAGAGCAGATCATCGTGGACTGCTACGCGCTCAACGTCGCGTCGGAGCAGGAGACCTGGTTCTACAGCTACACGGACTTCCCGCTCGTGCGCATGCGGCCCGGACAGCGCTCCACGGTCTGGAACTCTCCGGTGCGGGGCGCGCACGCCATCGTCGTCAGCGGCACGCACGTCCTGTTCGGGGGCGGCTACGACGCGGCCAGCGAGCTCCAACTCTTCACGCTGTACGACCGGGGCCACCAGCGCCTGGGCCCCTTGGCCCGCGTCGTCCTCACGGACGAGACGGGCCGTGCGTGGCAGCCCTCGTGGCTCAAGGGGCGGGGCGCCTGGCTCCACGGCGCGGAAGGGACTCGCCACTTCCGCGTGCACATGGACGAACTGACTGCCCGCGCGGGGGCTACTTGAGGAAGCCCAGCTCGCGCAGGCGCTGCTTGAGGAACGCGTCCGCGGTGATGGGCGGGTGGCGCGCGGGGTTGTCCGGCGTCTCCGTCTGCGGCAGCGGCTTCAGGATGCAGTCGGAGAACGGGTGCACGAAGAAGGGCATGGAGTAGCGCACCGTGTCCTGCTCCGGGCTGGGCGGGTTCACCACCCGGTGCGTCGTGGACGGGATGACGCCGTTCATCACCCGGCTCAGCATGTCGCCCGAGTCCACGACAATCTGGCCGCGCAGCGTGTCCACCGGGATCCACTCGCCGTCGCGCGTGAGCAGCTCCAGGCCGCCGGCCGTGCCCTCGCACAACAGCGTGATGAAGTTGATGTCCTCGTGCTCCGCGGCGCGCACCGCGCCCGGGATGAAGCGGTCCTTCAGCGGCGGGTAGTGGATGAGCCGCAGCACGGAGTTGCCGTCCACCGTCATGTCGCTGAGCGTGTTGCGCGCGATGCCCAGGTACTCCGCCAGCGCCTGGAGCATCACCGTCGCCGCGTCGTCCAGCTCCCGGTAGAGCGTCAGCGTGTGCTCCCGGAAGGTGGGCACCTCCTCCGGCCACACGTTGGCGCCATAGTCCTCGCGGTACGGGTGGCCCACGGGCAGCTCCCGGCCCACGTGCCAGAACTCCTTCAGGTCCCCCACCTTGCGGTTCTTCGCGTGCTCCTGGCCAAACGCCATGAAGCCCCGCTGCCCCGGACGCTCCGGCACCGCGTAGCGCGTCTTGGTGGACTCCGGCAGCTGGAAGAAGCGCTCCACGTCCGTGTAGGTGCGGCGGATGAGGGCGTCATCCACGCCGTGGCCCTCCACGGTCACGAAGCCGAACTCCTTGAGCGCGTCGCCAAAGACCTGGACGAAGCGGGCCCGCTCCTCGGGATTGCCGGAGCGGTAGTGGGACAGGTTCACGGTGGGGATGCGTCGGGCCGAGCGGGACATGCGCGCATCCTATCCGCGTGACACCTTCCTGACACGTCGCAGTCCGCCGCCCAACCGTCACCCCGGCCCCGGGGCTGGATGCCCCCTCACTTTGCGACACCCACCCTTGGCGGCAGTGGATGCCGGGCTTCCGGGATGTGCAGATTGGGCAGGGAATTGGCCAGGGGGGGCTGTATGGCCGAAGTGGCGAGGAACGAGCGCACGTGTTCTGCGTGCGGGCGGGGACATGGCGAGGGGACGTCGTGCGACACGCTCGTCCGGGAGGCCGGGGGCGGTCCCGGCAAGGCCGTGGAGGCACCGGCCGCCGTGGCCGCGACAGAGGAGGTGGATCCGCTGGTGGGGACCCAGATGGGCAGCTTCCGGCTGGTGCGCCGGGTGGGCCGGGGCGGGATGGGGTCCGTCTACCTGGCGGAGCACGTGTCCATTGGCAGCCGCGTGGCGGTGAAGGTCCTGCACGAGCACCTGACGCGCTACCCGGAGCTGGTGCAGCGCTTCCATGCCGAGGCCCGGGCGGTGAACCTCATCGGGCACGAGAACATCGTCAGCATCTTCGACCTCAACGCCGCCGCGCCCCGGCCGTACCTCATCATGGAGTTCCTGGAGGGGGCGCCGCTGTCGGCCTGGGTGGGCACGCCGCTGTCGGCCGGCGCCGTGGTCCCCATGCTGACCCAGGTGTGTGACGCGCTGCATGCGGCGCACGCGAGGGGCATCGTCCACCGCGACCTGAAGCCGGACAACATCTTCCTGGTGAAGCGTGGGCGGGGGATGCCGTTCGTGAAGGTGCTCGACTTCGGCATCGCGAAGCTGGTGGACGCGAGCATGCCAGAGACGGTGGCGGGCATCATCGTGGGGACGCCGGAGTACATGGCCCCGGAGCAGTCCCTGAGCCGGAAGCTGGACGGCCGCGCGGACCTGTACGCGGTGGGCGTCATCGCCTACCAGCTGCTCACCGGGCGGCTGCCCTTTCCCGACGAGGGGCTCACCGCCCAGCTGGTGGCGCACCAGACGCGGCAGCCTCCGGCCCCGCGCTCCATCTGCCCGTCGATTCCGTCCGCCGTGGAGGCGGTGGTGCTGCGCGCGCTGGCGAAGACCCCGGAGGAGCGCTTCCCCCACGCGCTCGCCCTGCGCGCCGCCCTGGAGCAGGCGCTGGCCTCGCGGACCCCGGTGCCGCGCGCGGCCGTGGGCGTGCCCCGTCCCGCGCCGGGAGGTGTGCCTCCAGGGACGCCGGCCACGGGGCCCCGGCGCACCCCGCCGCTGGCCTCGCCGGGCGCGTCCGGGGGAAAGACGCTCCCCCTGCCCGTGCAGGTGGTGCTCCAGCCGGGCGCGCAGCCCCGGGCCTTCACGGGGTCGGACCTGTCCCGCGGCGGCGTGTTCCTGCACGCGACGGGGGAGCTGCCCCCGCTGTTCGCCCAGGTCCAGGTGGTGCTGCCCCTGTCCACCGGGCCGCTGTCCGTCACGTGCGAGGTGGTGCGCCACGTGTCGCCCGAGCAGGCCCAGGCCTGGAGCATGCGCCCGGGCTTCGGCGTGCAGTTCGTCGCGCCGTCCGCCGCGCTGAAGGCCCGCGTGGAGCAGCACCTCGCCGGCCCCCCAGCTTCTCCGCCCCCCGCGCCCCGGGAGCCGCCGGACGACGCCGAGGCCGAGCGCGCCCTGGCCCTGTGGAGCGGACAGCTGACGGGGGAGGGCACGCACTACGCGGTGCTGGGGCTCTCACCGGACGTGGAGCTGGAGCCCGCGCGGGAGCGGGCGCGCGAGCTGTGGACCGCCCTGTCCGCGCTGCGGCAGCGGCCCCTGTCCCGCGGGCAGCGCTCGCGCCTGGAGTCCATGCTGATCCGCGTGCGGGACGCCGGAGACACCCTGGGCGTGCCCCTGCGCCGCGCGCGCTACGACGCCCGGCTGGGCAACGGCCGGGGCGTGGCGCGGTGTCTGGAGGCGGGCCTCACCGCCGCCCAGACAGACGCGCTGCGCCGCGAGTTCGTGGCCGAGCAGCCCCGGGCGGTGGGCACCGCGCGGGTCCACTTCCTCACCGGCAGCGCGCTGGAGCGTGACGGCCAGCTCCAGCGGGCCCTGGAGGCCTACGAGCGCGGCCTGGAGCTGGACCCCCTGGAGTGGGAGTTCCAGCAGCGCCGCCGGGTGGTGGACCGGGCGCTGGGGACGCGCCCGCCGCCGGGCGCCCGAAATGAAAGGGCCCGATTCCCTGGGGAGGGAACCGGGCCCTGACTGCCACGTTCCGGCCGTTCAGCCGGAAGACGTGACTAGTTGCCGCAGGCGGCGCTCACGCCCTCGAGCTTGCTGCTGCAGGACAGGATGCGCATCGCGAACGCCTGCTGCTCGGCCTCGGTCTTGTCGGAGCAGCCCTTCGCGTCGCTCAGGCACTCGGCGTAGGCGGACAGCTTGTCCTTGTCGGAGTCGCTGCAGGAGTCGAGGGACTCCTTGCAGGACTCGAGCTCCGCGTCCGTCGGCTTCTCGAAGCCGCTGGTGGACAGACCACACTCCTCGGCCTTGTCGACCAGGCTGTCAAACGCGTCCGCGGTGTCGTCGCACACGTTGCCGCCGCAGGCGGTGAGCGTCAGCGAAGCCATGGCGACCAGACCGAACAGGATGTTCTTCATGATGTTCTCCCCCTCAGGGATGAGGTACAGGTGAAAAGCAAGCGGCGCGCATCCTATTGCGCGCCCGCTTGCAGTCCAGTCGACTTTATTCCGGGAATTCTATTCAAAAGCAAATAGGGGGTCTGGGGGCGGGATGATCCGCCAACTGCCTTGACTCCCCCCCGGGATTCTCGTAAGTCCCGCCGTCTTTTAGCGCGCCGGCCGGTCTTCCGTCCGAAATGCGCGTTGGATTCCATGGGTTGAACCAACCCGAAGCTGACAGGGGTTCGACGATGTACGCAGTCATTCGCACGGGCGGAAAGCAGTACCGCGTCGCCGAGGGCGACGTTGTCCGGATCGAGAAGATCGCCGGGGACATCGGCGCCGAGGTCTCGTTCACCGAGGTTCTGCTGCTGGGCGGCTCCGAGAGCCCGAAGGTGGGCCAGCCGACGGTGGCGGGCGCGAAGGTCGTGGGCAAGGTGCTGGCGCAGGACAAGCACCGCCGCGTCCTGCACTTCCGGAAGGAGAAGGAAGGCTGGACCCGTCGCCGTGGCCACCGCCAGCCGTACACCGAGGTGAAGGTCACCTCGATCTCCGGCTAGTCGTCTTTCCGGGCATTCCCCACACGAACTTCAAGGAGCAGGTGTCATGGCCCATAAAAAAGGTCAGGGTTCTTCGCGCAACGGGCGTGATTCCAACCCGCAGTACCGTGGCGTGAAGGTGTACGGCGGTGAGACGATCACGGCGGGCAGCATCCTCGTGCGCCAGGTCGGTACGGTCATCCACCCGGGCACGAACGTGAAGCTCGGTCGCGACTTCACCCTCTTCTCGACGGTGGACGGCGTGGTGAAGTACGAGCGCCTCGGCCGCGACAAGAAGAAGGTGTCCGTGTACCCGGCCGCCGCCGAGCAGGCGAGCGCCTAGTCAGTGGCCCCGGGGTGACCCGGGGCTTCGGCTTACCGAGCGGGTCGTTCCCGGTCCTCTCCGTTCCCGTTGGGAGCGGGCGGATGCGTGGACGGCCCGCTTTGTGTTTTTCCAGGAGGGCAGTCGCCCCATGAAGTTCGTCGACGAAGTACGCATCTACGTGAAGGCAGGAGACGGTGGGAACGGCGCCGTGGCCTTCCGGCGTGAGAAGTTCATCGAGCGCGGCGGCCCCAACGGCGGGGACGGCGGCAATGGCGGCTCCGTGGTGTTCGTGGCGAACCCACAGCTGACCACGCTCCTGGACTACCGCTACCAGCAGCACCACCGGGCCAAGAGCGGCGAGCACGGCATGGGCAGCGACTGCAACGGCCATGGCGCCGAGGACCTGGTCCTCCAGGTGCCGGTGGGCACGCTGATCCGTGACGAGAACACCGGCGAGCTGCTGGTGGACCTGAGCGACCCGGGCCAGCGGTTCGTGGCGGCCAAGGGCGGCCGGGGCGGCCTGGGCAACATGAACTTCGCCACCTCCACGCGCCAGACGCCGCGCTTCGCGCAGGACGGCGGGAAGGGTGAGGAGATCACCCTGCGGCTGGAGCTGAAGCTGCTGGCGGACGTGGGCCTGCTGGGCTTCCCCAACGCGGGCAAGAGCACGTTCATCTCGCGGGTGAGCCGCGCTCGGCCGAAGGTGGCGGACTACCCGTTCACCACGCTGGTGCCGAACCTGGGCATGGTCCAGTACAAGGACAACCTGTCCTTCGTGATGGCGGACATCCCCGGCATCATCGAGGGCGCCAGCGAGGGCGTGGGCCTGGGCCACCAGTTCCTGCGCCACGTGGAGCGCTGCAAGGTGCTGGTGCACCTCATCGACATGGGCGCCGAGGGCGAGGGCCGCAACCCGCTGGACGACTTCAACATCCTCAACAAGGAGCTGGAGAAGTACAGCAAGGATCTGGCCGGCAAGCCGCAGGTGGTGGCCGCCAACAAGCTGGACCTGACGGAGGCGCGCGACCGGCTGGGGCCCTTCACGGAGGCGCTGCGCCGCAAGGGCATCCGCGTGTACCCGGTGTCCTGCGCCACGGGCGAGGGCATGCAGCCCCTGATGGACGCGGTGGCGGAGGTGCTCTTCACCGGCCGCACCGGCAAGCTCCACGTCGAGATGCCGACGACGCGCAAGTCCGCCGCCAAGGCTCCGGCGAAGAAGGCCGCCGCCAAGAAGGGCCCTGCGAAGAAGGCGGGCGCCGCGAAGAAGGCTCCGGCGAAGAAGGCTCCGGCGAAGAAGGCTCCGGCGAAGAAGGCCGCCGCGAAGAAGACCGCGCGCAAGCCCGTGGCGAAGAAGGCCGCCCGCAAGGCCCCGGCGAAGAAGGCCGCCGCGAAGAAGGCTCCGGCCCGCAAGGCTCCGGCGAAGAAGGCCGCCCGGAAGGCCCCGGCGAAGAAGAAGTCTGGCGGGAGGCGCTGATCCGATGGCTGGTGGAGGCCCCCGCTACGAGAAGTTCGAGCGCGAAGCCGTCGAGCCGGAGCAGTTCCTGCTCGACGTGCGGAAAGAGAAGATCGACCGCGTCGTCAGCCAGCGCACGCGCAACTTCGTGGTGGTCCTCGACCGGCTGGAGGACAACTTCAACATGGCCGCGGTGCTGCGCACCTGCGAGTCCATGGGCGTGCAGGAGGTGCACGTCGTCATCAACCCGGAAGCGCCCTTCATCCCCAACTCGCGGGTGGCCCAGGGCTGCGACAAGTGGTTGGACGTGCACCTCTACAAGACGTTCGCGGAGTGCCGCGAGCACCTGAAGGGGCGGGGCTTCAGCCTCTACGCGTCGGCGCTGCGCGAAGGGGCCACCAACCTCTACACCCTGCGCTTCGACACGAAGTTCGCCATGGTGTTCGGCAACGAGCGCTACGGCGTGAGCGACGACGTGCTCACCGGAGTGGACGGGACGTTCGTGGTGCCCATGAAGGGCTTCAGCCAGAGCCTGAACATCTCCGCCGCCGCGTCCGCCAGCATCACCCGGGCGGTCGCCTGGCGGGACGAGCACCTGGCGGGGGGCTCCGGGGACCTGTCCCCCGAGGAGGCCCAGGAGCTGCGCGAGCGCTTCTACCTGCTGGGCGTGAAGCAGCGGAAGCGTCTGGTCAAAGCCACACAGCGGTGAATGCCGGCCCCCCGGGGCCCGTCCGGATGCGGTAGATGGACCCTGCGGGCGCCTCCAGGGGCCCGCTCCGGAGGCGCACGCCATGTTGCTGGAATCCCTGCTCTTCACGCTCCTCACGCAGGCCCCCACCACCGCGCCCGCGCCGAAGCCCGCGGCCGCCGCCAAGGCCCCCGCCGCCACGCCGGCGCCCGCTGCTCCCAAGGACGCGGGCACGGCCGCCATGCCCCCGTCCGCGAAGTCCGGCGACGCGAGCGTGGCCGCTGGCGCCGCGAAGCCCGCGCCCAAGCCGATGGCGCCCGAGGTGAAGACGCTCGTGGACCGGATGCAGGCCTTCTACGAGAAGACGGGCGACTTCAAGGCGGGCTTCAAGCAGGACTACAAGTACAAGGCCTTCCGCCGCACGCAGACGTCCACGGGCACGGTGACCTACAAGAAGCCGGGCCTGATGCGCTGGGAGTACGAGAACCCGTCCAAGCGGACGTTCGTGCTCGCGGGCAACAAGGTCTACATGCACGACCCGGAGGCGCAGACGCTGTCGGTGGCGGCCATGGACACCAGCCAGCTGTCCGCGTCGGTGACGTTCCTCTTCGGCCAGGGGAAGCTGGCGGACGAGTTCGCCATCACCAAGGGCGACTGCAAGGACTGCAAGGGCACGCTGCTGGTGCTGGATCCGCTGAAGAACGAGCCGCGCTTCCGCCAGGTGCGCCTGGAGGTGGACCCCTCCACGGCGCAGGTGCTCAAGAGCACGGTGGTGGATCCGGACGGCAGTGAGAACACCATCGCCTTCCTGGACCTGAAGACGAACGTGGGCATCGCGGCGGACAGCTTCAAGCTGAACCCGCCCGAGGGCACCCGCGTGGACGACTTCACCAAGAAGGCGCAGCAGTAGGACGGCCCGCCCTCCATGCGTGGCGTGCTGCTGGCGGGATGCGTGCTGCTGGGCGCGGGGTGTCACTCCTCCGCGCCCCCGGGCCCTTCACGTCCCACGAGCCTCGCGGGGCAGACGCTGCCCCTCCTGTCGTCGCCCGCGCTGCGGCTGACGGTGGCGGGGCGGCTGGGGAACCGGGCCGTGCCGGTGGTGCTGGACGTCACGCGGCCGCTGTCGCTCGTGTCCAGCAGCTGCTTCGACGGTGCGCCGCCCGCGGCCGCCGGGACCGCGCGCGTGCCGGAGTCCTCCGGAGGGCATCGCTCCTGGCCGGAGGTGCCGGCCCCGCCGTTGACGGTGGGCCCCATTTCGCCGCCCCTGCGCACGTTGCTGCTCTCCGGTGAGACGGGCTGCTCGGTGACGCTGGGGCAGGACGTGCTGTTCCCGTATGCCCTCACGGTGGATCCGCTGCGCCGCGAGGTGACCTTCACCGCGTCGCGTCCCCGGGAGGCCTACGACGCGGAGCTGCGCGCGACGGACGCGGTGCGCGAGTCGTCCGTGGTGGAGCTGAGCCGCGAGCCGCTGGGGGACTGGCCGCTCCTGGCCGTGCAGGTGAGGCAAGGTGGGGCGAGCATCACCGGCCCCTTCGTGCTGGGCACGCGCGAGCCCTTCTCCCGCCTGGCGGTGGACCCCGCGCTGGGACTGGGGCTGCAGCCGCTGGAGACGGCCGCGGGGCTGCCGCCGCGCACCTTCGCGGTGGACTCGGTGGAGGTAGCGGAAGGGCTGGGCGTGAAGCCCCTGGTGATGGAGGCCGCGGGGCGCTGGCCGTCGCAGAGCAGCCTGGGCCGGCTGGGGCCGGACGTGTGGGGCCGCTTCACCGCCACGGTGGACGCGCAGGGAGGGGCGCTGGTGCTGCGCAGGCCGCACGTGCGCACGCCCGAGGGCGGAGGCCGGCAGCAGTGCGCGGGCGAGGGTGGCGCGTTCAGCGAGGAGGCCTGCTACGGCCTCTTCGTGCGCGCGGAGCCCGACGGCGCGGTGGCCCTGTCCGGCGCGGTGTTCCGGGACGTGCCGGAGGGCGTGCGCCTCTACGTGGAGCCCCGGGGCGCGGACGGCCAGCGCCTGGAGACGGGCTGTCAGGTGGGCTTGAGCTTCCCGACCACCACGCGAGGCGCCAACACGCAGCACCGGTTGCCGTGGGCGTCCCTGGCGAAGACCCTGCCCGCGTGCCACGCGGCGCTCCAGGGCGCGAAGGGCTACGCGGTGTCGCTGGTGGAGGAGGGACGGCAGGCCGAGTGCCCCACGACGTGCGCCTTCGTCACGGAGTCCGCGTCGCGCCGCACCGTCTGCGAGTGCCAGCCCACGCCGCTGGGCGAGGGCGTGGCCGTGCCGACGAAGGGCTCGGGCCCGCAGCCGCCGCCCGTCGAGGAGCGCGAGCTGGAGCCCGAGGATCCGAAGTAGCCGGGCCCGCGACCGCCTCTCTTGTGAGAGGACGGGGCGGGCCCGGGGCACTGCCTTCGCTTGAGACGGACTACTCCGGCCGGGGCTCCGGCGGACGCTTCAGCGCCTTCAGCGGCACGGGCGCGGGCGGGGCCTCGCGCGGGGTGTGCTCGCGCTGCTTCGGATCCGGACGCTCCACCACGCGGGCGATGAGGTCGTAGTCGTGCGCCTCCGTCACCTCCACGGTGACGAACTCGCCCGGGTACGCCAGGCCGTCGTTGATGTAGACCTGCCCGTCGATCTCCGGCGCCTGGCCCTCGTGGCGGCCCACCAGCAGGTGCTCGGACTCCTCGCTGGGGCCCTCCACCAGCACGGTGAGCTTCTGGCCCACGAGCTTCTTGTTCTGCTCGCGGTTGATGCGCTTCTGGATGGCCATCACCTCGCGCCAGCGGCGCTCGATGGTCTTCGCCGGGACCTTGTCCGGCAGGTCGAACGCGGCGGTGTTCTCCTCGTCCGAGTACTGGAACACGCCCAGGCGCTGGAAGCGCTGCTCCTTCACGAACTCCTTCAGGAGCTCGAAGTCCTCCTCCGTCTCACCCGGCAGGCCGACGATGAGCGAGGTGCGCATCACCAGGTTCGGCACGCGCTCGCGCAGCTTGGTGAGCAGCTTCTTGAGGAACTCCGAGTTGCGGCCGCGCTTCATGGACAGCAGCAGCTTGTCGCTGGCGTGCTGCACCGGCATGTCCAGGTACTTGGCGATCTTCGGCTCGGTGGCGATGACGTCGATGAGCTCGTCCGGGAACACGCGCGGGTAGGCGTAGTGCAGGCGGATCCACTTCACGTCCACCTTCACCAGCTCCTTGAGCAGCTCGTGGAGCTTCGGCTTGCCGGGCAGGTCATGCCCGTACGCCGTCAGGTCCTGCGCGACGAGGTTCAGCTCCTGCACGCCGCTGTCCGCCAGGTTCCGCGCCTCCGCCACGATGTCCTGCACCGTGCGCGAGCGCTGGCCGCCGCGCAGCGTGGGGATGATGCAGAACGCGCAGGCGTTGTCGCACCCTTCCGAAATCTTCAGATACGCCGTGTACTTCGGCATCGAGTTGATGCGCGGCGTCTCCGCGTTGTGGATGTAGTCCGGATCCGGAATCACCTGGCGCGGCGTGGCCTCGGCCGCCAGCAGGTCACCAATCTGGGCGTACGCGCTGGTGCCCAGGAAGTGGTCCACCTCCGGCATCTCCTGCGACAGCTCCTGGCCGTAGCGCTGGGACAGGCATCCGGTGACGACGAGCGTCTTGCACGAGCCGGACTTCTTCAGCTCCGCCATCTCCAGGATGGAGTCCACCGACTCCTGCTTCGCAGGGCCGATGAAGGCGCACGTGTTGACCACGATGACCTCGGCCTCCGAGGCCTCCTGCACGAGCGAATAGCCGCGCGTGCGCAGCGTGCCCAGCATCACCTCGGAGTCCACCCGGTTCTTCGGGCAGCCGAGGGTCATCATGTACAGGCTCTTGGTCTCTTCCACGCGCGTCTACCGCTTTCCCAGTTGCGTCCGCTCGAAGTGGTCCGCACTCCAAACGAAGTTGATGATGGCGCCGTTCGAGTAACCGATGTTCAGCGCCCCGTCTTCTTCCAGCTCCACCGAAGTGGCGCGACCCAGCGCACAGGTGGCGGCCGGCCAGTCGAGCACCCGCTGGGCTGTCTTCCCCGACACCACATAGAGCCCCATCCGGAGCTCATCGTCGGAGTCACATTGACCCTCGACGGCATAGGGGTTCTTCCCAGTGAGCACGGTAACGACCGGCCGTCCGTCCGGCAGGCTCAATGCTTCCGGCAGGTTCACGCCCATCTTGCTGGCGTCCACGGAGTTGGGGGCCACCAGCGCGCGCAGCGAGGCGGGGGTGAGGTTCTCTTCCCCCTGCGCCCAGTCCGGGTAGCTGAGCATGCCCCAGCCCAGCCAGCCGGTGGGAGCCGCCTCCAGCGTGGTGACGCTGGCGGAGGGCTTCAGCTTGAGGTTCTTGCGCGCCTCGTCCGGCAGGCGCAGCGACTCGCCCTCCGGCATGGAGCCGCCCTTGCAGTTGGACACCGGCACCACCTTGGCGCCCACCTGGTCCTGGTCCTCGTAGGTGATGCAGAGGTCCATGACGAGCGGATCCACCGCGGGGAAGCGCGGCAGGGCCCGCACCGGAATCATGGACACCACCGACAGCGTGTCGCCCTGGCGGTGCACCGCCGCGTTCACCAGGCCCTGCGCGAACCTGGGCGTGCCGCTGTCCGGGCCGGAGGTGCGCTGGCCGTCAAAGGCGAAGCGGTAGGTGTAGCCCGGGGCGGTAGGCCCCGCGTCCGGGAAATGGAGCGTCAGGGTGACGATGTCACCCGCGAGCAGCTGGTTGTCCGTGGCCTCCACGCCCACGAAGAGCGTGTCCTTGCGCCAGCCCACCCGGGCGGAGAAGTTGGCGGTGGCCCCCTCGGTGGACAGCGGCTTGAGGACCAGCGGCGAGCCGAAGTCCTTGAGCCCCTTCTCCGGCCGGGGCGCCTTCTTCAGCACGGGCACCGGCTTGCTGGGGCGGGGCGCCTCGTCCTGCGCGAAGGCGCCGGTGGCGAGGAGCAGACAGAGGGGCAGGGGGGCCAGACGGGCGGCGTGCATGAAGGGACGCCTCTAGTCGCGGAAGTTGGTGAACTGCATGTCCAGGCTGAGGCGGTCCTGCTCCTTGCGGAACAGCGCCATGGCCTCCTGCAGGTCGTCGCGGTTCTTGCCCGTGACGCGGAGCTGATCCGCCTGGATGGAGCCCTGCACCTTGATCTTCGACTCCTTGAGGACCTTGATCAGCTCCTTGGACTTCTCCACCGGGATGCCCTGCTGGAGCTTGATGGGCTGCTTGACGTTGGACAGGCCCGTCTTCTCGATGTCGCCGAACTCCAGGACGCGCAGGCTGATGCCGCGCTTGGCCAGCTTGCCGAGCAGGACCTCCTTGGCGGCCTGGAGCTTCTCCTCGCTGTTGGTCTTCAGCGTGAGCGCGGAATGGTCCGGGGCGATGTCGATTTCGGCCTTCACGCCCTGGAAGTCGTAGCGGGTGCTGAGCTCCTTGCGGGTCTGATTGACCGCGTTGTCGAGTTCAGCCAGATCGATTTTGGAGATGACGTCGAAGGAGGGCATGGGGGGGACCTTTTCGCGCCCTTAACATACCTACACCCGGACGACCAAGGGGACCACCAGGGTTCGCCGGGAGGTGTGCTGCTTGAAGGCCCGCTTCACCGCCTTCGTGAGCTCCTCGCGCACCAGGGCGTCGTCCCCCCGGAGCAGGGGGTTGAGCTCCTCGAAGTAGGCCCGCGCCTCCTGGGCCACCCGGGCCAGCACGCCCTGCTCGTCCGGGCTGAGGCCCTGCCCGGACAGCTGGGGCCCCGCCACCAGCGCCTGGGTGTCGCGCCTCAGCACCACCGCCGCGGCCACCACGCCCGTCTCCGCCAGCTTGTTGCGCTCCGCCAGCGTCTCCGTCGTCACCACCCCGTCCCCGGAGCGCTCCATCATGATGCGCCCTGAGGGCACGCTGCCCGTGAAGCGGCCCCGCCCCCCCTCGAACGTCACCACGTCCCCGTCGTGGGCCAGCAGCAGGCCCTCCGCCGTCATGCCGGCCTCGCGGGCGGTGGTCAGGTGTCGGTGCAGGTGCCGGACTTCCCCATGCACGGGGATGAAGTTCCTGGGGCGGATCAGCTCCAGCACCCGGCGCTGCTGGGGGCGGCTGGCGTGTCCGGAGACGTGCACGCCGGGCTCCACCTGCGCGTACACGATGCGGGCGCCGCGCCAGTGGAGCTGGTCGAGCAGCGCGCCCACGGAGCGCTCGTTGCCGGGGATGGGGCGGGCGCTGACGATGACGGTGTCGCCGGGCTCCAGGCGCACGGGCCCGTCCCCATTCGCCAGCTGGGTGAGGCCCGCGCGAGGCTCGCCCTGCGCGCCGGTGGTGAGCACCGCCACGCGGTGGGGCGCGAGCTTGGGCACGTTATCCAGGTGCACGAACAGGGAGTCGGGCACGTCCAGGTAGCCCATCTCCCGCGCCAGCTCCACGTTGCGCACCATGCTGCGGCCCTGGAGCGCGACGAGCCGGCCGGTGCGCTCGCACAGCGCCAGCAGGTGCCGGATGCGGTGGAGGTTGGAGGAGAACTGGGCCACCACGATGCGGCCCTTCGTCTCGTGGAAGAGGCGCTCGAAGGTGGTCTGCACCACGCGCTCGCTGCCCGTCTCATCCACGTGCTCGGAGTTGGTGGAGTCCGACAGGAGGCACAGCACGCCTTCGTCGCCCGCCTCGCCCCAGCGCTCCAGGTCCGTCTTGAGCCCGTCGATGGGGTCGGGGTCCAGCTTGAAGTCCCCGGTGTGGATGACGGTGCCTTCGGGCGAGCGCACGATGAAGCCCACCGCGTCCGGCACGGTGTGCGTCACGCGCGTGGCCTCCACGGTGAAGACGCTGCCCACGGGGAAGGGCGTGCGCGGCTCGATTTCGCGCAGGTCCGCCTTCACGCCCAGCTCCTCCAGGCGGTTGCGCGCGAGCGCGAGCGTGAAGCGCGTGCCGTAGATGGGGACCGGCAATTCGCCCAGCAGGTAGGGGAGCGCGCCGATGTGGTCTTCGTGGCCGTGCGTGAGGAGCACGCCCTTCACCTGGGCCGCGTTGCGCTGCAGGTGCGTGAAGTCCGGGACGATGATGTCCACGCCGGGCATTCCCGACGAGGGGAACATCAGGCCGGCGTCGATGAGCAGCATCTCCCCACGACAGGCGAGCACCATGGCGTTGAGGCCGATTTCGCCAAGGCCGCCCAGAGGGATGACGTGGAGCATGTGTCCGGAAGTCTAAGGGCCCGGCCCCTCCTGTGCGTGGGAATCCGCACCCTGGACCACCGCGAGCCCGCGCCCGCCTGCTTGACGGAATTCAACTAAAGGCTTAGTTGTGCTCGAACTAAGGTTTTAGTTCGAAGCCGGGAGGCCCTGCCCGTGACGAAGCCGACGTCATCCGACGAGGAGTCCAAGCCGCTCACTCCGGTGGAGCTGGAGCTGATGCAGCTCGTGTGGAGGTTGGGGGAGGTGAGCGTGGCGGACGTGCTGGCGGCGCTGCCTCCGGAGCGCAAGTTGGCCTACACGTCGGTATCCACGGTGCTGCGCATCCTGGAGCAGAAGGGCGTGGTGCAGAGCCGCAAGGAGGGGCGGGGGCACCTGTACTCGGCGCGGCTGACGCGCGAGGCCTATGAGGCCCAGAGCGTGCGCCACCTGGTGGCGACGGTGTTCGACGGGACGCCTTCGTCTCTGGTGGCGCGGCTGGTGGAGGCGGTGCCGCTGTCCGCGGACGAGGTGGAGCAGATCCGCAAGCTGCTGGGCCGCAAGGGGGGCCGGGGATGAGCGCCACGGTCCGGGACGTGCTGGCCGCGTACCTCACGGCGGCGGTGCTGGTGGCGGTGGGCTTCGGGCTGTTGCGCGCGGTGCTGGCGCTGGGGATGGAGCGGAGGCTGGCCTCGCGGCAGACGCTGCGCGTGGGGCGGGTGACGCTGGGGCTGGCGGTGCTCCTGCCGTTCGTGGGGCTCGGGGTGCGGGAGTGGATGCCGTCCGCGCCGCTCTTCACGTTCGAGCGTTCGCTGGTGCGCTACGCCGCGCCGCTGACGGCGGTCGAAGCGCGGCCCGTGCGCGGTGCCGTGACGGAGGTGTCGTCGCCGGGCCCGGAGCTGCCGTGGGCGATGCTTGGACTGGGGCTGGTGGGGGTGGGGGCGTTGGGAGTCCTGTCATGGGAGCTTCGGCGGTACGCGCGGCTGCGGCGGAAGCTGGAGGCGCTGCCCGTGCTTCGCCGCGTGGGCCGGGTGCGCGTGGTGATGGGGGACGCGGCGGAGGGTGCGTACTCCGTGTGGTTCCCGGGTGGCGGCGCGTGGGCGGTGGTTCCCTCCGAAGTGCTGGAGGACCCGGAGGCGCTCCGGCTCACGGTGCGGCATGAGCTGCAACACCACCGGCAGCGGGACACGGTGCTCGCGTATGCGCGGCTGGGGTTCGACAGCGCCTTCTTCTGGAATCCGTTCGCGCGCGCGTTCTCGCGGTGGTTGGCGGAGCGGCAGGAGCTGGCCTGTGACGAGGCGCTGGTCACCGTGAGGCGCGTGCCCGCGGAGGCGTATGCGCGGTGCCTGTTGCAGGCGTCGCTGCGTGTTCCGTCTGTCTTTTCTCTTCCCGCCGGAGTCACCGGCATGTCCCACCCCACCGTCAGGAGGATTCACATGTTGTTCCAGCCTCGTCCTCGCAGTTCCGTGCGCACCCTGGGTCTGTCGTTGTCTCTGGTGTTGGTGCTCGCGCCGCTGGCGTTGTGGGCGCAGGGCACGGTGCGGGGGCGCTCGGTGTCGCTGACGGAGGCGCGTGCGCTGGCGGAGGCGGGGCAGAAGGCGGGGGACCTGCCGGTGGTGGTGGATGCCGCCGTGGTGGATCAGCTCAACAAGTTCGTCACTACGCGCAAGGGACGCGACTTCATGCGCAAGGCGCTGGCGAACCTCCAGACGCATCGTGAGGCGATGACGGGCACGCTGCGCTCGCGCTCCCTGCCGGAGGGGCTGCTCGCGGTGGCGATGGTGGAGTCGGCGGTGCGCAACCTGCCGGAGACGTCCCCCGAGCCGTCGATGGCGAAGGGCCCGAGGGGCGCGGGCGTGTGGATGTTCATCGCGGAGACGGCTCGCCGCTATGGCTTGAAGGTGGAGCCGGGGCTCGACGAGCGGCTGGACGTGGCGCGGGAGACGGAGGCCGCCGCGGCGCTCCTCCAGGACCTGTATGCGCGCTATGGCGATTGGCGGCTCGCGCTCGCGGCGTACAACCAGGGGGAGGAAGTGGTGGACCGCGTCATCGCGGAGACGGGCGTGCGCGACGTGAGCGAGCTGATGCGCACCGGCAAGCTCAACGACTACACCGCTACCGTGCTGGCCGGAGTGCTGGTGCTGCGCAACCCGCACCTGGTCGACTGAGCTGGCCGCGTGGTCAAAACCTGTCCGACTGTCGGACAGGTTTTCTGATGGAGCCGCGCTTCTCCGCGATGCGCCTCATGCGCGGGTGCTCGACAGTCTCGTGACGGAGGCCTTTGGGGAATGTTCCCGGGGTGCCAGGGTTCGGGTGTTCGCCGCCCTGCGTTCGCACGAGGGGCGCGCCAGGGGTGGGAAACGCCATGAAGATCGTCGCGCTGGTTCGTCCCGCGGGTGAGGTTCCGGAAGCAGCGCAGGTGCTCGCGGCCGCGGCGGGCATGGCTCCGGCGGAGGCCCGCATGCGACTGGCCCCGGAGCCTCCCGCCCTGCTCGCGCGGCTGGCTCCCGATGCGGCGGATACCTTGGTGAAGACCCTTCAGGACGCGGGGCTCGCGGCGCTTGCCATCGACGACGCAGAGGTCGCGGAGCGTGTCACGGCACGCACCGTGACGTTTGGCGCCGCGCAGGCCACGTTCACGCCTCGCGCGGGCGCGCCGCTGACGATGGCCTGGGAGGACGTGACGGTCATCCTCCGGGGCGCTTCGTCCCTGCGCACGCAGAGTGAGCACTCGGAGAAGACGACGAAGGTGGCGCTGGGGACGGCCCTCGTCACGGGCGGCCTGAAGCTGACGAAGACGACGGAGAAGAGCGTGCGCGGCTCCCAGGAGGAGACGTCGCAGGTCATCTTCGTCTTCGACCGTGAGGGCCGGGGTGCCGTGCTGCCGGAGGTGGGCTTCGACTTCTCGTGCATGGGACCCGCGATGCAGGCGTCGCGCACCGCGAACATGGTGGCCCTGGCGCGTCTGGTGCGTGAGCGCGCCCCGGCCGCGTTCTACGACGAGCGGCTGCTGCGGCTGGGACGCCGGCCCCTGCCGTTCGTGCTGGGCGGAGCCGTGCAGGTGGTCAGCGGCTCCATGTCCCACTCGCGCATCAACACCGCGCAGGGCCTGGATGTGCTCGCGGAGGCCATGCGCCTGGGCGTGGCCCAGGGCTACCTGCCCTGACCCCTCAGGACAGCGGCGTGGAGCCCTCTGGCGGCGGACGGGAGATCCACGCGGCGATGAACACGTCCAGCTCGCCTCGCATCACGTCCTTCACTCGCGGCGTGCCGGCTCCCGTGCGCGGATCCTCCACTCGCGCTCCCCGGCCCAGGAAGTAGCGGCGGGCCTCGTCGGTGCTGGCGCCCTGACCGGCGACGACTCGCGCGGCAATGCCCTTGAGTTCGTCCAGCTCTCCGGCCCCGATGAGCGTGAGCACGCGGCCCGTGGCCTCGTCCTTCGCGGTGACCTCGTTGCGCACGCGCTGGAGGTAGTCGCCCTCGCGGCTCTTCACCGGACGGCCCTCCAGCACCAGCAGCTCCCGCTCCACCTCCTCCAGCGGCCCGCCCCGGTGCACGCGCACGTACGCGCGCTGGCGCTTCTCGTCCTCCAGGCGGCGGTGCAGCCCCGCCTCTCCCGCGAGGAATCCGTACGCGCCCGGTCCGGCGATGCGCACCACCACGCGCGCGGGTGCGTCCGCCTCCGCGACGGCCGTGGCCTCGTAGCCCCGGCGCTGCGCCCAGCCCAGGTACATGGTGGCCAGCTCCTGCACCCATGCTTCCTGCTGCTCCGACGCGTCGCTGGCGCAGATGTCCACCAGCGCCTCGTTGTCCATCTGCGTGGCCCCGGAGGCCCGCAGCGCCTCCGCCATCTGGACCTCGCGCGCGACCTCCTCCACCTGCTTCGCGGCGGAGCCCAGCTGCACCTCGTTCTTCGCCTCGCGCACCAGCCGGCGCCCGAAGTGGCACGCGGCCTCCAGGCGGTCCAGCTCTCCCAGCTGCGCCTCCACCGTGCGGAAGGCGCGCAGGACCTCCGCCGCTCGCAGCGGGTCGTCCCAGAGGTTGGGCGCCTGCGTCTCCGCGAGCAGCGCGGCCCGGCGCGACTCCAGCTCCGTCCGCCCCGTGGACTCGGCGAGCGCGCGTGCGCGGCCCACCAGCCGGTCCATCTCAATCAGCAGTGACTTGCGATCCAACCGGCGCTTCACCGCCGCGGCCTTCGGCGTGGGCAACAGCAGCTGCGCCGTCACCTCGCGAGGCGGCGGCACGGGCTCCGCGACCGCGACCACGCGGCCTCCCGGACGGGACTCCACTCGCACGGGCGTGCCCGGCGGCAGCGGCCTGCGCGCAATCTCCACCGCGAGCGCCGCGGTGAGCGTCTTCTCGATTTCACGCTGCAGGTAGCGCGCGCCGAACTGCGGCGAATAGCCGCGCTCCACCAGCCGGTCCACGACCTCCGGCGTCACCTCCACGTCCAGCGCGCGGGCGCGGATGCCCTCGCGCTCCAGCACGCGGCCCACCTCGCGCTGGGCAATCTTGCGGATGTCCACGCGCGACAGCGGACGGAAGTGGCAGATGGCGTCGAAGCGGTTGAGGAACTCCGGACGGAAGGCCTCCGCGATGCGGCGGTCCACCTCCGACACCTGCTCCTCCGCGCGCTTGTGCGCGGCGAACCCCAGCCCCGCCTCGCGGTACACCTCCGAGCCCACGTTGGACGTGGCCACGATGAGCGTGTTGTTGCACGACACCGCCTCGCCCGCGCCGTTGACGAAGGTGCCCTCGTCGAAGAGCTGGAGGAAGCGGTCGTGCACGCTGCGCGCCGCCTTCTCGAACTCGTCCAGCAGCAGCACGGTGAACACCTTGCCGTCCAGCAGCGCGGACAGCTCTCCGCGCCGCGTCTCCATCGCGGGTGCCCACGATGCGCCGAAGGGGACGCTCTCGTCGCCGTCGTTGGGATAGTCCGCCATGTTCAGGCGCACCAGCCTGTCGGCGGAGCCGAAGAGGTACTCCGCCAGCAGCTTCGCCAGCTGCGTCTTGCCCACGCCCGTGGGCCCCGCGAAGAGGAACACGCCCAGCGGACGGCGCGGGTCGTTGAGCCCCGCCTTGAGCAGCGCCACCGAGCGCAGCACCGCGGCCACCGCGTCCGTCTGGCCGAGCAGCCGCTCCCCGAAGAAGCGCTCCGTCTCCTCCAGGTCCAGCGGCATCGCGTCGTCCACGACGAAGCGGGGCAGGCGCGTGGCCGCGCAGAAGCGCGTGAGCACGTCCTCCGGCCCCACGTGGTCGCGCGCCACGCCCGCGGCCTCCGCCGCCGTCTCCTTCAGCAGCTCGATGGCCTTGCGCGGCATGTGCTGCGCCAGCAGGAACTTCGCGGACAGCCGCAGCGCCAGGTCGCACGCCGCCGGGTCGATGGGCAGCCGCAGCGCGCGCTCCAGCTCCTCCGCCACGCGGCCGACAATCCAGCGCGCCTTCTCCAGCGAGGGCTCCTGGAGGGGCAAGAGGTGAAGCCGCTCCGCCAAAGCCTCATCGGCGCGCAGCAATTCCTGCACGCGCTTGGGCTCGGTCTCGAAGATGAAGCGCAGGCCGCCGGTGCGCAGCGCGCGCACGGCCACCGGCGCCAGGGGGCCACCCAGGGCCACCGGCAGGTCGCGGATGTAGACGATGGGGCAGGGGTGGCGGCCCAGGTGGTTGAGCAATTCCTCGAAGGACTCCGCGGCCTGGCGCTGCGTGCTGCGCGCCAGGATGTTCGCGACGGACACCTCCACCAGCCGCGCCTGGGCCAGGTCCCCGTCCACGCGTCCTTCGGCGATGCGGCGGGCCACCTCCTGCACGAGCGCGCTCTTGCCCACGCCGGGCTCGCCCGCCAGCAGCGGGTGCTTGCCTCCGCGCGCCAGGAGGCCCAGCACCTCCGTCACGGCGGTGTCCACGCCGTGGGCGGCGGGCAGCTTCCCCTCGCGCGCCATCGCGGTGAGGTCGCGGTCGATGAGCCGCTCCTGGTCTTCGTTCTTCCTCGTCGCCATGGTGTGGTCCGGAACGCCCCCTCGACGTGCGGCACTCTAACCGTTGCGGCGCGGAAGCGAAGTCCCGGCCCACCCGCGTGGACAAAGGACCCTACGCTTCCAGCTCCGTGTGCCAGTAGGCCACGTCCCTCAGGAACTTGCGCCAGGACAGGGGCAGGCCCTTCTCCACGAGGAACGACACGACCAGTGCGTCCGGCAACCGCTTGGGCTTCGCGGGCACGGTGCGCAGCGTCATCCGCGCCTGGGCCGGGGTGCGGTTGCCCTTCTTCTGGTTACAGGGCACGCAGGCGATGACGATGTTGTCCCAGCTGGTGCGGCCGCCCTGCGCGCGCGGCAGCACGTGGTCGTACGTGGCTTCCGGGCGGGTCACCTTGCGGCCGCAGTACTGGCAGCGGCACTGGTCGCGCTGGTAGACGTTCTCCCGGCTGAAGCGCACGCCGCGCGGGCCCTTCCACAGGGCGCGCACGAAGCGGATGACGGACGGCATGCGCAGCTCCACCGTCACCGAGCGGATGACGCGGTCCTCGTACTCTTCAACGACCTCCACCTTGCCCTGGACCAGCAGCATGACGGCGCGTTGCCAGGGGATGCGTGCGACAGGCTCATAGGACTGGCTCAACACCAGCGTTTCCATGACAGCGGGCCTTTCGGGCGGGACAGGCCGCCAGGGAGTCGAACCCTGCTCGTCCGGATTTGGAGTTCGGACTGCACCCGGTGCGCGGCCTTCGTGTGGGACGCAAGAAGCGGAAAAAAAGGGGAGCGGGGTGCCCGGACGTGAAGAAGGCCGGGTTCCCGTGTCGGGAGCCCGGCCTCCAGGGGCAAGCCACGTCAGGGACGGGGCGTGACGCCTTCAGGAGCCGGGCAGGGCGAGGCGAAGGGACGCGAAGCCCCGCCAGCGGCACGTGGAAGGAGCGGTCACCGGGCTGGGACGCGAGGCCGCGTCGATGCCGTGACTGGAAGGGTTCTGGTGCTTGAGGTTCATCGGGGACTGCTTCGTCGCCTGGCGCATCGGGACCGCTCCTTTCGCTCCGAAGCGACGTGGGCGGAAATTCAGTCCTGACAAGCAAGCAGGCTGGACGTTAGGACTCCGCGCATGAAAGCCATCCGCTACCACCAGCTGGGCGGGCCGGAGGTCCTCCGTTGGGAGGACGCGCCGGAGCCCGTGCCCGGGCCAGGCCAGGTCCTCCTGCGAGTCCATGCCGCGGGCGTGAACTTCGCGGACACCGAGCGCCGCCGCGGGCTGTACGACGCCCAGGTGCCCCTGCCGCGCATCCTGGGCAGCGAGGCCGCCGGCGTGGTGCGCGCGGTGGGGCCCGGCGTGGACGCATCCTGGGTGGGACGCCGCGTGGTCGCCCTGACGAAGCAGGCCTACGCGGAGGCGGCGCTCGCACCCGTGGAGCAGCTGTTGGTGCTGCCGCCAGAGGTGTCCTTCGAGGAGGCCGCCGCGCTGCTGGTGCAGGGGCTGACGGCGTACCACGTGGTGCACACCGTGGGGCGCGTGGAGGCAGGGCAGACGGTGCTCATCCACGCGGCGGCCGGAGGCGTGGGGCTGCTGGCGGTGCAGCTCGCGAAGGCGGCGGGCGCGCGGGTCATTGGCACGGTGTCGGGCGAGGCGAAGGCGAAGCTCGCGCGGGACGTGGGCGCGGACGACGTCATCCGCTACGACCGGGAGGACGTCGCGGCGAGCGTGCGTGAGCTGACGGGCGGGCGCGGCGTGGAGCGCGTGCTGGACTCGGTGGGCGCGAGCACGTGGCAGGCCAGCCTGGACGCGCTGGCGCCCTTCGGTCACCTGGTGAGCTACGGCAACGCCAGCGGCCATCCGCCGCACGTGGAGGTGGAGTCCCTCTACGCGAAGTCGCTCACCGTGAGCGCCTACTGGCTGCACACCCCCACGCCCCCGGAGGTGCAGCGCAAGGCGCGCGAGGCGCTGCTGGCGGAGGTCGTGGCGAAGCGCCTTCGCCTCGTGGTGGGCCTGAGTCTGCCGCTGTCCCGCGCGGAAGAGGCCCACCGTCAGCTGGAGGGCCGCGGCACGGTGGGCAAGGTCGTG
Organism: Corallococcus interemptor; assembly: GCF_003668875.1. GTDB lineage: Bacteria > Myxococcota > Myxococcia > Myxococcales > Myxococcaceae > Corallococcus > Corallococcus interemptor. The sequence goes on along the minus strand of NZ_RAWM01000007.1, from coordinate 67,577 downwards.
CTGGTCGCCGGGGACTGACCCGCGCGGCGCGGGTGCGCCCACGTATACTTCCCGGCAGCGATGTCCTCGGACGACCTTCAGCGCACCCTCTGCAACTGCCTGGCGCTGCGGCAGGCCAGCCGCCACGTCACGCAGTTCTATGATCAGGTGCTCGCGCCCAGCGGCCTCCGGACGACGCAGTACTCCATCCTCCACCACGTCCAGTCCCAGGGCCCGCTGACGGTGAACGCGCTGGCGGAACAGCTGGTGATGGACCCGTCCACGCTCACCCACAACCTCCGGCCCCTCTTGAAGGACGGCTTCGTGGTGCTGGAGGTGGGCCGCACGGACCGGCGTCAGCGCGCCATCGCCATCACTCCGGAAGGGCAGGCCGCCTACCGCAAGGCCCGGCCGCTGTGGCTGCGCGCCCAGGCGGACTTCGAGCGCGCCGTGGGCGACACCCAGGCCTCCGCGCTGCGCGACCTGCTGGCCACGGTCGCGCGGACGCAGTGGGGCGAAGCCACCGCGGCGACGGCGGGCCCTGCTGATTCCAGGGCTCCCTCCCGTCGCCGCCGTTGAGGGCTGACCGCCCTCAGAGCTTGGGGGCGCTGGCGGGGGCGGGCTTCAGGTAGCGGTCCAGGAACTCCAGGGTGCGCCGGTCCACCTGCGCCTCGTTCTTCTTCTTCTTGAAGCCGTGGCCCTCGTCGGGGAGCAGCAGGTACTCCACCGGGACGCCGTTCTTCTTCACCGCCGCCACGATTTCGTCCGACTCCACCTGGAGGACGCGCGGGTCGTTGGCGCCCTGCACGACGAACAGCGGCTTCTTGATGCGCTCCGTGTGGAAGAGGGGGGAGATCTCCTTGAGCATCGCCTCCTGCTTCTCCGGGTCGCCAATCTCCTGGAACATGGCCTGACGGAAGGCGCCCCACTCGGGCGGCATGCTCTTGAGCGTGCGCAGCCAGTTGGACACGCCGAAGACGTCCACGCCCACGTCGAAGGCGTCCGGGTGGAAGGCGAGCGCCGCCAGCACCATGTAGCCGCCGTAGCTGCCGCCCATGATGGCCACGCGCGAGCCGTCCACGTACGGCAGGCTGGCCAGGTACTTGCGCGCCTCCACGCAGTCGCGCAGCGGGTCCTTGCCGTGCTTCTGGTCGTCCGCCTTGAAGAACGTCTTGCCGTAGCCCGCGCTGCCCCGGTTGTTGATGCCCAGCACCACGTAGCCGTGGTTCACCAGGTACTGGACGAAGTTGTTGTAGCCCCGGGTCGTCTCTCCGCCCGGACCGCCGTGCACGTAGACGATGGCGGGCGCCTTGTTCTGTGCCGTGGCCTGGTGCGGCTTGAAGAGCAGGTTGGGGATCTCCATCCCGTCAAAGGACTTGAAGGTCACCACCTGTGCCTCCACCAGGTCCTCGGAGTCGAGCTCGCGGCTCATCGTGTCCGTCACGCGCGTGGTCTTCTTCGTGGCCAGGTCCTGGACGTAGAGGTTCGCCGAAGAGCGGTCCGTCTCCAGGAGGACCGCCAGCTGCTTCTCGTCACGGGAGAAGATGGCCTCGGAGATCATCCCGGCGGGCAGCTGCGTCAGCGGAACCTGCGTCCCGGCCTTCTCGTCGTGCAGGCGCACCTCGATGCCGGCGTTCACGTTGATGAGGGAGACGCGGAACGCACCCGAATGAGAGAACTCCGTGGCGATGATGTCCCAGTCCGCCTTCTCCACGTCCTCCCACTTGCCGGCCTCCTTCGCCGGGCGCACCACGCGGGCGAACTCCGTGCCGTCGTCCGTGATGAGGTACAGCTCCCCGGTGACGGGGTGGATGTCCCCCACGCGGTAGCTGGCCACGCCCGTGTGCGGCGTGAGGTTCTTCAGCGTCTGGGTCGCGACGTCGTAGCGCCACACATTGCCGTCCGACGTGGTGACCGCCTCCTCCAGCGCCACCCAGCTTTCGTCCGGCGCCACGCCCGCGACGCCGAACCCCTTGTCGTTCCGGGCCAGGAGCGTGCGCGCGTACGTCTTCGCGTCAAGGCGGTACACGTCCATGGCGCCCGGGTCGCGCTCGTTGGTGGTGATGTAGAACGCGCTGTCGTCCTTGCTGAAGCCCAGGAAGTGGGCGACGCCCTTCTTCATGGGCGTGAGGTCCTTCTCCTTGCCGTCCGGCGTGCGCACGTAGATGTGCGTCTGCTCATCGCCCCCCTTGTCGCGCTCGAAGAGGAGGCGGTTGTCGCGCGGGAAGGCCCCCACCACCCGGATGGCGTCCGTCTTCGAGCGCGTCAGCGCGGTGGGCTTGCCTCCGCCCACCGGCACGCTGTGGACGTTGAAGATGCCGGTCGCGTTCGACGAGAAGAGCAGCTGCTTGCCGTCCGAGGTGAAGACCGGGGCCATCACCTCCGTGGACCCCATGAACTGCTCCACCGTGTACTGCTTCGACGGCCGGGCGGCCGGGGTAGGCCTGGACGCGGGCGGCGCGGCCCCCAGGAGTGGCAGGAGCAGGGCGGGGGCAAGGACTCGGGACAGGGACTTCCACACGGGCATGGGGCCTCCGGAAGGCGGCGGACGGGGGAACTCTGGGCCAGGCCCCGCCGGGTTCAACAGAGGCCGGCGACAAACCTGACAGAAGGCTGTCACGAGCCGGGGGCAGATTGATTGCGTTCCCTCGACGCGGCACCCGGAGATTCCGTCATGACCCAGAACGACCTGTCGAAGACCCTTCCCCTGCGCGGCCTGCACACCTACGCGGGCGGCTGCCTGTGTGGCGCCGTGCGTTACGAGGCCACCGTGGACCTGGCCGGCGTCACGCGCTGCAACTGCACCATCTGCATGAAGTACGGCTACGGCGGCGGCGTGGGCATGAAGCCGGACGCCTTCCGCCTCTTGAAGGGCCAGGACGCCCTCAAGAAGTACGGGCGCGACGGCAGCCCCAACACCCGCAGCTTCTGCGGCCGCTGCGGGGTGGTGTGCTACGGCGACGGCGACGTCCCGGAGCTGGGCGGCAAGTTCGTGTCCATCTACGTCAACACGCTGGATGACGTGGATCCGTCGCTGCTCACCTTCGGGTACTGGGACGGCCGGCACGACAACTGGGCGGCCGGGCCGCGCCCCACGCCGTGGCCCTTCCAGGCCGCCGCCTAGGGCCTAGAGGCTCCCCGCCGCGGCACGGCCCGCGGCGCGGCCGGAGAAGATGCAGCCGCCCAGGAACGTGCCTTCCAGGGCGCGGTAGCCGTGGACGCCACCGCCTCCGAAGCCGGCCACCTCGCCCGCCGCGTAGAGCCCGGGGATGGTCTTCCCCTGGGCGTTGAAGACGCGGCCCTGGAGGTCCGTCTCGAAGCCGCCCAGCGTCTTGCGCGTGAGGATGTTCAGCTTCACGCCGATGAGCGGCCCCGCCTTGGGGTCCAGGATGCGGTGCGGCTTCGCGGTGCGCACCAGCTTGTCACCCCGGTAGTTGCGCGCCTGGCGGATGGCGGCCAGCTGCAGGTCCTTGCTGAACGGGTTGTCCATCTGGAGGTCGCGGGCCTTCACCTCGCGCTCCACCGTGGCGAAGTCCAGCAGCGGCTCTGGCGTCTTCGCGTTCATCCCGGCGACCAGGTCGCGCAGGTTGTTGGAGATGACGAAGTCCTCGCCCTTCTCCTTGAAGGCCTCCACCGGGCCCATGGCCTTCTTGCCCACGGCGCGGTTGAGCACGCCCAGCCAGTCCTTGCCCGTCAGGTCCGGGTTCTGCTCCGAGCCGGAGAGCGCGAACTCCTTCTTGATGATCCACTGGTTGAGGATGAACCAGGTGTGCTCGTGGCCCGTCTTTACGATGTGCTCCAGCGTGCCCAGCGTGTCGAAGCCGGGGAACAGCGGCGGCGGCAGGCGCTTGCCGGTGGCGTCCAGCCACAGCGAGCTGGGGCCCGGCAGGATGCGGATGCCATGGCGGGGCCAGATGGGGTTCCAGTTCCGCAGGCCCTCCGTGTAGTGCCACATGCGGTCGCGGTTGATGAGGCGCCCGCCCGCGGCCTCCGTGATGGCGATCATCCGGCCGTCCACGTGGTCCGGCACGCCTTGAATCATGAACTTCGGCGCGGGGCCCATGCGCTGGGGCCACGCCTTGCGCACCAGCTCGTGGTTGCCGCCAATGCCGCCGGACGTGACGATGACCGCGCCCGCGCGCAGCTCGAAGTCACCCACCGTCACGCGCGAGCTGCTGGCGCCCCGGGGGACCTCCGTGGGCTCCAGCAACATGCCGCGCACGCCCACCACCGCGCCGTCCTGCGTGAGCAGTTCGTCCACGCGGTGGCGGAAGTGGAAGGTGAGGGTGCCCTTGGCCTCGGCCGCCTTCGCCCGGCGCACGAAGGGCTCCAGCACGCCGGGGCCGGTGCCCCAGGTGACGTGGAAGCGGGGGACGGAGTTGCCGTGGCCCACGGCGCCGTAGCCGCCGCGCTCCGCCCAGCCCACCACCGGGAACCAGCTCATGCCCTGCTGGACGAGCCAGGGGCGCATCTCGCCCGCGGCGAAGGCGACGAAGGCCTCCGCCCACTTGCGCGGCCAGTGGTCCTCCTCGCGGTCGAAGGCCGCGGTGCCCAGCCAGTCCTCCATCGCGAGCTCGTGCGAGTCCTTGATGCCCATGCGCCGCTGCTCGGGCGAGTCCACGAGGAACAGGCCTCCGAACGACCAGAACGCCTGGCCGCCCAGGTTCTGCGGCCCCTCCTGGTCCACCACGGCGACGCGCTTGCCCGCATCCGCGAGCTCCGTGGCGGCGACGAGTCCGGCGAGCCCTCCGCCCACGACGATGACATCCACTTGCTGTCCCATGCGTGCCTCCCGGTAGCACCTGGCGCGCGGATGATAGCGATTCGCGCGGATTGCAGACGGTCCATCACCTGCGCAACCCACCGCTCCCGGGGGTAGACTCCCGCCCATGGATTCAGATGTGAAGGGCAACGCGGGGCCGCTGGGCCATGACGCCGCCGCCTACGCGCAGCGTCAGGACGGGCTGTCACCGGAGCCGCTGCGGGACGCGGCCTGGAGCGTGGCGGGGCAGCGGGCCTTCGGCGTGGTGCTCGACGTGGGCTCGGGCAGCGGCGGGTGGATCCGCCGGCTGCAACAGAACCCCGCCATCGAGCGCATCCTCAGCACGGACATCCACGACGCGGGCGCCAGCCGCCTGCCGGGCGTGGAGTTCCAGCAGCGGGACGTGTCCCGGGACGCGCTGCCGTGGGGCGATGGGTCGGTGGACTGGGTGTTCGCCATTGAAGTGCTGGAGCACCTGGCCAACCCGCGCCACTTCGTGAAGGAGGCCTTCCGCGTGCTCAAGCCCGGAGGCCACCTGTTCTTCACCACGCCCAACAACGACAGCCTGACGGCGCGGCTGTCCTTCCTGGTCCGGGGCTACTTCCCGGCGTTCTGCGAGCAGGACTACCGGGACTCCGGACACATCACGCCCATCACGGAGCTGGACGCGCGGCGCATGGCCGTGGAGGCGGGCTTCCAGTCCATCGACTTCGACTATCCGCTGCCCGGACGCATCCCCCGCAGCAGCGTGTACTGGCAGCGCTTCGTGCCGGGCCTGCGCGGACGGTGGTGGAGCGACGGGCTGTTCGCGCTGCTGACGCGGCCCCGTTGAACGGGACTGGCCGCCTGTTCAGGCGCCGTGGTAGCCCTGCCGTGAACCAGGAGGCTCGGGATGCGGCAGCGGTGCTTTTGGGTGGGGACGGATCCGCTCTACCAGACCTACCACGACGAGGAGTGGGGCGTGCCGGTGCGCGACAGCCGCGCGCTCTGGGAGATGCTGATGCTGGAGGGCTTCCAGGCGGGGCTCGCGTGGATTGTCATCCTGCGCAAGCGCGAGGCCTTCCGGAAGGCGTTCAAGGGCTTCGACCCGAAGGTGGTGGCGCGCTTCACGGAGAAGGACGTCACGCGCCTGATGGCGGACGAGGGCATCGTCCGGGCGCGCGCGAAGATTGAAGCCACCATCGGCAACGCGCGCGCCTATTTGATGATGCAGGAGGCGGGCGAGGACTTCTCCTCGTTCGTCTGGGGCATGGCGGGCGGCAAGCCCATTCGCAACGCGTGGAAGAGCCGGGGCGAAGTGCCAGCGAAGACGGAACTGTCGGAGGCGTACTCCAAGGCCTTCAAGCAGCGCGGCTTCAAGTTCGTGGGGCCGGTCATCGTCTATGCATGGATGCAGGCCACGGGCATCGTGGATGACCACACCGTGGACTGCTTCCGGCACCGGTGAAGCAAGACAACGAAACACCCAGGAGACACGGAATGCGGATCAGCGTGATGAGCGTGATGGTGAATGACCAGGCCCGGGCCCTGAAGTTCTACACGGAGGTCCTGGGCTTCGTGCTGAAGGTGGACGTCCCGGTGGGCGCGGGCGGGGAGCGCTGGCTGACCGTCGTCGCTCCGGACGCGCTGGAGGGCACGCAGATTTTGCTGGAGCCCCTGGGCTTCCCGCCCGCGCGCGTGTACCAGAAGGCGCTGTTCGACGCGGGCATCCCGGCGGCGTCGTTCGGCGTGGATGACTGTCAGGCGGAACATGACCGCATGGTGAAGCTGGGCGTGACGTTCAAGACTCCGCCCACCGCCATGGGCCCCGTCACCGTCGCCGTGTTCGAGGACACCTGCGGCAATCTCATCCAGATGGCGCAGATGATGTAGCCGGCCCGGGATATCGGCCGTTCGTCGTATGTCATCCCATGTCGGACACGGCTTATACACTGTGTCCTGTCTGTTCATGCTTCACACAGGGGGATGTGATGACGATGCGGATTCAACCCAGGATTCCGCCGCAGGAGCCTCGCAAGGGGCTGGCGGCGGGCACGGCACGCAGCAACACCGCGCAGGGGACGCCGGCGCGTGCGCCGGAGGTGGCGACTCGCCGGGCGGGCTTCTCCGAGCAGAGCGCGTTCGTCTCCAAGCAGCCGGACGTGCAGTCCACGTTCAAGCGCGAGTTCGGCGCGATGGCGTCCGACAAGCAGAAGTTCCACGAGACGATGCGGACGGTCTACGGCGAGGGCTATGACGCCGCCAAGGCCGAGCAGTTCCGGCAGCAGGCGCTGAAGGGCGACTTCGGCTGGCTGCCGCCGGTGCGCACGGTGTCCGCGGAGACGCTGGGCGGGGCCAACGGCGCCTACGACGCGGAATCCGGCACGGTGCTCATCAATGAGTCGCTGGATCCGTCGCTGGCGGCCTCCACCTACGTGGAGGAGGCGGGCCACCACCTGGACACGAAGCTCAACACCGAGGACACGCAGGGCGACGAGGGCGAGCTGTTCCGCCGCATCCTGTCCGGGGAGAAGCTGACCCCGAAGCAGGTGGCGGACATCCGCGCGGAGAACGACAAGGGCACCATCGTCGTGGACGGCAAGACGAAGGAGGTCGAGTTCTGGAACCCCTTCAAGGCCCTGGGTGACGCGGCCAAGGCCGTGGGCAACGCCGTCACGGGCGCGGCGAAGGCCGTGGGTGGAGCGGTCTCCAGCGCGGCGAACTGGGTGGGCAACACCGTCACGGGCGCGGCGAAGGCCGTGGGCGGCGCGGTCTCCAGCGCGGCGAGCTGGGTGGGCGGCGCGGCGAAGACCGTCTGGAGCGGCGTGAAGAACGTGGCCAACCGCGCGGGCGACGGCATCCGCGGCCTGGTCACCGGCGCCATCAGCACCGTGGTGGGCGCGGTCCGCAACGTGGGCGAAGGGATAGGGACCTTCTTCGGCGGCATCGGCAAGCTGTTCCAGGGCAAGTTCGGTGAAGGCTTCAAGCAGATGGGGCTGGGCCTGCTGAAGGCCGTGGTGCAGACGCCCGTGGATGCCCTCCTGATGATGGGCGGACGGGCCCTGAGCGCCATCCAGACGCTGGTGGGCCTGGAGCCGCCCGGGCGCAAGCTGTCCAGCAGTGAGATCGCCACGCTGAAGAGCGTCTACGGGGACTCCATCGACTACTCGCAGATGCGCATCAAGGAGGGCAAGTCCGGCCTCTTCAGCACCACCGGCCGCGCGTTCACCCACGGCAACACCATCTACATCCCGCCGGAGAACATGCCCCTGACGCCGGACCTGCTGGTGCACGAGTCGGCGCACGTCTGGCAGCACCAGAACGGTGGCACGGACTACATGAGCGAGGCCCTGGTGGCCCAGCACATCGGGGACGGCTACGACTTCGAGAAGGGCCTGGACGCGGGCAAGTCGTGGAAGGAGCTCAACCCCGAGCAGCAAGCGGAGTTCCTCCAGCAGGCCCAGCTCGCGGGCTACTTCGCCAACCCCGCCGGCGGCTTCCACTTCAACGGCAAGGACTACACGGCGCAGATTCAAGCGGCCATCGCCCAGGTCCGGGCCGGCGAAGGGGCGCCGTAGGCCATGCGCTCGTCGCGCCTCGCCAGCCTGGGGTGGGCCTGGGTCCTGCTCCTGCTGCTCACCGCGTGCCGTCCGGTCCTCCAGGTGTCCCTGGTGGAGGGCGCGCGGCAGCTGCCTGCTCCGCGCTTCACCGTGGAGGATCCAGAGCACGCGGATCGCCCCCGCTACACCACGGTCCAGGTGCTGGACCGCGCGGGGGAGATGTACTGGCAGCTGCGGGCGGAGCCCTACGGCGACATGGCCAGCGTGGCCTCGTTGACGTACGGCGAGGCGCCACCCGGCTTCACCGTGCTGGACGGTCCCCGGGAGCTCCAACCCGGGGGCCGCTACGCCCTGTACGTGGTGGGCAAGAACCGGGGTGCACTCCACTTCGACGTGGACCCGCAGGGCCACGTCTCGGAGGCCTCCCCGTAGCGTGAAGTCCCTGTGCTCCGGGGGCGTTGCGCTAGCCTGGGGCCATGTCTTCGGAGCGCAACAGGGGCCGTGTTCGCACGGTGGAGGACTGGTGGGGCAGGCTCTCCTCGCGGGACGCGGGTGCTCGCGAGGAGGCGCTGTCGGCGCTGGAGGAGTTGCTGGTGTCCGGGGCGCCGGAGTCGCGGGAGCGGACCGCGCGGGCGCTCCTGGAAGAGCTGGGGCGGCCCGGGACCGCGGTCGCGGAGCCGCTGCTGTTCCTGTTGCAGCGCAGCTGGTGGCCGCCGCAGCCGGGCCTCGCCGGGCTCGCCGTCCAGCGCGTGCTCGCGGTGCTGGCGCGGCTGGAGGCCGAGTCTCCCGCGCTGGAGAACGCGGCGGGCGTGCTCACCGTGGTGTGCCGCGTGGACCCCTCCCGGCTGGCCGCGCTGGGGGCGATGTTCGAGCATCCGCGTGCCTCGGTCCGCGGCGCCATGGCGCGCGTGGTGGGCCGGCTGGGCACCGCCGCGGCCGCGGAGCTGCCCCGGCTGTTGAAGCTCCTGGAGGACGAGGAGCCCGTGGCCCTCTCCGCGCTGGAGTCCCTGGCGGCGCTGGCCCCGCTGGCCCCGGAGCTCACCGCGCCCCGGCTGCTGGAGCAGGTGCGCGGGTCGGAGGGCGCGCGCCTCTACCTGGCGCTGGTGTCCCTGCGGGGCCTGTTTGATGAACTGCAGGGCGAGGCGCGGCCCGTGCCCGCGTTGCCGGATTTAGAGTCCGCGCTGCTGCGCACGCTGACCGCGCCAGAGGCGCCCATCCGTCAGGAGGCCGCGTCGCTCCTGGGGTTGAGCGGCCCGCTGTCGCCCGAGGCCATCGCGGCCCTGCGCGAGCACCTGCGGGATGAGAGCGCCCACGTCGCGGCCCGCTCCGCCGTGGCCCTGGTGCGCTCCGGTGCTCCGGCGGCGGAGGCGCTGTTCCTGTTGAAGGGACAGCTGGGACCGGCCGCGTCGCGCGAGCTCCAGGAGGCCGCGGTCGCCGCGCTGGAGGAGGCGGACCCCTCGCGGCTGGGGCGCGCGAGGGGGATGCTGGAGACGGTGGCCCGCGACGCGGTGGGGCTGACGCGCGAGGCCCTCTACGAACTGCTGGGGCAGATTCCCTAGCAGCCCAGGTTGCCGCCGGGGCTCACGCCGAGCATGGAACAGAACCGCAGGTAGTTGTCGATGCGGCTCTGCACCTGGCCGGGGTTACGGCCGTAGCACTCCACCGACCCGTTGATGGTGCGGATGGTCTCACCGAAGCCCGCGTTGTTGACGATGGCGTTGTGGGCCGTCATGGAGCCCGCGCCATTCTGCGTGGTCCAGAACCAGAAGCCCGTGCGCCACGCGGCGTTCGCGTCCTGGGCCAGCAGGTCCGGGTTCGCCTGGAGCGGCAGGCCCAGCGCGTTGCCCGCCGCGCAGTAGTTACCGTTCCACGACAGCTGCATGGGGCCGCGCCCGAAGTACCGCTTGCCCGGGGCGCAGCTGCACCCCGGAGGGCCCCACGACGTGTCGCAGTAGTCGCCCTTGTTGATCTCCTCGATGTACACGAGCCCGCCCGTCTCGTGCGACACGTTGGCCAGGAACGCGGCCACCTCGCGCTTGCGCGTGTCCGTGTCGCCCGTGGTCCCCACGCTGGGGAAGGTGGCCGCGGCGGCGATGAGCGCGTCGTAGGTGTAGAAGCCGTTGCGGCCGGGGAACATGGTGTTGAACATGTCGCGGGTGAGGATGGCCCCGAAGCCCGTGCCGCCGCTCCCGCCGCCGGAGACCTTGTCGAACGTCCAGCGCTGGTTGTCGCGGTCCGCGTAATACGGGTACTGGACGATTTGCGTCCCGTTGTCGAACGAGCCCCACGACAGGTCCATGGCCATGCCGGTGTGGCGCGGGTGGAAGCTGAACTGCGTGCCGCCCCGGTTGATGAACTGGAACTGCTGGTTGGCGCCGTCCACGTAGGTCCACTGGTGGAGGACGGCGTTCTCCGCGGTGCTGACCCCCTGGATGTCCAGGGCCTTGCCGCTGTTGACGTTGATGATCTTCCAGAACCCGCCCGACGTGGGCGAGATGTGGAACTTCTGCGCGTTGGTGCCGTTGCAGTCCCACTGCTGCACCTTCGCGCCGTCCGCCGTGCTGGAGGACGCCACGTCGATGCACTTGTTCGTCCGCACGGAGCGGATGACGTAGTCGCCCTCCGTGATGGTCGACACGACGGCGGCGCTCTCCACCTGGCTCAGCGTGTCTGGCGCGTCTCCTCCGGCCTCCGGCCCGGAACAGCCGGCCAGCGCGCCCATGGCTCCCAGCAACGACAGACCGCGGATCATCCCCTTGTGGCTCATGACGTCTCCCTTGGGTACCGCCAGCAGGTGAAGGAACTCCCAAGAGGCAAATAAAACCTCTCAGGCCAACTTTGTTTTTCAAGAGAACAAAGTCCCTGGCGTCATGCCATTGTCCGAGGTATCCAGTCAATCCAGGGAATCCGAAAGAGCCCGGAGTGAACAGGGAAGGGGAGGACACCGGGCGTGCGGGTCCGGCCCTGGTTAGACTGCGGCCCTGGTTCGTTCCCCTGTTCCCCCAGGAGGCCCCTCATGCCCAAGTCGATTGGTGGTTCCAGCTTCAAGGCGCCGTCGGTGCCGAAGTCGCCGCCTTCCACCACCCCCAAGGCGCCGAACAGCGTCTCCACGCCCTCCTCGAGCACCGCGAGCACCAGCAAGAAGCGCCCGCTGGACGAGGCGTCGTCGTCGGAGCCGAACAAGCTGGCGAAGACGGACCTCAAGGACAACACGACGGAGGCGCGGCTGAAGCGGGCGAAGATTCGCGAGGAGCGCCGTCAGTCGTCCGCGGACGCGGTGGGCTCGGCGGACGGCCGCAGCGGCTTCGTGGGCACCTCGCAGGGCTTCCAGAAGATGAACCCGAAGACGGACGGCAAGCAGCGGGTGGACACACCCTTTGGCCCGGTGAACGCGAGCAAGTTCCCCACGCAGGACCCGGCCTTCAAGATCACCACCCAGGCGAAGAAGGACTACGGAAACCAGCCGGTGGGGCACAAGTACTCGGACCTGGTGACGGCGTTGAAGGCCGGGGGCAAGAGCGACAAGGAGATCGCCACCGACCTGCTCAACGGCCTGGAGGGCAAGGACCCCCAGCACCTCACGGACAACAAGTCCAAGAACGCCGCCGCCAAGCTCCTGGCCATCATGAATGTGTCCGAGCCCATGCGCGTGGGCGGCTCCGGCAAGGCGGGCCGCGCGACGCTGCGCATGGTGCAGGCCGGGGAGATCAGCCTGGAGCAGGCCTTCACGGGGAAGACGCCCACGTTCCCCATGGCGGACAATCCGACGTACATGCGCCGCACGGTCAACTACGACGGCACGAAGCAGACCAAGCCGCCGGAGAAGCCGACACAGTTCGACAAGGTCGGCGGCTACATGTCCGACAGCAGCGGCGACGAGTCCTGAGCCACCGCTTCACAGCCTCTTCAGGAAGCGCTCCGTGAAGAGGTACGCGTCCCCCGGCCACCGCGCGGACACGTAGCGCCCGTCCTCCACGACGAAGGCGGGCGTGTGGTCCGTCGCGGTGCCGCGCTTGGACAGGACGCGCGGGCCGCGCTCGAAGTGGCCCGGGTCCGCGAGCGCGGCGGCGACCTCCTCCTCCACGTAGGCGGGATAGGTGCGGTAGTAGCGCCCCAGCTTCCACGCCGTGAGCAGGTACGCGGAGCGCTCCATGTACTTGGGCAGGCACGTGGTGCGCATGCCGTGGAGCACGCTCCTCCCGGTGGCGGGGTCCTTCGTGCGCGCCAGCACCAGCACGCCGTGGCAGATGGCCGCCACGGGCCGCTGGAGCGCCCAGAACGCCGCCACCTTCGACTGGAGCAGTCCGCTGCCCAGGTACTGCCGCATGCCCGGCGCGTGGCCTCCGGCGAGCAGGAGCGCGTCGAAGTCCGACGGCTTCACCGCGTCCCAGGTGAGCGGCTTCTGGAAGGCCTGCGTCAGCGTGAGGTCGCCGTAGAAGCGCCTGGGCTCCGGGTCCGCGCCCAGCTGTCCGAAGAGCACGCCGGTGAGCAGCAGCGGATCCGCCGCGGGCATGTGGCCCTTCTCCGTGGCGAACACCACTTCGTGCCCCGCGTCGGTGAGCATGCGCCAGGGCACGGCCACTTCGGTGACGTCGAAGTCGTGGTCAGGCAGCGGGACGAGGACGCGGCGGGCGGAGGCCATTCGGGGAGTGTTTCCCGGGGCCTCGGGGCTGACAAGCGGGCTACATGGGGCCGCATCCCATGTCGGGCTGGTTCGGGTCCGGAACCACTTCGGCGTGCACCCGGAGGGAATGTCCCGCCTGGAGCTGGAGATCCGTGCGCGAATACGGGTGGTAGTACAGCCGCTCGAAGCGCAGCGTGTATTGCCCCGGCCGCAGGTTCGGGATGCGGAAGTTCCCCTGGAGGTCCGTGACCACGACCTCTTCTCCCTGGAGGGAAGGGGAGGCCGCGGTGACGACCATGTCCGGGATGGGCTTCCGGGTGCCGACGTCGATGACGGTGCCGAAGATGGCGCTATCGGACCGGGCGCTCGTGGGGGCGGAGGCCAGCAACAACGCGAGGCACGGCAGGACAAGGAATCTCATCGTTCGATCTCCATCCGGTAGCCTACTCCTCGCACGGTCTGGATGGAGAAGCGGGACGCGCTGGTCCACTTGAGCTTGCGCTTCAGGCTGGAGACGAAGTTGTCCACGGTGTGCGGATCCACCACCACGTCCGTGCCCCATACGGCGTCCAGGATTTCGTCGCGCTTGAGCGCCCGCTCGCGCTCCTTCACGAAGAAGGCCAGCAGGTCGAACTCCTTGCGCGTCAGCTCCACCTCCGCGCCCTCCGGTGACTCCACGCGCCGCCGGTCCAGGTCCACGCTGTAGCCCGCGAAGCGCAGCAGCTTCGCCGGAGCGACACCCCCGCCGCGCTTCAGGTGCGCGCCCACGCGGGCCAGCAGCTCGCGCAGCCGGTAGGGCTTGCCCAGGTAGTCCTGCGCGCCGGACTCGAAGCCGCGCACCACGTCCTCCTCCAGCGTGCGCGCGGTGAGCATCAGCACCGGCACGCCCATGCCCTCCTCGCGCAGCGAGCGGCAGAGCGCGTAGCCGTCTCCGTCCGGCAGCATCACGTCCAGGAGGATGAGCTGGAAGTCGCGGCGGGACAGGTGCTCGCGCGCCTCCTTCACCGTGGCGGCCTCCTCCACGGCGTAGCCACCCTGGTGCTCCAGGTTGTCCCGCAGCGCGAGCCGCAGGTTCGGGTCGTCCTCCACGACGAGGACGGTGGGGGCGGCGGTGGTCATGCGGTGCTCCGGTACTCGGGAAGGGTCAGTTCGAAGGTCGTGCCTTCGGGGCTGGAGTCCGCCACGCGCAGCGTGCCTCCATGAAGCCTTGCGATGCGCCGGCACAGCGCGAGCCCCAGCCCGCTGCCGGGCACCTCGCGGCCGTCGCGGCCGGACAGCCGGTAGAACTCTCCGAAGACGCGCTCCCACTCGGGCTTGGGGATGCCGGTGCCGTTGTCCGTGAAATGCACGCGCCCTCCGGACAGCGTCTGGACGTGCAGCCGCACGGGGCTGCGGGTGTTGTACGCGCACGCGTTGCGCGCCAGGTTCGCCAGGAGGAGCCGCAAGAGCTGCGCGTCCGCGTTCAGTTCGCGCGCGTCCACGTCCGCGGTCAGCTCCACCGGCACCGGCGCGCTGGACTCCAGGTCCCGGCGCAGGTGGGAGACCAGCTCATCCAGCCGCACCGGCGCGAGCTTCGGCGCCCAGCGCCCCTTGTCGATGCGGTTGAACGACAACAGGTTCTCCACCAGGAAGCCTAGCCCGTCCGCCTCGCGGATGATGCGCGAGGGGTAGTCCTTCGCGTCCGCGCCCTCCGCCACCCGCCACTCCAGCGTCTCCGCGAGCAGCCGGATGGACGCCAGCGGCGTGCGCAGTTCGTGCGACACCGTGGCCACGAAGTCGCTCTTCAGCTCCAGGAAACGGTACTTGCGCTGCTGCGCCACGAAGGCCAACGCCGCGATGACGAGCGCCAGCGCCGCGCACAGCGCCAGCATCAGCGTCTTGAGCCGGTAGCGGCTCTCCAGCGCATCTTCGCCCCGAGCCCACGCGGACGACTCCACCGCCACGGGCAGCGACGCCAGCGTCATCACCGGCGCGTCTCCCGGCAGGGCCACGCGCCCGTCCGACTCCAGCAGGCCGCGCTCGCGCATCTCACGGGTGAGCCCCGCCAGCAGCCCGGGCAGGTCCAGCGCCAGTCCGCGCACGTCCGCCCCCTGGAGCGGTTCCAGGTACCAGCCGGACCTGACCAGCAGCGGCTCGCGCACGGCCTCCGGGAGCGGCAGCGGCGTCGTGGCCAGCTCGCGCGCCCGCGCCTCGAAGTCCCCCACCGGCACGCCCACTCGCGCGGAGAGCGCCGACACCTTCTCCCGCAGGAACTCGAAGTCCTCCGGCGTGAAGCGTGAGCGCTTGAGCAACAACAGCCGCTGCAATCCCTCCAGCCGCCCGCCGCCCTGCCCATCCAGGAGCCCGTCGCGCACCAGTCCGCGCATCAGGTCCGGCACCACATCGCCTCGCGCCGCCACGTCCTCCAGCACCACCAGCAAGGACGGAAGGTCCCGCGTGGACGCGAGCACGAAGCGGGCGCGGTGCTGGAGCAGCGCCATCAACGACAGCAGCGTGGCCTTGCGGTCCTTCGCCTTCAGCGCCTGCTCCACCAGTGCCATCCGCTCCAGCCGCTCGCTCCACGGACCCTCGTCCTCGTCCGCGACCTCGGTGCCCGCGCGCAGCCTGGCGTAGCGCTCCTTCGCGGGCGCGTCCCCGGCCGTGTCGAACTGCGCCAGCCGGGGCAGGACCTGCTCCCCCTGTTCCCGCAGGTACAGCCCCGGCGTGGCCACGAGCGGATCCTCCTTCGCCGCCGCCAGCGTGCCGCGCGCACCCTCCAGGCCTTCGCGCAGCGCCTGTCCCAACGACGCGCGGGCGTACTGCTCCAGGGCCTCGCGCCGGGAGCGGAGCGAGGCCCGCGCGTCCTCGCGTTCCGCGGCGAAGATGCGGTGGAGATAGCCCAGGCCAACCCCGAGCCCGGCGAGGCCGAGCACGAGGGCGACGAGGGTGGGCAGCAGCCTGCGCGGCATCCGGATCCGTTCCTACTTGATGGTCGGGACGCGGTCGGCGTCCATGGTGCGGACCGGCGCGATGGACTCGAAGCGGTCCTCGCGGCGGTCCAGCTTCTTCGCCAGCCGGATGAGGTCGCCCAGTTCCGCCACGTCCTTGCGCGCCTTCAGCGGCGTGCCCAACTCCTCCCAGAGCGATACGAGCGCGTCGTAGGTGAGCGGGCGCGCCCAGTAGGAGCCGCGCAGCTTCTCCGCGAACGCCGCGGCGACGTAGGACAGGCGGGTGGGGGAGGCGGCCTTCTCATACGCGGGACGCAGGAGCGTCACGGGCATGGCCTTCTCGATGAGCTTCGAGCTGCCGCCCTCCGGGGCCTTGTAGCGGATGCGCAGCGTGCCGAAGTTCGTCTGCGACGGGTCGCGCAGCTTCACTTCGTACAGGGCGGTGACGGCGTGGCCCGCGCCCACTTCACCCGCGTCCACGCGGTCGTCGTTGAACTGCTGCTTGGTGAGCAGCCGGTTCTCGTAGCCGATGAGGCGGTAGCGGGACACCGTCTTGCGGTCGAACTCCACCTGGAGCTTCACGTCCTTGGCCACGACCTGGAGCGTGCCGGTGAGGTTCTGCACGAAGATGCGGCGGGCCTCCTCCAGCTTGTCCACGTAGGAGTAGTTGCCTTCACCCACCTGGGCCAGCCGCTCCATGAGCACGTCGTTGTAGTTGCCCATGCCGAAGCCCACGGTGGACAGGGTGATGCCTGCCGCCGCCTGCTCCTTCACGCGCTGCCAGATGCCGTCCGCTTCGACGATGCCGTTGTTCGCCACGCCGTCCGAGCAGAGGATGATGCGGTTGATGCCGCCCTTGATCATGTGGCTCGCGGCCAGCGCGTAGCCCAGCTCCATGCCGGCCTGCGCGTTGGTGGAGCCTTCCGACTGGACGCTGTCGATGGCGCTCAGGATGGCGGCCTTCTGCGTGGCGTTGGTGGGGGCCAGCACCTGATGGGCGGTGGTGCCGTAGACGACGATGGACACCCAGTCGCGCTCATCCAGCGCGTCCACCAGCAGGCGCAGCGAGCGCTTCACCAGGCCCAGCCGGTTCTCCATATCCATGGAGCCGGACACGTCGATGACGAAGACCAGGTGCCCCGGCTTGCGCTCCGCTCGGCTCACGTCGCGCGCCTTCACGCCGATGTGCACCACCTGGTAGCCCTTGCGCGCGGGGGAGGGGAAGCCCTCCACGTTCACGCTGAACGGCGCGTCCGGAGCGTTGGCGTAGTCGTAGTCGAAGGTGTTGACGAACTCCTCCACGCGCACGGCCTGTTCATCCGGCAGCGCGCCGCGCTCCAGGTAGGCGCGCGTCAGCGTGTACGACGCCGTGTCCGTGTCCACGGAGAAGGTGGAGAACCGCTCCTCCTCCGTGTCCACGGTGGGGTTCACGCCGTAACCCTTGAAGTACATGTCGAAGAAGCGCTGGCCCTGCGGGGCCACGGTGCGCTCCGGCGCGGGCTGCGGCGTGGGGACCGCAGAGGCCTGGGGCGCGCGGTACGTCGTCTGCGGCGTGCCGTCCGGGACGACGATGTGCATGTACGGCAGGGCCCAGGACGGAGCACGCGCGCGGTCGTTCTTGTCGAGCGGGCTGCTGTTGACGCCGAAGGCCGGGTCGTTCGTGGACAGGCCGTCCACCACGTAGCCGTTCTCGGGTGAGGTCGCGCCGTTGATGGACACGCCGTACTGGTCGGACCTGGCGCTCGGAGCGACCTCGGCCAGAGACTCGAACTCACGCTTTGCACCGCCCTTGCCCACCGGGCGCGCCACCGCGATGCGCTTGACGAACTCCTGGTCCACGTTGACGCCCATGTTCGACGAGCCCACGTCGATGGTGGGCGGCGCACCGATGATGGTCTCCACCTGTGGGAAGGGATCCGGCCGCAATTCCGCGTTCACGCGGAGGGTGCGATTGGGGAGCAACTGGATCTCATGGGCGTAAGGCTTGAAATCCTCCTTTTCGAACCGCAAGACGTACGTGCCGGCGGGAAGCTGAGGGATGCGGTAGTTCCCCTGGGCGTCCGTGACGACGACCTGTTCGCCTTCCATGCTCGGCGACCTCGCGATGACGACCACGTCCCCCACGGGCTTCTTGGTCTCGACGTCAATCACCGTGCCGATGATGACGCTCGTGGCGGCTGTGCCCGCGTCGGGCTGGGCTCCCACGGGCGCGGCGGACATCATCAGGAACAGCGGCAGCGTGCTTCTCAGGAGGGACTTCAGCATGAACCACCTCTCGCGCATCAGGGTGGAGCCATCATCCAGATGCGCCCCGCATCGAACCGCACGGCGGGCTCGTCTCCTCATCATGGTTTCATCATGGCGGGAAATCGTGCCGGGGGCCGGGTGTCCCATTAGAAAGGCCGTCCATGACGGCACTCGACACCCTCTTTCCCTCCGAAGAGCAGATTCCCCCCGGCGTGCGGCTGCCCGCGTACCTGGAGCAGCGCGAGTACCTGGTGGGCGGCGAGCTGCGCACCTGGGCCGGTGAGCTGAATCCGGTACTAAGCCCCGTGTTCGTCCGGACCCCGGAAGGGCTGAAGCAGAAGGTCATCGGCGCCACCCCGCTGCTCACCTCGCGCGAGTCGCTGGACGCACTGGCGGCTGCGGTGAAGGCCTACGACTCCGGCCGGGGCGTCTGGCCTGGGCTCAAGGTCGCCGAGCGCATCGAGCACGTGGAGCGCTTCCTCACCGCCATGCGCGCCCAGCGCACCGCCGTGGTGAACCTGCTCATGTGGGAGATTGGCAAGACGCAGCCGGACTCGGAGAAGGAGTTCGACCGCACGGTGGACCTCATCGTGGAGACCATCCGCGCGCTGAAGGAGCTGGACCGCACGTCGTCCCGCTTCGTGCAGGACCAGGGCATCATGGCGCAGATCCGCCGCGCGCCCATGGGCGTGGCCCTGTGCATGGGGCCGTACAACTACCCGCTCAACGAGACCTTCAGCACGCTCTTCCCCGCGCTGCTGATGGGCAACACCGTGGTGTTCAAGCCGGCGAAGTTCGGCGTGCTGCTGGTGCGGCCTCTCTTGGAGGCGTTCCGGGACTGCTTCCCGCCCGGCGTCATCAACATCATCTACGGCCGGGGCCGGGAGACCGTGGGCGCGCTGATGGAGAGCGGGCAGGTGGACCTGTTCGCGTTCATCGGCACCAACAAGGGCGCCAGCGAATTGAAGCGCATGCACCCGCGTCCGCACCGGCTCAAGTCCGTGCTGGGCCTGGACGCGAAGAACCCGGCCATCATCCTGGAGGACGCGGACCTGGATAACGCCGTGAAGGAGTGCATCACCGGCACGCTGTCCTTCAACGGCCAGCGGTGCACGGCGCTGAAGCTCCTGGTGGTGCACCGGAAGGTCGTGGACGCGTTCCTCGCGAAGTTCACCGCCGCCGTGGACACGCTCAAGCCCGGCATGCCCTGGGACCCGGGCGTCGCCGTCACGCCGCTGCCGGAGCCGGGCAAGGGGACCTACCTCCAGGGGCTGGTGGACGACGCGGTGGGGAAGGGCGCGCGCGTGGTGAACGCGACGGGCGGGCAGGCGTCCAAGTCGTTCTATTCACCCACGGTGGTGTACCCGGTGACGCGCGAGATGCGGCTGGCCACCGAGGAGCAGTTCGGCCCGGTGGTGCCGGTGATGGTCTTCGACGACGACGCGGAGGCCATCCAGCTGGTGGTGGACTCGCCGTTCGGCCAGCAGCTGAGCCTGTTCGGGAAGGACTCGGCGCGCATCGGGCGGTTCATCGACGCGTTCTCCAACCAGGTGGGCCGCATCAACCTCAACTGCCAGTGCCAGCGCGGGCCGGACACGTTCCCGTTCAACGGCCGCAAGGACTCCGCGGAGGGGACGCTGTCCGTGGCGGACGCGCTGCGGGTGTTCTCCATCCGCACGCTGGTGGCGACGAAGACGACGGCGGACAACACGGCGCTCGTCCAATCCATCCTGACCCGCAGAGAGTCGGATTTCCTCACCACGGACTTCCTCTTCTAGTCCCGCCTTGGCCCCGGGTGGTATGCCCTGGGCCATCCCATGGCGCCGCGCACCACGACCCTCGAGCTGCACAAGGAAGAGATGAAGTTCTCCGCGGGGCACTTCACCATCTTCTCCGCCACGCACCGCGAGAACCTGCATGGGCACAACTTCTCCGTCTACGTCGCGCTGACGGGGGAGGTGTCCGACGACGGCCTGCTTTCGGACTACGGTCCGCTCAAGCAGGCCATCATCGCCCGCTGCAAGGCCTGGAACGAGACGTTCTTCCTGCCCGGCCACTCCAAGCACCTGCGGCTGGAGCGGGACGAAAAGGGCAACCACGTGGCGCACTTCAACGGCGAGGAGCTGCGCTTCCTCCAGCGCGACGTCACGGTGCTGCCGGTGGCCAACGTGTCGCTGGAGGAGCTGGCGCGCGTCTTCGGCGAGGAGCTGGTGGGCGACGGCAGCGCCATGGCCCGCGACCACATCACCGGGCTGGTGGTGAAGTGCGCTTCGGGCCCCGGCCAGTGGGCCTCCTGGGAGTGGAAACGCGATGTCTGATCAGGTCCTCATCACCGGCGCCAGCCGGGGCATTGGCCGGGCGGCGGCGGAGCGGTTCCGCAAGGAGGGCTGGCGCGTCATCAACGTGTCGCGAAGCCCGTGCATCGTGCCGGACGTCGTGAACGTCCCGGTGGACCTGGCCGTGCCGGGCTGGGAGCCCGCGGTGGAGAAGGCGCTGCGCGACGGCGCCGGACAGGGCCGCCTGAGCGTCATCCACAACGCCGCCCTCTACGAACATGACGACGCGCTGACCATGGACGCGGACCACCTGCGCCGCGTGCTGGAGGTCAACGTCGTGGCGCCGCTGGTGCTCAACCGCCTGGCGCGGCCGCTGCTCACGGACGGCTCGTCCCTGCTCTACGTGGCGTCCACGCTGGGGGAGAAGGCCGTGAAGGGCGTGGCGTCCTACGTGACGACCAAGCACGCGCTCATCGGGATGATGCGGGCCACCTGCCAGGACCTGGCGGGGACGCAGGTGCACACCGCCGCCGTCTGCCCGGGCTTCACCGACACGGAGATGCTCCGCGAGCACCTGGGAGCCGACCCCGCCGTCCGCGCGAGCGTGGCGGGGATGACGACCTTCGGGCGGCTGATTACCCCGGAGGAGATCGCCAACGTGCTCTACCTCTGCGCCACCACCCCCGTCCTGAATGGCGCGGTCATCCACGCCAACCTGGGACAGATCGAGCGCTAGCGCCTGCTTCAGCCTTCCTGCGCGTAGACGGTGCACGACGACGTGCACGTCTCCGCCACGCGGATGCGCGCGACGGTGGTGCCGGGCACGTTCACGCGCTCGAAGAGCCACGCGGCCAAGAGCTCGCTCGTGGGGTTCTCCAGGCCCGGGACGTCGTTGAGCAGCCGGTGGTCCAGCTGGGCGTGCAGCGGCTGCCAGGCGGCGTTCAGCTCCGCGAAGTCCACGATCCAGCCGAAGTGCGGGTGCACGGGGCCGCGGAGGGTGATTTCAATGCGGTAGCTGTGGCCGTGCACCCGCGAGCACTTGTGCCCTTCCGGAACGTTGGGCAGGCGGTGCGCGGCCTCGAAGGTGAACTCCTTCGAGATTTCGGTGACGAGGGTGGGCTTCTTCACGGGGACGGCCTCCATTCGGCGGCCTTGTATCCGCGTTCCCCCCGTGCGTCCACGGCTCGTCTCGGCGGGCGGGCACTCAGACGCCGAGTGCGGCTCCCAGCCGTGCGAGCACGCCCGGCCAGCCCGGCTTCATCCCCTCGAAGGCGCGGCGGCCCACGACGGGCCGCACGTCGCCCGCGGCCCACCACTTCGCGTGGAGCTCCGGGGTCGTCAAAGCCTTCCACACGGCGGCGGGCGGATGGGCATACACGTGGTCCAGCTGGATGACGGCGGGGGGATTCATTTTCGGGACTCCTCGTCGAGCACGTCCTCGAGCGCGGCAAGCCGCTGCTTCCCGTAGTGCGTGAAGGCCTTGAGCCAGTCGTCCACCTCCGACAGTGGACGCGGATCCAGGTGGTAGTAGCGCTCGCGGCCGCGCGGCTCCTCGCGGACGAGCTTCGCCTTGCGAAGCACCTGGAGGTGTTCGGAGACGGCGGGCCGGCCCAGGTTGAAGCCGCTCGCCAGGTCGTTCACCGCGCGCGGCCCCTTGCGCAGCTGCAGCAGGATTTCCCGGCGCACCGGATTGGAGAGCGCCGCGAACACATCCGGTTCGGACATGGCCCGGATTGATACGTCGGAAACTTCCGACACATCAAGAGGCGTCGGAAATCTCCGACGCGTCTAGCGGCGGGCGGCGCGCTGCTCCCGGCGGACGGGGAGGCGCAGGAGCTGGGCGTAGCGCGCGAGCCGGTCCTCGAAGCGGCGGGAGTCCCGGCCCCAGTGCACGACGACGTTGCGGTCCGGGTCCTTGTGGTGCGTCAGCGCGATGCCGTACTCGTCCTGCGCGCCAATCCAGTCCGGGTGGTGGCGCCGCTCGCAGTCGAGCCCCACGTAGTGCTCCAACGGCTCGCTCCAGGTGAACGCGCTCAGGGCGCCGCCGCCGCGCAGGGAGACCTCCGAGGCCGTGACCACCACCTCCAGCCGCGTGCGGACACACCGCAGGATGAACGTCACGGACACGAAGCCGCCGAGCACCACCACCAGGGGCAGCATCCACTCCTCGCGCAGCCGGGCCGGGGACAGGCCCTGGTCCAGCGCGTAGGCCAGGGGAATCACGACGAACAGCACGAAGGACAGCAGCGGCCACACGACCTGGCCCGCCAGCGGACGCGTGTGGAAGCGCAGGGGGAGGTTTCCCCCCATGTCCATCTTCTGGGGGACCGGTGAGAGCACTTCGAAGAAGGACATGGGCCGGGCGTCTCGGGGGAGCGGGCGGGGATGTCTGCCTTTGCGCCAAGCTCAGCACGGCCGTGAATGCAGTGTCCACGGCTTACCGGGTAGTCCTGAAGTGCTCGGAAGGGGTGGAATTGAACCCCAGGGGCTCACCGGGGCGGTCGTGGGTTCCTGGCGCACGGGTTGCTATGAGTCATCACACCGGCCGGGCAGGGTGCCCGGCCGTGGCTCTCCGCCCGCGATGCTCCCCGAACACTCCCGCTCGCCCGTGGTCCCTGGACCTCGGCGCGGCTTCCTGGCCACGACGGCTGTCCTCGCGCTGCTGTGCCAGCCGCAAACGGCAAGACGGAGTGGGCGCGCCGCTCGCCGTACGTCTATTGAAGGGCCATCCGGCCTACGATGCCGCCGGCATGACGGCGCCGCGAACGCGAGGATGGGCAGGGCTTGTCACGGTCGTGGGACTGCTGGCGCTGCTCGCGTTCGTCTATTGGCCCGTCTTCACCGGGCATCTGCTCGCGGGACGGGATTTGTTCCGCATCTTCTTCCCGGACTCGGCCTTCCTGCTGGAGTCGCTGTGCGCGGGTGAAGTGCCTTTGTGGAACCCGTACCTGCGCCTGGGGCAGCCGTTCGCGGCGACGCTCTACTCGCAGGTGTACTACCCGCCGCGCTGGATCGCCGTGCTGTTCGGGGGGCCCATCGCGTCCATGACGCTGATGCAGCTGTTTCACGTCGTGCTCGCGGCGGTGGGCGTGTCCCTGCTGTGCCGGAGGCTGCGCGCGTCGTGGATCGCGGCGGCCATCGCGGGCGCCGCGTTCGGGCTGTCCGCGATGATGACCCGGCTGGGCCTCCAGCAGAACCTGGTGGACGCCGCGGCCTGGAGCGGCTTCATCCTGAGCGCAGCGCATGACGCCACCCGCCGCCCGGGACGTGGCCCCCTGGCGCGGCTGGCCGTGTACGGCGCGCTGTCCCTCTTCGCCGGCTCTCCGGAGACGACGCTGTGGCAGGGGATGCTCGCGGTGCTGGTGGCGGCCTTCGCGCCACGACAGGAGAAGCGGGCCCGCGTGCGTTCGGTGGCGCGCGTGGCGGGAGGCTTCGCGCTGGCAGCGGTGCTCGCGGCGGTGGCGCTGCTGCCCACCGCCGAGTTCGCGCGAAACTCCCTGCGCCTGGATGACGCCTGGAAGTGGCGGCTCGTCTGGTCCGTGTCGTGGCCGCAGGTGCTGTCCGCGCTGTGGCCGTTCGCGGACTGGCCTCGGGGCAGCTACTGGGGGGATGACCAGTGGTTCATCCTCAGCCTCTTCCTGGGCACGCTGCCCTGCGCGCTGGCCATCCTGGGCGCCGTCCGGGGACCCCGGCGGGTGCGGGCCTTCACCGTGGGGGCGCTGGTGCTCCTGGCGCTGAGCCTGGGCCGGCACTTCGCGCCCTCGGCCTGGGTGCTGCTGCACGTGCCGCCGTTCTCACTCTTCCGCTACCCGGTGAAGTACTTCGTGGGCGTCGCGTTCTGCGTGGCCGTGCTGTCCGCCTTCGGAGTGGACGCGCTGGGCCGGCTGACGCGGCGCCTGCGCCCCTCACGTCTGCGCGCGGCCGTGGCCCTGACAAGCATGGTGGGCGCCATGGCTGTCATTGGCCCCATGGCCCGCCTCCTGGGCATGCGCGCCTCCGCCGATGCGGGCGCCCCGTGGGTGCCCCTGTGGCTGGGTTTGGCCGTGCTCGTGGTGCTCTGGCCGCGCGGCGCCTTCACGCGTCCACGCCGGGTGCGCCAGGGCATCGCGCTGCTCGTGGGGCTGGAGATTGCGGCGTCCCACGCGGTGCTGGAGCGGCCGAAGTACACGCCGCTGCAAGCGCTGCTGCGGCCCTTCTCCCTGCGCGTCTTCCTGCCCCAGCCCTACGCGGGCCGCATCAGCGTGGACATCCAGGGCCCGGAGGACCCGTCGCGCGTGGGCAAGGGGAACACCATCGAGCGCAGCCGCGAACAGCTCATGCCCAACCGCTTCGTGGAGGAGCGCCTGCCCGCGCTGGAGGGCTTTGGCGCCCCCGAGCCCCGGTACACGGACGTCTTCCACGACGCGGGCCTGCGCACCGTCTTCGACCTCACGGGCGTCACCCACTACCTGCGCCACGGGCCGCCGCCCTTCGACGACCTGGAGCTGCTCAACACGGCGGAGGACGGCACCACCCTGTCGCGCTCGCGCACCGCGATGCCTCGCGCGTTCCTCGTCCAGCGGGCCCGCGTCGTCACGGATGAACAGGCGCTCGCGGCGGTGGAGGACGCCTCCCAGCCCTTCCGGCACACCGCCTTCCTCGCCACGGGGGAGCCGCTGGAGCGGCCCGCGTGCACGGGCAGCGTGGAGTGGGTGCGCCAGGGCGCCCGGCATCTGGAGCTGAAGGTGGACGCCTGCGACGACAGCTACCTCGTCGTGTCCGACAGCCATTACCCGGGCTGGACCGCGACCGTGGATGGACAGGATGCGCCCATCCACCGGGCGGACCTGGCGCTGCGCGCCGTGCGCATCCCTCGCGGCGTGCACACGGTCCACTTCGACTACCGCCCGCTGAGCTTCCGTCTGGGGTTGGCCCTGTCGGTGCTCGGCTGGCTGGGGCTCATTTCATGGGCCGCACGACGCGGAAAATCTTCCTCGCGATGATCCGGTCGCGGGCCTGCTCGGTGATGCGCGTGGACTTCACCTGCAGGTAGATGGACGGGTGGTCCGAGTAGAACTTGCCCTCGGACTTCAGGTGCCGCGAGCCGCTGGTGCCCATCAGGCCGTACATGCCCTGGCCGACGAACTCCAGGTGCTCCGTGTCCGCCTGGTAGTAGCCCATGTAGTGGGCGTTGCCGGAGGAGTTCGAGTACTGCTGCAGGAAGAGCGGGATGGCCTCCGGGCTCTGGTGGGGCAGCATGTACGTGGGCCGGGACTCCGGCTGGCCGTCGAAGAAGACGCCCCGGCTGCCCTGGGACGTCTCTTGAAGGTCCATGTTGAAGTCGCCCACCATCACCTGGATGCCCTCGGCCACGCAGAACGCCTGCAGGGCCTTGTGCTCCACCCCGCGCTCCTGCGCGTTGGAGCCGGTGAGTGACGCGCGCAGGTGCACCCCGGCCACCGTCACGCAATGGCCGTACCGGTTCCCCAGCGTCACCTTGAGGATGTACTCGTCCTTGGCCTTCAGCTTCGCCTGGATGGACGCCGTCTTGCGCGTGACGGTGGTGGCCTCCAGGTAGAAGCCGTCCTCCTTCGTGTTGTCCACCTGCCGGTCGATGTCCTCCCGCAGGTAGAGGGCGATCTCGTTGACGTGCTTGATGCCCTTGACCGTCGAGTTGTCGATGAGGTGCCTACGCACGTAGGACATGCCCAGGCCAGACAGGCCGATGCGGTCCGGGAAGGGCGAGCCGGTGGGGTTCTCCGACAGGAAGATGAAGACGGGGTAGTGCTTGTAGCCGCGCAGGTTGCGCTCGATGCGGTTCTTGCGCCGGTCGCTCCACTGGGACGTGTCCGCCGCCTGGGGGCCGTTGCTCTTCAGCCAGGACTGGTAGTTGTCGTCGTAGTCGGAGTCGGGGTTGTACACGTTGCGGATGAGGTCGCACTCCTGCTGCACGATGTCCGCGAGCTTCGCCGCGATGTCCGGCCCCGCCAGGAAGTCGCTGGCGGCCATGCCGGGGACCAGCGGGTGGGCCAGGTTCGCCCCGTCCACCCGCGCCCCGGTGTCATCGAACGACGCGCTCAGCCCCTTCACGCCCTTGGTGGTGTTGGCCTTGTAGAACTTCTTCGCGGCGTCGAAGGGGATGAACAGGATGGAGATGCGGGGGAGCGTCGCGGTGTCGATGCCCTCGTCGAATTCGCGCTTCGGCATGGCGGACCCCCGGCGTGCGTGAGGGCGACTCTACTTCCAGGAGCAGCCCTTGATCTTCTTGCAGAAGGCTTCGTTGGTGGCCTTCTCGCAAGCGATGGCCACGCCGCCGCACATGTTGGACCCGAACATGTAGGCACAGCCAGGCTGGCTGCTGCAGTACATCTGGGAGAAGACGCCACAGAAGTTCGCCTTGCCCGTGCAGCGGCCCGCGCCCTGGGACGCGGTGGCGTCCTTGTCCGGCGTGGCGGCCGTGCCCGCGTCCTGGCCCTCCACCCCGGCGTCCGCCTTCGCCGCCGGCGCGGGCTTGGACTTCTTCGCCGGGTCCGCCGCGTGGGCGGGAGCCCCCAGCAGGGCCGCCGTCACCGCGAACGCCATCAGGAGACCGACACGCTTTCCGTGCTGCGCCATGTTGCTGTCCTTTCGCTGTGGAACCGGCCCGTCCCCCGCCATAACAGTCCACGGGCGAGGGAGTCAGCGGCGTGCAGCATGCCCGCCTGTCCGCACGGGAGTCGAGCGGCCGCGCCCCCTTCAGCGCAAGGGCAGCAGCTCCCGCGCCAGTTCGATGAAGGCCCGCAGGGGACGCGAGGCCCGCGCCCGGTGGGGGTAGTAGAGGAAGAGGCCGGGGACGGTGGGGGCCCAGTCCTCCAGCACGGGCTTCAGCGCGCCGGAGCGCAGCGCGGGGGCCGCTTGGATCTCCGCCAGGTAGGTGAGCCCCAGCCCCGCGTGCGCCATGTTGAGGAGCAGCGCGGAGCTGTCCGACGTGAGCGGCCCCTTCACGGGTACGGCGAGCTCCTTGCTCCCCTGTTCGAACTCCCAGTGGTAGGGCAGTCCTGTCGACGTGCGGACGCCCAGGCAACGGTGCTTCGCCAGGTCTCGGGGATGCCGGGGCGTCCCGTGCCGTTCGAGGTACGCGGGCGCGCCCACGACGAGGAAGCGGAAGGCTGGCGTCAGGCGCACCTGGACCATGTCGCGCTGCACGGCTTCCGTGAGCCGGATGCCGGCGTCGTAGCCCTCCTTCACGATGTCCACGAACCCGTCCTGAACGGACACGTGCACCTGTACCTGCGGGTACGCCGCGGCGAAGCGCGGCAGCACCGGCTCCAGCACGAGTGACACGGAGAAGGTGGGCACCGACAGGCGCAGCGAGCCCGTCACCTGCGACGTGTCCCCGGCGGCCAGGTGTTCGAGCGCCGCCAGAGCGGACTGGAGCCCCGGCGCTGCTTCGTCCAGGAGCCGCTGTCCCGCGTCGGTGAGGGACACGCTGCGCGTGGTGCGCGCGAGCAGCGGCTGTCCCAGCTTCGTCTCCAGCTGACGCACCGCCTGGCTCACCGCGGACGAGGACACGCCCAGCTCCTTCGCGGCCTGGCTGAAGCTGCGCCGGCGGGCGACGGTGACGAACACGGTCAGGGCGTTGAGGGGTGTCAGGGCCATTTCGAAGAAAGTCTAAACAGTCCCTGCAACTTCCGCGTCTTCAGCTGGAGGCCGCCGGACGGCACCTTGTGCGCATCCAAACGGGAGGACGCACTCCATGACGACGACCGGTCGAATCGATTCGCTGGCGCAGTACCACCTGCTGGGCCGCAGCGGCCTGCGGGTGAGCCCGCTGTGCCTGGGCGCCATGACCTTCGGCACCGAGTGGGGCTGGGGCAGCCCCAAGGACACCGCCCACCGCATGCTCGCGCGCTATCTGGAGGCGGGCGGCAACTTCGTGGACACCGCGGACGGCTACACGGGCGGCTCCAGCGAGGCCATCCTCGGGGACTACTTCGCGCAAGCCGGTGGCCGCGACCGCGCGGTCCTCGCGACGAAGTTCACCATCAACACGTCCCCCGGGGACCCGAACGCGGGCGGCAACGGCCGCAAGAACATCCGCCGCGCGCTGGAGGGTTCGCTGCGGCGGCTGAAGACGGACTACGTGGACCTGTACTGGCTGCACGCGTGGGATGGCATCACGCCCATGGAGGAGGTGATGCGCACGCTCGACGCGCTCGTGCGCGAGGGCAAGGTCCGCTACTTCGGCCTGTCGGACGTGCCGGCCTGGTACTTCGCTCGCGCGCAGACGCTGGCGGAGCAGGAGGGCTGGGAGCGCGTCGTCGCGTTGCAGCTGGAGTACTCGCTGGTGGAGCGCAACATCGAGCGCGAGCACATCCCCGCGGCGCTGGCGCTGGGCGCGTCCATCACGCCGTGGAGCCCGCTGGCGTCGGGGCTGTTGTCCGGCAAGTACACGCGTGAAGGCACGCAGGCGAAGGGCGAGGGCCGGCTGCCGTCCATCCAGGGCGGAGGCAACCCGGGCTTCGAAAAGCTCTTCACCGAGCGCAACTGGGCCATCGTGGACGTGCTGCGCGAGGTGGCGAAGGAGCTGGACCGCTCCCCTGCGCAGGTGGCGCTGGCGTGGGTGACGCGCCGGCCGGGCGTGGCGTCCACCATCATCGGCGCGACGCGGCTGGAGCAGTTGGAGGCGAACCTGCACGCGCTCGACGTCCAGATTCCCGCGGAGCTGGCCGCGCGCCTGGAGGCCGTGAGCCGTCCGGAGCTCGTCCACCCGTACCACTTCTTCGAGTCGGACTTCTTCACCGGAGGCATGTTCACGGGCGGCACCACGGTCCGCGCGGAGCCCACCTGGTTCCGGCCCTCGCCCCGGTAGTGGCTTACCGGGGGACCGCGCCGTGTCTCAGCAGCAGCGCGGCGCGGTGGATGGCGTTTAGATTGGAGGCGGTCGCCAGCTGCGCAGAGTCTGAAGTCCGTGCCGACCGACACCGAGGTGCAGAAGACGCGGCCATTAAGCGTCTTTCCGAACCCATCGGCTCTTGGCTCGTTCCCCTGCTGATGGCCTGTCACCATGGGAGGCCTGACGGTGCGCTACAGGCCATGCCTGAAGACCAGCTCCATCCATGATGGACTGCATCGTTCCCGCTTCCATCGCTCACTTTCAGCAGTGCCTCCATACTGTGAGGCCGCTCAGCTATGATTCTTAGGATTCTTTTGAGCGGATATGTCGTGGGGAGCAATGATGAGCGCGTTCACATTTCAAGTTCGTGCGCCGGAGCTTCATCTGAATGATTCTCTGGACGAAATTTCAAGTAAGATAAAGAATGGTAGCTTGCCGCAGTTGTCGGTCCGGCTAGATGAGAAGTCTGCAGCTCTTTTTAGGCCTCAGCTTGAGAGCGACTGGGGCTCTTTATATTCAGCGTTGCCTGATTTCTTCAGCCAGTTCGTCCGAGGTCGTTGGCATGGGAAGGATCACCAACATCTCCCAACGACGCTAGTCGGGGATTTCGGAGAGTTCCTGACGGCAAGAGTGCTTCGCCAGAAGGGGGCGACCCGCATCGCTCGTGTCATCCGGGCTGCTGGACTACCCAGACCAGACTTCGTTGCTTGGTTCCCTAAGCGGTCGGAAGTGATCGCTATTGAAGTGAAGTCCGGCTCTGTCAATGCTCGCAGGCTTGAGGAGTTGACCCGGAACGCAACACGCTCTGGAACAAGTAGACATTCGTTCAACCTGTGCGCGCATCTGCGCGACCGACGTCAGGATGGCATTGAGCAGTTGAATGGCTTGATAGTTCACCCAGGAAAGAGTCGTCCGCCAGTTGGTAATCCGCTGAGTTTAGGGCACGCCCGTGTTCCTGCGCATCGTAGCGCAGTGGCGACGCCATACTTTATTGATGGTCGAGTTGCAGAGGCGGGGATGCCTTGGTCTAAGCATTCAGTTCCGCGAGCGTGCAAACCATTGCGATGTATGGAGTGTGTTTCGTCCAGTCATGGCAAAGGGATGCCCGTGTTGCTTCCCATTTTCTTCAACTCAAAAGTTATCCTTGAGCCCCTGAAGCCGCCGAATGATCTGGATGGTTACGTTCGCGCTCACGCGCTCGCCGCTAGCGCCGTTTGGACGAAGTCCGAGACGTTGTTTCAATCAGCGTGGAAGCATCTTGTTTCGCTTCTTGCTCCTGGGCGCCAGAGCGGCAATGACGCCTATGCGTTGGATGCGCATCTGCTGGATGTTCTTGCGGCAGCAGTTGAGGCGGACATTGTCTCGGACGTGAAGGCGCGGTTTTCCGAGGCATCCTTTGATGCTGAGAGACTGGAATACCTTGTGAGTGCGCAATTGGACGAGGCTGAGTCGATATTCCAAGACGCCAAGGTGAACGCGCAACCGGTTGGGACTAGGCCGACAATCCCAAGTGCCGGGGTAAGTGCGCAACCAGCTAAGACTAGGCCGACAATCCCAAATGCAGAGGTGGACGCGCAATCAGTTGAGGCTAGACCGACAATCCCAGGCGCTATAGCTCAGGCCGTACCTCCTCGGGTCACCGCACTGATGGGACGTTGGGAGAAGTATTGGCGAAGGCGTCCGAATACCCGCAGAAAAAACAGACGTCGCCTTTCTTCGCTTGACCCGATCCAAGTGGAGGCGATCGGCTCGTGGATCAAGGAAACCGAGACGGACCAGTCGTTGATGGAAGCGACATTGGAGGCGCCTAGCGCAGCAATCCATTGGCTGCCTGTTGGTCCAGATGAACAGCAGGAGTTTAGAATTTCTGCCGTGGATGAACAAACTGCTCGAGTGGTGGCGACGACCATCTTGGAATTGCTGGTGTCGCGCAAGCCTAATGCGAAAAATTATGTGGTTGATCAGGTGGGAGACGATGAGTTGAGTTATGTCGTAGCCCGCGATGGACCCACGACTCTTGGAGAGGTCCTCATTAGCCGGGACGGGGCTGCCATCGTGCGAGTTTGATTAGCGGTTCGTGATAGCCAATTGGCGTCCCCTTATCGCACTCAGGGGACCGCGCCGTGCCGCAGCAGCAGCGCGGCGCGGTGGATGGCGGCGCGGATGCGGACGTAGGTGCCGCAGCGGCAGACGTTGTCGCTCATGGCCGCGTCGATGTCCGCGTCGGACGGCTGCGGGTTTCTTCGCAGCAGCGCCACCGCGGCCATGATCTGCCCCGGCTGGCAGAAGCCGCACTGGGCCACGTCCTCGGCGATCCACGCCTCCTGCACCGGGTGCAGTCCGGAGGCGTCCGCCAGCCCTTCAATGGTCGTCACGTCGTGGCCCGCGATGTCGCCCACGGGGTGGAGGCAGGGACGGAAGGCTTCGCCATCCAGGTGGCTGGTGCATGCGCCGCAGATGCCCACGCCGCAGCCGTACTTGGGGCCCGTGACGCCCAGCACGTCGCGGAGCACCCACAAGAGGGGCAGGTCCGCGGGCGACTCCACCGACACCGGCTGACCGTTGAGGAGGAAGGAATGGGCCGGCATGGTCAGACTCCCTCGTCGAGGATGGGGAAGCGCGTGGGCATGGTGCCCGTTGCCCGGGCGATGGCGTTGGCCAGGGCCGCCGCCGCGCTGGGGTAGCCCAGCTCTCCCACGCCGCCCACGCGGTCGTCGGAGCGCACCAGGTGCACTTCGATGGAGGCGGGCGCGTGCTTCATCCGCAGCCAGCGGTAGTCCGCGAAGCTGCCCTCGCGCACCGCCCCCGCGTCGATGTGCAGCCCGGCGCTCAGCGTGGTGGACATCGCGTCCAGCGCGGCGCCCTGGAGCTGCGCCTCGATGCCCTTCGGGTTGATGGGCAGGCCCACGTCCGCGGCGATGACCACGCGCAGCACCCGCGGCGTCCCGGACGTGACGTCCACCTCCACGAGGTGGGCGATGGCGCTGTCCCACTCCTCCAGCACCGCGACGCCTTGCGCGAGGCCGGGGGGCAGCGCGCGGCCCCAGCCTCCTTCGAGCACCACGCGCTCCAGCACGGCCTTGAGCCTCCGGGACGTGAGGCGCGAGCGCCGCAGCTCCACCGGGTCCTTCTGGAGCTCGCGGGCCAGCTGGTCGACGAAGATTTCGTTGGCCACGCCCACCTGGCTGGTGAAGACGGAGCGGAAGGACGCGGTGGGGATGGGGAGCGGCACCTCCGCTAGCTCCTGCGCCACCCAGCCGAACTGATAGGGCACGTGCTGCGTCAGCGCGAAGAACACCGCGCTGGTGACGTCCGGCAGGGCCTGTCCCAGCAGCGACGTGAGCAGGTCCCCGAAGCCATGCGGGAACTCCACGGTGGGGATGGCGGCGCGGTGCTGCCAGCCGAGGATGGAGCCGCCAGGCCCCAGGGACGCGAGGATGCGGTGGTGGCTCGCGGGCCGGTAGTGCCCGTGGCGCATCTCATCGTTGCGGCTCCACATCAGCTTCACCGGCTGCCCGAGCGCCCGCGAGATGAGCGCGGCCTCCACGGCGGCCTCGGTGAAGAAGCGACGGCCAAAGCCACCTCCGGCGCGGATGGGATGCACGGTGACCCGCTGAGGGGTGAGCGCCCAGCCGAGCGCCCCGGCGACCTGGCTCCGCGCGAACTTCGGATCCTGGACACCGGACCAGATCTCCGCGGCGTCGTTCGTCACTCGCGCCACGCAACTCTGCGTCTCCATGGGCGCGTGCGCGAGGTAGGGGAAGTCGAACCTCCCCTCCACGACGCGGGTCGTGAACAGCGGAGGCAATGGCCGGGGGCCGATGGCGTCTCGCAGCCGGGTGCGGATGTTGGCGTCGGACAGGT
Source organism: Corallococcus interemptor (assembly GCF_003668875.1). Classification (GTDB taxonomy): domain Bacteria; phylum Myxococcota; class Myxococcia; order Myxococcales; family Myxococcaceae; genus Corallococcus; species Corallococcus interemptor. The sequence continues at coordinate 34,505 of NZ_RAWM01000007.1, read as the reverse complement.
GACTGGCCGGGCCCGGTGCCCAGGTGACCTGCAATGCGTCGCGCGCGGCGAAGGCCTGCGCGAAGGTCCGGGCCGCCACCGCCACGCCGGTCGGAAGTTGCACCACGCCCACCACGCCCGGCATGGCCCTGGCGGTGGACGCATTGAGCGACCGCACCGTGCCGAGCAGCGTGGGAGGCCGCGCCACCACGGTGGGCACCGCGTCCGGGATGTCCAGGTCCAGGGTGAAGCGCGCAGCGCCGGTGACGATGGCCCGCGCGTCGACGCGGCCCGTGGGCTGGCCGACCACGGTGTATTCGCGCGGGGGCTTCGGCAGCGGAGAGACCTCCGGCAGCAGCACACGCGCGGCGTCCTCGGCGAGCTCGCCGTAGCCGAGCCTGCGGCCGTCTGGAGCGCGGACCTCTCCCTGGGCGGTGGTGAGCGTGAGGGCCAGCACCCGCCAGCGGTGCGCGGCGGCGGTGACCAGCCGTGCCCGGGCCTCCGCGGCGGCGGCGCGGAGCGGGCCGGCCAGATAGCGCATGGAGGAAGAGAGCCCGGTGAGCTGGATGAGCCAGCGCGGATCCGCGTCGGCGGTGAGCACGTCCACGGCATCCAGGCCCGTGTCGAGCTCTTCCGCGACGAGCATGGACACGGCGGTGGTGATGCCCTGGCCCATCTCCGTGCGGGGCAGGGTGGCGATGACGCGCCCGTCGGTGCGGACGGCGACGTAGAGGTTGAGGGGCGTGTCCTCCGGGGCCGCGGACGGCTCCGCCGCCTGGGCGGAGGGCACATCGAGCGCGAGCCGCGCCGCGACCATCAGCGTGGGCGAGGCCACCAGCCACGTGAGGAACTTGCGGCGGTCGAGTCCGCTGGGAGGAGGGGCTGCGTCCGTGGGCAGCGTGTCAGCCATGGAGAAAGTCTGTCACGCGGTCATGACTGGACCCAACGACCTGGCAAGCCCTGTGCGGCACCTGTCACCTGGCGCGCGGAAGCATCCGGGACAGGACCCTGGAGGGGCCTGGAGCGCCGTGCTGCATGCGTTCAGCGTGCGCCCTGGACCGCTTCCCTGTGCGCCGCAAGGCGGATGTCGGGGCGTGCTGGAACGCCATCGCCCCGGTGGATCTGACTGGCCCTCGGCTCGCTGTTGAAGGCGCGGAACCACTCCGGCCGTTGCTCAAGAAGGTACTTGTGGAGCAGGCCGAAGAACTTCGTGATGGCGCGAGCCTCGTCTCCGCGCTCATCCGCGTAATACTTCCGGTGCCATCCCTGACCCGGAAACTCGCCCGTCTCTCTCAGCCAGACGAAGAAGGCCGTGGCCTCGGGGTCCTCTCCGGTGAGTTCACGCTGCGCGTTCCTGAACCCGTGGATGTACGCGTCCAGCCGCTCGATGCGAAGCCCGTCGAGCATGTTGTCCGTCTCACGGCCGACGCCAATGAAGAAGCACCAGTGAGGCGGCTCTTCCAGGCTGATTCTGTAGAGGTGCCTCAGGAGCATGGCGGCATCATGCCCAAGGCGCCTGGGGACGACTTCCTGAAAAGCTGTCCGACAGTCGGACAGGTTTTTTGCTGCCTCTCCCCGGGGGCGGGATCCGGGCGGGACCTGCACGCGGCTTCAGGCGATACTGGCAGCCGGTGCCCCAAGGAGGCGGGGGCGAGGACAGCGGTCATGCGCAAGTGGCTCATCGGTGGAGTGGCGGTCCTGGTCGCGTGCGGCCTCGTGTTGTTCTGGGCCCTGCGCTCCCGTGGACCGGCCGCGCCGGAGCGCACGGACGCCCCGGTCGCGAGCAATCGCACCCCGAGCCCCGGAACTGCGCATCCCGAATCCGTGGACGGGGGTTTGCTCCCGACGCAGCGGGCGCCGAGCAAGGTGGCGGGCATCCTGGACGTGGAGGTGCTTTCCGGTGGGAAGCCTTCACTCGAAACCACCGTGCGGCTCTACGCACCGGGCGAGCGGGCCTCCGCCTGGACACTGATGGACTTCGGTCTCACGGACGCGGCGGGACACGTCCTGCTCGCCTCCGGTCCTGGCCGCTACCTGGTGTCGGTGCGCGCGCCGGGCCGGGCTCCCATGCTGCGCGCCGTGGTCCGTCCTCTGGGTGAGTCGCGCACGGCCGTGAGCATCGCCCTGGAACCCGCGCAATCGCTCACGGGCCGCACGGTGGTGCGCGGAACGAATGAGCCACTGCCGCTCGTGGAGATCGCCCTCACGGCGCACGGCCGCGAGCTGGAGACCTGGGAACACGCGGAGGCTCCCGAAGAAGAGCGCGTCTATGCCACGAGTGACGAGCGGGGGAACTTCCGCATCGACGGACTCGCCCCGGGGACCTACCTGCTGGAGGCCCGCGCCCCCGGTTATGCGCGCGTGGTGCTGAGCCGTCTTCGCATCCCCACGGACGAGCCGCTGACGCTGGCGCTCCGGCTGGCGAGCGTCATCGAGGGCTTCGTCGTGGACTCGAAGGGCCAGCCGGCCGCGGACGCCGAGGTGCAGGTCGGCGGCAATCCCTCCCAGGTGGTGACGACGGGCGCGCAGGGTGGCTTCTCCGTGGAGGTGGAGCCCGGCTCCCATCCCCTGTCCGCCCGGCGCGGCGAGGAGTCCGGCTCGCTCGACCTGCCAGTGCTCTGCGTCGCGGGCAGCACCGTGCGCGGCGTGCGCATCCAGCTGGGCCCGGGCGCGGTGCTGGAGGGCCAGGTCGTGGAAGAGGCCGGCGGAGCTCCCGTGGCTGACGCGCGCATCGAGGCCACCCTCTCCGGAATGGACGCGGCGTCCGGCGTGGCCATGTCGGACGCCGAGGGGCACTTCATCGTCCAGGGGCTTGCTCCCGGCAGCTACGACGCGAAGGTCACGGCCCTGGGCTACGAGCCCGTCATCCGCCGGGGCCTGACGCTCACCCAGGGCGAACGCTTTCCCGTGGACTTCAAGCTCTCCGGCACGTGCGCGGTGGAGGGCCACGTGCGCGACCGCAATGGAGCGCCGGTGGCCGCGGCCCACATCACCGTCCATGGCTGGAGCGAGGGAATGGGAATGTCGGCGAGCCCCATCGACGCCCGCACGGATGCGGACGGCTACTACCGCGTCGTGGGACTCGCCGCGGGCCGCCTGGCCATCTCCGCGCGCAGGGATGGGACGATGGCGGGCACCCTCGAGACCGTCGCCGTGGAGGCGAACCGCACGGCCCGGATGGACTTCACCCTGGAGGGCTCGGGGACCATCGAGGGCAGGGTGCGCGCGGCGCGTGACTCCCTCAAGGAAGGGCGGCTGGGGGTGACGGCCGTGATAGCGGATCGGTTCGCGACCACGCCTTTGGTCAGAGGCGATGTCTCCGTGAGCGGGGAGGGAGTCTTCCGGATGACCATTCCCGCCGGCGAATACAAGGTCCTGCTCGCCGAGCGCGGCCGATTCATCAAAGGCAAGGAGGAGCAGGTGCGCGTGGAGCCGGGACGGACGGTCCAGGTCGAGTTCACCTGGGAGGAACCGCCCGCGGAGCGCGCGTACCGGGGCGTCGTCCTGGAACCGGATGGTTCGCCGTCACCCCGCGCCATCATCACCTTGACGATGGCGGACGGCTTGAACCTCCCCATGGCCATGCTCCCCACCGACGAAGAGGGGCGCTTCGCCATTCCCGTCAGCGGCATGGAAGACGCCACCTCGAATGGCCGGCTGATGCTGGGCGCGCGCAATGGAGGACGCTCGTGCGAGCCCGTGCCCGTCACCCCCGAAAAGGAGGTGGTGTTGCGGCTGAAGCCCGCGGCCTTCCTCCGCGGCCGCGTGGTGCGCAAGGGAGAGCCTGTTCGCGGCTTCACCCTGACACTCCAGCTCCAGAAGGGCTTTCTCCCCGAGGGGAAGGCGACCGGGCCCCTCGAGTTCTCCGGCGACCGCTTCGAGTTGCGCGATGTTCCCCCCGAGCCGGTGATGCTGACAGCGCGCACGCTGGACGGCTCCGTCGGCGAGGCCACGGCCTCTCCCGGCACGGGCGCGGTGCTCGAAGTGGACATCCCCCTGAAGGCACCCGCCACCGTGAGGGGCCGCGTGGTGAGCGGGCCCACCAAGACGCCCGTCTCCTCCGCGTTCATCTCCTTCGAGAATGAGCCGCCCTCGCCGAACCGCGCCTCCAATGCGGAAGGCCGCTTCACCCTCGATGGCGTGCGCGCGGGCGAGCGCATCCTCTTCATCTCAGGAGGCCCTTCCCACGGACAGCGGCGCCTGACGCTCAAGCTGAAGGAAGGCGAGGTGCTGGACCTGGGCGACGTCGCCCTGGAAGTGCCCACGGGGTCGCCCACGCCGTAAGGCTCCTTCAGCCGGACCCGCGCCGCCATCCGGGGAGCGCGCCCTCTCTCAGCGCCTCCGCCACGGCCACCGCGCAGGCGAAGCTGGTCGTCATGGGTACCTGCATCCAGCGGCCACCCATGTAGAGCTTCACCTCGCGCTCCTTCACGACGTGGTCCACCTTCACGTCCGCGCCCACGCGCTCCATCAGTGCGGGGTCGCCCACGGACACCACCGACTCCAGCTGCGCGGGAAGGGTCGGCTCGCCGCCCGCGGAGGAGGCGATGAGGGCGCCCCTCGCCGCCGCGCGGTCCACCAGCTCCCGCATGGGCGCCTCCATCGCGCGCTGGAACGTGCCCAGGCTCAGGTTGAGCACGTCCACGCCCACTTCCTCCAGCATCCACCCCATCGCCTCCACGAGGCACAGCGAGTGGCCGCGGATGTTCCGGTCCAGGACGCGCGCGACGTAGACCTCCACGTCCGGCCAGGGACGCACCTGGTCGTAGAGGATGCTCAGGACGGCCGTGCCGTGCCCGTGCGTGTCCTCCAGCTCATGGGTCTCCGTGCCGGACCGCCACGTCTCCAGCTCCTCGCGCTCGTACTCGCGCGCCTCCAGCACCTGCGCGTCCAGGTCGAGCGAGAACGAAGCCGCGCCCGCCAGGTGCAACCCGTGCTCGCGCAGGAAGGCCACCTCCACGCCGCTGTCGATGATGCCGACCTTCTTCACGGAGCGGTGCCTCCCGGCCCCGAAGGCCGCCACTGCTGGAGCTGCCGGAACACATAGGTGCCCAGCGACACGGACTCCGTGCGCGGCGGGACGGCGTCCGGAACGGACACGGTCAGGTGCACGAGCGAACCCGCCAGCGCCATCCCCGCGCCGAGCACGATGATGAGCAGGGCCGTGAGCATGCCGATGCGCCGCACGACGAAGAGGCCCGCGTGGTCGGGGTCCTCCAGCAGGGGCAGGGTGGGACGTGGGGACTCGTTCGCCATCTTTCCATCCGCCGCGCTCAAGCGGCGTCCGCCTCGCCCATGCCCGCGCGGAACAGCCGCTGGTACGGAGCACACCGCGCCAGCAGCTCCGCGTGAGGCCCCCGGCCCACCAGCTGGCCTCCCGCGAGCATCCACACTTCGTCCGCCAGGGGCGCGTTGGCCAGCCGGTGCGTGATGAACAGCACCGTCTGCCCGCGCTCCCGGGCCCGCCCGAGCAGCGCCCGCACGATGGCGGACTCCGTCTCCACGTCGAGCTGGGACGTCGCTTCATCCAGCAGCAGCACCGGCGCGTCGCGCAGCACCGCGCGGGCCAGCGCCAGCCGCTGCCGCTGTCCACCGGACAGGCTCGCGCCCGCCTCGGCCACCGGCGTGTCGAAGCCCTGCGGCAGCGCGGCGAGCACGGGCTCCAGCGCGCACAGCCGCACCGCCTCCCGCAGGGCGTCCTCGCTCACGCCGGAGAGCCCCAGCGTGAGGTTGTCGCGCACGGTGCCGTGGTACAGCTCCACGTCCTGCCACACCACGGCGATCTGCCGGCGCAGGTCGGACAACGCCAGCGTGCGCGCGTCCTGTCCGTCGTACAGCACGCGCCCCCGGCCCGGCTCCTCCAGCCGCGTCAGGAGCCGCGCGAGCGTCGTCTTCCCGGAGCCGCTGGAGCCCACGATGGTCACCACGGCGCCGGGCCGGATGCGCGCGCTCACCTCGCGCAGCACGTCCTGCCCGGGCAGGTAGCCGAAGGACACGTCCTCCAGCTCCACCCCGCCGGAGAGCCGCTGCGTCAGCGGGGGCGGGGGTGTCAGCGAGCGGGCCGGGTCCTGCTCCGGCGCCTCGTGCAGGTACTCGAAGAAGCGGCGCAGGTGGACGCCGCGCTGCTGAAGTCCGGTGACGAAGCCGATGGCCTCGATGACCGGCCCGCGCAGGTACGCGGCATACGCCACGAAGGCCACGAAGCCGCCCAGCGTCAGCTTGCCCTGGAGGATGAGCCGCCAGCCCAGCCAGGTGAAGAGCGCCGTCTGCGCGGCCTCCACCGTGCGCTCGAACAGCCGCAGCAGCCCCTCCACGCCGTGGGCCTTGAGGTGCGCCCGCAGCACGGAGCGCATCAGCCCCGCCGCGCGCTGGTACACGTGCGGCTCCAGCGCCAGCACCTTCGTCGTGCGGCTCTGCCGCAGCGTCTCCACCTGGAGCGCCTGGAGAGCGCCGTGCACGCCCATCACCTCCTGCCACGCGAGCCCCATGGCGCGGCCCACGACGAGCGGCACCGCCACCACGAAGGGCAGCGTGGCCACCGCCGCCAGCGCCAGCTCCCAGTGGAGCGACGCCAGGGTGAAGGGGATGACGAGCAGGAAGGTGAGCTGCGAGAAGACGAGCCGGATGAGCCCCACCACCAGCGCGATGCCCGCCTTCGCGTCGTCGAAGCGGCTGGTGAGCTCACCCACCTGGCGCCGGGAGAAGAAGCGGTCCGGCAGGTGCTGCAGGTGGTTGAAGAGGTAGAGCGACGCGGAGCTCTCCAGCTTCACCGTCAGGTACGACGAGTAGTAACCGAACAGCGCCTCCGCGACCGCCGCCGCCACCGACGCGGCGAGGATGCTCAGCACCAGCACGTGCAACAGCCCCAGGTCCTGGGGGGACGACACGTGGTCGAACAACAGCCGCGTGAGGAAGGGCGGGATGAGCAGGAGCCCGGTGATGACCGGCCCCAGGAGCGCGCTCCTCGCGAGCGCGCCCCACGCGGGACGCAGCAGCCGCAGCAGCTCCGCCAGGTAGCGCGCCGACCGCCGCAGCCCGGGGGCCTCTTCCTCCTGCATCGCGCCGCCCGCTTCCATCACAGGTGCGTGAGGACGCTCCGCGCCAGCGCGTCCGCTTCCTCGGGGATGGCGTGGACGCGCAGGCCGGTGTGCTGCTCCATCTTCCGCCGCGCCTCTTCCAGGACCTCATCCCGGACGCCCAGGAACCAGGTCTCCGTCCACCGGCTGCCCAGCAGCTTGCGCCCGCCCATCATCGCCAGGCCCACCACCATGCAGGGGACGTCGTGCTCGCGGGCCAGCAGCTCCAGGTACTCGCGCGTCGCGACCACGTCCTCCGGCTTCGTGTCCACCGACACGGTCAGCACCACCAGGCGCGGCAGGAACGTCTCGTAGATGTGCGTGGAGGCGTTGGCCCGGCGGTCCTGGCCCTGCGGCACGTAGAGCAGGCCGTTCTGCCCGCCGGTGATGACGACGTCACAGTCCTTCGCCAGGTCCGCCATGACGCGGCGCTCGAACGCCAGCCGCTCCGGGCCCTCCACGCGCAGCACGCGCGAGTAGCCCGTGTCCGAGCCCAGCAGGATGCCCGTGGGCTCCGTGGCGTGGTGGCGCACGCGCACGTGCCTGGCCAGCGCCTCGCGCAGATAGACCTGCGTGGTGAACTTGCCCTGCACCGTGTCCGTGCCGAAGACGCCCAGCAGGTTTCGCGGCGCGTAGTCCGCAGGGCCCGGCTTCGCGAGCGCGTCCTGCTCCGGCACGGCCACGCGGAAGAAGAGGTCCGGGTCCGGCTCCAGCCCGTCGAAGAGGTCGTAATAGAGGATGTCGTCGTACAGCGACACGACGGGCAACTTCCTGCGCGTGGCCACTTCCAGGAGCGCGCGGACGTGCGGCACCTCTGACTCGAAGTTGAGCGAGCAGGTGAAGACGACCGCGTCGAAGTCGTGGCGCGCGATGTCCGCCGGGTTGCTCACCACGGGCACGGACAGCTCACCGGCCTGGATGTACGTGCCCGCGTCGCTGAGCGTCACCGTGTCGTCGAAGACGACGCACGCCGGAGCCGGGCTGCGGTCGCGGAAGCGCAAGAGCGCGTAGCCCTCCTTGTTGTACTTGAAGAGGGCGGTCCGCTTGCCCGCGAGCACCTCCATCACGTGCGCGCGCGTGTACATGTGGCGGCTGCGCAGCGTGGGGTTCTGCTTGAGGGGCAGCTGCTGGTCGCCCTCCCAGATTTCCCCCAGCTTCCGGTACAGCACCTCCGGGTCGTACTTGGGATACGTGCGCGTGTCCGGCGCGATGAGCAGCGGCACGCCGTAGTCCGGCATCTGGAAGACGTGCTCGCGCCCGGAGCCCTCCACGCGCAGCGCGTAGCGGCCCTGCGGGTGCAAGAGAAAGTACTGGAACGCGACGCGCAGGCCCGCGACCTCCAGCACCTCCGCGTCCAGCGTGAGCTCCCGGCGCGCCCCGATGTTCACGCCCTCCAGCGACAGCCGGCGCAGGAGGAACGGCGGCTGCTCCTGCCCCTCGGCCCTGCTCACGTGCAGGAGCACGCACTTGAAGGGGTCCACCGGGAAGGACGTGAGCAGGTCCGGTGAGAAGTCCTTCAGCCGCGACACGACGTCCTGGTAGCGCGCGAGGAACAGCGCGCGCGCCCGGTCCCGCTGCGTCGGGTCCGGAATCATGAAGAGCAGGTCGCTGCCGCTGAAGACCTCGAAGCGGCGCCACGTCTCGCGCGTCTCCGCGTCCACCGGCTGGGGCAGCTGCGCCTCCACCAGCTTGATGAGCGCGTACATCCAGGCGTTGCCCGGAGTCAGCCAGTGCTCGCTGTAGAAGTCGCGCCCCCACGTCGAATAGTAGAGCCGGGGCAGCGTCGGCGGCTCGGCGGCCCGCGGGGGCTTCGCGGCCTCCAGCGGCGCGGCGGGCTGCATGACGCCCTCCATCCACTCGATGCCCTCGTGCCACCAGTGGCCGAACAGCTCCGTGTCGAACGCGAGCACGAACGTCTGCCCGTCCTGCACGAGCGAGCGGCGCGAATCCAGAAGCTCCCAGAACTGGCGCACGTGCTGGGGCACCTGCGCGCGGGCGGCCTCCACGTCGTAGAGCGCCTTCCGGCCCAGGTCGACCTTCTGCCCGCTCACCGCGTGGTACTTGAGGCCCGTCCACACGTGGCCCCGCTTGTTCGCGGGCACGGGCACGCCCAGCTCCTCGAAGTACTCGGGGCGCAGGTCGAAGCCCACGTCGCGGAAGAACTCGCGGTACACCGGGTGCGCGGGGTACGTGGACTCGGGCGACTTCCACAGGTGCAGCCCGATTCTGTAGTCGTGGACCATCACCTCCAGGTCCTCGTGGCGGAACACGCCGCTGGGGTCCTGGGGCTGGGACGCGCCAATGCCTGTCAGGCTGAGCGCGGTGCGGCGGATGCCACGGCGCTGGAGGATGCGCTCCACGCCCGGCTGGAAGGCGCACTCGGGCAGCCAGAGGCCGTCCGGCTCTCCGCCGAAGATGTCCTGGAAGGACTCCACGCCCCGCGCCACCAGCCGGTCCGCGACGGCGGGCTGGAAGAAGGGCAGGAAGTTGTGCTGCGGCGTGGAGGTCCACAGCTGCACGTTGGACGGCCGCGAACGCCCCAGCGACGCGAACACGTCCCGCAGGGAGTGCTGGCGCAGGAACGCGAGGCTGTCCTCCACGCGCCGCAGGTACATGCCCGCGGTGCGGTGGACCCTCGCCAGCGCTTCGTCCGAGAGGGCCTGGGGGAACTTCTCGTAGCGGTTGTACAGCTCCAGCCGCGACGTGCGCTCCAGCTCGCGCGTGGCGATGCGCTGGAGCAGCTGGAGGTAGCCGGTGTAGCGCTCCTCGCAGGCGACCAGCTGCTGCACGAGGCAGGGGGTGAAGGACATCACCAGCGTGCCGGCGAAGCGCCGGGCGTCCCAGCGCTCCAACATCCGGAACAGCGGGAGGTATGTCTCCGTCAGCGCTTCGAAGAGCCAGTTCTCCGGCTCATCGAAGAGGGGCCCCTCGCCCAACACCTGCGGCATGTGGGTGTTGAGGATCAGGGTGAGGCGCGTGTTCATGAGGGGACCGCGAGACGGGGGAAGCGGGGGAGGACGGCGCGGGGTGGACTACCCGCAGCCGAACGTGGAGCGGTCCTCGGCGGTGACGCTGCCGCCGTCCTCGCAGGTCCACTGATACGTCCAGGTGGCCTGCCAGACGACGCCGCCGCCAAAGGACGGGACCATGGACCAGCTGGTGCCCGCGAAGTTGGAGGTGGCGAAGCCCTGGACGTCCGGGCTGCCCTGCACCGAGCTCAACAGGTCGCTGACGTTCTTGCGCGTGTAACGCATGGGAATGCTCCAGGTGTGGCGTGGCGGGGACGCTGCTAGTAGCAGCCGATCTGCGCCGCGTCCTCGAAGGCGGTCTGGCCGCCGTCCTCGCAGATCCGGTGATTGGGATTGTAGATGTCCTGGAGGATGTTGCCGCCCGCCGACGGGGTGATGTTGTACGTGTAGCCGCCGATGGTGGACGTCCAGAAGCCCATGACGTCGGGGCTGCCCTGCACGGTGCCAAGCAGCTCGGAGATGTTCTTGCGCGTGTACCGCATGGTGATGGCTCCAGGGGGTGATGAGGGGGGATCCGGCGGAACCCAGAATCCTAGGAAGGGACCGTGGAGCGGGCAAGCCAGGGCAGGGTGGGGGGATTGGAAGTGTCAGGAAACCCGCGCGGATTTGTGTTTCACGGTCTCGCCGGACCCACCTGTGGGATGCGGGGACGCATGCCGGCGTTGAGCCAGGGCTCGAGCGCGAGCTGGGCGCCGCAGGCCGCGAGCGTGACGAGCGCGGCGGTGAAGCCCGGCGCCTTCCACGCGCCAACGGCGGCCGCCGCGGCGATGACCCAGGGGCGGATCAGCGTGAATGGTCCCAGGACCACCACGCTCGCCAGGGTCCGCGCGTCGGCCTCCGCGGCGGCCCAGACGCCCATGCCCACCAGGGTCAGCGTCGCGTACGGCAGGAGCACCCAGAGCATCGCCCGTGCGCAGACGAGCAGCTGGGGGAACAGGCCCGGTGAGAACAGGCAGGCCCCGGCGATGCCCGCGCCCACCAGCGCGGCCGTGAAGAGTCCGCGCCCCATCCCCCGGCGGATGGCGGACCGGTAGTAGTCCGCCTTGAAGATGCGGGCATCCCGGCCCGCGGCGACGCGGAAGCCGCAGAACGCGGCGTCGGTGACGGAGAGCAGCGCGAGCAGCACCGGCAGGACGGCGTTCATCGCGCGGGCCCCAGCCGTGAGCGCAGCGGACCCAGCTGGCCCAGGAGCGATTCCCACAGCTCCGCGCGGGTCCCCAGCGTGGCGGTCATGGGCCGGAGCATGGCGCCCAGGAGGTCGCGGGCGCCGTCCAGCGACGCGCAGCTGAACCCCGTCTCCGTGCGGGCCGCCGACAGCAGCGTCTGCGTGGGATGGGCGCGCCGCGCGGAGACCACGCCGTCATGGCGCGCGAGCGGCTCGCGCATGCGGGCCTGGTGGAACATCCACGAGCCCCAGGGGGAGAGCACCGAGTGCTGGATGTCGTAGTGCACGAACGCGTGCCCCTGCCGCTGGCCGGCGAAGAACGCGTTCAGGTCGTTGCCGCGAAAGTGATGCAGGACGCCCGTGGAGATGAAGATGTGGCCGGGCTGCTCCAGCTGGAACGCGTTCGCGACCTTGAGCTCGCATGAGAGGGATTCCTCCTCCGCGAGCCGCCGCGCGTTCTCAATCAGCGTCACGTTCATGTCACAGCCGATGAGCTCCACGTCGCGCCCCAGCCGCCCGTGCGCCGCGAGCGAGCGGACGGCGTAGCCAAGCCCGCAGCCCACGTCGACGATGCGCAGCGGAGGCTTCACGCCGGCGTCGCGAAGCGTCCGCAGCAGCGGAAGCAACACCCAGCGGAGGCGGTCCGCCTGCAGGAACTCCTCGCTCAGCCGCTGCAGTTCGATGTGGGCGCGCAGCAGGGCCAGGCTGCACGCCTCGAAGTCCAGCGTGTCATTGGACGCGGGAAGCCGCTGCACGAGCCGCGCGGCGCCCCGCTGTCCGTTCTCAATGAGCCGCGCCACCACGGCGGAGCGCGACACCGGCCGGGGCTGGAGTGTCGCGACGTCGTAGTCGACGATGAGGTCTGAGATTTCCAGCAGGTCGGAGGGCATTCCAGCGCTTGCGCGCTGGAGTGTACCTCAACGCGACTCCGCCGCTTCGGTCAGCCCGGGCGGGCAGCTGAAGGTGGCCGGCGCGGACCACAGCTGGCCTTCACCGGCGGCGTCGAAGGCGGTGAAGAAGATGCGCGAGCCCACGCGGGTGAACGAATTGGGAAACCGGGCGTCCGCCAGCCGTCCCTGCGTCGCCGGGGTGCCCCGGGTGAAGTAGGGGAAGGCGGGGCCGTTCTGGTCCGGTGCGCCGCCAAACAGGACCTGGCCCGTGCCGGTGGCGAACAGCGGGTAGCCATACCCGTACTCCACATTGCGGTTGTCGAAGAGCTGGCGGGTCCCCGCGGCCGTTCCGTTCGTCGCCCACAGCGACACGGCGGTGGGCACGGGGGCGTCGCTCCCGATGCTCAGGTTGAAGTAGATGTCGTTGCCGGAGACCACGGCCCTCCTCGCGGAGGGATAGGTGTACTCGTAGGCCCCGTAGGGGTTGGGCAGCGTGGTGATGTGCGTCTTGCCATCCCCGCTCAGCGAGAGCCGGTCGATGCGCAGCCGCTTCGTCACCGGGCTGTCCACGGACGTCACGTAGACGTACGCGCCCAGCGTCCCGAGCAGGCTCACCCGCTTGCCGAAGGCGTCCAGGCGGACGGTTCCGGAGGCGGTGCCATTCGTCCTCCACACCTCCGAGTTGGGGCCATCCTCCAGGATGAACAACGGCGTCTCCCCCGGGCGGCTCACCTCCGAGAGGTAGGTGGGCCCCGCGTCCAGCCGCTTGACGGAGGTGGTCCCGGCCAGCGTGCCGTCGGTGCGCCACATCGTGGTGCCCGTGTCCTCGGAGAAGAAGAAGAGCAGCACACTGTTGACCTTCAAGGTGTCGTTGCCCAGGCCCGGGGTGCTGGTGAAGTTGCGCACCCGGAGCGTGCCGGCGGTGGTGCCGTCGGACCGCCACAGCTCCGGCCCCGCCCCGCCTCCCGGCAGCGGCACCCAGCGGAAGAACACCAGGCGGCCATTGAGCTCCGTGGCGTTGGTCAGCACGGAGCCCTCCGCGCCAGGGGTGATGTCCTTGACCAGCCGGGTCCCGTCCGCCGTTCCGTCACTGAGCCAGAGCTCATTGCCGGTGGTGTCGGTGCGGGTCTGGAAGAAGAGCCTGTTGCCCACCGCGACCAGGTTCTGGGGCTGATAGACGCCGGGAGGGCCCGGGAACGTCTTCAGCGGGAAGGTGCCCGCCTCCGTGCCGTCGCTGCGCCACAGGAGCGAGCCGGCGTCGAACGTGGAGGTGACGAAGAAGAGCGTCCCCTGGACGTTCGTGAGCTCGCCCATGAAGCCCCCGGCGTCCGGGGGCATGAGGGACGCCACCCGGGCCGCCACTCCGGGAGGGCAGGCCTGGGCGCTCACGTCACGGGCGCCGTCTTCCACCGCCTCCGCCACGCCCCCACAGCCCACCCCTGCCAGCCCGAACCACAGCAGGGCCCCCCAATTCCTTGCATTCATGTCCACGCCTCCCGGTCCAAGAAGCGCGAAGGGTGGGATGCGAGGCTTTGGCTTCCAAGGGGTACCCCAAGGAGGTGGGAGTGTCGCGAGTCCGGGGCGTGACGCCCCTTATTCGCCGGGCTGCCCGATGAGGTAGGTGATGGCCATGCCCCGCGCGCGGTGGACGCCGAGGTGCCAGGAGTACCCGTTGGCGTTGAGTCCCTCCGTCAGCTCCTCCAGGTCCTCCGGCGCGTAGGTCCTGAACGACGACACCACGCCATCCCAGAGCACCAGCAGGGGGATGATGGGCACCAGGTAGGTGAACAGCCACCGCCACCAGCGCCGGGGGCGGATGAGCGGGGTGAAGCCCCACACCAGCGGCACGACGAGCAGCAATTGGACCAGGACGTACGGCAGCGAGCGCTGCGTGAGCTCGAAGGCGGCGATGGGGACTCGCCGCGCGACGGCATCCTCGAGGACGGCGCGGGCCTGCCGCGGGCGGAAGTGATGCAGCGCCTCGAACAGGGTCCGCACGCCCGTCAGCTCCTCGGGGATGCGCGTGGCGTCCACCGGCGTGTCGCGGTAGTGCGCGCCCTCGGGCAGCTCCAGCCCGGGCGTGGGATGCAGGTCGGTGAGCACCACCTCCGCCTCGCCGTTCAGCTTCCGCAGCACCGGGAGCAGGGTGCGCCACGGGCCGCCGGTGCCGGAGCAGAGGTCGACAATCCGGTTCGTGCCGGCCATGCGCAAGAGCGCCGCCAGCTGCGTCGCCATGCCGTCGTAGGGCCGTGTCTTGTCGAGCACGACGTGCAGGTAGTCGACCTCGCCCCGGCGCAACAGCTCGGGGAGCCAGGACTGGTCGAGGAACTCGAAGAGATGGAGTCGAGGGAGCAGTCGCATCGCGAGGACGATAGGGCCTCCTCGCGATGCGAGTCTCCTGGACGCTCCAGAAAAACCCCGTGCGCGGCTTCTGGGGCCTATCTCGCGAACGCGGACCGCTCGCGCGCCAGGCCCACCAGGAGGGCCACCACCGCGACGGGGCCCACCACCTTCAGGACCTTGCCGGTGTGGTAGCCCCAGGAGTCCACGCGGTCGGCGAACATCTTGAGCAGCCAATGGCTGGGGTCGTGGTCCGGCTTCCGGTACGCGGCGCGCCGGATGAGGCCGGAGACGCCGTGGAGCGGGGTGGCGGTGCCGAACACGGGCGGCATCGGCTTGTTGGGCCGTCCGTGCATGGGCGACGCGGACGTGCCCTGCTGGCGCTCCGGTGGGAAGCGCGCGTGGGGCATCGGCCGGGGCTCGTGGCCCGTCATCGGGACGCCGGGCCGGCGCGCCGGGTCCAGGTCGATGCCCCAGTAGGACGGGCGCTCGGAGCGCTGCAGCGCCTGGTACGCGGAGTGCCGCTCCACCTCCTCCTGGGTGGAGAGCCTGGGCTTCTTCTCCCGGAGGGATTCGGTGTTGTCATCGGGCGTGGGATTCATCACACGGCTCCTCTTCAGTGCAGGTGTTCACCGTTGGGGAAGAGGGCGACCTTGATGCAGCCGTCCTTCTTCTGCGCGAACGTGTGGTAGCCCTCCGGCGCCTTCTCCAACGGCAGGCGGTGGGTGAAGACGCGCGAGGGCTGGATGCGCCCGGCTCGCACGTGCTCCATCAGGTGCGGCATGTAGCGCTTCACGCTCGCCTGACCGGTGCGCATCGTCTGCGCCTTGTTCATGTACGTGCCCAGGTCCACGCCCACGGCCGGAGGCCCGTACGCGCCAATGAGCGAGATGACGCCGCCCTTGCGCGTCGCATGGATGGCGAAGTTGACGGCGACCGGGGAGCCGGCCTCCGCCTTCATGAGCACTCCGAACGTGCGGTGCACCGGGGAGCCCGCCGCCTCGCAGCCCACCGCCTCGATGGTCGCGTCCGCGCCGCGCCCCTCGGTCATTCCCTTCACGGTGGTGACGAGGTCCACGTCGTTGAAGTTGAGCGTCTCCACGCCCAGCCATTGCCGCGCGAACTCCAGCCGGTAGTCCTCCTTGTCCACCGCGATGACCCGGCCCGCGCCCATGGCCCAGGCGCTCCACATGGCGAAGAGGCCCACGGGGCCACAGCCCAGCACCAGCACCGTCTCTCCGCCCTTCAGGTCGCACATCTCCGCGCCCTGGTAGCCGGTGGTGAAGGCATCCGTGATGGGCAGCGCGTCCAGGTCCGGCACCTCCTCGGGCACCTTCTCCGCGTCCACGCCGATGAAGGGCACGCGCACGTACTGGGCCTGCCCGCCGTCGTAGCCTCCGAACGTGTGGGAATAGCCGTAGATGCCCGTGCCCGCGTCCGTCGCCGGGTTGGTGCTGTCACAGCAGGACGTGAGGCCGCGCTGGCAGAAGTAGCAGCCGCCGCAGAAGATTTGGAAGGGCAGCATCACGCGGTCGCCCTTCTTCAATCCCTGGCTGCGGGCCGTGGCGCCCAGCTCCTCCACCACGCCCACGAACTCATGGCCGAAGGTGAAGCCGATGCGGGTGTCCGGCACCAGCCCGTGGAGCAGGTGCAGGTCCGAGCCACAGATGGCCGCGGACGTCACCCGGACGATGCCGTCCTGGGGATGTTCGATGCGAGGGTCCGGCTTGTTCCGCACCGAAACCCGGTAGGGGCCTTCATAGGTCAGAGCACGCATGCCCTGACGCTAAGCATCGCGAAAACGGGGAACATGGACCTGGGTCCAATGCGAAGCGAGCAGGGGGGAAGGCCCCCGCCGCCTCGAACGCGCCCGGGGCCTACTTGCTCACCGCGATGGACTTCCGGAACAGCGCCAGGCTGTAGACGAAGAACCCCACGCCTATCGCGGCCACCATCAGGAACTGGCGCCAGACGGCCCACAGCCCTCCGCCCCGGTAGATGATGACCTGCGAGAAGCTGACGAAGTGCCGGGCCGGCAGGAGGTACGTGAGGTACTGCAGCCACTTCGGCTGGCTCTCCACCGGCGTGCTGCCGCCCGACAGCAGCATCAGCACCAGGACCACCAGGATGATGAGCAGCGCGAACTGCGCCATCGAACGGGAGATGGTCCCCAGGAAGATGCCGAGCGCCGTGGCGAAGAACAGGTAGAGCACGACGCCCACGAACCACAGCACCACCGAACCGGCGAAGGGCACCTTCAGCACCAGGTGCACCACCAGGAACAGCGAGGCCCCGGTGGCCACGAGGATGACCAGGCTGTTGGCCCAGACCTTCGCCATGGCGATCTCAAACGAGGTCAGCGGCATCACCAGCAGGTGCTCCAGCGTGCCGTGCTCGCGCTCGCGGATGACCGCGGCGCCCGTGAGGACCACCGTCAGCAGGGTGATTTGATTGATGATGGCCACCACGCTCTTGAACCAGGACGACACCCCGTTGGGGTTGAAGAGCTTGCGGACGACCAGGTTGACGGGCTTGGGGCCCGTCGCCTCCGTGCGCCTCATGAAAGAGGAGATGCGGTCGTTGATGATGTTCTTGATGTAGCCGGAGCCGATGCCCGCCTGCTGCATGGCCGTCGCGTCGATGTTGACCTGGATGTCCGGGGTGCGGCCCGCGCGCAGGTCGTGCTCGAAGCGGGGCGGAATCACCACGACGAACATGAACCGGCCCCGGTCCATGTCCGGCTGGATGTCATCCGCGTTGATGATCTCCGGCGACATGAAGCGCGGCGGGTAGAACGCGTTGAGCAGTTCCTTGGACAGCGCGGACCCGTCCTCGTCGACGAAGGCGATGGAGGCGTTGTTCACCTCGCTGGAGGTGCCCGTCGCCTGGACGTAGATGGCCAGGGTGAAGGCATAGACGACGAACACGACCAGGACCGCGTCGCTGAGCAGGCTGCGGATCTCCTTGAGCCCGAGCCACAGGATGTTCAGCAGCGAGTTCACTGCTATTTCTCCTGCTTTCTCAGGCCGACGACGCTGATGGCCAGAAGGAGGGGCACGCACACGGCCATGAAGGCGACGTCCCTCAGGATGAGGCCCGCTCCCAGCCCCTTGGTGAAGGCGCCCAGGCTGGCGTGCATGTAATAGGTGGCCGGCCAGATGGAGCCGACGAGCTTGGCTCCGCCCTGGAGCGTGGAGACCGGCTGCAAGAGGCCGGAGAACTGGATGGTCGGCACGATGGTCAGGATGGCCGTGACGAAGACGGCCGCGACCTGGCTGCCGGTGAACGTGGACGTCACCATCCCGATGCCGGTCGTCGCCATGACGTAGAACAGCGCGCAGACCACCAGCGTCAGGAAGCTGCCCTTGATGGGGACGCCGAAGACGACCAGCGACAGCGCGGTCAGGATGAAGAAGTTGGCCATCCCGATGGCGACGTAGGGCAGCTGCTTTCCAAGCAGGTACTCCAGCCTTCCCGTGGGCGTGACGTAGAAGTTGATGATGGACCCCAGCTCCTTCTCACGCACGATGCTGACCGTCATGAGGATGGCCGGGATGAGCAGCAACAGCAGCGCCGGGACGCTCGGCACGATGGAGTAGATGCTCTGGAAGGTGGGGTTGTAGAGGTAGCGCTCCTCGATGTTGGCCGTGTCTTGCTGAGCCCTGGCGGACTGGAAGCCGCTCGCGGGGTCCCGCAGCATCCGGTTGTGGACCCCCTGGACGTATTGCTCCACGGTGTCGCCACGGAAGGTCATGGCGCCGTCCACCTGCGCCAGCACCTCCGGGCCGGAGCCCCGGCGGAAGTCCAGGCCGAAGCGGGGCGGAATCTCCATCACCACCGAGACGTCGTCGGACTGGAGCCGGCGCAGCGCCTCGTCCGCGGACCGGGCGGGCTGCGTGGGGGCGAAGTAGGGCTGCGCCGCGCTGAACTGCTCCAGGTACGCGCGGCTCTCCGGCGTCTGGTCCAGGTCCAGCGCGGCATAGCGGATGTTCTCGACGTCGGTCGTGATGCCGAAGCCGAAGACGAGCATCAACACCGCCGAGCCGATGAACGCGAACGCCAGCCGGACCTTGTCGCGGAGGATTTGATTGGCCTCGTTGGCGGCATACGCCATCAGCCGGCCAACGCGCAGCTTGAGTCCGGCCCGCTCCACCCGGGGCTCGCCAGGAGACGGGGGCGGTGGCGCCTGGGGAGCGGGAGCGGGAGTGGCCGCCGTGGCCTTGCCCTCGGCGCGCTCCTTCTCCGCGATGGCGTCCTCCATGTAGCCGATGAAGGCCGTCTCCAGGCTGTCCGCGTTCCGGGACTCGATGAGCTTCTGGGGGGTGTCCGCCGCCAGCACCCGGCCCGCGTTCATGAGGGAGATGCGGTCGCAGCGCATGCCCTCGTTCATGAAGTGCGTTGTCACGAAGATGGTGACGCCCTGCTTGCGCGACAGGTCGATGAGCAGCTCCCAGAAGCTGTCCCGGGCCACCGGGTCCACGCCCGACGTGGGCTCGTCCAGGATGAGGATCTGCGGTCCGTGCAGCACGGCGACGGCCAGCGACAGCCGCTGGCGCAGGCCCATGGGCAGGTCCCCGGCCGGCGCGTCCAGGTGCGCGGTCAGCCCGAACCGCTCCACCAGCTCCTCGATGCGCGCCTTCGCCTTGTCCGGGGGCAGGTGATAGAGCCGGGCGTGCAGGACCAGGTTCTCATTCACGCTCAGCTCGCCGTAGAGCGAGAACGCCTGCGTCATGTAGCCCAGGTTCTTGCGCACCTCCATGCTGCCCGCGTCCACGGCGCTGCCGAAGAGCTTCGCCGTCCCTTCCGTGGGCGGCAGCAGGCCGGTCAGCATCTTCATGGTCGTGGACTTGCCGCAGCCGTTGGACCCGAGGAAGCCGAAGATTTCCCCGCGTTCGATGTTCAGGGTGACGTGGTCCACGGCGGTGAAGGTCCCGAAGCGGCGGGTCAGCCCGTGCGCCTCGATGGCCAGCTCCGCGTTGCCCGCCACGCGGGGCGGGATGGTGATCTCCTTGTGGCCCCGGCGCTTCTCTTCCGGCAGGAGCGCGATGAAGCACTTCTCCAGGTCGTGGGTGCCCGTGCGCCGCATCAGCTCCGCGGGCGACCCCGTGGCCAGCACGCGCCCCGCGTCCATGGCGACGATCCAGTCCCACTGCTGGGCCTCGTCCATGTAGGCCGTGGAGATGATGACGCTCATGCCGGGGCGCCCGGCGCGGATGTCCTCGATGAGGGTCCAGAACTGCCGCCGGGAGAGCGGATCCACGCCGGTGGTGGGCTCGTCGAGGATGAGCAGGTCCGGGTCGTGCACCAGCGCGCCGCACAGCCCCACCTTCTGCTTCATGCCGCCGGAGAGCTTGCCCGCGGGGCGCGCCGCGAACCTGCCCAGCCCCGTGGCCTCCAAGAGCTGCGGGACGCGCGCCTTGCGCTCCTCCGGGGACAGCCCGAAGAGGCGGGCCATGAAGTCCACGTTGTCGTAGACGCTGAGCTCCAGGTAGAGGTTCTTGCCCAGGCCCTGCGGCATGTACGCGATGCGCGGGCCCACGTCGCGCCGGTGCCGCGCCTCCGCGATGTCTCCGTCCAGGACCAGGACCCGGCCCTGCTGCAGCTTCTTGGCGCCCGCCACCAGCGCCATCAGCGTGGACTTGCCCACGCCGTCAGGGCCCACGATGCCCACCCGGATGCCGCTGGGGACGTCCAGCGACAGGCCGTCGAGCGCGACGGCCTTGCCGTAGCGGTGGACCACGTTCTGGATGGAGACCACGCGCCCGCCGGAAGCGCCGGCGGGCGATGCTGGAGACGCGGATGAGACCATGGCCAGGCCCTCCCGGGTCTTTGCAGCTAGTGGGGTTCGGCTTCCGCCGTGATGACGTTCTGGAGCCGGGACGGCCACGCCGCGTTGGGGTCCACCTTGACGTAGCCAACGCCGCGGATGCCCGTCTTGATGCGCTCGACGTAGCGGCCGGCCAGCTCCCGGGGGACCTGGAGCTTCACGCGGAACACCAGCTTCTCCCGCTCGCTCTTCGTCTCCACCTGCTTGGGCGTGAACTGCGCTTCCGGTGACACGAAGGACACGTAGCCGGGCACGGAGCGGTCGGGCTCGAAGTCGGCGGTGAGGCGCGCCTCGGCGCCAATCCGGATGCGCGAGGCCTCGTTCGCGGGGAGGAAGATCTCCATGTAGACGTCCTCCAGGTTCAGAATCGTCAGCGCCGGTCCGCCGGGGGCGAGCACCTCGCCGGGCTCCGCGAGGCGGTAGAGCACCCGCCCCGTCACCGGAGACCGGAGCGTCGCGTCGTTGATGCGCGTCTGGATGGTCGCCGCGCTGGCCCGCGCGACCTCAATCTCCTCCTGCGAGGTCTTCAGCGTGGCCTCGGCCTCCGCCAGGCTGGCCCGGGTGGTCTTCAGCTCGCTCTCCCGGACGTCCAGGTCCCGCTGCGAGCCGGCGCCTCGCGCCACCAGCCTCCGGGCGCGATCGACCTCGATGGTGGCGAGCTGGATCTCACTCTTCTGCCGGACGATGCCCGCCTGGGCCACCGCCAGCTTCTCCTGCGTGGCCGCGACGTTCGCGTTGGCCTCCGCCAGGCTGGACTCCAGCGTGGTGGTGTCCAGCCGCACGACCACCTGTCCTGGCCGGACGAGGTCGCCTTCGTTGACGAGGATCTCCCTCACCCGCAGGGGCTCCTTGGCGGCGACGTCCGCGAGCTTCGCCTCGATGCGGCCGTTCCCCGAGACGATGCCCTCCGGCAGCGCGGACTTCTTCCCCTTCCAGTACCGGAAGCCGATGAACGCGACGACGGCGAGGGCGACCAGCCCGATGATCCACTTGGTTTTCCCTTTCGGCTTCCAGGGCATGGCGGACTCTCTATGGCTTGACGGGTTGCGAGACCGTCTTGGTTTCTTGTGTCCGCGGCTTGGACAGCATGTCGCCCCAGTGGGTCCGCTGCTCCATCTCGGCTTGCATCGGCTCCGGGACGACAGGCTGATTGCGGCGGACCTCCCAGCCGCCACCCAGCGCCTTGTAGAGGGCGACCAGGTGGGTGGCGATGGAGGAGCTCGTCTGGGCCTGGTTGTTCTGCTGTTCCAGCAGCGAGCGCTGCGCGTCCAGCACGCGCTGGTAGTCCACGGCGCCTTCGCGGTACTGCACCAGCGCGAGCCCCACCGACCGCTGCGCGGCCTTCACGGCGGCCTGCTGGAAGGCCAGGGTCTGCTGGGCGTGGATGAAGCCCGTCAGGGCGTCCTCCACCTCCTGGCCCGCCTTGAGCACCGTGTTGCGGTAGTTGACGAGCAGCTGCTGGAACCGCGCGTCCTCCACACGCACCCCGTTCTTCAGGCGGCCGTAGTTGAGGAAGGGAAAGACGATGCGCGGGCCCACGGAATAGAAGAGGCTGCCCAGGGAGAAGAGGTTGCCGGACGCACCGGCGCTGGTGCTCGCCTGGAGTCCAATCGTCCCGAAGAGGGAGAAGCTGGGATACAGCTCCGCCTCCGCGATGCCGATCCGGGCGCACTGCGCGGCGGCGTACAGCTCCGCGCTGCGGACGTCCGGGCGCCGCCGCAAAATCTCCGCGGGCATGCCCACGGCCACCGTCGCGGGCGCCACCGGAATGCGCTTGGGGCCCGCCAGCAGCGCCTCCACCTGGCCCGTGGGCTGGCCCAAGAGCGTGCTCATGGCGTTGCGCGCCTGGTCCAGCCCGGCCTCCAGCTGCGGGATGGTGGCCCGGGTGCTCTCCAGCAGGGTCGCGGCCTGCGTCATGTCCAGCTCGGAGGTGGCGCCGTTGGTGAAGCGCGCCTCGGCGATCCGGAATCCCTCCTCCTGGAGCCGCACGTTCTCCTGCGCCTGCTCGATGAGCACCTCGAAGGTGCGGATGAGGACGTAGGTCCGCGCGACCTCCGCGGTGAGCGACACGAGCGAGGACTGGTAGTCCGCCACGGACGCGAGCAGGCCCGCGGTGCCCGACTCCACGCCCCGCCGGTACTTGCCCCAGAAGTCCACCTCCCAGATGGCGTCGAAGCCCAGTTGGTACTCCAGGAAGTGCCGGTCGATGGCGCCCAGGTCGAAGTCGACGGGGTTGGCCGCGGCGGAGTTCTCACTGCGCCCCACCGCGGCGGCGCTGCCGACCAGGGCCTGGGCCTGCGGATACTGCCGGCCGGTGAGGATGGCCAGCTGGGCGCGCGCTTCAACGATGCGCAGCCCTGAAATCTGGAGCGGCAGGTTCTGCCGGGCCGCGAGCTCGACGAGTCGGTCGAGCGAGGGGTCTCCGAACGACCTCCACCACCGGGTGTCCACCTCGGCCTGCGTCGACAGGCGCGGATCCCCCTGGGTGTGCCATTCCCTGGCGATCTCCGCCTGGGGCTTCGTGAAGTTCGGGCCCACCGCGCATCCGGAGAGCACGGACAGGGCGCCGAGCAGCGGCACGGCGCCGACGAAGGATGGCAATCCTGGCTTCATCCCCTGCATGGCGTTGTCCGTCCCCCGCATCCGCGACACCTCGATGGGGGCGGAGATTCAACACGGGGGGCGCCGCGCGGAAGTGAGACGCGTCCAAATGCCCTGGAGGGCAGTGCCGGATGTCCGCTGGCCCAAGCCAGACACGGACCCGGGGGCAGAAGGGCTGTCACCTGCCGCATCCGGTAGCAACCCTATGTCCATGGCACAGGACACGCACTCGGAGCCCCTGAAGCGCAAGGCCTATGAAAAGGAGCTGCGCAAGCTCCAATCCGAGCTCTGCCAGCTCCAGGAGTGGGTCAAGCAGGAGCAGATGCGTGTCATTGTCGTGTTCGAAGGCCGGGACGCGGCGGGGAAGGGCGGAACGATTCGCGCCATCACCGAGCGGGTCAGTCCCCGGGTGTTCCGCGTGGTGGCCCTCCCGGCGCCTTCCAGCCGGGAGAAATCCCAGATGTACCTGCAGCGGTACGTGCCGCATTTTCCCGCGGCGGGGGAAATCGTGATCTTCGATCGCAGCTGGTACAACCGGGCCGGCGTGGAGCCGGTGATGGGCTTCTGCACGCCCGAGGAGCACGAGCGCTTCCTCATCGGCTGTCCCGTCTTCGAGAAGTACATGGTCGAAAGCGGAATCCTCCTGCTGAAGATCTGGCTGGAGGTCGGCAAGGCGGAGCAGGCGCGGCGGTTCGCGGCGCGCATCGACGACCCCTTGCGGCAGTGGAAGCTCAGCCCCATGGACCTCAAGTCCTGGACGCGCTGGTACGACTACTCCCAGGCGAGGGATCAGATGCTGGCCGCGACGGACACGCCGTACGCCCCCTGGTACATCCTGCGCTCCGACAACAAGAAGAAGGCGCGGCTCAACTGCATCCGCTTCCTGCTGGAGAAGATTCCCCATCGGCGCGTGAAGCGCCCCAAGGTGAAGCTGCCTCCCCGCTCCAAGAAGGGCGCGTACGACGACGAGGCGTCCCTTCAGGGCAAGCACTTCATCCCGGAAAGGTACTGAGGAGGGCGGCGGGGTCCGTCACCTCCAGGTCCGCGCCGTGGCGGCGCAGTCCGGAGGGCTGGCCTGGCCGGTCCACGCCAATGACATACGCGAAGTGGGCCGCCCGGCCAGCCGCGACGCCCTCGGGGGTGTCCTCGAAGAGGACCGCCTCGTCGCAGGTGACGCCGAGCGCCCGCGCCGCCGCGAGGTGGAGCTCCGGGGGCGGCGTGGCTTCAATCCGCGCGTCGAAGAGGTCCGCGATGCCCGCCGACCGGAGCATCTCCACGCCGTGCCTGCTGGCGGAGACGGCCGCGGTCCGGAGTCCCTCCGCGCGCGCCGCCTGGACGTAGCGGACCGCTCCCTCATACGTCTCCACGCGCTCCTGCCGCAGCAGCTCCAGCAGGACCTCTCCCTTGCGGTCGTTCAAGGCGTGGACCGTGCTCTCCGGCAGCGCGATGCCGCGGGCGTCGAGGAACGCGTGGATGCCTTCCAGGGAGGGCCTGCCATCGAAGCAGCGGCTGTAGTCGCGCACCAGGTCGAAGGGGATGAAGGGCTGCCCCGAGGACCGCGCGCGCTGCCGCAGGTAGTAGTCGCACAGCTGCTTCCAGGCCCTGGCATGCAGGCTGGCGGTCTGGGTGAGGACGCCGTCCACGCTGAAGAGGCAGGCGCGCGCGCGCGGCGGGAGTCCCAGCTTCGTGCGTGCCAGAGGCGGCTGGCCCAGGAGGAAGGCGTCCACCGCGTGGGCGAACCCGTCCTCCTCGTTGGTGCGGGTGACATGGCGCGCGGAGCGCTGAACCTCGGCGCTGGCGTTGCCCATGGCGATGCCCAGGCCGGCGGTGTTCAGCATGGGCAGGTCGTTGGCCATGTCCCCGATGACCGCGATCTCCTCCAGGGGAAGCGAAAGGAGGCGCGAGGCCTCACGCACGACCATCCCCTTGTTCGCCTCGGGGTGTGTGACGTCCAGGTAGTAGGCCGTCGAGCGCGCCGCGGACGCGTCCGCGCCCAGCCGCACGGCGAGCTCCGCCTCGCAGCGCGCGACCCTCTCCGTGTCCTCGCTCACGCCGACGATCTTGATGGCGGCGTCGAGCACCTCGTGCAGGTCCGCGACGACGGCCGGGTCGAACCCGATGGTGCTCCGCTCGCGCGCCACGCGGAAGGCATTGGGGTCGCGCAGGAACCAACCCGCCCCCTGATAGACCCAGACATCCAGGCCCGCCTGGAGCATGAAGTCGACGGCGTCGCTGGCGATGCCGGGAGGCAGGGGCCGCTGCGCCAGCACCGTCGTCAGGTCGGGCTTGACGTAGATGCCGCCGTTGAACGCGGCCACGGGGGCGGTGAGGCCCAGCGGGGCCACCAGCCCGGCCATCCCACGCGGCGGACGCCCGCTCGTGAGGGTGAACAGGATGCCGCTGTCACGCAGCCGCGCCACGGCCTCGCGGGTTCGCGAGGTGAGGACCTTGTCCTTCGTCACCAGCGTCCCGTCGACGTCCGCGATGAGCAACTTGATGGTCATGGCTGCCTCCGCCCTCCGCCAATGACAGTGCGGCCCGGGGCTCAAGATGGCATCGCGACGAAAGCCGCCCGCCGCCTGGAAGCAGCCCCGTTGCCGAGCGCCCCATCGCTGGTTGTCGGCGCACCGGGACAACCCTCAGGTTTGGCTCTCCAGGCACGGGAGGCATGTCATGGCACACCCCGAAGGAACGGAAGCGTCTGAGTATGGGCCGCCGGTGTCCGCCAGGGAGCACGGCCCGGGGCCCTCCGCTCCAGGCCGGGAGCGCACCCGCGGCGGCGGACCGCTCACCGCCAGGGAAGTGGAGTTGATGAACGCGTACTGGCGCGCGTGCAACTACCTGGCGGTGGGGATGATCTACCTCCAGGACAACCCGCTGCTGAGCAGACCCCTGGTGCCGAAGGACGTGAAGCACCGGCTGCTCGGCCACTGGGGCGCGAGCCCCGCGCTCTCGTTCACCTGGGTGCACCTGAACCGGCTCATCGTCGAGCAGAACCTCGACGTCATCTTCGTGGCCGGGCCGGGCCACGGCGCCCCGGGCGTGCTCGGGCCGGTGTACCTGGAGGGCACCTATTCGGAGGTCTATCCGGACAAGAGCCAGGACGCGGAGGGGATGCGGAAGTTCTTCAAGCAGTTCTCCTTCCCCGGGCACATTGGCAGCCACGTCACCCCGGAGACGCCGGGCTCCATCCATGAAGGCGGTGAGCTGGGCTACAGCCTCTCCCACGCCTACGGCATGGCCTTCGACAACCCCGACCTCATCGTCGCCTGTGTCGTGGGGGACGGCGAGGCGGAGACCGGACCGCTCGCGACGGCCTGGCACTCGAACAAGTTCATCAACCCCGTGCGGGACGGCGCCGTGCTGCCCATCCTGAACCTCAACGGGTACAAGATCGCCAACCCCACCATCCTCGCCCGCATCAGCCCGGAGGAGCTGGAGGCCCTGTTCGTCGGCTACGGCTACAAGCCGTACTTCGTCGAGGGCAGCGACCCGGCCCAGATGCACCAGAAGATGGCGGAGACGCTGGAGCGCGCCGTGGAGGACATCCGCGCCGTGCAGAAGAAGGCCCGGCTGACGGACACCCCCACGCGCCCGCGCTGGCCCATGATCATCCTGCGCTCGCCCAAGGGCTGGACCGGCCCGAAGGAGCTGGACGGGCACCGGCTGGAGGGCTCCTGGCGCTCCCACCAGGTCCCCTTCGGCGACGTGCGCGGCAACCCGGCGCACCTCAAGGCGCTCGAGGACTGGATGCGCAGCTACCGCCCCGAGGAGCTGTTCGACGTGGAGGGACGGCTGATGCCGGAGCTCCGGTCACTGGCGCCCAAGGGCAACCGGCGGATGAGCGCGAACCCCCACGCCAACGGCGGCCTGCTCCGCAAGGCGCTCAGGCTGCCGGACTTCCGCGACTACGCGGTCAAGGTCGGCACGCGTGGCACCACGCTGCATGAGAACACGCGGCCGCTCGGCGAGTTCCTGCGGGACATCATGCGGGACAATCCGACGACCTTCCGCGTCTTCGGCCCGGACGAGACCGCCTCCAACCGCCTCCAGGCCCTCTACGAGGTGACCGGCAAGACGTGGATGTCCGCGCTGCTGCCGGAGGACGCGGACGGGGGGCATCTGGCGCGGGACGGCCGCGTCATGGAGATGCTGTCGGAGCACACGCTCTTGGGCTGGCTGGAGGGATATCTGCTCACGGGGCGCCACGGCCTCTTCCACACCTATGAGGCCTTCGCCCACGTCGTGGACTCCATGTTCAACCAGCACGCGAAGTGGTTGGACATCAGCAAGAACCACGTGAAGTGGCGGGCCCCCGTCGCCTCGGAGAACATCCTGCTGTCCTCCACGGTGTGGCGTCAGGACCACAACGGGTTCTCACATCAGGATCCGGGCTTCATCGACCTGGTGACGAACAAGTCCGGCTCGGTCACGCGCATCTACCTGCCGCCGGACGCCAACACGCTGCTGGTGGTGGCGGACCAGTGCCTGCGCAGCACCGACTGCGTCAACGTCATCGTCGCGGACAAGCAGAAGCACCTGCAGTTCACCAGCATTGACGAGGCCGTCGCCCACTGTGCCAAGGGGCTCGGCATCTGGAAGCGGGCCAGCACGGACGAGGACGCGGAGCCGGACGTCATCATGGCCTGCTGCGGCGACGTCGCGACGCAGGAGGCCCTGGCCGCCGCCTCCATCCTGCGGGCGCGCGCACCCCAGCTGAAGCTGCGCTTCATCAACGTCGTGGACCTGTTCAAGCTCCAGTCGTCCGCGGAGCATCCGCACGGGTCCACCCAGCGCGAGCTGGAGAGCCTGTTCCCGCCGGGCAAGCCCATCATCTTCAGCTTCCACGGCTACGCCTCGCTCATCCACAAGCTGGCCTACCGCTACATCGACAACAGGGACCTGCACGTGCATGGCTACCGGGAGAAGGGCAACATCAACACGCCCTTCGAACTGGCCATCCTCAACGACACGTCCCGCTTCCACCTGGTCATCGACGTCATCGACCGGGTGCCGGGGCTGCACGCGAAGGCGGGGCACCTGAAGGAGGAGATGAGGAACGCCATCCTCGACAACCTGGCCTACGCGCACGAGCACGGCCGGGACCGCCCCGAAATCGCGGACTGGACCTGGCCGGACTGAACAAGGCCGTCCCACGCATGGCACAAGCAGGCGCCATGCGTGGGCCGTGCGGCGGCTACTGCCCCAGCACGACGCGGAAGATGCGCTCGTTGCTGTTGTTGGGGATGCTGTCCTTGTCACCCTGGTTGGTGGTGGTCATCCACAAGTTGCCGTCAGCCGTGGGCTCCACGGTGCGCAGCCGGCCGTAGGTGCCCACGAAGAACTGCTGCACGTTGGTGAGGCTGGTGCCGCTGATGACCTCGCGGTACAGGCGCGTGCCACGGGCGCAGGCCACGTAGAGGACGTCGCGCACCACCGCGATGCCGGAGCAGGAGCCCTCCGCCGTGGAGTAGGTCTGCTTCGGCGCGATGTAGCCGGCCGTGGCGCAGCCCGAGCCGCCCTGGGACACGGTGCCCTCGCAGTTGGGCCAGCCGTAGTTGCCGCCCTTCTGGATGAGGTTGGTCTCGTCCATCACGGAGTTGCCGAACTCCTGCTCCCACAGCCGGCCCTGCGAGTCGAACGCCAGCCCCTGCGGGTTGCGGTGGCCGTAGCTCCACACGTAGTTGCCGAAGGGGTTGTCGGACGGGACGGTGCCGTCCGCGTTGAGGCGCAGCACCTTGCCGGCCAGGTTGTTGATGTCCTGCGCGTACGCGCCGTTCTGGGCATCACCGGTGGACGCGTAGAGCTTGCCGTCCGGGCCAAAGCGCAGGCGGCCGCCGTTGTGGAACTTGTTGCGGCCAATGCCCTGCACCAGCACCTGGAGCGACGCGGTGTCGAGGGCGCCGTTCTCATACCGCAGCCGCACGATGCGGTTGTCGGTGGGGGAGGTGTGCATCACGTACAGCCAGCGGTCGGTGGAGAAGGTGGGGGAGAGCGCCAGCCCCATCAGCCCGCCCTCGCCGTCCGTGCTCTGCACGTTGGGGACGGCCCCCACGGACGTCTTCGTCCCCGTCGCCGGATCCAACCGGATGATGTTCTGCGCGTCGCGGCGGCCGTAGAGCACCGTGCCGTCCGGCAGGTTCACCAGGCCCCACGGGATGTCCGTGTCGGTGGCCACCTGGATGACGGAGCACACGGCGTTCGCGCAGGCAGTGCCGGTGGTGACCGTCACGGAAGCGCTCTGGGCGGAGGCGTTGCCCTGGGCGTCGCGCGCGAGCACGGCGTAGGCGTAGGCCGTGGCCGGCGACAGGCCGCTGTCCACGAAGGCCGTCCCCGGCGGCGAGCCGGACACGGTGCCAATCTTCACGCCGCCCCGGAACACGTCGTACGCGCTCACGCCCACGTTGTCGGTGGACGCGGTCCAGTTCACGGTCACGCTGGTGCCGGACGCGGTGGCGGTGACGCCCGTGGGAATGCTGGGCGCCTGGGTGTCCACCTGGCACGGCGGCGGGGTGATGGAGAGCGTGGCGCTGCCCTGGGACACATTGCCCCGGGCGTCCCGCGCATTCACATACAGGCCCCAGGTCGCGCCGGGGACCACCGTCAGCGGCGTGGACACGATGGCGCCGGACACGGACTTCATCAGCTGGCCGTCATGGTAGACGTCGTAGAAGGCCACGCCCTCGTTGTCCGTGGACGGCGACCACGACAGCGTGGCCGAGCTGCACGTCACGTTGGACAGGGCGAGCCCCGTGGGCACGGTGGGGGGCTGCGAGTCGGGCGGCAGCGTCCACTGCTGGTTCGTCTGGGCATTGCAGGTCCAGACGATGACCTTGGAGCTGTTGGCCGTGGCCTGGCCGGACACGTCGAGGCACAGCGAGGTCGCGGTGTGGATCACCGCGCCATTGGCGTTGCGGACCCAGCGCTGGTTCGCCGTCCCGTCACAGAGGATGCTGACGGCCTGGGCCCCGGAGCTGGCGGTCTCCGGCTGGATGCACCGCGCGCCGTCGAACGCGCGCAGCTCGCCTTCGGGCGTGAAGAGGAACCGCTGGTTCGCCTGACCATTGCAGTCGTAGATGTGCAGCTCCTGCCCCGGCGTCTGGCTGTTCTGCGCCACGTCGAGGCAGCGGCCGGACTGCGCGCCAATGAGCCGGCTGCCGGAGACGACCGCGGCGGCCTGCGTCTGGAGCTCGGGGCCTTCCTCCTGCCTTCCTTCACAACCCACAGCGGCGACCAGGAATGCTCCTGCCACCAGGTGACGCACGTGCATCAAGACGCTCCTTTGCATTCCTCCTTTTTCAGGAAATTCCT
Source organism: Corallococcus interemptor (assembly GCF_003668875.1). GTDB lineage: Bacteria > Myxococcota > Myxococcia > Myxococcales > Myxococcaceae > Corallococcus > Corallococcus interemptor. Next base: position 4,287 of record NZ_RAWM01000007.1, on the reverse strand, counting down.
GGAAACCCTCAAGTGAACTCTCCAGGGCGCATGCGCGTCTGTTGGGCGTCTATCAACAGGGACCCGGGTTCAATTCCGTTCGCGCGCTACTTCTTCGCGCCCTTGCCCTTGAACAGCTTCTGGCCGGCGGTGAAGAGCACCACCAGCACCAGGCCCGCGCCCAGGCCCACCGCGGCGTTGAGCAGCATGGGGGCCAGGCCGCCCAGGATGTTGCCCACGCCCGGGACGCGCCCGGCCCACGCGGTGAAGGACTCCTCCGCGTGGTGCAGGCTGGAGACGCCGTGCACCAGGATGCCGCCGCCCACCAGGAACATGGCCGCCGTTCCCGCGACGGAGAGGAACTTCATCAGCCACGGCGCCGCGCGGAGGATGCCCGCGCCCAGGCCGCGCGCGAAGCCGCTGCCCTTGCGGCTGAGGTACAGGCCCGCGTCGTCCAGCTTCACGATGCCCGCCACCAGCCCGTACACGCCCACGGTCATGATGAGCGCGATGCCCACCATCACCGTGACGCGGGTGGCGAAGTCCGCCGCCGCCACCGTGCCCAGCGTGATGGCGATGATTTCCGCGGAGAGGATGAAGTCCGTGCGCACCGCGCCCTTGATCTTGTCCTTCTCCAGGGCCACCCGGTCCACGTTCGGGTTCTCCAGCGCCTGGCGCAGCTCCGCGTGGTGCGCCTCGTCCTCTTCCTTGCTGTGCAGGAACTTGTGCGCGAGCTTTTCGAAGCCCTCGAAGCACAGGAAGGCGCCGCCCACCATCAGGAGCGGCGTCACCAGCCAGGGCGCCAGCGCGCTGATGGCCAGCGCCGCCGGCACCAGGATGGCCTTGTTGACCAGCGAGCCCTTCGCCACCGCCCACACCACGGGCAGCTCGCGGTCCGCGTTCACGCCTGTCACCTGCTGGGCGTTGAGCGCCAGGTCGTCGCCCAGCACGCCCGCGGTCTTCTTCGCCGCCACCTTGGTCAGGATGGAGACGTCATCCAGGATGGTGGCGATGTCGTCGATGAGCGCAATCAGGCTGCTGCCTGCCATGGATGTCTTCCGGGCTGGGGGGTGGGGACGTCACCCTGCTGCCAGCGCGAATTAGCACACCGGAGACTCCAGGGCACGGCCCGGCGCTCACACGCGCGGTGCGCCCTTGCGCGCGGCGTCCACGCTCCAGATGCCGGAGCCGTGCGCGGAGATATAGAAGAAGACAAAGCAGTAGAGCGCCGCGAGCTCGCCCTGGTTCTTGAGGGGGTTGAGGTTGCCCCCGTTGGGGATGACGTGCCCCAGGAAGAAGGCGACGGCCATGGTGCCGCTGGAGATGAAGGCCGCGGGGCCGGCGAACAGCCCGAGCGCCACGAGCAGCCCGCCCAGGAACTCGATGCCTCCCGCGCCGTAGACGATGAACGGCGGCGCTCCGGCGGGCATCCCGCCGAACATGCCGAAGACCTTCTGCATGCCGTGCAGCATGAACATCAGCCCCGCGGCGATGCGGAGCAGGGCGTAGATGCGGTCAGCGTGGGGGCGCAGGAAACCCATGGCGTTCTCCGGGCATGCGCCCGGGGGATGGGGGAGGTCCCGGTACGCGCCGGCGCACCATAACAGCGGGCCTATGCCCCCGCCGCACAACCGGCGACGCCCAGCTGCGCGCGCGCCGCGTCGATGGTCTCCAGCAACGCGATGCTGTGTTGGAGCGGATGCAGCGGGGACTCGGTGCGTCCTTCGGCGATGTGCCACGCGACCGCGGCGGCCTGCCACGCGAGGCCCTCGCTGCCGTGGATGCCGGACGGGTCGCTCCAGTGCAGTTGCTGGCCCGACCGGGCGGCCTTCAGCGTGAAGCGGGTGGGGGTGAAGAAGCGTGACTCCAATTGGAGGCGCGCGTGCGTCCCCGCGATGACGGCCTCCTGGGGCGTCTCCGCGAAGAGGGTGGTGTGCAGGAGCGCCTGGGCGCCCGTGGGGTAGGTGAGGACGAGCGCCGCCTGTCCGTCCACGCCCGTCCGGGTGAGGGAGCCCGTGGCGTGCACGTGCGCGCGCGGACCGAGCACGAAGTGCGCGAGCCAGATGGGATAGATGCCGATGTCGAGCAGCGCGCCGCCGCCGAGCGCGGGGTTGAAGACGCGGCCTTCCGGGTCGAAGTCGAAGCGGCCCCCGAAGTCCGCCATCACCAGCCGGACGTCTCCGAGCACGCCGTCATGGAGCAGCCGCTCGATGACCAGCGACTGCGGAAGGAAGCGCGACCACAGGGCCTCCATGGCGAAGACGCCCGCGGCGCGAGCGGCCCGCTCGATGTCCCGGGCCTCGGCGGCGTCGAGCGCGAGCGGCTTCTCCACGAGCACGTGCTTGCCCGCGGCGATGGCGAGCAGGGCCTGGTGCTTGTGCAGGCTGTGGGGAGAGGCCACGTAGACGATGTCGACGTTTGGATCCGCCACCAGCTGCTCGTAGGACGCGTGGACGTGCGGGATGCCGTACTGGGACGCGAAGCGATGGGCGCGCTCGGGGTCGCGCGAGGCGACGGCGTGGACGCGCTGGCCGGTGTGCCGGTGCAGCGCCCAGACGAAGCCTCCGGCGATGCGCCCGGGAGCAATCACGCCCCAGCGCAGCGTGGGCCCTCCGCGCAGGGGAAGGGCTTCGACGGAGGGGAGGGTGCTCGGGAAGTCGCTCACGGCACCAAGTCTAGTCACACCCGCCGGCGCAGGGGCTCCCGGGCGGAGAGCCACGGCCTGGGAATGGAGGCGTGCCCCGCGCTCAGCGCGACGATTCCCCCCACCATGGCGCAGGTGGTGTCCCGGTCTCCGAAGCCGGCCACGGTGCACCAGAGGGCCTCCTCGAACGAATCCAGGTGCCTTGCCGCGCACCATATGGAGAAGGGCACGGTGTCCTCGGAGATGACCTTCTGCCCGCTGCCCAGGGTGCGAGCCGCCGAGGAGGGGCTGGCCTCCAGCGGCCACGCGCGGGCCTTCTCCAGCACCTGCCGCGTGGTCCCGGCGGGCGTGCAATCCAGCACCGTGTCGAAGAGCTCCAGCGCGGTGCCGTGGGTCCGCTGCCAGTCGCACGCCCACGCGGCGGCGACCGCGATGGCGATGGCCCCCGCCTGTCCCTCCGGGTGCAGGTGCGTCACCTCCGCCGACGCGCGCGCCTCCGCCACCACCCGGCTCAGGTCTCCGGCGAAGTACGCGCCCAGGGGCGCCACGCGCATGGCGGCTCCGTTGCCCATGGAGCCCTGGCCCTCGAAGACCTCCGCGGACACCTCACGCCAGGGCAGCCCCAGTCCCAGCTTCCACAGGATGTCGTGCGCGGTCCCGCCATAGCCGCGGTTCTTGTCCTTGCGGTAGCGCTTCGCGAAGAGGTCCGCGAGCGCGTCCTGTTCGACGTGGCCATGGTCTTCCAGCACCTGGACCAGCGACAGCGTCATCTCCGTGTCGTCGGTGTAGGCCCAGGGCGCTTTCGGCAGGATGCGCTCCTCCACCCACGGCTGCACCAGCTCGTGCGGGCCGAAGAACCGCTCGCCGAAGGCGTCTCCCACGGACACGCCGTCCAGCGAAACGAGCGCGCGGGCCATCCGCTCTGAAGTCATGGCTCCATCACCTCGCGCTCACATGCGCCAGAAGCGGCGCACCTGGACGTCCGTGCGTTCCTGCTCCGCGAAGCGGACGAGGAGCGGTTCGGACATGGCTTCCGGCACGCGCAATTGCGCAAGCATCGCGCGGACCTCGAACTTGCGCGTGAGGCCGAGCAGGGCCTCGCGCTCGGGCAGGGTGAGGCCGGGGTGCCAGCAGTCCGCGATGAGCACCACGCGGCGCTCCGTGCCCCGGTTCCAGGTCTCGTGCTCGAAGGAGTCGTGGAAGGTGAGCACTCGGCCCGGCTGCCAGTGCCGGCGCTCCGTGCCCACGCGGATGCCGCAGCCCTCCGGCACCTTGAGCCCCAGGTGCAGCCGCATCCGGAAGCCGTCCCACGAACAGTGCGGCGTCAGCGTGGTGCCGGGCGCGTGCGAGGAGAAGAGCACGTCCGCCAGCGGGAAGTCGGTGCACTCGCCGTCCAGCGACCGCACCGCCGCGGCCGTCTCCTCCATGGCGAGCTGGGGCCAGAAGAGGCGGTCGGTGCGCTCACCGCCGAAATAGATGGGGTGCACGGACCAGCGGCCGGTGCCGACGATGCCAGAGTCGTAGTGCAGCAGGTCCGCGTTCTCCAACCGCTCCAGGTCGCGCGTCACCGCGTCCAGACAGCCCTCCAGCGCCTTCGCGGCCGGGGGCGGCGGGTCGCGCCACGGCTGCTCGTCCAGGCCGGGGAACGGGGGGAAGATGGTGGG
>NZ_RAWM01000079.1 GCF_003668875.1 Corallococcus interemptor | reverse complement strand
CCGCCCGCCTGCCCCCCGGCCCCGAATGCGTGTGTCTTGGATGACAGCGAGCGACCTGGGGCTTATCCAAAGAGGTCCAGGCAGCGCGCACCCACACCACCGAAAGCGTCCATCGCATGAAGCTGTTGCTGGCAGGCCGACGAGGAGCAAGACAGCCACTGTTCGCCCCCCCGGAGGCGTCCCTGCCCTGGCTGCAGCGCGTGGAGACGTGGGTCCAGCAGGTGGCCGAAGGCGTGCTGGAGGGCAGCCTCATCGAGGACGGTCCCCAGGGCGCGCCCATGCTGCGCCTGCGCCTGCACCCGGCCGCGGCGGAGGTGCTGTTCCTGGCGGCGACGCAGGAGCGCATCGTCGTGTCCGCGGACACCAGCGCCGCGGGCCCCGGCTACCACCGCTACCTGGTGGACCTGCTCAAGGCCCTGGGCGACCACCACGGCATCGACTGGGCTCCGCCCGATGAAGACGTGGGCGTGGGCGACGCCACGGGCTACTTCCACTCCGGCGACGCGGGGCCGGTGGAGGAGCACTTCCTGGGCTGGCTCCAGCACTCGGTGGGGCAGGTGCTGCGCATGCGCAGCCTGGGCAGCTCCGGCTTCGCGCTGTCCATGCGCTTTGGCCACACCTTCCAGCACCCGGGCGCGCTGCTCACGCCGCTGGGGCCTCGCGACGAGCACTGGCTGCGCACCGTGCATGAGGAGCCGCGCCAGGGCATGGACGTGTTCCCCTGGTGGAACCCCGGCGTGGACGCGCGCGAGCGCTTCACGCGCGCCCTGTGCCGCCTGTGGACGGACGTCGTGTGGCGCCCGCCGCTCCTGGAAGAGGAGCGCCAGCGCCTGCGCGACGTGGCGCGGCTCCTGGAGCAGGCGTGGCGCCAGGACCCCTCGCTCCCCTATCCGTGGCGCGAGTGGCAGGAGGTGCTCGGCTACCTGGGCATGGGCGGGACGGTGGCGGAGGAGGTGCACCGCCGCGCGCTGGAGTCGCCCGGCGTGGGGCCGTCCATCGGCTACCGGCGCGGCTCCGTGCAGGTGGTGCTGCCTGAAGGCTGGGAGATTCGCATCCCCGGCTCCCTGGCGGAGGCGCGCCTGCAGGACGGCAGCTGGGTGGCCCGCGACCATCGGCGCACCGTGCGCGTGGTGCCCCTGGAGGACTCCGCGGAGGAGCAGCTGGCGCCCACCAGCCCGGAGCGCAAGGCCCTGGAGCTGGAGCATCACGGCGCCCGCGTCAGCGGCCGCGCGTCCCTGCACGTGGGCCCCGGCGAGTGCCGGCTGACGGCCCTGTGCCGCTCCGGCAACCGCCGCGCCCTCTGCGTCGTCAGCTTCGATGATCCGGACGAGCAGGACTGGGCCCTGGGCACCTGGCGTTCGCTGGATCACGCCGTCGCCGCCTGACGCAGGAGATTGTTTCAGCACCAACCCCTTGCCAAAGCGCTGCCCGGTGGACAGTCAGCGCACCCGGACGTCTTGCCGCACAGCGCAGTCGCACCCACCTTCCGCGGGCACCTTCCCCACGGAATCGAGTGAGACGCATGAGCAGCAAGCGGGAGATCTGGCCGGGCAAGCCCTGGCCGCGTGGCGCGACGTTCGACGGTTCAGGCACCAACTTCGCGGTCTACTCACAGGTGGCCACGCGCGTGGAGGTGTGTCTCTTCGACCGGGCGGACCCCACGAAGGAGATTGAGCGCTTCGACCTGCCGATGAGCACCGAGTTCGTCTGGCACGGCTACGTGCCGGACCTGGAGCCCGGGACGCTGTACGGCCTGCGCGTGCACGGGCCCTACGAGCCGGAGAAGGGGCACCGCTGCAACCCGCACAAGCTGCTGGTCGACCCCTACGCCAAGGCGCTGTACGGCGAGGTGGACTGGAAGCAGCCGGTGTTCGGCTACCCCCTGGACCATCCGAAGAAGGACCTGATGCGCGACGAGCGCGACAGCGCGGCCGGCATGCCCAAGGGCGTGGTGGTGAGCGACTTCTTCGACTGGGGCAATGACCGGCGCCTGGACATCCCCTGGCGCAAGACGGTCATCTACGAAGCGCACGTGCGCGGCCTCACCATGCGCCACCCGGGCGTGCCGGAGCACCAGCGCGGCACGTACGCGGGCCTGGGCTCGCCGGCCATCATCGAGCACCTGCAGAAGCTGGGCGTCACCGCGGTGGAGCTGTTGCCGGTGCAGGCGTTCGCGGACGACTCGTTCCTCAACGACAAGGGCCTGTCGAACTACTGGGGCTACAGCACGCTGAACTACTTCTCCCCGGAGCAGCGCTACGCCAGCCGCAAGACGCCGGGCGGCGCGGTGGCGGAATTCAAGGCCATGGTGAAGGCGCTGCACGCGGCGGGCATCGAGGTGCTCCTCGACGTCGTGTACAACCACACGTGCGAGGGCAACCACCTGGGGCCCACGCTGTCGTTCAAGGGCATCGACAACGCGTCGTACTACTGGACCATGCCGGAGGCGCGGCACTACCTGGACTTCACCGGGTGCGGCAACAGCCTCAACGCCTCCAACCCGCAGACGGCGCGCTTCATCGTGGACTCCTTGCGCTACTGGGTGGAGGAGATGCACGTGGACGGGTTCCGCTTCGACCTGGCCACGGTGCTGGGACGCAGCGGCAAGGGCGGCTACGACCCGAACGCGCCCATCTTCCAGATCATCAACCAGGACCCGGTGCTCTCCCGCGTGAAGCTCATCGCGGAGCCGTGGGACGTGGGGCTGGGCGGCTACCAGGTGGGCGGCTTCCCGTCGCCGTGGCACGAGTGGAACGGCAAGTACCGGGACGCGCTGCGCAAGTACTGGAAGGGCGACGAGAACCAGGCCGCGGAGGTGGGCTACCGGCTCACGGGCAGCGCGGACCTGTTCGCGGCGGCGCGCCGGCGTCCGCAGGCGTCCATCAACTTCGTCACCGCGCACGACGGCTTCACGCTGCACGACCTGGTCACGTACAGCAGCAAGCACAACGAGGCCAACGGCGAGCACAACCGCGACGGCGCGGATGACAACCAGGCGTGGAACTGCGGCGTGGAGGGAGAGACGGACGACACCGACATCATCTCCCTGCGCGAGCGGCAGAAGCGCAACCTCCTGGCGTCGCTCTTCCTGTCCACCGGCGTGCCCATGATTGTCGCGGGCGACGAGATGGGCCGGACGCAGAAGGGCAACAACAACGCCTACTGCCAGGACAACGAGCTGTCGTGGGTGGACTGGAACCTGGACACGACGCGCCTGGACCTCCTGGAGTTCACGCGCAAGCTCATCCACTTCCGCCACGGGCAGCCGGTGCTGCAGCGCCGCCGCTTCTTCCAGGGCGAGCACCTGTGGGAGTCCGAGCACAAGGACCTGGCGTGGTTCCGGCCGGACGGCTCGGAGATGGGGCCGGAGGACTGGCAGAAGCCCTTCGTGCGCTCGCTGGCGTTCCTCTTGGGGGGCGACGCCATCCCCACGCCGGACGAGCGCGGCCAGCGCGTCAGCGGCGACTCGCTGCTGGTGCTGCTCAACGCGCACCACGACACGGTGACCTTCACGGTGCCGCCGCCGGGTGAAGGCGGCGCGTGGCGGCTGGAGCTGTACACGGCGGACGACCAGCGCGGCGACGAGGAGATGAAGCCCGGGAAGTTCGAGATGGCCGGGCGGTCGCTGGCGGTGTTCCGCAAGCCTGGACCGGGGTCCAACGGCGTCGCGTGATATTGCGTGCGCACCTTGTGTTCGAGGAGCGCACGACATGACGGAGGCAGGGGACAGCGGCAGGAGTGAAGAGGCCGCTGTCGCGCGGGTGTACGGGGAGATCGCCTCCGCCTACGAGGTGCTCTACCCGTCCCTGCACCGCTACGGCGACCGGGTGGAGCGCTTCCTCGCGGACGCGCTGAAGCCCGGGATGCGCGTGCTGGACGTGGGCTGCGGCCCGGCGCTGCACACGCGCGGGCTGGACGCGTCCGTGGACGTGGTGGGCCTGGACCTGGCGCCGGAGATGCTGGAGCTGGCGAAGCGCGCGAGGCCGTCCGGCGCGTGGCGCGTGCACAGCTACATGGATCCGGTGCCGGAGGACCTGGGCACGTTCGACGTCGCGCTGGCCATTGGCTGCCTGGACTTCTGTGACGACCTGCCGCGCGTGCTGGGGCACGTGGGCCGGGTGCTGAAGCCGGGCGGGCGGATGTTGTTCACGGTGCTGGAGCGCAGGCCCGGGCTGGAGGCGCACGAGGAGCGCATGCGCCGGGTGCGCACGGCGGACACGGACGTGACGCTGCACCTGTGGAGCGCGGAGGAGACAGCGCGCGCGGTGGAGGCCGCGGGCCTGCGGGTGCGCGACTACGCGCACGGGCCCGGCTGGGAGCTGATGGCCGAGGAGCGCGTGATGTGGTTCGGCTGGTGGGACGTGACGCGCGGCTGAAGGCGCATCCGCTAGGGGCAATGCGGCCAGAGGCACCCGACCTCGATGTCCACGCGCGTCACCCGTCCCTCATACACGGTCATGAACGGGTCCTGCCCCCAGCACACGTTGACGCCGTTGCTGTCATAGGCATGGACCTGCACCCACCAGGCCTGCGACGCATAGACGTCGATGAAGGTCGTCCCCTGGATGACGCCATCCCGCACGTTGAGCGGCAGGGGCCCGATACTCGGGACCGGCCGGCTCGGATCTCCCGCATTCATGGTCACCGTCGCCGTCGCCACCGGGCAGGGGTCCTCTCCCATGGAGATATTCAGCTCCACGGACCCCATGGGCCAGCCGGCGTCTTCGACTCCGGCGTCCATGCCCACGGCGCCTTCCTCCCCACAGGCCCCGAACAGCGCACAGCACATGCCCAGCAACACGGCCCGCTTCATGGGTCCTCCCAGGTGGCGCATCTAACGCGCGGTCCTTGGACACATGAGCCCAAGCACTTGAGACATGCGCCGTCAGGATTCGCGCCCGCTCGCGTCCAGAGGCCCCGTCGGCAGCTTCAGGGGGCGCACGGGGTTGTCCCGAGGCGTCCGGTTCCATGCGGGGGCGCTCTGCGCCGGGGCATGGGATTCGGACGTTCCTCACGGCCATCACTTCCGGGTGTTCCCGCCGCAATCGAAGGCCGCACCGGTCGCACGCCATACCGTGAGGCGCGCATGGCTGCCCTTTGCTGGGCAAAAACCCGAACTAGCTCAACGGTAGAGCACGAGATTCATAATCTCGGTGTCGAAGGTTCGAATCCTTCGTTCGCCTGGGACCCCGTCGTTTTTCGCTGGTGCCAACGCGAGTCCACCGCGTCCACCTCCCCACGCCGCACACGGGCCGGTCGCCAGGGCCTCCGGAGGAAGTCTCTCCGGCCGCCGTCCGTGACCGGCATCCGGTGCGGAGGTTCGGGAGGCTGAACGCGGATCCGGACGGTCTGTTCGCGCGACGCGCCCGTGGGGCGGCGGGGTCCTTTTCTCCAGCAGCCGGGCCGCTCTCCTTTTCTTGTCGTCGAGGTGAAGTGTCATGGGCATCGGTCGGGTGGAAGTGGCGCAGAACGAGCGGCTGTTCGTCGTGGTGAACGGGAAGGCGGAGCAGTACCTGGGGCCGGGCCGGCACTGGGTGGTGCGGCCGTTCCAGAACGTCCGCTTCGAGCGCGTGCCGCTGGAGCCGCCCGTCACCCGGCTGGATGAAGCGAAGCTCGCGCTGGTGCCGGAGAAGGACCTCCAGGTGGTGGAGCTGGGCGCGGACGAGCGCGCGGTGGTGTTCCATCACGGCCAGCCGGTGCGGTGGCTGGGCCGGGGTCAGCACCAGGTGTGGACGGCGCAGCGGCTGCCCGGTCGTACCGGTCGGCCCGAGTCGCCCACGGTACGAGTCGAGCGCGTGGACGTGTCCGGAGTGGCGACGGAGCCCCCGCGGGACGAGGTGCGCGCGCTGATTCCGCCCAGTGACTACGTGGAGACCACGGCCACGGAGGGCACGGTGGCGCTGCGCTACGTGGACGGCGTGCTGGATGCAGTGCTGCCTCCGGGCCGGCACGCGGCGTGGACGGTCGCGCACAAGGTGCAGTTCGCGGTCATCGACCTGCGCGAGAAGCTGCTCCACGTCACCGGCCAGGAGGTGATGACCAAGGACCGCGTGACGCTGCGCCTCAACCTGTCCGCGGCATACCGGGTGGTGGACGCGCGGCGGCTGGCGGTGGTGGCGCGAGCGCCGGATGAAATCCTCTACCTGGCCATGCAGCTCGCTGCGCGCGAGGCCGTGTCCACGCGCACGCTGGATGAACTGCTGGCGGCGCGAGAGGCCGTGTCCACGGAGCTGTACGCGCAGGTGAAGTCGGGGGCGGAGGGCGTGGGCCTGGAGCTGCTGCGCTTCGGCATCAAGGACGTGGTGCTGCCGAAGGAGATGAAGGACCTGCTCAACCGGGTCATCCAGGCGCAGAAGGAGGCGGAGGCGAACGTCATCCTGCGGAGAGAGGAGACGGCGGCGACGCGCTCCATGGCGCAGACGGCGAAGGTGCTCGCGGAGAACCCGCTGCTCGTGCGCCTCAAGGAGCTGGAGGCGTACAAGGACCTGGCCGCGAAGGTGGGTCAGGTGCACCTCGTGCTCGGCGAGGGCGCGGTGCCCACGCTGCAGCTCAAGGGCGGCTGACACACGGCTGTGTGGCTTCACGGCCACACGACCTGCCTTCCCAGAGGGGAACCAGGGTTGGCCCGGGGGCTGCAATGTCCCCGGGCACACCCTGAAACCAAGGTTCCCGACCATGCGAGTCCTGCTCGCCGCGCTCTTCGTCTGTCTTCTGGCCACCCCGGCCGCTGCCCAGCAACCCTGTCCCCCGGCTGCTTCGCCCACCGCGGGCGTCGCCCAGGGCACCCTCGTGGCGCGCTTCCGCGCGCAGCCCGACACCGCGTGCCCGGACACCGAGCCGCGCACCTTCAGCCTCAAGCACACGCAAGTCGACGCGGAGATCAGCGGCTTCCTCGCGTCCGTCACCGTGACGCAGGTGTTCGAGAACCCCTACGCCTCGCCCCTCGAAGCGCTCTACGTCTTCCCGCTGCCGGAGCTGGCCGCCGTGGACGGCATGGAGATGCACATCGGCGAGCGCGTCATCACCGGCGTCATCCAGACCCGTGAGCAGGCCCGCGATACCTACGAGCGCGCCAAGGCCGAGGGCAAGACGGCCGCGCTGCTCGACCAGGAGCGCCCCAACATCTTCACCCAGTCCGTCGCCAACATCCTCCCCGGTGAGACCATCCGCGTGCGCATCCACTACGTGGAGCGCCTCACCTACGACGCCGGCACCTACCGCTTCAGCTTCCCCATGGTCGTCGGCCCCCGCTTCATCGGCGGCGAGCCGCTGCCCACGCGCCAGGGCGAAGGCGTGGAGCCCGACACCACCCGCGTCCCCGACGCGAGCCGCATCTCGCCCCCGGTGAACCTCGACACGCGCAGCGGCCATGACATCCAGCTCACCGTGCGCCTGGACGCGGGCGTCCCCGTCCACTCGCTGCGCTCCACCACCCACCGCGTGGACGTGAAGCGCGACGGCCCCTCCCGCGCCACCGTCAGCCTGGGCCGCGATGACCGCATCCCCAACAAGGACTTCATCCTGGAGTACGTCGTCGCCGACGCGCTCATCCGCCCCGCCGTCCTCATGCACCGCGACCCCGGCGCGGACCACGGCTACTTCCTGGTGATGCTCAACCCGCAGCTGTCCCCCACCCAGCGCGAAATCGTCCCGCGCGAGCTCTACATGGTGCTCGACACGTCCTGCTCGCAGTCCGGCCTGGCGATTGAAAAGTCCAAGGCCATCACGAAGGAAGTCCTCACCCACCTGATGCCGGAGGACACCTTCCAGGTCCTCAACTTCGACACGCAGGTGACCAAGTTCGCGCCCACCGCCGTCCCCGCCTCGCCGGAGAACATCCAGAGCGCCCTGCCCTACGTCGCCAACTTCTGGGGCGGTGGCGGCACCGACGTGCGCATCGCCGCCCAGGAGGCCATGGTCCCCCCGAACGACCCTGCCCGCCTGCGCATGGTGCTCTTCATGACGGACGGCTTCATCGGCAGTGACGACAGCGTGCTCGCCACCATCCAGTCCCACCTGCGCGAGGAGACGCGCATCTTCTCCGCCGGCGTGGGCTCCAGCACCAACCGCTACCTCGTCACCAAGATGGGCGAAGTGGGCCGCGGCGCCTCCACCCTCGTCAACCTCAACCGCCCCGAGGAAGACGTCGCCCGCGAGTTCGAGCGGCGCATGCGCGGCCCCGTCCTCACCTCCGTCAACGTGGACACCGACGGCCTGCCCGTCAGCGACGTGTACCCGAAGTCCGTGCCGGACCTCTTCGCCGGCCAGCCGCTGTTCCTTGTTGGCAAGTTCACCGGCACCGGTGACGGCGTCCTGCGCATCTCCGGCCGCGTTCGTGGCCAGGTCCGCCACTTCGACGTGCCCGTGCACTTCCCCGAGGTCGCCCCGGAGCACGACTCGCTCAAGAGCCTCTGGGCCCGCCAGCGCATCGAGGAGCTCACCGTGGAGGGCTACCGCGGCGAGACGCCCGAAATCATCCAGGGCATCACCGACACCGCGCTCCAGTACCACCTGATGAGCCGCTACACGTCCTTCGTCGCGGTGGAGCAGGTGGCCCGCACGAACCCCGACGGCCAGACGGTCCGCGAGATGGTCCCCGTGCAGCTGCCCGATGGCATGGTCGCGGGCGCCCTCAGCCGCGAGGAGATTCCGCCCGGCGACCCCATCATCTCCGTGCGCGCCCCGCGCAACGCCCGCCGCGTCACCGCGTACTTCCCCTTCGGCCTGGTGAAGCCGCTCACGTTCGACAACCTCACCCGTTCCTGGCGCGGCCGGTTCCTCGTGCCGCTGGGCGTCGCGGATGGCTACTACACCGTGTTCATCATCGCGGAGCTGGCGGACGGCCGCGTGGAGCGCAACGAGGTTCGCTACCGACTGGACTCCAAGGGCAACGACTTCGACGTCGTCCTCTCACAGAAGGAGCTCGCTCCCGGTGACACGCTGACGCTGGACGTGGACGCGGTGGAGGCCACGCAGGAGGTCAGCGTGTACGGCGACCTCTTCGGCGAGGATCAGCAGCTGCTCGATTCGACGGACGGCCTGCGCTTCACCCAGAAGCTGGTCATCCCGGAGGGCACGCCCGCCGGTTCCTACGAGCTGGTGTTCGTCGCCCGCGACGCCGCCGGCAACCGCTTCGAACGCCGGGAGACGCTGCGCGTCATCCACGCCCGGCAGGACTGACCCGCGAATCAATCTCGGGTACCCTGGCGGTCCGCTTTGGCCCCGCGCCTTCACTGGCGCGGGGCTGTTTCATTTCGCACCCGGCCGCGAGGAGTCCTTCGATGTCGTCGTCCCTGCACTACACGCCCAACCTCCGCGATATTGAGTTCAACCTCTTCGAGTTCCTGGACATCGGCCACACGTCGCTGGGCAAGGCGCCCTTCGGGGACCTGGACGAGACGGCGGCCCGGCAGACGCTGCAGACGTTCGCGCAGCTGTGCACGCAGGAGCTGGCGAAGAGCTTCGACGAGTCCGAGCACAACCCGCCGAAGCTGGAGAACGGCGAGGTGAAGCTGCCCCCCGGCCTCAAGGCCGCGATGGGCGCGTACTACGACGCGGGCATGCACCTGTTGGAGACGCCCCCGCACCTGGGCGGCCTGGGCGCGCCGCCGTCGCTGGGCTGGGCCGCGTTCGAGCTGCTGCTGGGGAGCAACCCCGCGCTGGCGTTCTTCACGCTGGGCAACCTGCTGGCGCGCGTCATCGACAAGCTGGGCACGGACTCGCAGAAGAAGCGCTTCCTGCCGCACATCCTGGACAAGCGCTGGAGCGGGTCCATGGTGCTGACGGAGCCGGACGCGGGCAGCGACGTGGGCGCCGCGCGCACCAAGGCCCGTCACGTGGACGGCGACGTCTGGGAGATTGAAGGCGTCAAGCGCTTCATCACCAACGGCGAGTCGGACATCGCGGAGAACATCATCCACATGGTGCTCGCGCGTCCGGAAGGCGCGGCGCCGGGCACCAAGGGCCTGTCGCTGTTCGTGGTGCCCAAGTACTGGGTGAACGAGGACGGCAGCCTGGGTGAGCACAACAACGTCGTGTGCACCAAGCTGGAGAAGAAGATGGGCCTGAAGGGGTCCGTCACGTGCGAGCTGACGTTCGGCGACGGCAAGCCCACGCGCGGCCTGCTGCTGGGTGAGGTCCACGACGGCATCCGGCAGATGTTCCACATCATCGAGAACGCGCGCATGGCGGTGGGCCTCAAGTCCATGGCCGCGCTGTCCGCGGGCTACTTCCGCGCGCTGTCGTTCGCGAAGGACCGCGTGCAGGGCAGCGACCTGGGCAAGGCGCGCGACAAGACGGCGCCGCGCGTGAACATCCTCCAGCACCCGGACGTGCGCCGCATGCTGATGGCGCAGAAGGCCCACGCGGAGGGCCTGCGCGCGCTGGCCCTGTTCACCGCGTCCGTGCAGGACCAGGTGGAGCTGCAGGGCGGCCATCGCTCCACCGCGGCGGGCGAGGCGGACGTGCTCAACGACATGCTGCTGCCGCTGGTGAAGGGGTACAGCTCGGAGAAGGCGTATGAGCTGTTGTCCCTGTCGCTGCAGGTGCACGGCGGCTCGGGCTTCCTGACGGACTACCCCGTCGAGCAGTACATCCGGGACCAGAAGATCGACTCGCTCTACGAGGGCACCACGCACATCCAGGCGCTGGACCTGCTGATGCGCAAGGTGGCGCGCGATGGCGGCGCGACGCTGATGGGCCTCCTGGAGCGCGTGCGCGCGACGGCGGACGGCGACGAGGGCGGCCCGGAGCTGAAGACGGAGCGCGCCGCGCTGGGCGAGGCGGTGGGTCAGTTGCAGACGCTGCTCGGCACGCTGATGGGCAAGCTGGGCGAGTCCGTCTACCACGTGGGCTTCCAGGGCAACCGCGTGCTGTTCGCGGTGGCGGAGGTCATCATCGGCTGGCTGCTGGTGCGTCACGCGGCCGTGGCGCTGGAGCGGATGAAGTCGAACCCCGGTGACAAGGCGTTCTACGGCGGCAAGGTGGCCAGCGCCCGCTGGTACTGCCACGAGGTGCTGCCCGGCATCGCGCACGCCGCGCGCATGGTGGAGAACGGCAACCTGGACCTGATGGACGTGCCGGAAGAGTCGTTCTAGCGGAGCGTCCGAGCCCATGGGCGGCGCGCTTTCCGGAGCGCGCCGCGTTGGCGCTCAGGGCGTCAGGTCGGTGGAGGAGAAGGTGTAGGGTCCCACGCACAAGGAGAAGCGGGGCCCCGTGATGAAGAACAGCTCGACCGTGTGACGGCCGCTCTGCATCACCTGGAGGTTGAAGAGGTCGCCCGCCTGGAACAGCACCTCGCCCCCGGGGCCGCGCACTCGCATGCCGCAGTTGTTGTAGTCGTCAGCCCTGCAAAGCAATTGGTAGGTGTGGCCCGCGACGAGGTCCAGCGCGATGACGTCGACATCGCCGTAGGGCTCGATGTTCCCCGAGACTCTGTTGCCGACGGACCACCGGGCGGCTTCCGCGAGGGTGTCCCCGAAGTCGTCCGGTCCCCGGTCCACCAGCGAGTAATCGTAGGAGCGGTGAATCGTGGGGGCGAACAAGCCCTTCACGCGGGCGTACGCGGTGCCATCCTGCGTGGCGAGCACGGACGCCCGGTAGTACCCGGGCGACCCTGAGCCCGCCGAGCCCGGCAACGTGCGCCCGTCCGCGTCCAGGAGTTCGACCACGCAGGTCGGGTCGGTGCCTTCGTAGCCTTCATCCAGGAAGCGACGGCAGCTGAACCGGTAGATGCGACCAGCCGTGACGCGGAACGAGAACACGTCCACGTCGTCCACGGTGTCCAGCACCGCGCTCTTCACCTCGTTGAGCGCCATGAACTCCAAGGGGGTCGCGGCATCGATGGAGTCCCCATGGTCATCCCCGTGGCGCAGGTTCCGCTTGCAGGTCATGTCCGCCTGGACGTAGCCGTAGGGACATTCGCACACGGCCTCTCCGGAGGATGCATCGCAGCGGCCCGGACCGCAGTAGACGGCATCGCACGGGTCAACCGGTGCGCAGGCACAGAGGACGAGGGCGAGCCCCATCGCCAGGGAAGAAGCAGAACGCAGCATGACCCCTCCGCGCGCCCATTCTTCGTGAAAGGGCGACCAGGTCAACAGGTGCGGCTCGGGAGACACACACCGGCTGGCCCGGGGTTCGCAATAGGGGTGGCGCATGATGCTCTCCACCCTCACCGCGCTGACCCTGGCCGCCACCGTCACCAACACCGAGACCGTGCATGACCTGGAGCCCTTTGGCGGCCACGTCGTCGCGTGCACCGAAGGCGGCCTGGAGCTGTTCACGCCCACGGGCCGTCCGGTGCGCGTGCTCACGGTGGAGGACGGGCTGCCCAGCCACTTCTGCCGCGCGCTGGAGTCCACGGGCGACCGGCTCTTCGTCGCCACGGATGAAGGGCTGGTGTCGCTGGACGCCCGCTTCCACGTGACGCCCGTGCTGGACGTGCGCTGGCAGGCCCTGCCTCCCGCCGAAGACGCGAGCACGCCGGACTACGTGAGCCGGCTGGAGTCACTGGCCGCGGTGCTGACGCCGGGCGCGACGTACACGGCGTTCTCACCGCGCTTCGCGGGCACGGCGGAGGGGCGCCTGTTCGAGCTGGGCACCCAGCGCGCGTGGTCCCTGCCGGGGCCGGTGCGCTTCATCTCCGACACTCGCGACGGCGTGGACGTGGGCACCACCGAGGGCGCGTTCTCCATCAGCGCCAGCGGCCGGCTCTCCGCGCTGCGCGACGTGCCCACCGGGCCGCTGTCGTTCGCGGTGACGGAGCAGGGCGTGCGCATCGTGGGCAGCCACGGCGAGGTGCACGCGTGGGAGACGGAGTCCGTGCCGCTCCAGGCCGCGAGCGTCCCCAAGGACGCCACCGTGTTGCGCGAGGGCTGGGCGGGCACTCGGACCTCCGGCGTGTTCTTCCAGGGGAAGAAGGGGTGGCAACGGGCCACGCCCACCGGGCAGATCTGCGGCAATCACATCACCGCGCTGGCCCGGCATCAGGGGCGGCTCGTGGTGGGCACGTTCGACCGGGGCGCGTGCTGGCAGCGCGAGGACGGCCGGTGGCAGACCGTCCGCACGCCCTCGCTCCCCAGCAACCAGGTGCTGGGCATCACCAGTGACGGTGCGAACCTCTACGTCGCGACCACGTATGGCCTGGGCTTCCACGACGGGAAGGCGTGGACGCAGGTGGCGTATGGGGCTCGCAACCCGGTGGCGCTGGGCAAGCTGTCCGTGCTCAACGTGTCCCGGATGGATGACGGCGTCGCGCTGGTGGACGGCCGGGGCGTGTCCCTGGTCACTCCCGGCACCGCGCCCCTGTCCCTCGTGAAGCGGGTGCCGCTGCCCACGGAGTGGAGCAAGCATCCTTCCGTCGGTGAGGCCTCGGGCCACTTCCTGTGGATGGGCAGCGAGGACCGGGGCCTGCTGCGCTGGGACGGCGCGAAGTGGCAGCGCTTCCACGACGGCCGCGACCTCACCGACAACTGGATCACCGCGCTGTCCACCGACTCGGAGGGACGCGCCGTCGCGGGCACCTGCCAGGATGGCTTCAACTACTTCGACGGCGCGAAGTGGACGCGCGTGCGCACCGCGTCTGGCCTGCCCTCCCCGGCCATCGTCTCCGCCGCGCTCGTGCCCGGCGGAGCGCTGGTGGGCACGCTGCTCGGAGCGTCGTACTTCGACGCGAGCACCGGAGCCGTGCATGCCCTGCCCCGGCTGGCGGATCCGCGCGTCTACGCCGTGCTCCCGGAGGGCGACTCCGCCCTCTTCGGCACCGAGGGCGGACTGTCGAGCGCTCCGTGGAAGCCCGTCTCCGTCCCGGCCCTCAGCCAGCGCTAGGACTTCGGCGCCTTGCCTCGCGCGGCCAGCTCGCGCTCCACGTACAGCCGCAGGATGTGCATGAAGTCCTGCGCGTTCGTCACCACGCCGAAGGCCTGGTGCGTGCCCCGGTCCTTCAGCTTGCTCACCACGAACTCGGACGAGTCCACGCAGATGGTGGGCAGCTCCCTCAAGGAGCCGTCCTTCTCCGTCACGAACGCGGGCAGCATGTTCCCCGTCGCGATGGCATGCAGCGCCGTGGCCACCAGCACCGCCATCGTCGCCTTCACCGCATGCCTGCGCATCGCGTCCTGCGCCGCCAGGTTGTCCGTCACCACGTCCGGCAGCGGCCCGTCATCCCGGATGGAGCCCGTCAGCACGAACGGCACCCCGTGCTTCACGCACGCGTGCATGATGCCGTTGGTGATGATGCCCGCCTCCACCGCCTTCGCGATGGAGCCCGCCTGCCGCACCTTGTTGATGGCGCGCATGTGCAGCCCGTGCCCGCCCGACGTCGCCTCGCCCGCGCCGCTCATGCCCAGCGTCGTGCCGTAGATGGACGCCTCGATGTCGTGCACCGCCACCGCGTTGCCCGCGAGCAGCGCCCCCACGAAGCCGTTCTCCACGAACCACGTCATGTCCGCGCGCGCCCGCGAGTGCACCAGCGCCGGCCCCGTCACCCAGATGGGATAGCCCCCGCGCTCGCGCTCCTCCACCAGCAGCCGCGCCATGTGCGCGTAGTCGATGGGCTTCTCGCGAGACACCTCGCTCGTCATGAACTTGAACTCGCCCTCCCCGCCCTCCGCCAGGTAGGCCATGTTCACGTAGACGCCCTCGCTGCCGTCCTCCGCCTTGCCCACCACCACGCGCTCGCCCGCGCGCACCCGGCGGCCCTCGCGCACCCAGAGCTCCCCCTGCGCGTCCTGCACCAGCGCGCCGTCCATGCGCGGCTCGCGCGGCATCCGCCACCGCCCGTCCACCCGCACGTACGTGGGCAGGTTCGTCGTCGTGAAGAAGCCCTCCGGCAGCACGCCGTCCGCCGGTGCCGGGGTGAAGCGCGCGTCCGGGAAGCTGGCGAACCGCGCCGCCGTGAAGTCGGGATGAGCAATGGTCGTCACCCCGCCACCATGCGCGGCCCCTCCCACCCGTTCAAGCACCACGCCCCGGGCCGCTAAATCCCTGAAAATTGCGCACCGCGCCAAGAGGCCCCGGGCGGGCCCTGCCGCCGGTGCGACGCTCCCGGGCACCGGGATTCCGCTCCGGGTGTGTCCTCTCGCCTCCATGTGCGCGCTTGAAGTGAAAAGCGGGCGAGGGACGCAACACCCGTTCTTGAACGGCGAGAATGGAAACAATCGCAGCCGGTGACCTCGGTCACTGCTCCCCTCTAGGAGCCCCCCATGAGCTACCGCATCCAGTCTGGTGACACCCTCTCCGCCCTGGCCCAGCGCTACGGAACGTCCGTGGACTCGCTGATGAAGGCCAACCCGCAGATCACCAACAAGGACCTCATCTACGCGGGCAAGACGCTGAACATCCCCGGCTCGCGCGACAGCTTCGAGTCCGGCAGCCAGGGCGTGCGCGGCGGCGGCAGCAGCGCCGGCGCCAACAACAGCGGCGCGGGCGACGTGTCGGCGCCTCCGGGTGGCGCGGGCCCGGCCACGCGCGGCCCCGGTGGCAGCCCGTTCGACATCGCGGTGGCGCAGCTGGGCAAGAACGCCGGCTCGCTGAAGCTCGAGGGCAGCGGCGTGGGCGCGGACATGGAGGACTGGGTCCCCAACAACGTCAACTGCGCCAACTTCGTCTCCGCGTGCCTGGAGCAGGCCGGGCAGATCAAGGACAGCCAGCACAGCGCCTCCGTGATGACGCTCCAGGCGAACCTGGACCGCGACCCGAACTTCCAGCGCGTCAGCCTGAAGGACGCCAAGCCCGGCGACGTCGTCTCCATGAAGGTGGGCAGCGGCCAGCACGTGGTGATGTTCGCGGGCTGGAAGGACGGCAAGGCCCAGTTCATCGGCTCCAACAACATCAACTCGGACGGCTCGCAGCGCATCAGCTACACGTCCATGAACTACCCCATCATGTCCGTGCACCAGTACCGGGGCTGAACAGACCCTGGAGCCGGAGCCCCGACGGGGCCTCGCCCTTCCCACGCCGGGAAGGGGGAGGCCCCTTCTGTTTTTCCGGGGGCATGGGCCTGGCCGCCTGCCCTCGAAGGCACCCGGAGTGGCGCGGGCTGCACATTGCCAATGGCCTACCGTCCAGGGTTGGACGTTCCCTGGACACAGGGCCTTTGCGGACGGGGGCGGACGGGGGGAGGCTCCCGGTTGCCATGCGAAGCCTCATCCTCCTCGTGGAAGACCATGTCGACAGCCGTGAGATGCTGGAGGAGTTCCTCACGCTGGAAGGGTTCGCCGTGGAGGTCGCCGGCAACGGCCTGCACGCCTGGGAGCGCCTGCGCAAGGGCCCCACGCCGGACGTGATGCTGCTGGATTTGATGATGCCGGTGATGAGCGGCTGGGAGCTGATGGAGCGCGTGCAGAAGGAGCCGCGCCTGAAGAACCTGCCCGTCATCGTCGTGTCGGGCGCGGGCGCCACCCGCCCCGTGCCGCAGGGCATCCGGGCGTCCATCCCCAAGCCGTTGGACCTGGACGACCTGATGCGCGCGCTGGAGCCGTTCCGCTCCTCCGCGCAGTCGCAGTTAGCCGCCGGTTACTGAGCCGCGCCCGAAGCCGGGGCAGGCCGCGCCGGCTCGCGCGGCAGCGTCACGCGGAAGACGGTGCCCTCGGACGCGCGCGAGCGCACCTCGATGCGGCCCCCGTGGCCCTTCACCACCTGTTCGACGATGTAGAGCCCCAGCCCCAGGCCGCCGTGCGTGTTGCCGCCCGCGCCTCGCCGGAAGGGGTCGAACAGGCGCGGCAGCAGGTCCGGCGGGATGGGGTCTCCGCCGTTCTGCACCTCCAGCACCACGTGCTGGTCCGCGTCCGACAGCGTGAAGCGCACCGGTGAGTCCAGCGGGCTGTACTGGAGCGCGTTGCCGCCCAGGTTGCTCACCACCTGGAGCAGCCGGTCCGCGTCCCAGGAGCCGTCGTAGCGGCCCGGGCCCACCGTCAGGGTCAGCGTGCGCTCCGGCCACGCCGCCTCCAGCTCCTCCACCGCCTGGCGCACCACCATGCGCACGTCGCCGGGCACCCGCTCAATGGGGATGCCGCCGCCCAGCCGGCTGCGGGTGAAGTCGAGCAGCTCCGAAATCATCCGCGCCATGCGCTCGCTGGAGCGCGCGATGCGGGACACCGCCTTGCGGTCGCGCTCCTGGAGCGCGTCGCCGTGCAAGAGCTTGGTGACGGACAGCTGGATGGCGTTGAGGGGGTTTCTCAGGTCGTGGCTGACGATGGCGATGAGCCGCTCGCCGAACTGCGCCGCCTCCCGGGCCGCCTCTTCCGCGCGGCGGCGCTCGGTGACGTCCACCAGCGTGACGACGCCCGCGACAATCTGGTCGTCCCGGTCGCGCACGGGCGCGCTGGAGCCCAACAGGTGCGCGGTGGTGCCGTCCGGCCGGCGCACCTGCAGCGGCTCCGCCTGGCGCGTCTCACCGGTGCGCAGCGCGCGCGCCATGGGCCACGCGTCGTCCGACAGCGGCTCGTTGTCCGCGGTGAACATCTGGTGGGCCGCTTCATAGTCCGCGAGGCTGGCCGAGGGCCGGAACGGCTGGCCCAACAGCGACTCCAGCGCGCGGTTGCCCAGCAGCAGCCGGCCGCTGGGCGCTTCCGCGATGAGCACGCCCGCGGGCAGCTGGTCCAGCACCGCCGCCAGCCGCGCGCGCTCCGCTTCAATGGTGGCCAGCAGGCGCTGCCGCTCGGCCTCCGCCTGACGGCGCTGGGTGATGTCCAGCACCGTGGCGGCGCGGCCCACGCGGCGGCCCGTCGCGTCCCGCAGGGACGTCACGTGCACGAACGCGGGGAAGCGGCTGCCGTCGCGGCGCAGGTGCAGCGCTTCGTATTCGTGGAACGGCTTGGAGCTGGCGGCGGCCATGTGCCGGGGCAGCGCGCCCCGGGACTCGGGGGCCACCAGGTCCTCCAGCCGCAGGCCCTTGAGCGACTCCACGGGCTGGCCGTGCATGCGCGCGAGCGCGGGGTTCGCGGCCACGAACGCGCTGTCATCCGCGCCCATCACCGCCACGCCCACGCCCAGGTGCGTGAAGATGTCCTCCCAGCGCCGGGGGCCGGCCGCGTCCGGGGCCCCGCCCTGCTCACGCGCCGCCTCCGCCGCCTCGCGCGACGCGAGCATCCGCGCCTGCACGTGCGCCTCCAGCGCCGCGGCCTCCACCGCGTCCACGGCGTCGTGGAAGCGCTCCACCTGGGCGGGGTCCTCGCCGCCCTGCTCGCGCCACATCCGCAGCACCGTGTCGCGCAGGCGCCGGAAGTTCGTCGTCGTGGGGTGCCCGTTGGAGCCCTGCACCAGCAGCGACAGCTCGCGCGCCACGGCGTCGGAGACGCGCGCGTCCGGGTTCGTCATCCGGGCCGCCACCGCGGACAAACCATGGGAGAAGGTGTCGCCGGTGCCGGGGGCTTCGTGGAGCCATGCGTCCTGCAGGACGTCGCGGGACTGGAAGAGGAAGTCGGCCAGGGGCAGGGACACGGTGCGCGGCTCGTGGGGCAAGGGGACCCGGAGGGTCGGCCAGGACGGAAGCGTTCCTCCGCTTTAGGCCCCCGCTCCCGATGCGACAAGGACCGTCTGGTGGCCTGTCAGGAGGAAGGCGAACGGACCAGCACCAGCGGTGACAGGGCCGTCCACCGCAGGAGCCCCGCGCCCGGCTCCACCCGGTAGCGGACCTGGAAGCCGCAGGCGAGCACCACGGCCCCCTCCCGCCTCGTCCCCGGAAGGGACAGCATCCTGCTCGCGAGGGCCCCCAGCTCCGATTGCAGGGCCTGACGCACCGCGGGCGTACACGCCGTGAGCGCTCGCACCACCGGCGGTTCCAGCTGGCAGCGGTAGGCCATGTGCGCCGCCCAGGGTGTTCATCTACAGCCCAACTGCAAGATGACAGTGGGGCGGTGATTGGAGGGGTCAGCGGCCGGGCGTTGAGGGAAGACAGTCCCCGGGACGCACTGTCGGGCAGGCGACGCTGTGGAGCCCGACAGCCCCAGGGCCGCTTCAAGACCCCGAGGGAAAGCGGGTCGAATCGGGGAATGGCCCTGGGAGTCCATCACCTGTTGCTCGTCGAGGACGACC
This sequence comes from Corallococcus interemptor, assembly GCF_003668875.1. Lineage (GTDB taxonomy): Bacteria > Myxococcota > Myxococcia > Myxococcales > Myxococcaceae > Corallococcus > Corallococcus interemptor. Next base: position 21,468 of record NZ_RAWM01000079.1, on the reverse strand, counting down.
GGTCCTGGCGGGAGGGTGTGGACCGGGCGGCGCGGGAAGCGGGCTTCGTGGTGTCGTCCGTGGCGGACGGCGCGGAGGCGCTGGACTGGCTGCGTCATCGCCCGCGCGCGCAGCACCCGGACCTCATCCTGTTGGATCTGGTGTTGCCCCGGGTGGATGGCTGGGAGGTCTACGGCCAGCTGCGCACGGACGCGCGGCTGCGGCACCTGGCGGTGATGATGATGTCCTCGGCGGGCGGGACGCCGGAGGTGCCGCTGCACGGGGTGGTGGGCTTCCTGCACAAGCCGCCCGAGCCGGATGCCCTGGTGCGGGCCCTGTCCGAGCGGCTGCGCGAATTGCCCGGACGCCCGACGGAGCCGCCGCGCCTGCCGTACACGCTGCGGCTATCGGATGAATCGCTCTACGCGCTGCATGCCCTGCCGGCCCCGGTGCGTCACGCGGTGCGCGTGCACCTGTTGCGGGCCGCGGAGCTGTCCGCGACGGAGCTGCCGCTGGCGTCGTCGTGGCTGATGGCGCTGCACAGCGAGCAGCCCTCGCTGCTGGTGACGGTGGAGGGCGTGCGCGTGGTGCTGGAGGTGGATGACACCGCCTGCGCGCTGACGGCGAACATCGTCATCGTGCCCAGCCACCTGCGCTGCGCCTGAGGCGAAGACTCAGACCACCGGCACGCGGTGGACCTCACCGGAGTGCAGGTCCAGCCACACCACGCGGCCGAACAGGTCGTGGACGACGCACCAGTCCTCCGTGAGGCGGACGACCTGGGGTGGCGTGCCGGAGAACTCCACCGTGGCACGGGCGTGGTTGGCGCTGTCTCGCAGGACAGCCGTGTGCAGTTCGTCCTTCTGGAAGCGCGTCACGCGCCAGGAGTTCGTGCGCACTTCGCCCACGCGATTCGAGTCATGAAAGGTCGGGAGGTGGAAGCGCCGGGTGACGACGGGGGCCAGGTAGGGCCAGGGGCCGAGGTCGAGCTCCTCGGAGACGACGATGCGTCCGACCATCGCCTCACCGTCGGGCGTGAGCGCGAGCGAGGCCGGTGACTCCCGCAGCGATTTGATGTCCTCGCGCCCGCGCAGGACAGGGCCGCCTGGCAGTTCGTAGCACCAGCGCTCCACCCGCTCGAAGACCTGGGCCGGGGTGAGGTGCAGGACAAGGAAGGACAGGTGCTTCGCGTCCACGGCCATCAGGAGCACGGTGCCGCCCACGTCCGGCACGCGCCACAGCGAGCGCGGCTCGGCGGCGAGCGTGTCCACCATGCTCACGGTGTTGCGCGCGGCGGTGAACCACCGCTCGCCATCGTAGGTGGACGCCCACGCTTCCAGCTCCAGGTCGCACCAGTGCGAAGCCCGGCGCTCCATCAAATCCAGACGCGACACACGCCAGGGGTCGCCCCGGCGCGCGAGCGCGAGGGCGCGGTTGCCCTGTTCGGACAGCACCAGGGAGAACGCCGGCACGTCGAAGCCCGCGAGCGTGCGTCCGTCCGGGCCCACCAGCCGCGCGCCCGCCTCTCCCAGCGCGAGCAGCACGCGCCGGCCCGGCAGCACCACGGCGTCATGCACGGCATGGGCGCCCGCGTGGCTGCGGTCCATCCACACGCGCACGTTCGGCAGGTCGGGCGACGCGGCCCAGGACTCCCGGGTGGAGGGGCGCGGTGTCGGCAGGTCCGTGCGCAGCGCGGCCAGTGCCGGATCCTTGAGCGCGTGGAGCTGCTGGAGGAGCTTCGCGTTGGACGGGAGCCCTTCCACCGCCTCGTCACGCATCAGCGCGCGCACGGTGGGGACCAGGAGCGCGCTCCGGGCATCGGAGGTGCTCTCGCGCAGCAGCTCGGTGGCGAAGGACAGGCGCTCCGGAGCGCGCAGGGGCGTGTCGTCCGACAGCAGGGTCTGGATGTCCTTTCGCGCGGCACCGAAGCCGTCCGGAAACCCGAGGGCCAGGCGCGCCAGGAGCTTCGCGCCGCCCATGCCACCGGCCTGGATGCCCCGCTCCACCCAGGCGCGCGCCACGTGCCGCGCGGAGGCCACCGGCCATGCCGTGTCCACCGCGCGAGGCCAATCTCCGGCCTCCGCGAGCGATTCCGCCCACAAGAGGCGCAGGGCCTGGGCCTGCGTGGGATGGGTCTTCTCCAGGCGCAGCACGGCGTCCGCGAACACACCCGAGCGCCGCGCGATGGCCACCGCGCGCTCCACGTCCTTCGCGAGGAACCACTGGCGCACCACGAGGCCCGGCGCGAGGTTGCGGCCCTCGGCGAGCTCCGCCGCGAGCAGGAAGCGGCCGTGGCGCTCCAGGAAGGACACGGCTTCTTCCGCCGCGTCCAGCAGCTCCGCGAGGACGAAGGCGGCCTCGTCGATGCGGCCTTCGCGCTCCAGGCGGCGGAAGGTCTCGCGGTAGCGCTCGCGCAGCGCATCGAACACGGCGGGACCGCCGCCGAAGGTTTGCGCGGCGCCACCGCGTCCACGGGGCTGGATGCGCAGCGTCTCACGAGGACCGGGGACCCCGAGCGCGAGCTTCGCGCGGGCATCCAGGTCCTTGCCCAGGGGGATGGCGTGGCGCAGGGCTTCGTCGAGGTTGCCCTCTTCGAAGAGCTCGAAGAGGTGGCGCAGGTAGTCGCCCTTGCGTTGGCCCACGAGCTGCCCCAGGAGCGTGTTGCGGAGCATCCACTCCTTGAGCTGTTCGAGAGCACCCGGGCCTTGGGGTTCGGCGGGCTGTGCGCTGGTGCCCGAGGTGGATGCAGCGTTCGTGGTCACGGAGAACATGCTCCGCACCCAGTCGAGCCATCCCGCGCGGCGTGGGGCCAACGTGCTTCCCGGTGCGCCTTCCGTCTGTGGGCGGAAGGCCCGACGCAGCCGCGCGAAGAAGCCCTCGCGCACCGCAGGGACCTCCCGCCCCGCCATGCGCGCCAGCATGCGCTCCGCTTCGGGCGCGAATGCGGGCACGCCGGGCCCGAAGCGCTCACGCGTGGGTGGAGGCACGGGCTCCAACGCGACCTTCACGGGTGGCGGCGGCGCGCCCAGCCCCTTCACGCTCACGTGCCTCCACTCCGACACGTCCAGCCATGCGCCCGGATCCACCTGACGCAATTCCCAGGGCCCGTACATCCGCGCGATGCCCGCGTGCACCAGCACGACGGCGTCCACCGGGGGCGCCAATCGCTCGCGCTCCTTCGGGCTCAGCGGCGCGCTGGTGAGCACTCCGGACTCCAGCACCAGTGGCAACCCGGGCGCGGACTCCACGGCGCACAGGCCGGGCGTGGCCAGCTTCAACAGGTGGCCTCCCGCCAGCGCCCAGACCGTGGCGCCGGGCCTCCAGGCTTCCAGCACGCGGCGGCGCGCCTCGGCCTCGCCCAGGATCGCCGGGTGGAACCAGTACGCCGCCACCTTCACCGTGCCCCGGTGGACCTGGACCCGAGGACGCACGGCCTCCAGCGCGGGGCTCACGGCGTGGCCTCCGGCACGGAGCGGTACAACACCGTCTGCTCCATCAGGTCCCACAACACGAACTCTCCCGCCCGCGTCAGCCATCCGAACACCGGCTGCCCATGGCTCGCCGAGGCCTGCACCACGGGGCCGCTGGCCACCGCGAGCGTCCGGGGTGCCTGCCCCGAGAAGAAGTGGAAGGAGCGTTGATCCGGATGCAACGCGACCAGGCCGGGCGGGGACGGCGCGGGCGGCTGCACCACGCCCACCACGCGGAAGCCTTCCGGCACGGGGACGACCGTCACGCCCGTGGCCAGGAACAGCTTCCACTCCAGTTCCTTGTCACGCACCGCCAGCAGCCCTGCCTCGGGATGCGCCTCCGACGGCGAATAGCCGAAGTGCGCCTCCCCGTGCCGCGCGTTGATGGGGACGAAGCGGGCCGGCTCCTCGCCCAGCACCTTGAGCCGCGAGATGATTGCCCGCCCCTTGCCCAAGCTCTGGGGCCGCAGCACGCAGAGCGGGCGCGAGCGCACCTCCGCCATGGCGGAGACCGCCTCCTCCTCCTGGATCAGCGCCGAGGTCCCCCCAGGCGACGGAGGCACCAGCGAGAACAACCGTCCCAGGCCGTCCCGCAGCCACACGCGTTCCCACCCGCGCGGATCCACCCAGCTCATGAGGCTCGACGGGGGCGCACCCTCCTCGATGGCGGGCTGTGGGTGGTTCTCCACCGCGTGGTAGCGCGCCCTCCGAAGGCCTTCCGGCGTGCGCACCTGTCCGTGCATCACGTAGCTGTCCCTGTGCCTCGCGAGGACGAGCAATCCACCCGAGGACCGCCATCCCGCGGCGACCACCTGCTGTCCGGGATGCACGAAGATGCGCCGGGGCTTGGGCACGGTGGCGCGCGGAGAGTGCGGCACCGCCAGGGCCTCGACGCCGCCATTCGCGGAGAACAGCAGCACGCGCCGGCCGTCCCCGGCGAAGGCAAACTTCACGATCCGCTGGCCCGCGCCACGCGTCTGCCATTCGGAGGACGCCCGGCTGGAGGCGAAGGGATTGCGCAGCAGGCGCAGACAGTCGTCCGGCGGTGGGAGCTCCAGCACCACCGAGCGCTGCTCCCGGCTCGCGGGCCGCACGTCCACGGCAAGCCGGTGTGCACCGGGCTCCATCGGCTCGGAGACCTCCACGCGGGACATCCCCGCCGCGCCCTCCAGGCAGCCCAGTCGCGAGGAGCCCACGAGCCACACGTCCTCGGGCGCCTGGGAAAGCTCCAGGGCGTCGCGCCACGCGGCCAGGTGGAGCGCGGACGCGGGCGCGTTGGAGCGGGCTTCAAGCCACGCGAGCAAAGACGTGCCGCCCAGCCCCTCATGGGTGGCGCGAGCAGGGCCGGTCTGGAGCGCGCCCCAGGTGAACGCCGCGCCCACGGCCTCCGCGCGGCGCGCGAGCACGACCAGCAACGCGAGGTGCGCGATGCGCGGCAGGCCCAGTTGATCCGGTCCCACGTCCAGCAGCACCACGGTGCGCCGGGCTCCTTGCGGCTGACGGAACGCGGGCTTGAGGAACGACAGCTCGCCGAACGCCGCGCGGCGCACCAGCTCCTCCGGTGCCTCCAGGGCCCAGAGCCATTCACTGACGAGCAGCCGGTCGAAGGGCCCCCGGCGCGCGAGCCCGTCATAGCCCTGGGGTTCACCACCGTCGGCATCACCGCGAGGCCGCAGCGTCCCGACGGCCGCGGACAGCCGCGCCACGTGCTGTCCCAGGTGCCGCGCCAGGTCCTCCGGGAAGAGCGCCAGCTGCGCCGCCCAGGGGCGCAGCGAGGGAGGCAACGCGTTCACGACGCCGCCTCCGGCGGGGTCAACCACGCCATCAGCGAAGCGCGCGCGACAGGCTGGGCCGCCGCGACGGAGACGAGCACGCCAGTCCCCGGCAGCACCGCGAGCGGCGCATGGCCCCGCCCCGCGAGCAGCGCGCGCTCCAGCAGCGAAGGCGCCACATCCGGCTCCAGCGCGCAGGGAAGGAGCAGCGCGGGGGCCAGCGGATCACGTCCCAGGTACACCGCGCCATCCACCCACGGCAGTGAATCCGATGCGCCCAGCAACACGAGCACGTCCGGACCCGCGACACCGGTCCACGACGCGAGCACGGCGTCCCCGGCCCGCGAAGCACGCTGTCCCAGCGCGAGCGCCACGGGCCCGACGCCAGCCACGGCCACGGGCTCCAGGGGAAGGGCCCGAGGCCGCCAGCGCACGGGAAGCCCCGCGACGGCCGGTTCCGGAGGCGGCCTCATGACACCGTTGCTCACCCCCGCACTCTAACCCCAACAAAGCATCGCGCTGTACAGCGCACGAGGACCCCGCCCATGCTCCCGGGCATGAGCACGACCCGGATCCGCCAACACGTGAAGGCCCCCCGCTCGAGCGTCTACCGGGCCCTGCTTGACGCCCGAGCGGTCCAGACGTGGATGGTGCCCGAAGGCATGACGAGCCAGGTGCACGTCTTCGAGCCGCGCGAGGGAGGCGCGTTCCGCATCTCACTCACGTACGACGCGCTCACGGAGACCGGCAAGACGACCGCGCACACCGACACGCATCACGGCCGCTTCGTGAAGCTCGTGCCGGACGAACAGGTCATCGAAACCACCGAGTTCGAAACGGCCAACCCTTCGCTTCAAGGCGAGATGCGCATCACGTTCACGCTCAGCGACGCACAGGACGGAGGCACGGACCTCGACGCCGTGCACGAAGGCCTCCCACCCGGAGTGCCGCCCGAGGACAACGAGCTGGGCTGGAAGATGTCCCTCGCGAAGCTCGCGAAGTACGTCGAGCAGACGCCCTCCGTGTAACGGCCGGGCGAACCGCTGAAGCGATGGAGGCTACAATGCAGCGTCGTGGACGCCTGAAACGCTGGGTGATGGGGCTCGGCGTGCTCGCCGCATCGCCTTCCCAGCTTGCATCCGCGGATCCGCCCTTGACGAAAGCGCCTGGGTGCACCGCCCGAGGATGGCCCGCGACAGTTCCCTGCGGGACCACCGCATGCTTCGTTTCGAGCTGCGGCGAGGGCAAATGTCCCTACTGCTTCGTCAAGGGCATGGAGAATCTCGCCATCAAGGGTTGGGCCGTCTACACATGCATGAACGGTGAAGCCGTCAGCGGGAAGGCCCTGCTGTTTCACACGTTGCCCTTCAACGCGCGGGTGGGACCCTTCTGTGGCTGAAACCTCCTGGGAACAGCAGGCAGCCCTGGTCGCGGAAGCACTCAACCTGCTGACCGTCCTGGCCGCGCCTCGCCTTTATGCTGGATGGTCCACGCAGGCCCCTCCAGCCGCTCTGCGGGAGGCGCTGGACACGCGGCTTCTCGCGCTCGCGGCATTCTGCGAGCAAGCCTCGGGAAGCCCCGACGCGGAGCGGTTTCGAGCCGCGGCGCCGCAGGTACGAGCACTCGCGGACAAGGTGCTCCGGATGCCGTCAGGCAGTCTTTCAACAACAGACTGGCTGCACCCATCCCGCGAGTGCCTGGACGCCCTCGGGTTCCACGCGCCGCCCGAAGGTTGGGACGCCTTCGAGGGATGGCCTGAATGACGTGCATCCCCTCACCGTGACGGTATCTCCCGCGCCGCGACCTTCGGCAGGGCGCGGTACTCCTCCGTCAGTACGAACCCGTCCCCCATGTTGGTGACGCGGGTGAGCGCGTAGAAGTCCTGGAAGCGGTACTCCGCGCTCGCCTGCCTCAAGAGCCCTTGCCGCAGTTCCTCCACACTGCCCTCCCCGTCCCGCTTCACCGGTGGCCCCGCCAGCGTCACGAGCATCGCGTTCGCCGCGCGGAACGTCGCGCTGATGGGCGCTGGATCCACCGCCCGGCTCACGGCAGTCACGGACACCAGCCGGTCGTCCGCGCCGAACGTCACCCACAGGCTTCCCGCTTCAACCCCGGGAACAGCGCCGCCGGCACCTCTTCACGACCCCAGCGCGGGCCGGGCCTGCGCGGGGCTCTCTCCCCGGTGGGCGGCCGCGAAACGCTCTCTCGCGGCCTCCTTCTGCTCGGGGCTCTGCTTCGCGTCGTATCCCAGCGGACATCCCGCGGCGGACGCGGCCTGGGGCATGGACCTCCCCATCCACTTCAACAGCGGCCTGTCCGTGAGCGCCGGCATGTTCTGCGGGCCCGCGTACGTCTTGCCATCCGTGTACTGGATGGATTCCGGCCCGCCATGGGCATAGACGAGGAACGCCGCCAGCTTGCCCTCGAACGTGGCCGCGTCGTCCGCGTACGCCGGGCCCTTGCTGGCGTCACCGATATGGGTGAAGGACTCGCCCAGGTTCGCCGTGCCGCAGATGCCCTTCAGCTCCGTGAGCGTCTTCGCGATGATGGACTTGTTTTGTTGTCGTCATCGTCGCCACAGCCCGCCAGCAGGGCCGCCGAGGCAATGGCCAACGCCGCGAAGGTGTTTCGCATGAGGTGTCCTCCCGTGGATGGAATGCCTCCGGCACGCCACACCGAAGGCGGCCGTCCCGCTGGCAGCCACCCATACGGAGCCCCGCATGCGTTGGATTCCGCCGGATTTCCGGAAAGGACTCCTGGACCGCCTCACGCCGCGCGAGTGCTCGCCTCTTCCAGCACCGCCGCCACCGCGCCGCGCAGCTCACGCAGCGCCTGCGGCAGCGCCTCCGGCGCGAAGCCCGCGTCCATCTCGCGCGCCACGCCCTCCAGCTTGAGCCGCCACGCGGCCACGCCTTCCGCGTCCACGGGCCGTGACTCCAGCAGCGCGTGTCCCGCCTGCGCGATGCGCCGGGCACGGGCCAGCGGTCCCGCGCTCGCCTCCAGCGCCGCGGCCGGCAGCGCCGGGTTCTCCGACGCGGACAACACGTCGCGCAGCACGTCGCGCGCCAGCGCCTGCGACTCCTTCGTGGGCACCGCGTAGACCAACGGCCACAGGTCCGCCACGCCCGGCGTCGCGCGCCCCGCCAGCGCCGCCGCGGCCGCCACCAGCCGCTGCACCTTCACCGCGCGCCGGTCCGACAGCGCGATGCCCGCCGCCCTCAATGTCCGCAGCGCCTGCGCCAGGTGCGGCCGCACCGGCCCCAGGTCCGCGCGCCGCGCCGCCTGCGCCACCACGTCCAGCGACTGGAGCGACGCCACGCGCGGCGCCACGTCCCCCCACAGCGACGCGCCCCCCTCCAGCAGCTCCTCCAGCCGGGGGTCCGGCACCGGCTCCACGAAGATGCGCGCGAGGAACCGGTCCGCGAACGCCGCCAGCGCGTCGTCCTCCGGCAGCGCGTTGGACGCGCCCACGCACACCCGCAGCGGACACTGCATGCGCGTGTGGCCGCGCCGGAAGGTGCGCTCGTTGAGCAGGCCCAGCAGCGTGTTGAGGATGGCGGTGGAGCCCAGGAACACCTCGTCCAGGAAGGCCACCTCCGCCTCCGGCAGCATGCCCGCCGTCTCCGTCTCCACCAGCCCCTCGCGCAGCTTGCGCAGGTCCACCGGCCCGAAGATTTCGGACGGCTCCGTGAAGCGCCCCAGCAGGTACTCGAAGTACGAACCGCCCAGTCCGCGCGCCGTCCTGCGCACCGCCTCGCTCTTCGCCGTGCCCGGCGGGCCCACCACCAGCAGGTGCTCGCCCGCCACCGCCGACAGCGCCACCAGCTCCACCATCGCCTCGCGCTCCACCAGGCCCCGGCTCGCGCCGGTGAGCGCGTCGCGGACCTCGGCCGCCGCGACCTCGAAAGAAACGGACATGCCCACAAGCCTAGCCCCGCCCCCGGTCCGGCATACAGTGGCGGCATGGATACGAAGTGGAAGTGGCTGGCCCTGGCGGGCGTCCTGTGCGCCGGGCCCGCGGGCGCGGACGGGTGGCACGGCTATGCCTCCCTGGGCGCCGGCATCACCCTGGATCATTTCAGCGACTGGCGCGCCAAGGGCCCCGCCCTCCAGGCCTGGCTCGCCGTGGAGACGCCCCCCGGCCTGTCCCTGGGCGTCGTCTTCGAGACCACCCAGACCTGGGGCCAGCAGTTCGCCGAGGCCCGGAACCCGTCCGAGATGAGCCGCGTGCAGCTGGACTACACGGCCGTGGGCCTGGAGGCCCGCCTGCGCTTCCTGGGCGACAAGCCGGTGACGCCGTGGCTGGGCGCGCGCCTGGCCAAGAGCTGGTCGCAGCCCTTCACCCCGGACAGCCTGGGCCAGCTGCGCCGCGAGGACTTCGACGTCACCAGCATGGCCTTCCGTGTCGGCCTGGACGGCTGGATTTCCGACCGGTGGGGCATCTCCGTCGCCACCGCCATCCAGTTCTGCGACGTGAAGTTCACCAAGGCCACGGACGACACCAGCGCCAGCGCGGGGGTGAGCGTGGACATGTGCGCCAAACCGCTCCAGACCATCGTCGCCGGCCCCGTGCTGCGCTTCTAGCGCGGGTACAGTGCGCGCCCATGAACGCGCCGCCGCCCCCCACCTCCGGCCCCCGCTGGCTCTACCTGCACGGCTTCGCCTCCGGCCCGCTCTCCGCCAAGGGCGTCTGGCTGGACGCGTACTGGGCGAAGCAGGGCATCCCGCTGGAGCGCCTCAACCTGCGCGTGCCGTCGCTGGAGTTCCTGAGCCTGCACACCATGCTGGACACCGTGCGGGACGCGCTGGGCACCCCGCACGACCGCGCCGTCCTCATCGGCTCCAGCATGGGCGGGTATGTCGCCGCGCGCACCGCGGAGGCCGACCCGCGCGTGAGCGCGCTGGTGCTCCTGGCCCCCGCCTTCCACTACGTGGAGCAGCTCCAGCGCCGCATGGGCCCCCAGGCCTGGGCGGAGTGGAAGCGCACGGGCTCCCTGGAGACGGACGACCACGCGGAGAAGCGCCGCACGCGCGTGCACCACGGCATCATGGAGGAGGGCCAGCTGATGGACGCGAAGCGCGGCCCCTGGCCCGACGTGCGCGTGCCCACGCTCATCATCCACGGCCGCCAGGACGACACCTGTGACGTGCGCTATTCGCGCGAATGGTCCAAAGGCAAACGCCACGTCCGCCTGGTGGAGGTGGACGATGGCCACGAGCTGACGGCCTCGCTGGAGCTCATCGCGCGGGAGGCGGATGCCTTCCTCGCCCCATGGCGGGGTGTGGAGCAATCCCGGCAGGTGTTCACTGGCGGCTGACCCGAGCACGTCCCGTGTGGCCGCCTCGCTTGCGCCGCGAACGCGCCGGTTAAGGTGGCGGCCATGAACCGCGAATACCACCGCTGGCACAGCCCGCGGCTGAACCGGGACATGGAAGTGCTGCTGTACGGGCACTCGGGCGAACCCGTCATCCTGGTACCCACCAGCAAGGGCCGCTTCTTCCAGGCCGAGGACTTCGGCCTCATCGCCGCCATCACGGATGGCATCAACGCGGGCCGCTACATCGTGGCGTGCGTGGACTCGGTGGATGAAGAGTCCTGGTACAACAAGGACGTCGCCCCCGCCGTGCGCGTGGCCCGCCATGCCCAGTGGGAGGACTACGTGCTGAATGAGGTGGTGCCGCTCGTGCGCGGCCGCGCCTCCGGGGGACGCCTCACGCTCGCCGGGTGCAGCCTGGGCGGCTTCCACACGTACAACGTGGGCCTGCGCCACCCGGACGTCTTCCAGCGCCTCATCTCCATGGGCGGCAAGTTCGAGACGGAGGACTTCCTGGATGGCCACCACGACGAACAGGTGTACTTCCACACCGCGCCGCAGTGGCTGCCCAACCTTCACGACACCGGCCGCCTGTCCGCCCTGCGCCGCGTGGAGATGACCCTGGCCGTGGGCGAGCACGACTTCTGCCGCCCCTCCAACGAGAACCTCTCCAAGGTCCTCTGGCAGAAGGACATCCGCAACGACCTGTCCATCTGGGACGGCGGCACCCACGACTGGCCCGTGTGGCGGCAGATGATCCGCCAGTACCTGCCGGCCTGAAGTCCCCGGTGCACACCGGACATGACAAAGCCTCCGGTCGGAAGGACCCGGAGGCTTTTCGAGAAGCGCCGTGAGGACGGCGGGCTACTCGATGGGCACGAACACCTTGAAGCCGGTGCGGCCGCTGTTCGTCGTGTTGCGCTCGATGAAGTCGCTGGCGGACGAGTGGCCGTCGCCCAGCGTCACCGCCGTGTGGCCGTAGATGCTGCCCAGGCGCGAGGAGGTGCTCTCCCACGTCAGCACGAGGCCCGGAATCTTCAGCGCGTCCTCCAGGGACATGTCCACCTGGCGGAACTTGTCGCGCGGCAGGTTGTTGTCGATCTGGTTGCCGTTGCCCGACACGCCGATGCCCAGCGCGTTGCGGATGGCCCGGCTCACGCCCGTGGCGCACAGGCCCTGGCTGTTGTAGCCGCCCATGCCCATGGCCGCCGCGCGCGCCGCCTCCGCCAGCCGGCGACCCTTCTCGGTCCCGCCGGTGGGGGCCACGCCCGTCGGGCCGCCCACGTCCGCGCCGCCGCCCACACCGCGCCCGCCGCCACCGCCGCGGATGCCCTGACGGCCACCACCCGCGTCAAAGCTGTCACGCCCGGAGTGCCCGATGCGCAGCGTCCGGCCGGAGATGATGAGGTCGGGGTTCGCGATGTTGTTGTCGCGCGCCAGCTTCTGCACGGAGGTGCCGAAACGAGCGGCCAGGCCAGAGAGGGTGTCGCCAGGGCGGATGCGGTAGTTGGACATGTAAGCTCCTGGCCCAATTGTCGGATCTTCCCGGTTGGGGTTGCGTCCGATTCCCAGATTCTTGGACTTTTCGCCCTCACTGCAACTTTGCATCCCGGTAAACGCTCAGCCCTCCAGGGGCCGGAGGGTGCCGGCGCTGACGCGCCAGAAGCGCCACAGCACGGCGGCGGCCACGGTGATGAGCCCGGCGCACAGGCCCCACCAGATGCCCAGCACCCCCATGCCCAGGTGGAAGGCCAGGAACAGGGTCAGCGGCAGGCCCACGGCGTAGTGGCCCAGGATGTTGGCGATGAAGGTGAAGCGCGTCTGGCCGGCGCCGCGCAGCACGCCCGCGCCCACGCCCTGCACGCCGTCGAAGACCTGGAAGATGGCGCTCACCATCAAGAGGGGCAGCAGCAGCGGCAGCACCTCCTCCGGCGCCCCGGCCAGCTTCGCCAGGCCCCGGGGGAAGAGCGCGAACACGAGCCCGCTCAGCGACATGGCCACCGCGGCCAGGGCGAAGGCCATCAGCCCGCTTCTGCGGGCCTGCGGCGTGTCGTGCGCGCCCACGGCCCAGCCCACCCGCACGCTGCCCGCGTTGCCGATGCCCAGCGCCATGGTGAAGGTGAGGCTGGCGAAGGAGAGGGCAATCTGGTGCGCGCTCACGCTCACCGTCCCCAGCTTCGCGGCCAGCACGCCCGCCAGCGCGAAGATGCCCACCTCCGCCCCGATGTGCAGGCCAATGGGCAGCCCCACCCGGAAGGCCCGGAGCTGGTCCGCCTTCACCGGCCTGCGCGACGGCGTGCCCGGCACCGGGATGGCCTGCACCGCCCGCGCGACGATGAGCACCTCCAGCGCCGTGCACAACAGCGTGGACAGCGCCGCGCCCGCCGCGCCCATGGCCGGCACATGGGTGAGCGGCCCCGCCCAGGCGGGGAGGGACGCGCCGCCGAAGACGAACAGCGGCACCAGCATCACGTTGACCAGGTTGGCCAGCACGGCGGACACCACCAGCGGCCGGGGCATCCCGATGGCCTGCAGGTACGCGCGCACCGTGAGGAAGATGAGCATCAGGGGCAGGCTGGGCGCGCGGAAGTGAAGGAAGGCGCGCACCTGGACGATCTGCTCCTCCGCCACGCCCACCCAGGGCAGGCCCGCGGGGGCGGTGATGAGCACCGCCCACAGCACCACGCCCACGAAGGCGGACAGCCACACGCCCTGCCACAGCACGTCCCGCGCGCGGCGCGGGTTGCCGGCGCCAATGGCCTGGGACACCAGCGGGTCCACGCCCATCATCAGCCCCATCCCGAAGCTGCTGACGGCGAAGAAGAGGGCGTGACTCAGGCCCACCGCCGCCAGGGCGGACGTGCCGGCCCGGCCGACGATGAAGGTGTCCGTCACGCTCATCAGGGACTGGCCCGCCTGCGCGATGCACAGGGGAATCGCCAGCCGCAGCAGGGCGCGCAACTCCCCCCGCGCGCCCTTGGCTGGGGGGGAGGATGACACGGAGGGCTCGGCGGCTTCGGGCGGCATGACGGGCCTATAAGGAAGGGATTGCGTGGGTGCAAGCGACGCAATCCCCGGCCCCGTCTGACCGCCTGCCCCGCCGTATCAGGGCGTGCTGACGGGGAACGGCACCGTGACGAGCGGCGTCTGGAGGCTGTCCACCCTGGACACGCGCACCCCCGCGTCGCTGATGGCGTAGACGTAGTCATCCGCCATCACGCTGCGGCGCACGTCCGGCGTGTAGTAGTAGGTCCACTGCGGCATGCTCACGGTGCGGAACAGGTCCGACATGGGCACCGAGCCCACCGGCGAGATGCCCGCCGCCAGGTCCACGCGGAACACGCGCAGCTCCGTGCGGAAGTTCTGCCAGTAGTTCTCATACGACGTGTAGTACCGCGAGTAGTCCGTGAACGGGATGGCCACCAGCCCCTTGGCCGCGAAGTAGTTGAAGGCCTTGTGCTCGTACAGGGCCTCGCTCCAGCCGTAGGCCTCGCCCACCAGCTGCGTGGCGACCTCCTTCGGGTTCGCCAGGTCGCCCACGTCGAAGAGGGACAGCTTCAGCGCGCTGGTGCCGCAGCAGCCACCGCCGGGGGGCGGCTCCGTGTGGATGCCCAGGGTCAGCAGGTGGTGGTCGCCCACCGGGTGCATGTACGTGGAGAAGCCGGGCACCTTCAGCTCGCCCACCTTGCGCGGGTGCGCGGGGTCGCTCAGGTCGAAGGTGAAGAGCGGATCCACCTGGAGGAACGTCACCACGTAGCCGCGGTTGCCCACGAAGCGCGCGCTGAAGATGCGCTCGCCCTCGGCCAGGTCCTCGCTGCGGCCCAGCTCCGCCAGGCGCCCGTTCTTCACGCCCAGCGTCGTCACGCGGCTGGCCGTGGTGGTGCGGCCCCACCACCAGTCCTCGTGCTCCGGCTCCGGGATGCGCGTCGTCACCGTGGTGGCCATGCGCAGCACGCCCTCGTGCTCGTCCAGGGCGAACTGGTTGATGGGCATGCCCTCCACCGTGCCGGAGCCCACGTACACCGCGCGGCCCGGCTGGCGCAGGTCGAACTTGTGCAGGTAGGTGAAGTCCTTCTGCCCGGGCTCCGCCCACCACCAGTAATGCGCGTGCGTCAGGTACAGCGACTCCTTGGACGCGTAGATGGTGCCCGGCTCCGCCACCAGGCTGGTGCGTCCCGGCGCCGCCGTGCGCGCGTCCAGGTCCAGCGACGCCACCGTCACGAAGCCCAGGGCGGACGGCGCGTTGCTCCGGTAGAAGTCACCGCAGGACGTGGGCAGCGACGTCTGCACGCCCTGCGCGTCCACGTGCCGGCCCGCGGGCAGCCACTTGTCCAGCGTGTTCGCGCGGATGCTCTTCTCGTTGCTCTTGATGAGCGCGTCGATGGCCTGGGTGAGCTTCCCCTCGTCCTTGTAGAGGTCCTCCGAGTAGTCCACCCAGAACTTCACGTCCTCCGGCCAGCGGAACGAATCCGACAGCACCAGCCGCACGTTGCTGTCCACGCGGCGCGCCTGGTTGAAGACGCCGGGCAGGTAGACCTGATCCACCACCGTGGGGTGCGCCACGTCGGACACGTCCACCGTCGTCACCTTGGTGCTGTCCGCGTTGAAGTACCCGCAGCCAAAGCCGTAGCAGGCCATGTCCATCATGGGGACCATGCCGCCGTACATGCCCCCGGGCTTCGCCGGGTTGCCCGACAGGGACTGGTCCACCTGCGAGATGATGACCAGCCGGTCGTGCTCATCGAGCAGCATCTCCCGGGGCCAGCCCTCCACCTCCAGCGTCGCCGCCAGCGTGAGCTGCTCCGCGGGCCACGAGCGGTGCGCGAACAGCCGGTTGCCCGACAGCACGAAGATGCGCGTGCCGTCGTTCTGCACGAAGTCGGACTCGTGCACGCCCTCCACCTGGTTGTTGGTGCCGGTGGAGTCCTTGGGCGCGCTGCCACCCGACGCCCCGTTGCCGCTGCCCGCGGACGCGTTGTCCTCCGTGGGCATGGGGCCAAAGACGCCGCCGCCGCGGCCCCGGCCGTAGCGCTCCCAATAGCCGGGCTTCTGCTGCTCCAGGCTCGCGCGCATCTGCTTCGTCGCGGAGTCCTCGATGTAGCGCTCCAGCGCCTGGCAGTCGTTGAACGTCTCCAGCTTCAGCGACTGCTGCACGGGTTCGTTCTCCAACCCGTCCGGGGTCTTGCCCCCACCGTCACCACACCCCACCGCCAGGAGCGTGAGCCCCACCGTTCCGAAAAGACTGATGCGCATGCGTGATGCCTCCCTCGAAAGCCTCGCGGGGCGCTGCGCTCTGCCACGCGCATGCCAGGGCTGTATCACGTCCGCACTGTCTGTGATTGCGGGGGGTTGCGCCGCTCAAGGGGGCGCCCGGCGCTCTCAGAAACCTGAGGCGCGCACGGCCCCGGCGGGGGGAAAACCGAGGGTCTGGGGCACGAAGCGCACGAAGCGCTGCTGCAGCTGCGCGTCCATGCCCTCCAGCCGCAGGCCCATGCCGGTCTGCGAGCGGAACGCGCTGCCCATCCCGGGCGGGTTGCACCACGCCACCACCGCCTGCGCCTCGCAGGGCGTGCGCTGGCCGGCCATCACCAGCCGCAGGGACAGCCGCGAGCCCTCGCGCGCGGGCGTCAGCGTGCGCACGAAGAGGCCCTGGGGGCTGGCGTCGTGGCTGAAGCCGCTGAGCGTGGGGCCGCCAGGCGTGTTGAACTCCACCACGGTGAAGAAGGGAACGCGCTCCGCGGCCCTCAGGGGCACGGTGCCGGGCGACAGGCGCGCCATCACCATCGCCAGCAGCTCGTCCGCGCCCAGCTGCCGCTTGAGGAGCAGCGGCGCGCCGCACAGCTCCTGCGCGCGCTCCAGCACGTCCGGCGCCTCCTCCACGCGCGACATCAGGACCAGCGGCTTGCGAGGGAACTGCTCGCGAAGGCGCGTGGCCAGGGCCAGGGCCTCGCGCGGCAGCCGCGACACGTCCACCACGAAGCCGTCCAGCCGGTCTCCGTACGCCACGGCCTGCGCGGCCGCGTCGTCCAGGTCCTTGGCGTAGAGCACGTGCAGCCCCTCGTGCTCCAGCGCTCCGCCCAGGAAGGTGTGCAGGAAGCGGCCGCCCTCCACCAGCAGCACGCCCCTGCCGCGCGGCGGGCCCGTCCAGGCGCGCTCGCGCGACAGCCGCACCGCGGCCACCTTCGCCGCCAGCGCCTCCTGGCTCACCGGCTTGGGCAGGAAGTCGTCCGCGCCCGCGCGCCCGCAGTGCATGACCTCATGCGGTTCATCCGCCGCGGTGAACATCACCACCGGCACGTTGCGGCCCGCCGGGTGCGCCTTGACCATGCGGCAGGCTTCGTCCCCCTGGAGCTTCTCCAGGTGCAGGTCCATCAGGATGAGCGCCGGCGTGCGCTGCGCCAGCTCCGTCAGGCACGCCTCCGCCCCCTCCAGCCCCACCGCGTCGCAGCCCATGCGCGACAGGTGCAGCCGCATCACGTCCCGCGCCGTCCGCGAGTCGTCCACCACGAAGACCAGGTCTCTCGGGCGGGGAGAAAAGCCGGGGGTCATCATGACTCCCGGAGATACGCGGACTCCGCGAAAGGCACCACGCACGCGGCGCCACAACGTGCGCTGGTGGACGCCTCGTCCGTGTGCCGCGGGACGTCAGCCGCGGGGCTCGGCGCGGCCGGACAACAGCTTCGTGAGCTGACGGGCAATGAGGGCGCACTGCGCGGCGTCACCGGCGGCCAGCGCGTCCTTGCCGCCCACCAGCAGCTGCTGCACGGTGCCCACGGCCGTCTCGGCCTCCGGGCTGGGGTTCTCCCGGGCGCTCTGCTGGAGCAGGCGCGCCAGCTTCTCCCCGCGCTCCAGCAGCTTGCGGAAGGTCTCCTCCGCCTTGCGCGCGTCCACCACGCCCTGCGCCTGGGCGTAATTGGACTGCTCCTGGCCCAGCTTCTCCGCCTCGCCCTGCGGCAGGCCGGCCCGGGCCTCCAGGCGCACCAGATCCATGTTGCCGGAGGTCAGGTCGGTGGCCTTCACCGCGAGGATGCCCTCGCCGGACAGCTCGAAGACGACCTCCAGGGGCGTCTCCCCGCGGTTGGCGACGTGCAGGTTCTTGAGCACCACCTCGCCCAGCTTGTGGTTCTCGTCCTGGAACTCGCTCTCGCCCTGGTACACGGGGATGCGCGCCTCGGACTGGCCGGAGGTGCCGGGGAAGAAGATGTCCCGGGCCACCACGGGCACGCCCGTGTTCTTGGGGATGAGCCGCTTCACGCGCCCGCCCATCACGCCCACGCCCAGGCTCTGGCTGGCCACGTCCAACAGCAGCGCCTGGCCCGCCTGGCGCACCAGTTCGTCCGCCTGCACCGCGGCGCCCAGCGCCACGGCCTCGTCCGGGTGCACGTCCGTGGAGGGCGCGCGGCCGAAGAAGTCCGCCACCAGCCGGCGCACCAGCGGCACGCGCGTCATCCCGCCCACCAGCAGCACCACGTCCACGGAGCGCGGATCCATCCGCGCCTCCGCCATCACGCTCTTGCAGACGTCCAGGCAGCGGCGCGACAGCGGCTCCGACAGCGTTTCGAAGAAGCTGCGCGTGAGCGCGGTGTTGATCTCCGTGAAGCGCTTCACGCCCGCGGTGTGGTCCCCCAGGCCGGACACGGAGATGGTGGCCTCTTCGTTGTCGGTGAGCTCGCGCTTGGCCGCCTCCGCCGCCACCTTCAGGCGCCTGAGCGACTGCGCGTCCTTGGAGACCGCCTCCTGGAAGGAGTCCTCCACCTGCGCCAGCAGCCACTGGACGATGCGCTGATCGAAGTCCTCGCCGCCCAGCGCGTGGTCGCCGCCGGTGGCCTTCACCTCGAAGACGCCCGCCTTCACGTCCAGGATGGACACGTCGAAGGTGCCGCCGCCCAGGTCGAACACCAGCGCGCTGCCCTCGAAGCCGCGCGACAGGCCGTACGCCAGCGCCGCTGCGGTGGGCTCGTTGACCAGCCGCACCACCTCCAGCCCCGCGATGGCCGCCGCTTCCCGCGTGGCCTGACGCTGGTTGTCGTCGAAGTTGGCGGGGACGGTGATGACGCACTTGCGCACGTCCCGCCCGAAGTGCGCCTGCGCGTCCAGGCGCAGCTCGCCCAGGATGAAGGCGGACACCTGCGTGGCGGGCAGCACGCGGCCGGACAGCTTCACGCGCACGTCGCCCGTGGGGCCGGCCACCAGGGGATACGGCACCACCGCCTTCGCCTGCTGCACCAGCTCCGGCGTGTAGCGGCGCCCCAGGAAGCGCTTGGTGGCCCACACCACCGCGTCCGGGTGCTCCTCCCCCAGGGCCTGGGCCGCCTGCCCCACCAGGCGGTCGCCCGCCCGGGTGAGGCCTACCACCGAGGGCGTGAGGCGTCCTCCCGAGCGCGAGGGGATGAGGCGCGGACGTCCGTCTTCCACGGTCGCCACGACGCTGTTGGTGGTGCCCAGGTCGATGCCAATGACAGGTTCTTGCATGGCGAGGGTGGGGCCCACGCTATGGGTAAGCGCCCACTTCCGCCAAGTCCTGTCGCACCCAGGGCGTCCGTTGCCGGGCGCCGGCCTGCCTCCAAGGACCTCCGGAGGCCCCGGACGGCCACGGCGATCCAGCGCGGCGCCGGCATCATTGCCGCCAGGAACGCCCCATGCTAAGGGCGCCAGCGTCATGGTGAACGTCTCCATCGCCCGCCGCTACGCCCGCGCCATCCTCGACGTCGCAGCGGAAGGCAACCGCACCGACGCCGTCGCCGAGCAGCTCAACGCCTTCGCCGCCGTCGTGGGCCAGAGCCCCGAACTGTCGGACGTGCTGCTCAACCCCGCCTACAGCCGCGCCCAGCGCAGCCGCGTGGTGGAGGCCCTGCTCCAGGCCATGCCCTCCCCCGCGGAGCCCGCGCTGGCCAACGCGGTGCGCCTGCTGGTGGACCGCAACCGCCTGGGCTACCTGCCCGACATCGCCCGGCTCTACCGCGACATGGCGGACGCCCGCGCGGGTCGCGTCCGGGGCCAGGTCACCAGCGCCGTGCCGCTCTCCGCGGACGCCGTCGCCCAGCTCCAGCAGTCGCTGCAGCAGCTGACCCAGCGCAGCGTCGTGCTGGAGACCAGGGTGGACCCGGCCCTGCTCGGCGGCGTGGCCGCCCAGGTCGGTGGCACCCTCTACGACGGCACCCTGCGCACCCAGCTGGAGCAGCTGCGCCGCGAGCTGAAGTAGCTTCGAGCCTGGGCCTCACTCCCGGTGCGGCCAACGCGCCGGGTTGTCCGGGTTGCCCCGCAGTCCTAGCCAAACCTGTATTTCCCGTTGGCTCCGGGAATGGGTATACTTCTCACTAACGCGGACAAGCCCGCGTTTTCCGAGACGACCCGCCCATGCCGCAGCCAGTGTTCCAACGGCTTCCCGGAGCCCTTCCGTCCCCGGGGGTTCCCGAGGAGACCCTGCCCTTCCTGGGCGCGTTGCTCAACGCGCCGGGTTGGGGGGTGGCGCTGGTGGACGGAGACTCCCGCCTCGTCTGGATGAACGACCTCTTGGGGGCGCTGTGCGGCCGCCCGTCCGGGCTGTGCGTGGGGCGCTACCTGTCGGAGGCGTGGCCGGGCCTGGCGCCCCCCCTGTCACCGCTGCTCGCGCGGGCGCTGTCCGGTGAGCGCGTGGCGGAGGAGCTGGTGTCGGGCCGCTTCGGCGAGGTGGGCACGCTGCGCCACCTGACCGTGAGCGCGATGCCGGCGGGTTCGGCGGGGGTGCTGCTGCTCGTGCGGGACAGCTCCGCGCGCCTTCGCGAGGAGGCGGCGCTCCGGGCGAGCGAGGAGCACATGCGCTCCATCGTGGAGATCTCCTGCGACGGGTACTTCTTCCACGACCGCGGTCAGTTCCTGGAGATCAGCCCCGGGCTGGGGCGGCTCTTGGGCTATTACGAGACGGCGGAGCTGATCGGCCGGAACATCCTGGACTGCGTGGCGCCGGAGTTCCGCGCCCCCGCCCGGGACGTGATGGAGCGCGGCGTGGAGGCCCCGTACGAGCTGGCCGTGCTCCACCGCGACGGCCGCCGCATCCCCGTGGAGGTGATGGGCCGGTCCGCCACCTTCCAGGGCCGCGCGGTGCGCATGGGCGCGGTGTGGGACGTGAGCATCCGCAAGGCCGCCGAGGAGCGCCTGATGCGGATGGAGCACTTCCGCGACCAGTTCCTGGACGCGGCGGGGGACGGCTTCAAGGGCCCACTCCAGACGCTCCAGTGCGACGTGCTGGCCCTCCAGCACGCTCCGGCGATGCCGGAGGCCCTGACCGAACAGGTAGGGCGCGTGGGCCACGGCGTGCGCCGCGTGGAGCGGCTGATCCGCCAGCTCCTGGATTTCACCCGCGCCCGGCTGTCCAACGGCCTGCCGGTGCACCCCGCCCCCGTCCACCTGGGGCAGCTGGCGGAGCGCGTGATGGCGGACCGGCAGCGCGCCCACCCGGGCCGCGACCTGCGGCTGGTCACCAGCGGCGACCTGAAGGGCACCTGGGACAGCGAGCGGCTCTTCCAGCTGATGGACTCCCTGGTGGGCAACGCCCTGCACCACGGCCCGGTGTCCTCTTCCGTGGTGCTCCAACTGACGGGGCGCTTCGACGGCGTGACGGTGCAGGTGCACGACCCGGACTGCCGGGTGCCGCCGGAGTACCAGGGCACCCTCTTCGAGCCGTTCAAGCACCGCGCCCTGTGCTCCGCGGACGACGGGCTGGGGCTGTCGCTCTTCATCGTGCGGCAGATCGCCCTGGCCCACGGGGGGCGCATCTCCGTGGAGTCGGGCGCGGCGGACGGCACCCGCTTCGTCGTGTGGCTGCCCCGCGAGGACGGCCCCTCCGTCTCCGGCGGCTGAGGCCCCGAGGCGAAGGCCTCCCCTGCTTCCAGGCGTCCGGGCCCCCTCATGTCCGGGGGGCCGGCTTACGTGCGCGATAAAGGGGCGCGGGGG